>JBDUEJ010000045.1:0-43935 GCA_040002475.1 bacterium | reverse complement strand
GCTGGAGCGCGCCGGCTTCGATACGCCCGCCGATCCCGACGATCTCGCGCAGCAAATTGCGACGAATGTCGCCGCCATCCTCGCGGCGCGGCCGTTGCTCGACGGCGAGGCGATGGTATGTCACGGGATTGGGATCGTTGTTCCCGGCATGGTCGATCGGCGCGCCGGTCAGATCATCTACGCGCCGAGATTGGGATGGCGAGATGTGCCGCTGCGCACCGCGGTCATGGACCGGCTGCAGGTGCCGGTGTGGGTAGAGAGCGCGCCGATTGCGTGCGCGTTGGCGCGCCTCTGGACGATGACCGGTGACTCGCGTGCCGTGAACAACTTCGCGTACGTGAGCGTGTCCGACGGCGTCGGCGTCGCGATCGTGATGAACGGTGAGGTGTTGCGCGGTGAACATCATACGGCGGGCGAGCTTGGCCACGTCTCGCTCGATCCCAACGGGCCGCTATGCGCATGCGGCAAACGAGGATGTTGGGAAGCGTTCGCCTGCAATTCGGCGACGTCTGCTCGATACGTCGAAGCGGTTTCGGGAACGCGAGTGGATGCTTCCGTCGGGTCGCGCCGGGACCGGATGCCGCAAGTCGAAGAAATCATTCGACGAGCATTGCCAAAGCGGATCTACATCGGCGGCGAGGTCACGGCGGCGTGGGGTCTGCTGGAGCCGTCCATTCGCGCGGTCCTTTCGTCGGAGACACTCACCGACGCCGCGCGCGCGACGCCCGTGTATCCCGACGCCAACCCAGCCGAGTATCGCCTGTTGGGTGCGGTTGCGCTGGTGGCGGCGCCGAGCTTTGCCGCGCTCCGCGTTGGGTGATCTCCGCGCGGCATCCTTTCCCATGATTGGCGACGCACGTGATATTACCCAGGTCGCGGCGGACGCCGATGTCTACCAAAAATGGAGTGGAGCATGAAGACGGGTCTATATGTCGCGTTCGCCTTCGGCGCGGCGATTGCGAATTCGCCTGTGCACGCGCAGGCGACGAAGTCGGTGACTGTGCCGGCGCGGTCCCATTTCATCGTTGCACCCACTGGGAATGAAGCACGCTACCGCGTGCGCGAGCAATTGGCAGGGTTCGATCTACCGAACGACGCGGTCGGCGTGACGCATGATGTGACGGGCGTGATTGTCATCGACGCAAAGGGCGTCGTGCTCGGCGACAGCTCGCGAATTGTCGTCGGATTGAAAGGTCTCAAGAGCGACAAAACTCGACGCGATGGGTTCTTGCAGCAACGGACGCTGGAAACGGACAAATTCCCGACGGTGGAGCTCACGCCAAGAACGTTCGTCGGCCTCGTGGGCCGGCCTTCCTCGGCGACTCCAATGACCTTCGAGCTGGTGGGCGATCTAACGGTGCATGGCGTTTCGCATCCGACCACGTGGAAGGTCACGGCGCATTCGGACGGAGGGGATGTCGTAGGGACGGCGACGACGGCGTTCACGTTCAAGGACGTTGGCCTCGACCAGCCCAGAGTTCCCGTGGTGCTGAGCGTCGCGGACACGATCAAGCTCGAATATGATTTTCGCTTCACGCCCGTGGCGACGAAGACGCCGTAATTCATGAGACCACTCACAGTCGCCGTTCTGGTCGTCACGACGTTGGGATGCTCGAGGTATCGAGCTCCGACAACGGCGGCGATTCCGCCCGTCTCGGGAAAGCCGCAGGTGTCGTTCGTGCTTCGCCACATCGATGTCGCCCCGGGCGGCGGCGCCTTCGCGACGCCGCGCAGTTGCTTCTACGCGCACTACACCGGATGGCTGACGAACGGCACCAAGTTCGATTCGTCGCGCGACACGATGCCCAATGGGAAGCCGCGTACCCCGATCAGCTTTCCGCAGGGCTCGCGTCGTGTGATTGCCGGGTGGGATCTGGGCTTTGAAGGCATGCGCGTTGGCGGGCGCCGGCGGTTGTTCATTCCTTACCAGCTCGGTTACGGCGAGGTGGGACGTCCGCCCACGATTCCGGCGAAGGCGGAGCTCATTTTCGATGTTGAGCTCATGGCGGTTGCCGACACGCTGCCGCGCGCCGAGGCGGTTCCGCGCGGTCAACCTGCTCCGCCGCCACAGTGTCCAACGTGGGCGGTCGTCAGCGGATCGCCCTGACGACCGACCGTTCAATACTCGACTACCATCCGGGATTCTGCGTCAACTTCGGATTCAGATCGAGCGCTCGCTGCGGGATGGGGAACAGCTTGTACTTGTCCGCGATCGGCGTGTTGTTCGCCTTGGGAAATTTGCTGCTGCTCGATCGAGCGAACTTCATGCTTTGCTCAATGCGCGCCTTCGACCAGTTCCAGTTGCGCTGGCTGTCGAAGTAGCCGTTGGGGCCCTCGAGCGACAACTCCCATCGGCGTTCGTTGAACACCGAGTCGCGGAACAGGTCGTGGTTCAACCCGGGCGTCAGACTCGGAATGCCCGCTCGCGTGCGAACGGCGTTCACGGCGGCGTACGCCTCCGCTGTTGGCCCGCTACTCACCTCGTTCGCCGACTCGGCGATCATGAGCAGCACTTCGGCGTAGCGGAGAACGATGTAGTTTGGTTCCTCCGCGCCCGTGCCGGTCATGAGCGGGTCGAGGAACTTGCGCGGGAACGGGGTCTCGCTCGCGTACGGTGACGACGCGGTGCTGTTCTGCGCCCAGCTCACGACGGTGCCATTGCGATTCCATGAGAGCACGAACGTGCCGTCGCGGCGCTTGTCGTCGGTACGAAACGACGCGAACCAAATGCTCTCGGCCTCGAACGATCCGTTGGTCGATGCACCAAGGAATGGTGCTGTGGCGTTCGGTGCGACGTGCGAGCCGATTCGTCCGCCAAGCCCAGGCGCGCGAATGTTCTGGACGTCGAAGATGACTTCGGAGTTACGCTCGTTGACCGTGCCGCCAATGAAGTCGAACAGGGTTTTGTAGTCGGAGACGAGCGAGTACTCGGCATCTGTTTGCACTTGTTTGGACGTCGCGAGTGCGCTCGCCCAATCGGCCGCCGTGCCAACGCCTGTCCCGGCGCGCTGCAGATAGACCTTGGCGAGAAGCGTCTTCGCGGCGCCGCGCGCCGCGCGACCGATGTCGCCGCCGGTGTACGTCTTGGCTTGGGGAAGGACGGCGATCGCGTCCTTGAGGTCCTGCTCGATCTGCGCATACACTTCCTGCGCGGTGTTCCGCGGAATCGAGAGACTGTCCAGACCGAGTGTTTCGTGAAGCTTGAGCGGAACACCGCCCCACATGCGCACGAGGTTGAAGTAGTGCAGCGCGCGCAGGAATTTCGCTTCCGCGACAATACGGCTGCGCAACGTCGTGTCCATGTCGATGCCGGGAACGTGATCGAGCACCGAGTTCGCGCGGTTGATGGCGTCGTATGCCGACGCCCACACGGACTGGACGTAGGCATGACTCACGGGCAGCGCGTATACGTCCGGCTGACTGCGCTCGTTCGTCGCCGACAGGCGCGATGTCCACATCTCCGTCGTGTGCTCGGCGAGCATTACGAAGTTGCGGCCGTAGTAGTTGTCGCCCGTGCTGTTGATGAAATCGGCATAGATGCCGTTCACCGCCGCGAGCGCGTCACCGGCATTATGGTAGAAGTTGCTCGGCCCGATGAAGTCGAACGGTTGTTCGGTCAGAAACTGTTTGTCGTTACAGGCGAGCGCCACGGTCAGAGCACCGAGCGCCGCGACGATCTTCATTCGCTGGTTCATTGATCGCGTTCCTCGGTGGATTCAGTACGTGACGTTGATGCCGAACGTGAAGCTCCTGGCCAGCGGATATGCGCCCACATCGATGCCGCGGTTCACGTTGCCGATGCCGAGGCTGCTCACGTCGGGGTTGAAGCCGGAGTAGTGCGTCCACGTCACGAGGTTCGCGCCGGTGACGTACACGCGCGTTGCCGTGAGGCCGTAGCGCGACACGAGCCGATCGGGAAGTCCGACATCGAACGTCAGACTGCGGAGGCGCAGGAAGGAACCGTCTTCGAGGAGGTCGCTCGTGATGTCTGATCCGATCGTGCCCGGCGTGAAGTTGATGCGCGGGTATTTCGCGTTGGGGTTGGTCGGCGTCCACGAATCGAGATACCGATCGGCGACGACGTTCGTGGCGGGGCTTCCCGCCTCGAGACGAACGTTGTTCAGGTTGAGGATCTTGTTGCCGGAGACGGCGTCCATCATCGCGCTGAGCCGGAACGAGCGGAATGAGAACGTGTTCATGAAGCCGGCGTTGAACTTCGGGTTTGGGTCGCCGATGATGGTGCGGTCGTTCGCGTCGATCTTGCCGTCCGGGCCGGTGGGATGTCCGAGCGAATCCACACCGGCGAGATCGAGCAGCTTCACGTCGCCGGGCTTCCACGAGGTGCCGGAGATCGGCTTCACCTTCGTGGTGTAGTCCGCCGCCGCCGCCGAATCGCGAAGGAGTCCCGCCGCCTGATAGCCGTAGAAGACCCCCAGTGGTTGACCCACTTGAATCAACGTGCCCAGCAGCTTGAGATCACTGTTCACGCTCGACGCGAAGATCTGATTCACACCGCCGAGGTTGAGCACCTGATTCTTGTTGTGCGAATAGTTGATCGTCGACGTCCAGCCGAGCGAGTTCTTTGCTTTGCCGTCGAGGATGGTGAGCGTGAGGCCGAGCTCATACCCGTTGTTGCGAACCGAGCCGGCGTTCTGAAGCGCCGAGGCGAACCCGCTTTCAAAGGGCAGGTTCACGGCGAGGAGCAGGTCGTCGGTCGTCTTGCGATACAGATCGGCGGTGAGGCTCACTCGCCCGCTGTAGAGACCGAGATCGGCGCCAATGTCGAGTTGTCTCGTTGTTTCCCATCCGAGGTTCGGATTGCCGACGGACGCGGGATAGTATCCCGGGACGACCGTGCCGCCGAACGTGTACTGTTGCGACAACAGATGCGCGACCGATTGATACGGTCGGATCGATGGATTGCCGGCGAGTCCGTACGACGCGCGGAACTTGAGCAGCTCCACCTTTGAAAGATTCGCCATGAACGGCTCGTCCGACACGCGCCAACCGAACGCCGCGGACGGAAAGAAGCCCCATTGATGATCGGCGCCGAACCGCGACGAGCCGTCCTCGCGGCCGGTGACGGTGAACAGATAGCGATTCGCCAATGTGTAGTTCAGACGTCCAAGGTATGAAGCCAGCGTCCACCGCGTGTGGCCCGACGCGACCGTGGGTCCGCCGTTTTGCGTGCCGCTGCCGATCGACTCGAACACATCGATGTCGCTCACGAAGTTCGAGTTCTTGATCGAGCTGGCGTTGAGATCGCTCTGCTGCCGCGTATATCCGGCCACGGCGTCGACGAGATGGTTGGCGCCGAACGCGTGATTGTACGCCAGCGTATTCTCATTCAGGAAGTTGGTCGACGATGTCGTTCCGCGAACGGCTTGTCCGTTCACCTGCGATCCCATCAACGTGGTTCGCGGATAGTAGGTGTCGCGATTTCGGCTGGAGAGATCGGTGCCGAGGCTGACCTTGAGCCGCAGTCCGTCGGCGAGTGTGTATTCACCGGAGGCGTTGGCCAACGCGCGAGTGTCGCCGAGCTTGTCGGTGACGTCGTTCGCCATCGACACGGGGTTGGCGATGTTCGTGGCGCCGAGCAACGAGGAAGGACTGTTGGGACTCATCAACGTGTAGGTGCCGTTCGGTTGGCGTACCGGCAGCACCGGGTAGTAATCGATCGCCGCACCGACGGCACCCGCGCCGCCGTTGAGCGATCCGTCCGTCGGCACCGAATTGCTGTTCACACGGGACAGCGTCACGGTGCTCGCGAGACGCAGCTTGTCTCCGATGCTTTGATCGATGTTGCCGCGGAGTGAAATGCGCTTGAAGCCCGAGTTGATGACGACGCCCTGTTGCTGAAACACGCCGCCGGATAATGCGTACCGCGTCGCGTTGGTGCCGTTGCCGCCGCCGGTGACGCCGATCTGAACGTTGCTGAGCGGCGCGTCGCGGAAAATGAGCGACTGCCAATCGGTGTTGGGCAGGGAAGCAGGGTCGGTGAAGATCACGCCGGTGGCGTTGTTCACCGACCAGGCGTTGGCAAACTCGGCGAACTGCTGCGAGTTGAGCAGGCTGTATCGGTGCGCCACCGACTGCGTGCCGCTGTACGTGTCGAGGGTGAAACGCGGCTTCGCGGTCATGCCGTGCTTCGTCGTGATGATGATGACGCCGTTGGCACCGCGCGCTCCATAGATCGACGTCGCCGATGCGTCTTTCAGAATTTCGATCGACTCGATGTCGCTCGGGTTGAGCGTTGCCAGCGGATTGGACGGCACTGTCGTCGTTGCGTCGCGGCCACCGTCGCTCGGATTCTGCGCGTCGGGGTCATTCTCGATGGGGAAGCCGTCGATGACGTAGAGCGGTTCGTTGTTTCCGGTGACTGACGCGCCGCCGCGAATGCGGATCGAGAGCGCGCCGCCTGGCGCCGACGACGCCTGCGTCACCATCACGCCGGGTGCCGCGCCCTGGAGCGTCTGCTCGAGCGACAGCACGGGTGTTTGATCAACATTGGGCGTGACCGACGCGACGGAGCCGGTCAGATCGGAGCGCCGTTGCGTTCCGTATCCCACGACGACCATCTGATCGAGCGTGACGGTGGCGGCGGACATCGACATGCTGACCACGGCATTCTGGCCGGCGGAAACGGTGATCAACTGGTCGATGGGTGTGTAGCCGATTCGCGATGCGCGAACGCGCTGTGCGCCGGTCGGGACGCCGGCGATGGAGAATTTGCCGTCTGCGCCGGTGCGCCCGCCCAACTCCGTGCCGACAATGCTCACCGATACGTTGGAAACGGGCGCACCGGCCGTGCGGTCGATGACGGTGCCGTTGATTCGCCCGGTCCCGGTCTGTGCGTCGGCGGAGGCCGCAGCGACGACGAGTAACGGGACGAGGGCGAGACACATACGGGCTCGCTTCCAGATCATTCGACGATCTCCGTGGTAGATTGGTCGACGACCTACATTGTTCGTACAACGAACAAACTCGGTCTTGGAATCGCGAGCAGCGCTCGCAACGGGGTGAACAGCTTGGTGTTGGTGTGGGGTTTGGGGACCAGCACCTCGGTCGGCGTGCGCACTGAGTCACCATCAACGCCGCTGGTGCGGTCGGGCGTCACATCATCCAGCTCGTTTCCAAAAGATTTGTTCGTCGCGCGAACTATTGCCCACCTAACCTGTGGCGTCCGCCCCGTTCGCGCCAGAGGAATTCGTTTTGGCGGCCACAAAAAGTCGCGTCGCCCCTGTCGCGGCGCCCGTCATCCGTCGTCATCCAGCACCCTCGTTTATCTGCACCCTCCATCCTGGATCCTTCATATAGATGGTGATAGGTCGGCCCCGCGCGCAGGCGTCGAGCGGGTAGCGCGCGGCATCAGACTGTTCGACCTTTAGCGACGCTCATGCAGATGACTTTCCGCTGGTTCGGGCCGACCGATCCGATTCCGCTTCCATTTATTCGCCAGATCCCTGGCGTGCGCGGGATTGTGAGCGCCCTCTATGACGTTCCTGTCGGCGAGAGCTGGCCCCGCGACGAGCTCGAGCGATTTGCGAGCCGCATTGCCGACGCCGGCCTCGAGCTGGCCGTCATCGAAAGCATTCCGGTGCACGAGGACATCAAACTCGGCAGACCGTCCCGCGACCGGCTCGTCGATCACTACTGCGAAAGCGTCCGGCGCATGGGCGAGCTCGGGATTCCCGTGCTCTGCTACAACTTCATGCCGATCTTCGACTGGACGCGAACCGATCTCGCCCTTCCCGCGCCGGACGGCTCGACGTCGCTCGCGTTCGACGACCGCGAACTGTCGCGCATCGATCTTTCGCACGGGACCGGCGACCTGCCGGGTTGGGCAACCGCGTACGACGCCGCCTCGCTCCAAGCGTTGCTCGCGGCATATCGAGGCGTGGGCGACGAACAGCTATGGGAGCACCTCGCCTACTTTCTCGAACGGGTGGTGCCCGTCGCGGCAAGCGTCGGAGTCAAATTGGCGATCCATCCGGACGACCCGCCCTGGCCGATTTTCGGATTGCCGCGGATCGTCACTAATGCGGCCGCGCTCGACCGTCTGACCAGGCTGGTCGATCATCCGGCCAACGGTGTCGCCTTCTGCACGGGCTCGCTCGGTGCCGACCCCCAGAACGATCTTCCGGCGATGGTCCGCGACCTCGGCGCTCGAGGTCGAATTCATTTCATGCACTGCCGGAACGTTCGGCGAACGGGCGATCGGACCTTTCACGAGACGCCCCACCCGTCGGCCTTCGGCGACGTCGACATGTTTGGCGTCATGCGTGCACTGAGAGAGGTCGGATATGCCGGCCCGATGCGTCCGGACCACGGTCGAATGATTTGGGGCGAACAGGGCCGGCCGGGGTACGGTCTCCACGACCGTGCGCTCGGCGCGATGTACCTCCAGGGACTTTGGGAGGGTCTCGCTCGTCTGGATTAGCTTGACACCGTTTCCGCGTAAACTCAGGTTCTGCCTTTGCGGCTCCGGCCGCGCCCTTCCCCCGCGCTCCGATCCATGGCTGCTCCAAACGCTTCCTCGTCCGAACGGATTGGTGACCTGCTCCTTCGCGAGGGCGTGATCACCCAAGAGCAGCTCAGCAAGGCGCTCCAGGAACAAAAGCAGAACGGCACCCGGGTCGGCTACAACCTGGTCAAGCTCGGCTTCATTCAGGAAATCGAGCTCACCAAGACGCTGGCGAAGCAGCACAAAATGCCGGCCGTCGACCTGTCGCGATTTGAAGTCGATCCGAAGATCGCCAGGATGATCCCGGCCGACCTGGCCCAGAAGAACATGGTCATCCCGCTCCGGCGCGAAGGCCGCACGCTCACCGTGGCGATGGCCGATCCGTCGAACCTTGGCGTCCTCGAGGACCTCAAGTTCATCACGCGGTATGACATCTTCCCGGTGATCGCGGGCGAATACACGCTCCGCAATCTGATCGAGAAGATGTACGGCGCGAGCGACGAGCAGCAGATGGCGTCGCTCATGGATACGATCAACGAGCTCGGAACGGAGTCCGAGGTCGAGGTCGTCGAGGAGACTGAAGAGGAGGTCTCACAGGCGGCGCTCGCGGCGCAGATGGAAGACGCGCCGGTGGTCAAGCTGATCAACGCCATCCTCACCGATGCGGTGAAGCGCGGGGCGTCGGACATCCACTTCGAATGCTTCGAGCACGAGATCCGCGTCCGCTACCGGATCGACGGCGCGCTGCAAGAAGTGATGAAGCCGCCCATGAAGCTCAAGGCGGCGCTCGTCTCGCGTTTCAAGATCATGTCGCAGCTGAACATCGCCGAGCGCCGCGTGCCGCAGGACGGGCGCATCAAGCTGAAGATGGGCAACAAGGTGATCGACTTCCGTGTGTCGACGCTTCCGACGTTGTTCGGCGAAAAGATCGTGCTGCGAATTCTCGACAAGGGAAACCTGACGTTCGATCTCTCGGCGTTCGGCATCGAGCCGCGCGCCGAGAAGGATTTGATGGAGGCCGTGTCGAATCCGTACGGCATGGTGCTCGTGACCGGGCCCACGGGCTCGGGCAAGACAACGACGCTTTATTCAGCGTTGTCGAAAGTCAACACGATCGACGTCAACATCATGACGGCGGAAGATCCCGTGGAGTACAATCTGTTCGGGATCAACCAGGTGCTCGTGCGCACCGACATCGGCATGACGTTCGCCGCGGCGCTCAAGGCATTCTTGCGCCAGGATCCGAACATCATCATGGTCGGTGAAATTCGAGATCTGGAAACCGGCGGCATTGCCATCAAGGCGGCGCTCACGGGCCACATGGTGCTTTCGACGCTGCACACGAACTCGGCGCCGGAGACGATCACGCGTCTCCTGGACATGGGGCTGGAGCCCTTCAACGTGGCGTCGGCGCTCAATCTGATCCTCGCGCAGCGGCTCGTTCGGCGGATCTGCAACAACTGTCGGACGGCGTACGAGCCGTCCAAGGAAGAGCTCGACGCCGCGAAGGTCACCCGTGAGACGACAATGCGCGAGCTGCGGTTCACGGAGGAGGCGTTGCGGAACGCCAAGGCCAAGGCGACCAAAGAAGCGCTTCCGTATCTCGAGACGCTCAGCCTCGACACCAAAATCAAAGAACTCGGCTTTTTCAAGGGCCGAGGGTGCGAGCAGTGCAACGGCAGCGGCCTCAAGGGGCGGCAAGGGGTCTACGAGGTGCTCGTCATGTCGCCGCACATGCGGAAGCTCGTCATGCAGAACGTCGGGGCCGCGGACATTCGAGACGGCGCGGTCGACGAGGGGATGCTCACGCTCCGCATGGACGCGTGGCTCAAGGTCATGAAGGGTTTGACCACCACTGAGCAGATGATCCGCGAGACCAGCGCGTAGTCGCTGAGCGGGTGTAGGGCACGATTCCCGCATTAAGGAAGTGAGCAGCCCCGACGTGGGCACCACTCCCAGACATATGCGGCTCCTCTGTTTTACCGTCGATGACCATCGCTACGGGATCGCTTCCGACGTGGTCGTCGAGATTGTGCGCGCCGTGGCGGTCACGCCGCTCCCTGGTTCGACATCGGTCATTGCCGGCGTGATCGACGTGCGCGGCACCATCGTACCCGTCTTCGATCTGCGCGCACGGTTCACCGGGACGACGCGCGCCGTCGATCCGGCCGATCATTTCATTCTGGCGCGGACGCCGTCGCGAACGGCGGCGCTCCACGTTGATCGCGTCCAGGATCTCGTTGATGTCGAGGAGGAATCGGCGTCAGGAATTCAGGCACAAGTTCCAACGGCTCAATACCTCGCCGGCGCGGTAACGCTGCCCGACGGTATGGTGTTCATTCACGACGTCGCGCGCTTCCTCTCGAGTGCGGAGGCCGACGTGTTGGAGTCTGCGCTCGCCGCCCAGGCCACGCCGGCGCCGGCACCGCATGCGTGAATCCGTAACGCGGCCAACGCCCGACCGGTGGTCCGATCTGGACTACAACGCGTTGCAGGTGATACTGCGCCGCCGGTCTGGCCTCGTGTTCCAACCGCTGCGGCGAATCGCAATCGAAGGCGCGGCAAATCGCGTCATGCGCAACGTCGGCTTGCAGTCGCCGGAAGCGTTTCTGCCGCTGGTGCACGAGGACGGCGCGGTATTCGACGATCTCATGGCCGAGGTGACGATCGGCGAGACGTATTTCTTTCGCGAGCAGTCGCATTTCTCATTGCTGCGCCGCACGATCGTTCCCGAGTTTCGCGCGCGCGCCGCGCGCGAGCAGAAATTTCGTGCGTGGAGCGCCGCGTGTTCGACCGGGGAAGAACCCTATTCGATCGCGCTGACGCTACGAGAGGAAAACGTGCCGTGCACGGTCGTCGGCACCGACGTGTCGCGCGCGCGACTCGGCGCCGCACGGCGCGGCGAGTATCGCGCGTGGTCCTTCCGCGGCGTGCCCCAACAAACCATCGCCCGATATTTCACGCGGAGTGGCGACGACTACCTGCTCGGCGGGGACGTACGGCGCGATGTCGAGTTTCGCTACCTCAATCTGGCGTCCGATCACTATCCGGCAATGAGCACCGGCGTATGGGGGATGGACTTGATCCTCTGCCGCAACGTGCTGATCTACTTCGACCGCGAGACCATCGCACACGTCGCGGGGTTGTTGCTTGCGTCGCTGGCCGCCGACGGTTGGTTGTTGCTCGGTGCCACGGATCCACCATTGCACGAATTCGTGCAGTGCGAAGTCGTGCGGACCGACGCCGGTTTGGCGTATCGGCACCTGAGACACCCTGGGAAACCCTCAGTCGGGTCGGTGGCTGCGATTCTTCAGCATCTGCCATCGGCGACCGCGGCCCCTCAGCCCTTGGTTCCAGCAGCGCCAGCGCCGCAGGAGGTGAAAGTCGCTCCGACATCCACGGCGAGCCCGATCCAGCACCCAGTCTCGAAGTCCGACATCGGTCGAAGTGTAGCGGACGCTACTCCGACGAACGCGTACACGAATCGGGACTACGAACAGACTATTGAGTTGATCGCTGCGTCTGCGCTGGCGGGAACAGCCACACCCACCGACGTAGTTCTTGGCATTCGGTCGCTGGCCAACCTCGGTCGACTGGAAGATGCAGGGCGAGCTTGCGCGGCCGCGCTCGATCGCTTCCGCGAGCATGCGGAACTTCACTACCTCCATGCGGTTCTGGTTGCGCAGGCTGGCCATCTCGAGGAAAGCGCCCGCGCGGCGAAGCGCGCACTGTATCTGGATCGATCGATGATCGTGGCGCACCTCGCGTTGGGTAGTGCACTTGCCGGGAGCGGCGACTCGGACGGCGCGCTCCGCTCGTTCGCTGCGTCCGAGCGACTGCTCTCGGCCATGACGGCCGAGGCATTGGTGCCGGGAACGGACGGCGAGCCTGCCGGGCGTTTGCTCGAGATGACGCGAGTGCAGGCCGCACTCGCGCGGCGAGTGGACGCGACGTGAGCGCGCCCGGTGAACGGAACGCGATGACCTCGCGTGAGATCCTCGAAGCGCGCGCCCATCGGTTGGCGCGCCGCGTCGATTCCGAGGCTTCAGCGAAAACGACCGCTCAGATGCTTGGCTTCACGGTTGGCCGCGAGCGCTATGCGGTCGGCTCGCGCTTCGTCTTCGCCGCGGTGCAACTCGTCGATCTCGTGCGTCTGCCCGGTGCCACGGCGCCCGTGCTCGGGGTGACGCGCTGGCGCGGCGATATTCTCACGGTCCTCGACGTACGCCGCGCCGTCGGCGGGCTGCCGAGCGCGCTGGACGATCTTGGTCGTGTGATCGTGATTGGCGAGTCGGCGCCGGAATTTGGCATTCTCGCCGACACCATCGACGGGCTCGCGTCATTCGATCCGCACGACGTTCATCCGGTCTCGGCGAATCGACAGCTGGGAATACCCGGCCTGGTGGCCGGCGTGACATCCGGCGGGGTGCACCTGCTGGATGCGAAGATACTCATCGCGCATCAAAGCGCCTCGGTTGCGCCGCCGCTTGTCGCTTCATCCTCTTCTTCCGCCTCCCAATGAACTACACTGTTGGCCGCAGAATCGTCGTTGGATTCTCGATCGTTCTCACGCTCTTGATGGTCGTCGCCGCGCTCGGCGTGTGGTCGCTTCGGTCGGTAACCGCGCACTTCGAGGACGCGCTCTTTCAGCGTCGCGTGGCGCTCGTGCCCGCGTTGCGCGCCGAGTCCGAGCTTCGCGCGACGAATTCCGCATTTCTCCGCTATCTCCTCGAGGGGTCTGAGCCACAACTGCGCGCACGCGACAGTCTCAACGCGCTCGCGTCATCATTGATCGCGCAGTTGCGCGATTCCGCGCTGACGGAGGTCGACAAACAGTCGTGGCAGGCGGCGCTGGCGCTGCAAAACCGCTGGCGGGCGTCGACTGATTCATCGATCGTGGCGAGGCGCGCGGGAAACATGCCTGAAGCACTGCGCATTCGCGCGCAGATTTCGCAGCCGATCCGCACCGAGCTCGATTCCCTGTTTCGTCTCGGGGTGCAGCGCGCGAGCGTAGCGGCCGACCGTACCGCGGCGACAGGTGGGTCGCGCGCGGTCAGCGCGCGCATCGCACTGACCACGGGCGCGTTGCTCGCGTTGGTGCTCGGCGTGATTGCCGCATACCGGCTGAACAACGCCATCTCTCGACCGCTCCAGGAAACCAGTGCGGTCATCGCGTCGGGTTCAGCCCAGATTCTTGCGGCCACAACGGAGCAAGCGGCGGGTGCGAACGAGACGCTCGCCGCGGTCTCGGAGATGGTGGCGACCGTCGACGAAGTGACGCAGACGGCGGAGCAGGCCGCGGACCGGGCTCGCGCCGTATCGGAAACGGCGCAACGGGCATCGGACATGGGGAAGGCAGGGCGCGTGGCCGTTGAAAAGTCGGCGGCCGGCATGCAGCAGGTGCGTGAACAGGTCGAATCGATCGGGCGCAGTATTCTCTCGCTTGCCGACCAGGCGCAGGCGATCGGCGAGATCACGTCGGCCGTGAACGACATCGCTGAACAGACGAATCTCCTTGCCCTCAACGCGGCGGTGGAAGCGGCGCGCGCCGGCGAGGCCGGTCGCGGATTCGCGGTGGTTGCGGGCGAAATCAAGAGTCTGGCCGAGCAGTCAAAGCGATCCACAGTACAAGTGCGTCAGATTCTCGGTGAAATTCAGCGCGCGACGAGCACCGCGGTGATGACCACAGAGCAGGGGACGAAGCACGCGACCGCGGCGACGCGCCAGATTGGAGAAGCGGGTGAAACCATTCGCGCGCTCGCCGATGCCGTCCAGGAGGCGGCGCAAAGCTCGGCGCAGATCGTGGCGTCCGCCGGGCAACAGGCGCTGGGAATGGAACAGGTTCGCCACGCGGTGAGCAACATTCACCAAGCGACGCAACAGAATCTCACGGCGTCCCGACAGTCGGAGCAGGCCGCGCAGGACCTCACGCGGCTCGGAGAGCGATTGCTCGGCCTCGTGGGAGGCACCACGGTAAGGCGCGCCAACTCGAGCCGATCGAGCGTCTGAGATGCCGCAAGCGGATCTCATGGCCCGGTTGCACGCGATGTTCGTCGAGGAGCTCGACGAAAACGCGCGCGCCGCGAATGAGCATCTTCTCGCGCTGGAACGCGCGCCCGAGGACGCAGAGCAATTGCGCTCTCTCTTCCGCGTCATGCACACTCTGAAAGGCGCCGCGCGTGCCGCGGACGTGTTGCCCGTGGAACGGCTGTGTCATCGACTCGAAGCAATGCTCGCGTCGGCGCGCGACGAAAGTCGCGCGCTGCTGCGCGATGAGCTGGACACGCTCTTCGCCGGCGTCGATCGCCTCAGCGCCGCCGAGAAAATGCTTCGCACCGGTGCCACGGTGTCCGATGCCGACGTCGATCCGGCCCGAATCGTACGCACCGTTCCCGCCGAAGCGGTCACACCGCGTCCGCCAGCGGGTCGTCCTTCCGAGGTGGCGGCCGTCACGACCCCCGAGCCGCCGAGCGCGCCGGCCGAACCCCTGCTCGACAACGTCATTCGTGTCGGGCAGGGCCGCGTCGATGCACTGCTCGGAGTGGCCAATCGACTGCTCATACTTGCCGGACGCACGGACGCCCAGCCGGCGGAGGTGGAGCGATTGTACGATGTGTCGACGCATGCGCAGACGGCGTGGCGTCGGCTGCGCCGCACGATCGCGACGGAGTCGTTGATTCAGGGCAACGACGCGACGCGGGATATGCAAGCCATCGACGACGCGCTCGAAGAGTTGCGAAAAAACTCCAGCCGCTTGCTCGGCGAGACCATGCAGAGTGGCCGCGAGCTGAATCTCCTGGCGGGCGAGGTGTCGCGCGGCGTTCGCGAACTGCGGATGCGTCCCTTCGCCGATGCCGTCGCCGATCTTCCCCGCGTTGTGCGCGACGTTGCCGCTGCCACGGGCAAGCAGGTCAGTCTCGAGGTAGCGGGCGAGTCGGTGCAGGCCGATCGTACGGTGCTCGCCCATTTGCACGATGCGCTCATCCATCTGGTGCGCAACGCGGTGGATCACGGTATTGAGTCGCCGCGCGAGCGTGTCGCCAACGGAAAACCGGAGGCCGGAACGATTCGCGTCGCCGCGGCGTTGGTTGGCGACCGAATGGTTGTTTCAGTCAACGATGACGGAGCGGGGCTGGACGTCGCGGCAATGCGTCGCGAGTTGGCGGCCCGGAACGAAGACGCACCGGCCGACGATCGCGCCATGGCGCGCCGTCTCTTCCTGGGCGGCGTGTCGACGCGCGCAACCGCGACGACGATTTCAGGACGCGGCGTCGGCCTCGACGCCGTTCGCGCCGTCGCCGAACGTATTCGAGGAAGCGTCGACGTCGAATGGGTGCGCGGCCGCGGGACAACGTTCACACTCGACGCGCCCCTCACATTGGCGACGGTGCGCGCGGTCCTCGCGAGAGTCGGATCCACTCGGGTGGCGATGCCAACGGCGTTCATCCATCGTCTGCTCCGCGTTGCGCCGGAGACGCTTCGATTCGTCGAGGGGAGAACCACGCTTGCGAGGAACGGGGCGCCCGTGCCCGTCGCATCGCTCGCGGCGGTACTCGGCCCGCCACTGGTCGATCAGCCACCCGACAGCGCGGCGACGTGGCCGCTCATGCTCCTTCGGATCGGCGATCGCCAGGTTGCCGTTCGGGTGGACGAACTGCTCGACGAGCTCGAAGTGGTCGTGCGTCCGATCCGTGCGCACGGGTCCATCGCCGTGCCTCACGTGAGCGGTGCGGCGATGCTCGCGGGCGGGGCGGTTGCTCTCGTGTTGAACGCTCCGGCCGTCATTGCCACGGCGCTCGGTCTGCCGGGCCAGGTGGAGATGAGCCGCGGCGCACGCGAGCGGAAGACACGACGGCGCGTGATGGTCGTCGACGACTCAATCACGACGCGAACGCTCGAGGCCAGTGTTCTCGAGGCGGCCGGATACGACGTCATGACGGCCGTCGATGGCGTCGACGCCTGGCGGCTACTGCAAGAGCGCGGTGCCGATCTCGTGGTGAGCGACGTCGAGATGCCGAAGATGGACGGGTTGCAGCTGTGTGAAGTGATACGGGCGTCGACACGATTCCGCACGGTTCCGGTGATCCTCGTGACCGCGCTGGAGATGCCGGAGCATCGTGCGCGCGGGCTGGAGATCGGCGCCGACGCCTATCTCGGAAAGTCCAGCTTCGAGCAGGACGCGTTGCTCACGACAGTCCGGGATCTCCTTGGCTGACATGCGGCGCTCCGCGTCAACGCCCATCCGCGTTCTCATTGCCGAAGACTCGCCGACGGCGCGCGCGCTGCTCGTCGACCTGTTTCAGACATCTCCCGACTTCGAGGTGGCCGGCGCGGTCGAGAATGGCGCCGATGCGATCGAGCAGGCGATTGCGTTGCTGCCCGATCTGATCATCATGGACGTCTACATGCCGATCGTCGACGGACTGGACGCGACCAAGCAGATCATGCGCGACGCGCCGACGCCCATCGTCATGGTGTCGGGATCGGCGGCGCCGAGCGACGTTGCGCTGGGGTTGAGCGCCATGCAGGCCGGCGCGCTGATTCTCATGGCGAAGCCGCGCGGTCCAGGCTCACCAGATTACGACGAGGACCGGCGTCAACTCCTGTCGATGGGCAAAGCCATGGCGGCCGTGAAGGTCGTGCGGCGGTGGGATACGACACGTTCGGCAGGCCGGCTGCACGCGCGACGCGACGCGACTGGAGGCGGCGCCCACCGGGTGGCACTGGTCGCCATCGGCACGTCGACCGGCGGTCCGGCGGCCCTTCACAGAATACTCATTGATCTGCCATCGGCGTTTCCCGTGCCGATCGTCGTCGTGCAGCACATGGCGCACGGATTCATCGACGGCCTGGCGCAATGGCTCAGCGCCAACGTCGCCTTGCGCGTTCTCGTGGCGACGAACGGCGACAAGTTGGCACCGGGCACCGTGTATCTTGGCGCAGATGATTCACATTTCGGTGTCGCGAGCGACGGACGAATTGCACTGTCGAATACCGCGGCGATCGGCGGATTTCGTCCATCGGTGGACTTTCTCTTCGACTCATGCGGGCGCGCGTATGGGCCCGGGCTTGCCGCGCTCATTCTCACGGGAATGGGCCAGGACGGGCTGGACGGACTTCGGACCGCCAAGGCGCGCGGCTGTCATGTGATCGCTCAGGACGAAGCCTCATCGATCGTCTTTGGCATGAACGGAAAGGCGATCGAACATCGTCTCGCCGATGAAGTCCTGTCGCTCGAGACGATCGGCCGGCGATTGAACGAGTTGGTGGAGCCGTACCGCCAATGACGACATCGACTACGCCACGCAAGCGCGTCCTCGTCGTGGAAGACAGCCCCACGCAGGCCGAAGCCCTTCGTTCGCTCCTCGACGACGCGGGATACGAGGTCGCGGTCGCACGCTCAGGCACCGACGCCATTCGCGCACTGCGCGACTCCGCCGCCGACCTCGTGATCAGCGATGTCATCATGCCGGGGATGAGCGGCTTCGATTTGTGTCGCGCGTTGCGGTTCGATTCGTCCCTGTCGGCCGTCCCGTTCATCCTGCTGACCAGCCTTGCCGCGCCGCTCGACATCATGCGCGGGCTGGAGTGCGGCGCGGACAACTACGTCACGAAGCCCTACGCACCAGACATTCTGCTGCGGCGAATTGCCCGTACGCTGGTGAGCCGCAAACCGCGTGCAACCGAAGTACCACAGGTTCCGATCGGTATTACGTTCCTCGGCGCGACGTTCAAGGTCGACTCGACCCGCGAGCAGATTCTCGACGTCCTCATCTCCAGCTTCGAGGATGTCGTGCGTGCCAATGTCGCGCTGCGTGAGGCCGAGGCGGAGCGCGCGGTGCTCTACGACCGAGAGCGGGCCGCGCGGCTCGAGAGCGAGGTCGCGCGGCTCGAAAGCGAGGTCGCGCGCGGTCGCGCCGAAGAGGCGAACAAGGCAAAGTCCGAATTCCTCGCGATGATGAGCCACGACCTGCGCACGCCGCTCAACGCGATCGGCGGATACGCCGAGCTTCTCGCGCTCGGGATTCGCGGGCCGGTCAATCCTGCGCAGCTTTCGGATCTCGAGCGCATCAATCGCAATCAGCGGCACCTGCTCAATCTCGTGAACGACGTGCTCAGCTTTGCGCGTTTGGAGACGGGGGAGATTCCGCTCAGCATCGTACCGCTCGGCCTCAACCAGGCTGTCGGTCCGCTTCGCGACGTCATCGAGCCGCAGGCCGCCAAGCGAAACATCGAGTATGTGTTCGTGCCGTGCCGCAAAGATCTAATCGTCCGCGCCGACGCGGAGCGTGTCGATCAAGTGCTCATCAATCTGCTCGGCAACGCGGTCAAGTTCACGCCGGACGGCGGACGCGTGACCATGCGCTGCGGCGTGCGCGGCGGCATGGGCTTCGTCGACGTCGAGGATTCGGGCATCGGCATTGCCGAGGCGAGTTTGGCGCGGATCTTTGATCCGTTCGTCCAAGTGGACGCCAAACGGGGTAAACGCGAAGGCGTTGGTCTGGGATTGGCGATCAGCCGCAAGCTGGCCCGGGCGATGGGCGGCGATGTCACGGTGGAAAGTGTTGCCGGTGCCGGGTCGACGTTTACGCTGCTGCTCTCGCTCGAAAAGCCCGATACGTAGCGGTCAGGCGGTCCGAGCCACCAGGAGCCGATCGACGGCGCCAAGAAAGGCCTGGTTGCTGAAGGGCTGGACCAGCGTGTCGGTGACGCCGAGTGTGCGGGCGCGGTGCGAGGGGACCGGAAACCCGTTCACATAGCGCGTTTGAACTATCCCGAGAACGGGAACGTCACCCGCGTGGCCGACGAGCGCGTCGGTGTAGTCGATCGTCGAGTTGCCCCGACAATCAACGTCGGTAATGATCAGATCGGCGACGACGCCGGCGGCGCGACAACGGAGAGCGTCGCGCGCCTTCGGAACCGCGACGACGTCGTGGCCCGCCCGCTCCAGGCAACTGCGCATCAGTCCGCGCAGCACTGTGTCTTGCTCGACGAGAAGGATCTTGGTCATGGCGTGACCGAAGATACCGCCGCCAGCATGACACAAGCCTGAACGGACCATTACAGTTTTGTCATCTGCGGCCGAGCCGCCACGCGATTCTGGCGAACAGATCCTGAGTGGCGAATGGTTTCTGCAGGACGTCCTCACCAGCGCCCGCGGCTTCGAGCTCGGGCAGCGCGTCATCGTCGTATCCGGACATGAAGAGCAGCGGCAAATCCGGGCGCTGTTTTCTGAGCGCCGCGGCGAGGGCGCGGCCGCCCATCTCGGGCATGCGAAGGTCGGTCAGCACGAGATCGATCTCACGACCGTATCCTTCCCACACCAGGAGCGCGTCCCGGCCGTGCTGTGCCTCCAAGACGACGTAGCCCCGTCGCGTGAGCGCCGCACGGAGCGTGGCCCGCACGCTCGGCTCGTCCTCGACGAGCAGGATGGTTCCACCTGGCCGCGATCCCACGCTCTCGTCCGTGCCCGAGGCGCGAACACTCTGGAGCGAGGCGGGAAGCAGAATCGTGAACTCCGTTCCATAGAGCTCGTTGGTCGTGACGTCGATCGCGCCGCTCGCCTCCGCAACGATTCCGTAAATTGTCGCCAAGCCGAGGCCGGTACCGTGGCCGGGCGGCTTCGTGGTAAAAAACGGCTCGAAGAGACGGCGGCGCGTTTCGTCGGACATGCCCGCGCCCGTGTCGCGAACGGCGAGCCGCACGTGCCTTCCCGGTGCGAGCGACGGCCAGCGCGCGCGCTCGGCGGCGGTGATCTCAATGTGACTCGTTGTGATCGTCACGCTGCCGCCGTGAGGCATGGCGTCCCGCGCGTTTACGACGAGGTTGAGCAGGATCTGTTCGATCTCGCCCACGTCGGAAATGACGACGCAGGGGTCGGGCGCGAGTTGGAGCAGCAGCGTACTGTCTTCGCCGAGCGCGCGCCGCATCAGCTTCTCACTTCGCGCAACGATTGTGTTCAGATCCACGGCGGACCGGCGCGGCGTGGTCCGCCGGCTGAAGGTCAGGAGTTGACGCGTGAGCGCGACGCCCCGATTCGCTGCGTCGCGCGCCTCAGCCAGGTACTTGGGCTTGTCCGCCTCGGTCGTTCCCTCCATCTCAGCGAGGTCGATATTGCCGAGCATTACCATGAGTAAATTGTTGAAATCATGCGCAACGCCGCCGGCGAGCTGTCCAACGGCCTCCATTTTTTGCGCCTGGCGCAGTTGATTCTCGAGACCGAGGCGTTCGGTCACGTCGCGGAGAATGACTGTGAGGAGTCGTTCGCCGTGGACGAGGATCTCCGAGATCGCGGTCTCGATCGGAAACTCACTGCCATCCATGCGGAGCGCAGTGAGCGCGCCGAATGTCCCGATCGGAAGTGCCACGGTGTCGGAGAGTTCGGCGGTCGGGGCGGGGGTGGGCAGAGCCGGTCGAGCTCGGTCGAGAATGAAACGGGACAGCGGGCTGCCGAGTGCTTCGCTCTCGGTCACGCCGAATAGTTTTTCGGCTGCCGCGTTGAACAGCACGACGCGCTGGTGGGCGTCGATCGAGATGATCGCGTCCATGGCCGACCGCACGATGGCGGCCAGCCGCGCTTCGTTGAGGCGCAGGGCCTCGAGGTCGGCGGTCGAACTGCTTGGTGCCGAATCCAAAGAGCCCCTTGGCATGGGACCGGGAAGTGGTGAGCGTACCATCAATGCTTTGGGCTCGGTGTCGTCGGAGGCACCGAGCCGGCGCTGCGACGAGCTGCACGGCTGCAGTCGCCGGCCGTCGACGATTATCATGCGCCGCGAGGCGAAACGGCGCAATATGAAAGCATCAATATGAGAATTTTGGTCGTCGAGGACGACGAGGCAGTCGGGAAGCTTATCCGGTCAACGCTCGTGGCGGCCGGATACGCCGTCGACTTCGTCATGACCGGCGAAGAAGGCCGGCTGCTGGCGTTCGTCAACGAGTACGACGGGATCCTCCTCGACCTCGGTCTGTCCGATCGTCACGGACTGACGATCGTTCAGGAGTTGCGCCGCGAAGGCCGATCGACGCCTATTCTGATTCTCACAGGGCAGGACGATGAGTCGACGATCGTGCGCGCGCTGGATGCGGGCGCCGACGAATACGTCGTCAAACCGGTGCGTCCGCGTGAGCTCGTGGCGCGAGTGCGCGCCCTCGTCCGGCGCGCCGACAAGCCGCAGTTGCGGGAGCAGCTCGTGGCGGGCGCGATCGTCATGAACCGGTTGACCCGGCAGGTCCTCATCGCGGGTCAGGCGATCAGCGTGTCGCCGCGCGAGCTCAGTTTGCTCGAGCAGTTCATGTTGCACGCGGGCGAGGTGGTTCCGCGTGCCGAGCTTCTGGAGCGCGTGTGGGACATGCACTTCGATCCGGGCTCGAACGTGATCGACGTCCACGTGAATCGTCTTCGAAGGAAGCTCGAGCAGGCGAAGGCGGGCGTGGAGATTCAGACCCGGCGCGGCGTGGGGTTCATGCTGGTCGCCGTCGGCGACGGGGCGTAGAGGCGCCACGGCGACGCCCGGGAGGGGACGGATGACCGATTCGGGCCTAGGTCGTCCTTGAGGCAGCGTCCGCGCGACGAGCTAGTTATCGCCGCTGTCCGATTCTTACGAGCGAATGACCTCTCCGATACCTCCTGGCTCCCAAGCACTGAACCTTCGCGTCTTGCTCGAGGAGGTCGTCGAGCGCGGTGCCTCCGACCTGCATATCAGCGCCGGCGAGCGGCCCATGCTGCGCATCGATGGCGACATGGCGCGATCGAACGTCGATTTCGTGATGCAGCCAAAGGACACGCTGCAACTCGCCTATTCGGTGCTCACGGAGAATCAGAAAAAGCGATTCGAGACGGAGGACGAGCTCGATTTCTCGTTCGGCATCCAGAATCTCGCGCGCTTTCGCGGCAACTGCTTCAAGCAGCGCGGCTGCGTCTCGATGGTCATCCGGCAGATTCCGTTCAACATCAAGACGTTCGACGATCTCAAGCTGCCCAAGGTGATCGCGGATCTGTCGGACAAGCCGCGCGGACTGGTTCTCGTCACGGGGCCCACGGGCTCCGGCAAGTCGACGACCCTCGCCGCGATGCTGGACAAGATCAACAAGGAATTGAAAGGCCACATGATCACGATCGAGGATCCGATCGAGTTCATTCACAAGCACCAGAAGTGCATCGTCAATCAGCGCGAAGTCGGCTCGGATACGAAGAGTTTCTCCGCCGCGCTCAAGTACGCGCTTCGCCAGGACCCCGATGTCGTCCTGGTCGGTGAAATGAGAGATCTGGAAACGATTCAAGCCGGCCTGACCATCGCCGAGACGGGCCATTTGGTCTTTGCGACGCTGCACACGAACAGCGCGGCCGAAGCGATCAACCGCATCATCGACGTCTTCCCGAGTCACCAGCAGTCGCAGGTGCGCGCCCAGTTGGCGTTCTGTCTCGAGGGCATCGTCACGCAGACACTGCTGCCGAGAATCGGCGGCAAGGGTCGCGCGATGGCGGCGGAGATTCTCGTCGTGACGCCGGCAATCCGCGCCCTGATCCGCGACGACAAGATTCACCAGATCTACTCGATGATGCAGTCGGGCAAAAAGTATGGTATGCAGACGATGAACGACGCGCTGTACAACCTGTACATGAGCAAGGCCGTGTCGCTCGAGGAAGTCCTCCGGGCGAGCCACGATCAGAACGAGTTGATGCGAATGGTAGGAATTTCGGCGGATGGCGACGCGGCCGGGAAGGCGGGCACGCCGCCGGGCTCCGGAAAGCGCTAGCGGGGAACTGGCGGCGATTGTCGCGTTCGCAGCCAAAGAATTTTACACACCGGCGTCTGAACGGCTTTGAGAGGCGTTTGCAGGGCGTTGGCGGCGGGCGTCGCCCGTCGGCCGCGCGGCCGTTCGCCGTCGTTCGCGGTCGTTCGCACCGGGAAGAAACGGCTCGGTAATCTTTCGCGGTCTCCGGTCGTCTATTATCGCGTGGGTCGCCGGCGACTCGCCGCATCCGCAGCGTCCGTGGTACGAAGTCGGATCGCCTGCGACACGGAATTACACAGGGTCTTATGCCAACCTTCACGTATACCGCTCGCGCCGTCAACGGCGACCTGAAATCGGCCACGCTCGACGCGCCGAACCGCGATGAAGTCATCAAGCAGCTGAAGCAACAGCGCTTGAACGTCATCAAGATCGACGAAGGCACCGCGAACAAGAAGAAACGGGCCGGCCGCATCAAGATGCGCGACATCGTGATCTTCACGCGACAGTTCTCCACGATGATCAACTCGGGCCTGCCGCTGGTTCAGGCGCTCGACATTCTCGCGACTCAGAGTGAGAATCCGGCGCTCAAGGACGTGACGCGACAGGTGGTGTTCGACGTGGAGTCGGGCAATACGGTGGCCGACGCGCTGCGCAAACATCCGCGGGCGTTCACCGAGTTGTACGTGAACATGGTCGCGGCGGGTGAAGCGGGCGGTATTCTCGATACGATCCTGATGCGCCTCGCCGTCTTCATGGAAAAGAACGACGCGTTGGTGCGCAAGGTGAAGGGCGCGATGATCTACCCTGGCGTCATCATGAGCGTCGCGGCGATCGCCATCACCGTGCTGTTGGTCTTCGTCATCCCGACGTTCCAGTCGATGTTTGCCAGCGCGAACATTCCGCTGCCGCTGCCCACGCGTATCGTGATCGGCATGTCGGCGGCGCTCAAGACCTATTGGTGGGTCGTGATCATCGCCGCGGTGGCCGGCGCGTTTGCCTTGCGCAAATTCTACGCGACGCCGAACGGCAAGCTGGCGATCGATCGCCTGTTGCTCAAGACACCGGTGTTGGGCGACGTGCTTCGTAAGTCGGCCGTCTCGCGCTTCACGCGTACGCTTGGCACGCTGATCTCGTCGGGCGTGTCGATTCTCGATGGGTTGGAGATCACGGCGAAGACGTCGGGCAACCGCGTCATTCAGGACGCGATCATGGAATCGCGCAGCTCGATCGCCGGTGGTGAAACGATCGCGGCGCCGCTCAAGAAGTCGGCGGTGTTCCCGCCAATGGTGATCTCGATGATCGCGGTTGGTGAGCAGACCGGTGGTCTGGATGAAATGTTGACGAAGATCGCGGATTTTTATGATGAAGAAGTCGACGCGGCGGTGTCAGGGCTGCTCGCCTTGATGGAGCCGGTGATGATCGTGTTCCTCGGCGTGGTGGTCGGCGGCATGGTCATCGCGATGTACTTGCCAATTTTCGACATGGTGAACGCGGCCGGCTAGGTCGCTGGCCCCGTCGTCATGGTTGTGTGTTGGGGTTTGCAGACTCGCCGTAATTGGATTGCAGAGTCTATCGTAATTTGTTGCACCGTTTCGTAATTCGCGGTTGTTGCTGTGCAACGATATCAGAATATCGATCGGGGCCGTCCGTGTGATTGGACGGCCCCATTTTGTAGAAACGCCGACCTGGAAATACGCCGACTCTGCACGCATCCAGAGTCGAGCCGCCGATCCGGCTGGATGAGTCGTACCTCTCAAAGGCCGACAACGGTAATCCGCTCTTGCCGGGAGCGACCGTTGGGATGGTATGCTAACCGCCGCCGCGGGCATGCCGCCGAGCAGAGCCAGCCGTGAATGTGCGCCGGTCACGAGCGCGCCCGCGCCGCGGCTGGCACCCTCCGAGGCCAGTCGACGGTGGGCCGTTCTGCTGCAGCAGATGTTCGGATCCGCCAGGCTTCTACCAGTTTGGCCCGAAGACGCTCAGGACGACACTCCGGAGACGGCGTCGCCCGATCTTCGACACTCCTTCAACTCATTTCTCATGAGGAGTGTGTCGTGCGCAACATCCCTACCGTGCTCGGAGCGTCCGCTCTGCTCCTGCTCGGAACGACGACAACCGCGCTTGGGCAATACTCAGGTGCGGATGCCTCGTGTCAGCCCGTGCAAGCCACCTTGAACGCGTTCGATCGTTCCAGCCGGTTTCGGGCAACAGGCTCCATGACTGGCGATGGAAAATCCTATCCATACGAAAGAATTGCTCTCGGTGACACGCTGTATATCGGATCTCAGGCGCGTTGGACGAAAGCCCCGCAAACGCCGGTGGAACGGTTGAAGGCCGACGCGGAAGGTGGCTGGACTTTCAGCGGGTGCCGGAGGGTCGGGAGCGAGTTCGTGCATGCGGATCCCGCCACCGTCTACGAGGCACACATGGCATCCAAGAACCAGAAAACGCAGCACGTGAGAATCTGGATCTCTGACAGGAGCGGTCTTCCCCTCCGCATGGATAGCGAAGCAGCGGAAGGCAAACTCAAGACCTCGATGTTCTTCACGTACGGTGCCGACATCCGCGCGCCCGCGGCTCCGTGACACACCTCATTCGACTCCAACCAAGGATCAGACTCATGACGATCTTCACACTTCGCCTCATCGGTGCACTCGGTGCCGTGATGATGACAACGGCCGCCGTGCCTATGTGCAGCAAGGACTTGAACGCTGCCGCATCGACGAAGAGCGATGCGAACGCCACGTCTGACGCGATTTCCGCCCAGACTGTCGCCGCGCCTGCCGGACCGGGACTTCCAGCGGACTTCCCTCTCGTACCCGGCTTGAGTCCCTGCAAGCCGCTGGTGTCTGGCGGCGAGGTCATCTGTGACTGGAAGGGTGTGGATGGACATGCCGTCTACACGTTCTATCACGAGGCTCTCCCCAAGGCCGGCTACACCCTGCTGGGCGCGCTCGAGGGCGATGTGTCAAAGCCGAGCTATCGCGGCGTAATGGGCTTCAAGAAGGGCAGTGCGCAAGGCGCCGTGTCCATAGCCGGCAGCAATCTCACGATTCAATACCTCCCCCATGAATGACGCATGCGTCTGACTTGCGTTCCGGCACGACTACGCGTGATGTGATCGCCGTTGCTGCGCATCGGCTTCCCCCGTACTTTCGGGAAGCCCATGCTGCGACTGCGCCTTCTTGGCTCCGGGGAGCTCGAGCGAACTGACCAGGGCGACGCGACCGCACTGTTCGCTCAGCCCAAACGTTTTGCGTTGCTCGCGTACATGGCGTGTCGTGCCGATCGCTACCATCGGCGCGACACTCTTCTTGCCGTGTTCTGGCCGGAGCTCGACACCTTCGCCGCTCGCCGCGCGCTCCGGAACGCGCTGTACCAGCTGCGGCTCGCGCTCGGCGACGACGTGTTCGTTTCGCGCGGAGACAACGAGCTGATGGTCGACCGCGCGAAGCTCTGGTGCGACGTCACCGCGCTCGGCGATGCATTGACTGATGCGCGCTACGACGAAGCGGTCGCGCTCTACCGCGGCGAGCTGCTCGAAGGAGTGCACGTCAGCGGCGTCGGCGAAGAGTTCGAGACGTGGTTGCAGCAGGAGCGTGCCCAGGCGCTCGAGCGAGTGCTCCGCGCCCTCGAGCAGCTCTACCGCCAGCACGAATCAGAAGGACGTCTCGCCGCCGCCATACAGGGCGCGACGCGCGCGACGCAGCTCGCGCCCTTTGACGAAGCGTGGGTGCGGCGCGCAGTCGTCGCGCTCCACGCGAGCGGCGACCGCGGCGGAGCGTTCGCCCTCTTCGACAGCTACTCCCGCAAGCTCGCCGACGAGTTCGAGGCGACTCCCGACGCCGAAACCGTCGCGCTGGTCGATCGCCTGCGACTCGGCGCGGAGTCGATCCCGCTCGCCACCGTCGCGACAGCGCTGCCGATCGCGCCACCTTCGAATGTGCCCGCGCCAGTTGTCGCACCGTCGTCGTCGCCTGCTCCAAACCCTTATTCTCGACGACCGCGCTACGCCTTCATGTCCATCGCGGTCGCCGCGTTGCTCCTGCTCGTCGGTGGACTCTACTTCCTCTCGCGCCCGGGCCCGCAACCGTCGCCCGGTCGACGTGTGATCGTGACCGTGTTCGCCAATCGCACCGGCGACACGAGCCTCGATCCGATCGCGGACATGATGATCGACTGGGTCACGCGCAGCCTTCTCGCCGAGCACGTCGTCGACGTCGTCGATCCACGCGCACTGTATGCGCGAGGACGAGATTCGGCGGGCAACCCCGTCGACGCCGTGCTCCTGGCGCGTCGAAATGGCGCGAACCTCATCGTGGACGGGAGCTACTACCGCTCGGGCGATTCGCTTCTCTTCACCGCGAGTGTGCTTGACGCAACGGGCCATGTGCTCCGTAGCGTCGGGCCGTTGTCGACGAGCCTGTCGAAGCCGACCGCAGGCGTCGAAGCGACGCGTGTCCGCGTGATGATGTCGCTGGCGTCGGTGATCGATCCGCGCCTCGCCGTCGCGTGGCACGCCGGACGGGCACCGCCGTCGTACGAGGCATACGTCCCATACATGGAAGGGCACGACGAATTCTGGTCCGGCCAGCTCGCACGCGCGGAATCGTCGTTTGCTCTCGCCGCAAGCAGAGATTCCGGCTTCGACGCCGCAGTCGTCGCGCTCGCCACCGCCGCCGCGAACGATGGGAAGTGCCGCATCGTCGACTCGCTTGACCAAGCGATGTCGGCACGAAGACGCTCGCTCGACAAGGTCGACTATCTCACACTTCGCGTCGCCATCACTCGTTGCCACGGACACAACGACGAGATGTACCGTCTCGCGTCACAGCGCGCGCGGCTCGTTTCCGAGACCTCACCATATCAGATATCGGCCGCCAGTGCGGCGATGTGGGCGAATCATCCCGCGGACGCGGCCGTGCTGCTCGAGCGGATCGATCCGACCGTCGATCTCGATTGGATGCCGGATGCCAACCATGGAGACTATTGGGGCAACCTGATCAATGCGTACCACATGCTTGGCCGATACAGCGATGAGCTTGCGGCAGCCCGTCGTCTCGATCAACCCGATGACCTGAGCGGAATCATGTATCGCGCGCAGGCGCTCGCGGGTCTCGAGCGCGGCGGCGACGCACTGCGCGTGATGGATTCGTCGCTCACGCGCCCGCCTGAGCCCGATCTGTCGACCGGCATGGCGCCGAACATGGACGGGCGCGAAGAATACAGATCGTCCGCGGCGTGGGTCATCCTCTGGTCGATGCGCGAGCTCGACGTGCATGGAAGCGCGGGCGCCGCTCGTATCGCGGCGGCGCACGGCGCGACGTGGTGTGATGGTCGGCCCTCGCATGATCGAAGCACACCCGAGATTCGGTTCTTCAAGGCGCTCTTTCTGGAAGAGTCCGGAGCCTTCGACAGCGCACAGGCGATCATGCGCGGTCTTGTGGTCGAGGATTCATCGAACGTTGATTTTCGCGGAATCATGGCCGGGCTGGCGGCCGAGCGGGGAGACTCGCTGACGGCGCGACGTCTCGACGACTGGCTGGCGCACCGGACGTCCGACGCGGACTCGTGGGGTCCGACCTACTATCGGGCCCGCATCGAAACCCTGCTCGGCCGCCCCGCCGATGCCGTCGCTCTCGTGCGAGCGAGCTTGAAGCTCGGCGCATGGCCAATGTGGATTCATATCGATCCTGTTCTCCATCGCCTGGCGCCTCGCCCCGACTACCGCGCGCTGACTCTCCCGCGAGGATAGTCCGGAGACGGCCGGGCCGACGCGGCGGAGACGGCACGCTCCGAACGTGGCGCCTCACCGTATCGGAGGCGCCGTCATGCCGAGCCGTATTATGAAGTTCTCCGTCGCGCTGGTCATCGTGATTGCTGCGTGCAAACAGTCCGCTGACCAACAGCTGTCGTCCGCCGCCACCGGCAACACCTTGTCCTTCGGTAAGACCGACCGGGGCGACGATCCATGCATCTACCTCGCGTCGAGCGAAGCCGAGCCGTACGTCGGCCCGCTTGCGACTCCTCCATTTCGCTTCGACGACGAGGAAGGCGCGCCCTCCGCAGACGGCAAGCATTGCATGTATCGCGGTCGGGATGGGCGCGAGATCATGGTTGACGCGATTGCCGGGAACGCGACGATAGCAGCGGCGGTGACGGCAGGTGTGCCGCGCGTCATGGGTCGCGTGATGAAGGCGACGGGGCATGATGATCAGCAGAGTGTGATTGCCGCCGTCACGCCAAAGCGAGAGCAGGGCCCATGGGATGACGCGCAGTGGTTCGGGACGATCGGATCGCTGCAGGCGATCAAGGGCGATAGCGGCGTAATGATCGACGTCAGCGCTTCGAGCGCCGGAGAGGAAGGCGCTTACGCTCTCGCGCGCGAAGCAATGCCGCGACTGACCAAGCCGTTGGAGTACGACGGTGCGCACGCGGCCACGCTGGCGCCCAAACCGCGCGCGCCTCTCGCCAATCCCTGCGATCTCATCCCGCGCGCGCAAGTCGAGCAAGCAATCGGCCCGCTCTCCGCCGCGCCGCAGCAAGACACGTTGGGAAGAACGTGTACGTACCGTGTTGCGGCTGCCGGTCGCACGTTTGAATACCCGCTCGACATCACGTGGATCAATGGAAACAAAAAGTTCGCGATGATGAAGCGCAGTATCGGCGCGGCGGCGGATGCGCTGGGCACGCCGGGCGGCGGTGGCGCACACACGATCCCACCGGAGGCGCAACAGATGCTCGGCCAGATTTCAAAGATGACGGGCGGGGCCGTCGACGTCACACCCCTTACGCACGGCCTCACAAGTGACACCACGCTCGTCGGGCCGTGGGACAAAGCGGCACTCATCGTCGGCACGCTCGCGGCGACGAAACACAACGTCATGATTCAGCTGAGGGTGAGCTCCGCGGACTACGACAAGGCGAAAGCGCTGCTCGCCGCTGCATGCGAACAGCTCTGATGATACGACACTCATTTTGTCAGTCGCCTGCATTGTCGGCTCAGCTGCTCTCGTGACACCGTCGTCCGGGCGGTTTCGGCGCACGACGCTTCGACGTCGTGCACCGATGACCAAACCACCGGTCAGTACTTGCTGGCCTGACGCGGCTCGCCGTAGATGAAGTCGTCCATCGCGACGATGTCGTGCTGCCGTCCGCGATCCTTCGCGTAGTCGTTCTCCCTGCCACCCTTCACGTTGTCGATCGCGTCGGCGCCGATCGGCGTATCGCCCGACGTGATGCGAACGCGCGCAACGATATTCGTACTGAACACCGCGCCGGCGAAGGTGAGGCCCTTGTCATCACTGCGCCGCGGCGACGCAACCGTCGCCAGCCGCCGACCGCCGGCGTCGTAGTACTCGATCGTCGTCGACCCCTCACGCCCGACGTCGGCGAACACCGAGCCGAACCCCGTGACGAGCGCCGGGGTGTTTGAGCCGGCGACGACGAACCGAACGTCGACCACCGTGCTGCCACGGCTCACGAACAGCTTCCGTGGGCTGAACGTGTTGAACTCACCGGCGTAGGCCGCATTCACGTCGACGTATCCGGTGTCGCTGATGCGGAATGCCGGTCCATCGGTGGTGAACAGCACACCGCGGGGCGAGTTGACGTTGAAAAAGTTCCCGGGAAAGAGATCGTTGTTTGTGAACGTCGCCGGAACGCCGTCCCAGTTAATCTCGCGCCGGTTGCCGGTCTGCTCACCCGCGACATTCGGACTCAAGTCGCCAAGCAACGCTCGGAACTGGCCCACCGCCGACGTGATGTCGCCGGTGCCGGTCACGATGTGTGCGCGGTTCTTGTCGTGGCCACCGTCATTGTCGTGTTTGTCGTCGTTGTCTTTGCTCGGACTTCTATCGGCCGTGGCGGCGACGCTTGCGGCGGGAGCGGCGCTTCGACCATTCGCCGGGACCGCGAGCGGACCATTTGCATCACATGCCGTGAACATGGCCGCACCAACCAGTGCGCCCATCAGGTACGTCAACTGTCGCATCGTACGTTCGTCTCCGTGCGTTGTGCGTGAAATGTGAGTGTCGCGTTGCGCGACGGCACAGTTGTACGAACGGAGCCGCGTGAGTTCCCGAGCGGCGTGCTCTCGCCGAGGCAGCACCTCCAGCGCCCATCGTGTCCGCCGGCGTGCTCGGGTCGCGGGGTATTCAAGAATGCTAATGCAATCAACGAATGGCAAACGACGAATCGAGAATGGAAGGGCGCACGAGCGGCGCCGGGCGGAGCAGGCTCGGCCGGACAACATTGACGAAATTCTAGAGAACATTGACTAAATTCTAATTGACGGTACCTTCCATTCAGTGAGCGCTGTTTCAGCTTCGTCATCTCGACGATCCGTGTGCAACCAGCGCGGGAGATATGAACATGGACGAGCAGCACCTTCCGGAGCCGTCGATCGAATCGACGCCGGACAGTCTCGATGGACGCGAAGCCTACGAATCGCCGGAATTGATGGACCGCGGCGACGTCAGCGAGCTCACGCAGACGGGGGCCTCCAATCCAGGAGCAGACGCCGGGTATTCCTGACATACATCGTCAGCGCTCTGACGCAGACCGAATCGGACACGGACCGTGCTTTCCAGAAATGAAAACGTTCTCTGGACTGAACTAGGCGGACAGGTCGTGCTGCTCAGCGTGGAGCGCGGCCGGTACTACGAAACAAACGTAATCGGCGGAGCGATCTGGCGACTGCTCGAGGAGCCGTCGTCAGTCTCCGGCGTCGTGGATCATATCGCCACGCATTATCGCGTGGATCGCGACCGCTGTTCGCGCGACGTGATGAGGTTTCTCGCTCAGTTGAGCGACGCCCAACTCATTCTTGGCGTCGAGTCGGCGCTGGAACGCGGCGACGAGACAAACGCACCGGCCGGATGACCCCGTTCGCGGGGATCTTCCGCCGCGACGCACAACCAATTCCCAACGCCTGGATCGACGCGCTCGTCGCGCGCCGTGCACTTGCAGGCCGCAAGTGGATGGCGCTCAACGCCGGATCCGCGGCATTCGTCCGCCAGGATTCCGCAGCGGACCCGGCGCCGGCACACAACGGCGCAATTCCGTTCTACGACAGCCGGGAATCGATCGTCCTCGTCGACGCGCGCATCGACAACCGTGCGGCGCTTCGCGATCAGCTCGGTGTTGCCAACGCCTCTGAACGCGACGACGGCGATCAGTCCCTCGTGACGCGCGCGTACGAGCGGTGGGGCGAACGATGCGCCGAGCCGCTCGTTGGGGAGTTCGCCATCGCCGCGTGGGATGCCACACGCCGCCGACTCTTCGTTGCTCGCGATACGCTTGGACTGCGGCCGCTCTATTACTACCAATCGCCGCTGGTCCTTGCTTTCGCCACCGAGCTGCCGGCGCTGCTGGCGCTACCGTTTGTGCCGCGAGGTCTCCGCGAAGATCTGATCGCCGACACGCTGCGACGCGATGGATCCGGCCCGCCGGGACGCACGTTCTATGACGACATCAGCGTCCTGCCGTCCGGTCACACGATGATCGTTGACGGCGACCAGCTCGTGCTCAAGCAATATTGGGTGGCGGCGGAACAACCGTCGATCGTGCTGACGTCGGACGACGCCTACGCGACCGAATTGCAGCAGCGAATCACGAGCGCAGTGGAGCAGCAACTACACGGCGCGAATACCGTGGCCGTCCAGCTCAGCGGCGGACTTGATTCAGCGGCGATCGCCTGCATCGCGGCGCGTGCGCTTCGCCGCGACGGCCGCCGATTGCTGGCATTGAGCTCGATGCTTCCCGCGGGATACGACGGACCCGAGCGCGACGAACGGCCGTTCGTCGAGGCCGTGCTCGCGCAGGAGGACAACATCGACGTTGTCTGGGTCGAGCCCGACCTTGGCGATGATCTGTTCGGCGCTCATGAGCGGTGGTTCGAGGCGCTGGCCCAGCCGCCGTATAGCACTGTCACGCACATCGAACAGCTCCTTGGCGAGGCGGGACGAGCGCACGGCGTCGACGTCGTGCTGAGCGGGTTTGGCGGCGACATGTTCGCATCCTGGCGCGGTCCGAACGTCATTCGAGATATGGTGCGATCCGGCCGCTGGGCGCTCGCGTTGCGGGAGCTCCGCGCGCTGCGCCGCGAGCAGGGCGGCACTTGGTCGCAACACCTTAAACGCGAAGTCGTCGGACCGCTGATGCCATCCGCCGTTCGCGCACGACGAGCGCGTCGCCGAGAGGATCGCGCTTGCGTGCACCCCGACCTCGCTCGCCGAGTGGACGACCTGCGGGGCGGTCCGGCGCGCGAGGTCTCAATGGCAACGCGTTCGCCACGATCCGGGATGGAGTTCGTTCTCGAGCCCGGCCACATCGAGCTGCCACTTGCCAATGTCGTTCAAGTATTCGAACAGGAGTTCTCGCAATCGCTTCGGTTCCCGCTGCTGGACCGTCGCGTGATCGAGCTCATGCTGGGCGTGCCGTCGGAACAGCTTCAAAAGGACGGCTGGCCGCGCAGCCTGATGCGCCGCGCCATGCGCGGGATCGTGCCCGAGACGATCCGCCTTCGCCCCGACAAGGGCGGTGCCTTCGACCCGGCCATCATGTCCAGAATTGTGATGGCGCGCGAGCGGCTGACGGGATGGGCAAACGCGACGAACGAGGGGACGTGCTGGAAGTACGTGGACCGCTCGGAATTTCTCCAGGAGTTGGCGGTCGTCGAGCGCGCCCCGCGAGAACAATGGCGATCACAGACATTCCAGACCATCGTCGTGGGCGGACTGATGGCGCGCTTCGTCGAGTGGCATGAACGCACGCAACTCGGGCCGCCGGTGTGAACGCGCACCGTTATCAGCTCTTCGGCCTCTCGATCCAGAGCACGTTGGTTCTCCCCGGAGCGCCGGTGACCGATGACGTTCACACGATACCCGACGTCATTGTGAGTTGGGAGGACGAGTCCACGTGGGATGGAACCGGTTGGCGCATGGCGCCGCCCTCGTCACCGCCGAGACTGCCGAGTGTGGGCGCGAACCGTGATGGGGCCACCCTGCTCGCGTGGGGGGATCATCTGAGATTCATCATTTCGGCAATGGGCGATCGGATTCGTGTCGTCTCGGATCCAGCGTCGCTGGCGTTCGCCCCCACGGTGCTCGTCGGATTTGGGCTCGGCTACACGTTGTCGATGCGCGGTGTCGTATGCCTTCACGGCTGCGCCCTCGCCCGCGGCACCGGCGCGATCTCGCTCTTGGGCGACAGTGGCGCGGGCAAGTCCACAGTCGCCGCCGCGTTGGTCCTTCGCGGCGCGGCGCTGCTGTCCGACGATCTCACGGTCATTCGTCGTACCGCACTCGGCATTGTCGCCGAGCCCGGTTGCGCGAACGTGCGACTCAGGTCGGCCAGCGCGATGCATCTGCTTGGAACCGAGGCCGGGCTCGCCCGCGTTCCGTACATCGACAAATTGCTATGGGAGGCGTCCTCGGCCAATGCGTCCGTGACGCGCTTCTTCACTCACCCGGTTCCACTCGAGGCGGTGTACGTCCTCGACGCGACCGACCACACGGCCGGCGTCGAAGTCGGTCCGCGACTGTCTCGGCTGGACGCGCTGCATCGGCTCGTGGCCGCGCGGTACCCGCCGTGTCAATTGCGTTCGCTCACCCAGGAACACCTGAACCAGTTGAGCGCGCTCACCGCGGATGTTCCGTTGCATGTGATCCGTCATTCGAAACGGTGGGATCAACTCCCGGAGCTGGTCGAGCGGCTCAGCGAATGAGTCTCTCCACGCTCGCGCCGATGTTGCAATTTGTGCTCGCCGAACGCTCATGGCCCATGACGCCGCGACTCGAGCGACTGGCTGCGTGCCTCCCGCCGATTCCGTGCGCGGGAATGGAGTTCTCGCTCCTCGACGAAGGCGCCGTCGACCTTCAACAACGCATTCGGAGTCCGCGCGAGATCGACCAGCTGGCGCGCTTCCTCGAGCCCGCGACTGGACTCAGCGAGCACTCGTGGTCCTGCGTCAGGCAATTCTGCGCCACGATGCACGTTGGTGGTGATATTGAAGAACTCTGGTTGGAGCTCGATGATGTCGCCGTGAACAGCGCGCCGCCCGTGTCCGCCTTCGTCCGTCTGGCCGCAGGGCTCCCAGCGACGGCGTACCCGTCAGTCGTTGGCGACGTGCTCGACGCGTTCGGCTGCCGATCGCCTGCAGCGCAATCAGCGACGCTTGCCCGCTGTCTCGATGCGTGCGCCAATGTCGCCAGAATCAGCCACGTTGGTCTGATGCTGTCGCGTCCGGGCGCCCCGCTGTGCATCATCGTCGATGATTTGCCGGCCGACATGATGTCTTCCTTTCTCGAGCACACCGGCTGGCCGGGATCCGCCGCCGCGCTTGAACGGCACTTCGACACGCTGTTCACGCATGTTGATCGCGTGCGTCTCGCGATGTCGTTCGGGGACGTCGTTCGTCCGTCGCTGGGCGTCGAGTGTTTCGTCGGCACGCCGGGTGCGGCGGAACGGCGCTGGGGCAACCTTCTCGACGCGCTCGTCGATCAGGGCGTTTGCGCCGCGCCGCTCCGCGATCGCGTGATGTCGTGGCCCGCGGTGCTCACGCCGGCGTCGGTGCAGAGGGCGTGGCCGTCGCCGCTCGTCGTCAACGCACTCGCGCGAAGCGTCACGGAGGTCGGCTCGATCGAATGCCGAATCAGCCATGTGAAGCTCACGTACGAAGACGGGCGGGTGCCGCGCGCGAAAGCCTACTTGGGATTCGTCGAAGTCTGGCAGAACCTTGCGCGCGATGCGTGCGCCCCGACGCTACGCGCGCGAACCGTGCATCCGCCAAGGACGCTCGGCGAGGCGATCGACGCGGCGGTGCAATGTCTGCTCGCCGCTCGAGTACAAACCGGCTGGTGGCTCGACTATGACGGTTTTCTCGAGGGTGTGAGCGATGAGTGGGTGACCGCGTACGTCGCGCATGCGGTCCACGAGGTGGGTGGCGTTGGTGCCACGCGGGCTGCCGAGCGCGCGTGGAGGTTGCTCGCAGGCCGGTCGCGTGAAGGTTGGGGCTGGAACTACGGACAGCCAGCCGACGCCGACAGCACGACGTGGGCGCTCCACCTTGCCGCTCGACTCGGCCTCGCCGAATCGCCGCGAGCCCGCGAAGCGCTGGCGTTTCTCCAGCGGCACGTGAGGTCCGACGGCGTGGCAACGTACGTGCGCGATCACTATGCGGCGTGGTCCCGCGGCACCAGTGCAACGGTCAGCCCTGGATGGTTCGACGCCCACGACTGCGTCACCGCCGCCTCCGCGGCATGCAAAGGAATTGGTGACGCGCCGCTTCAGTCGTTGCGCGACACTCAGTGCGCCAACGGCTCATGGGCGAGCTATTGGTGGCCGCAGCACAGCTACGCGACCGCGCACGCCGTTGACGCGTTCGAGCGCCGCGGCGCCCCCGGTGACCACGGCCGCATCGATCTCGCATGTGATTGGGCAGCGCTCTCGCTCGACGCCGCGCTGGCGTTGCCTGCCGATGCGTTGACGTCCTCGTTCGACGTGTCGTTGGCGCTCCGCACGCTGACGGTCCGCCCGGAGGGCAATGGTCCGCGGATCGCGGCGACGGTAGGTCGCCTACTCGAGTGTCAGAAGGATGATGGCTCGTGGCCAGGTTCTGCCGTGCTCACCGTTCGAACCGCGGCCGGACACGATGTCTCCGCGCAGGACACTCGGCGCACATTCACAACAGCCACCGTGCTTCGCGCGCTGCATCGGGTCGATCTGTTGGAGCGCGATGCGCGCAATGGAATGCTGGAGATCTCTAGCGAGTGAACGTCCCGAAAAAAAGGCGCCGCATCGTCCAGTCATGCCGAAAAGCGAGCGCAAGATCGTTGGCGTCGAACTCCCACCCGAGGGTCGCACCCATGGCGACAAGATCCTCCGGTGAAAGATCGTCGTGACTGTCGGCGATTCGGCCCCGAAGGCCGGCGTCTTCATGGACGGCGCGTAGAAAACGAAGGGCCTGCGGTTCTGTCATCGACGTGCTCGAAGGAGAGTGATTGGAGTTCACGTCAAAAGCCGCGCCGCGATTTGCCGGGCAAAGCGGCCTCGGGCGTATCTGGGGCCGGACGTCCGACTCGGAGGAGTTCGAGGCAGTCACCCGAGCGCGTTCTTGCCGCGGCGGTTTTGCCCCCTTGACCCGCAAGTGAGCGATCGCTAACCTTGACGAGCATGGGTGGCGCGCCTCAGCGGATAACGCGCTGCTCGAAGCTCATCGGTCGATCGTCATGTCGTCGGGGTTAGCGATCGCTAACTCTGAATAAACGCTCCAGGAGGCGCACGTGGAAAAGACAATGGTGGTGCTCGGTGGTGGTGGCTTCGTCGGACGTGAAACCGTGGACCAGGCGATCGCCGCCGGCTGGCGAGTGCGCGCCGTGGTGCGATCGCGCGAGGCGGCCGCGACGTTGCAACGCGCCGGGGCGGAGGTGATCATCGCCGATGCATCCTCGCCGGCGGACTGGATCCACGCCGCGGCGGGCGCGCAGTTCGTGATCGATCTCATCCAACCGTCCGCGTTGGGACGAGTCGGCCGGCGCGAGCTCGCCGAGATGGCGAAGTCGCGGGGGAATGCGGCGTATGCCGTGACGCGCGCGCTCGCCTCGCTGGACGCGCCGCAGCGGCCAGTGTACATGACGGTGAGCGGAACCGCCGATCTCGCGCGCGACGCGCGGGGCGTCGTCAGCGATCGGTCGCCCCTCACCAGCGATCCTCGCGGATTCGCGGCGATCGGCTTGACGGTGCGAGACGTTGTGCTGTCGGCCCACATCGACACGACGTTTGTTCACCTCGCAACGGTGTACGGGCCCGGGAAGACGTTCGCATCGCGCATCGTGCCGGGCTTGCAGCGCGGTCGTCAGCCGATCTTCGGAAGGGGGACCAATCGCCTCCCGCTCGTGCATGTGCGCGATGCGGCTCGCGCGCTCGTGCATCTCGCGGAGCAGCCGCGTGCCGCGGTCACCGGACGCAGCTGGATCGTCGCCGACGGCGGCCATGCGACACAAGCCGAGTTCTTCCGGACCACGGCTGAACTGCTCGGCGCGCGGGCGCCGAGGCGGCTGCCGGAGTGGGCGGGGCGTCTCATCGCCGGCGACGGGATCATCGATGAGTTGTGCAAGGACGTGTTGGCCGATCCGTCGGCGCTATTGGCGACAGGGTTTCAGTTTCTGTTTCCGGTGCTCCGTGACGGAGTCGCCGCATCGCTGCGCAGCATGCAGCTCCTCGCCGCCACCAATTGAGGGAATCATGTTTCAAAAACTCACAGCGACTCTCTCGGCGCGGACGACGGCGCGCACACTTGCCGTCGTGACGGCGGCGCTCGTCGCGGCGCTCGTGACGGTGCAAATCCTGGATGCGCCGTGGAGCCTTGTACGGCTCGAGCGGCTGGCCGGCACGCGCGCCATTCCTGATATGGAATTGCACTACTCGGTTCGCGGTGTTTACGACATACTCGGTGCCCTCGGAGCCGTTGGTCGACGCTTCTATCTCACGCGCGTTCTCGGCGGGTTCGACGTGGTGTTCCCGTCGCTCGCCGCGCTTTGGGGCGGGATGGCGATGACGCTCGTCGTGCGCCGGTTGAAGGCCGGAGGAGCGATGATGACGGGCGCTCTGCACTGGCTGCCGCTCCTCCCGTTCGCCGCCGGGGCGTTCGACTACCTCGAGAACGCAGCTCTGGCCACTTTGGTCATGACGTTCCCGTCGCCACATCCGTACATCGCCGTCCTGGCGGGATCGTTGACGACGCTCAAGCAGATCGGCTATCTCGGAACGGTCGTGCTCCTCGTTGCGGGGATGGGGGCGGTGCTGCTGCACCGACGAAGCGCTGCCTGTCGCGTGTCCGGAACCGGCAGGCGATGCGCATAGGTCTGACAACAGTCATTGCGCCGACGACGAACGCTGGTGTACTCATGATGACGGCATCGCCGACCCATCCCGCGTCGGCCAAACGACTCCATGAATCGTCCGTTCGATCGACAGTTGATGATTGGCGCGATTGCGCTGTTGGGCGCTTCGGTCCCGCGCGCCTCGCGAGCCGAATGCCCGACAGCACCAACACGGCAGGCTCCTCGGGCGTTGACGAACGCGAACCGCGTGTCAGCCGGTACGATGCGCCACGGCGTCCTGACACTGCGGCTCGTGGCGCGCGCCGTCACATGGTTTCCTGACGGACCGACCCGCTGCGGTCTCGCTGTGCACGCGTTCGCCGAAGAGGGCAGGGCGGCCCAAATTCCTGGCCCGCTCATTCGGGTCCGCAGCGGCACCGATGTGCAGGTCACCATTCGAAACGACCTGCCCAAGCCGCTCTGGGTTCGCGGCTTTCAGGATCACAACGTGGGCACGGTCGACTCTACGCCGCTGTCGCCGGGAGACCAGCACACCTTTCGCTTCCGCGTCACGGCACCCGGGGCGTGGTACTACTGGGCCGGCGACGAGAACGCGCGCGTTCCCACCTCGAATCAGGATGGGCAGCTCGTCGGCGGTCTCGTCGTGGATCCGTCGGCGCCGCACGAGACGATCGGCGATCGCGTCTTCGTCATGACGCGCTGGACGCCCAACGGGCAAGTCGGGACGAAGACGTTTCAGCTCAACGCGATCAACGGACTCTCATGGCCGCTCACGGAGCGACTGACGTATTCCATCGGCGACTCCATTCGGTGGGCGGTGATCAACGCATCGGATGAGCTCCACATGATGCATTTGCATGGCTTCTACTATCGCATCGAGGCGCGGGGTGATGCCGCGCACGACAGTGTGTTGGCGCGGGAACACAAGCTCACGCGAGTGTCCGCTGCCACGCGACGAGGCGAGTGGATGTCCATCGTCTGGTCGCCGGACCGGCCGGGAAACTGGCTCTTCCATTGTCATCTGGTGGCGCACATGTCGGCGGACCAGCGTCTCGACGGCACGCCAGGCACGCCAGGCACGCCAGGCACGCCGAAGGGTCTGGCACACCCGGCGGACATGCGAGCCGGCATGGGCGGTGCGAACGATCCCATGGCCGGGCTCATCCTCGGCGTCACGATTCGCCCAAACCGATCTGTTGCCCAAGCTGGTCCGACGGGGTCGTCTCCGCGGCGCATTCAACTTTTTGCGAATACGCGACCTCGTGTATTCGGCGATGATCCCGGTTTGGGATTCATTGTTCAATCGGACGCGCGTGTACCGGCGCCCGATTCAATTCGCATTCCTGGCTCCCCGCTGGTCCTCACGCAGAACGAGCCGGTGCAGATCACGGTGCACAATCGACTGTCCGCGCCATTCGGCGTGCATTGGCATGGCCTCGAGATCGAGAGCTACTTCGACGGTGTTGCGGGGTGGAGCGGGATGGGAACGCGGATCGCACCAGCCATCGCCCCCGGTGATTCGTTCGTTGCGCGCTTCACGCCGCCGCGCGCTGGTTCGTTCATCTACCACGTGCATGGCGAGCAACGCAGCGAGCTCGCGTCGGGACTGTACGGTGCTCTCATCGTACTTCCGCCGGGACAGCGTTTTGATCCGACGAACGATCTGATTTTCGTCATCGCCACCGGCGGACCCGGCGCGGATCCTCCGACATTCGTGAACGGTAGCGCGACGCCCGACACCGTCTCGCTCAAACCGGGAGCGTATCGATTCCGCTTGATCGATATCGCGTCGAACGAGGCGCACACGATCACGTTGCGCGGAGCGGGGGGATTGGCGCAGTGGCGGCAGATCGCCGCGGATGCAGCGGATCTACCGTCGGATCAAGCCACGCTCGGACCGGCGAGAATCAATTCTGCGGCGGGTGTGACGCAGGACTTCGAGGTCATCCTCACCACGGCCGGGCAGTACTCGCTGGCGGTTACATCGATCGTCGACGGCAAGCTCTCCGACAGAGTAACGACGGTGCCGGTTCGCGTGGCTGCGCCATAGCCTACGGCCCGTGGCGTGCCGACGTGCTGGCGACGCGGGGGCTTGCTCGTCTCTCGCTCGCCTCGCGCTCGCCTCCGACGGCGTTGACCCGTTGTCGCGATCGCTGCGGCGACAGGGCGTCGCGGATCTCCGCCTCGCGATGGCCGTTGACCCGACCGATCACGCGGTTCGTTGGGCACTCAGGAACCGGCCGTAGAACCGACTAGTCGCGCCGCGACTCCGCCGGATGCCGCAACAACTCTCGTGTTGCCGGATGCTGAGGCTGCGATAACACTTGTTCCGCCGACCCCATCTCCACGATCGACCCATCGACGAGGACGACGACACGATCGGCGTGTCCCCGCGCGAAATCGACGTCGTGTGTGGAGACAACGAGACCGCGTCCGTCCGTCGCGAGCCCGCGCAGCGTCTCTCCGAGCGCACCGCGGCGCGACGGATCGAGCGCCGACGTCGGCTCGTCCATCAGCAACATCGTTGGATCGGGCGCGAGTGCGCGCGCGATCGCGACGCGCTGCGCTTCGCCACCCGACAGTTGTCGCGGAAGCGCGTCAATTCGCGAGGCGACGCCCAACGACTCGAGCAAGCGGCGGGCGACGCTCTCCGCCTTCTCGCGCGACCAGCCGAGCGCGTGAATCGGTGCGATCGTGAGGTTGTCGAGCACGGAGAGATGTTCGAACAGCGCGTGCGCTTGAAAGACCATGCCGACGCGCCGGCGCAGCGAACGGAGCGCTGATTCGGGAGGCACCGGGCCTGGCGTGAGGGCGACATCCCCGATTGTGATGCTTCCGCGCTCGAACGGCTGAAGGGCGACGATGGCGCGAAGGGCAGTCGACTTGCCCGCGCCGGACGCGCCCATGAGCGCGACGATCTCACCGGGTGCTACATCGAGGTCCACGCCGCGCAGAATTGGGCGCGCTCCACGCGTGACGTGAAGGCCGCGAATCACCAGGCTGTCGGACGCGGCCGTCATGCGACGCTCCAGCGACGCTCGAGTCGGCGTGCGGCGCGCGACAGCGGCAGCGAGAAGCACAGGTAGATCGCCGCGCACAGAAGTCCCGGCACGACCCAACTGCCGACATTCGTGGCGTAGATCGCCGTTTGTTTCGTCAATTCAACAACGGTGATCACCGATACGAGCGACGAATCCTTGAGCAGGGCGACGAAGTCGTTGGTCATTGGCGCGAGCGCGAGACGTAGCGCCTGTGGGCCGCGAACCAGGCGCAGGATCTGAAACTCGGATAGGCCGAGTGTCCGCGCCGCCTCGAGCTGGGGGCGCGCGATGGCCTCGAGCGCCGATCGATAGATCTCTGACTCGTATGCGGCGTAGTTGAGACCGAGGCCGATCACCGCCGCGGCGAACGCCGGCAGGCGAACGACGCCGGACAGACCGTAGTACAGCACGAAGAGTTGCAGCAGCACCGGCGTGCCGCGCACGACCTCGACATAAGCGGCGAGTATCCATCGAACTATGGGTGGCGAGTAAATGCGTCCCGCTGCGATACCGATGCCCGCTGTGACGGCGAGCGCCATCGCGGCGCACGACAGGAGCAGCGTCACGATCGCCGCGCGCAACAGGCTCGGCACATACGCTTCGATCGAACGCGAGGAGCTCGTGCCCGTGGCTGCGGTGGCCGGCGGTGCCTCAGCCGAGACGCGCGCGATGTATGTGGCCTGCGCGTCGTCCCAGACACCCCACGTGCGGAAGGTGTGCTCGAGCGAGCCGTCGGCCATTCGAGCGCGGAGAACGGCGTTCACCGAATCGCGAAATGCCGGTCGTGCGTGCGCCATGACGGCGACGTAGTGGCCAAGCGCAACCGGCGTTGGTTGAATGACGAAGCCGCCGGTACGTCGAAGGGAGCGTTCGGCGATGATATGATCGAGGAGCACCGCATCGACCCGGCCCGCGACCAAATCGGCGTACGGGTGGACGTCGTCGTCGTACGAGACCGGGATGAGTCGTGATCGCGCCGCCTCGGCGTTCAAGAGCTCAAACGCTTGCGTCGCGCCCAGCGTGCCGACGCGATGACCGGCGAGATCGGACAGCCGGCGAAACCGTCCAGCGTCCCCCGGCCGGACGGCAAGAACTTCACGAAACTCAAAATAGGGAATGCTCAAGGCATATCGCGCCCGGAGCTCTGGGCGATCTTCGATGCCCGACATGCCGAGGTCGAAGTCGCCGCGATCCGCGGACGCGGGGATCGACGCCCACGCCACTTGGATGAACTGCGGCGTGGCGCCAAGCCCCTTGGCGATCATTCCGGCGATGTCGACGTCGAATCCTCGGACGCGGGATGGATCGTTGGGCTCGGCTTCGACGAACGGTGCGCCGCCTTCGGCGTCTCCGCCCCACCGAATTGCGCGCGTGGGCCCCGACGCCGGCGTTTGGGGGCGACAGGCGACGAGGAGGAATGCTGCGGCAATGATTCGGATTCGCATCGCAAACAACTTACACGGTAGCGTACGGTAGTGACGTGGCGGGCATCATGCCGACCTCCCCCAATACTCAGTGCGGCATGGTTCGTGACCCTCCTTGGCAAACAGACAATCACACCGAGGCGAGACATGGGCGGCAAAATCAATCGTCAGCGCGATGTCAGCGGGACGGACCACAAGACACGCACCGACGACGAACACATCCATGAGGAAGACAAGCAGGAGTTGCAGTCAAACCCGCAGGAACAACCAATGATTCCGAAGGCCGGCACCAACCCGGCGCTCCGGGAAATGCGCGAGCAGAAGCACGGCAAGCCATCGCCGGGCGACGAGAAAGCCTAGCACGTCTATATCGCTGCGCTCTCTCGCGAGCGAATGTCGTCGCGGAGTCGCGCGACGGCGTTGAT
>JBDUEJ010000044.1:0-47075 GCA_040002475.1 bacterium | reverse complement strand
CGGCACAAGCCGCTCCGGTGCCCGCGGCGCCTAAGCCGGTCGCAACAGCAAAGCCGATCGTGCCGGCCCAGACGGCCGCGCAGACGGCCGCGCAGACGGCCGCGCAGGCGCCGGCCGCGAAGGCGACGACGCCGGTCACGCGCGCGATCGACATGCCGCTGTCAAAGCTTGCGCCGCAGATGGACCTTCGGGTCGGCAGCGGCGACGGGCTGCACCTGAGCGGCACCGTGGGCATCGTCGTGATGATGGGCGTGATGACGCTCCTTCCCACGTTGTTGCTGATGATGACGGGGTTCACGAGAATCCTCATCGTCTTGAATTTTCTTCGGCAGGCCATGGGCACGCAGAGCGCTCCGCCAACGCAACTGGTTGCGGCGCTGGCGCTCCTTCTTACCGGGTTCGTGATGGCACCCACGCTGAGCGAGCTGAATCGCACAGCGTTGACCCCGTGGATGGACGGCAAGATCGACCAGGCGCAGATGATGGAGCTCGGAGCCAAGCCGTTTCGCACGTTCATGCTGAAGCAGACGCGCCGCCAGGACATCCAGACCTTCATTCGCATCAGCAAGGGGCCGCAGCCGGCAACCATCAACGACGTTCCGCTCGTGACGTTGACGTCGGCGTTCGTGATCAGCGAGCTGCGCACCTCGTTCCAGATCGGCTTTGCGCTCTTTCTGCCGTTCATCGTCATCGACATCGCGGTGTCGTCGGTGCTCATGAGCATGGGAATGTTCATGCTGCCGCCGGCGATGATCTCCCTGCCCTTCAAGCTGCTGTTGTTCGTGTTGGTGGATGGCTGGTCGCTGATCGTTCAGAGTCTCATCACCAGCTTCCGCTGATATGTCACACGCGCTCATCGTCGACCTCGCGCGGAACGCCATCATGCTGGCGCTGCTCGTCGCGGGCCCCATGCTGATCGTCGCGCTGCTCATCGGTCTCACGGTCAGCATCCTGCAGGCCGTGACACAGATCCAGGAACAAACGCTCGCCTTCGTTCCCAAGCTCGTTGGCATCAGCGTCGTGTTCCTGCTGGCGCTTCCCTGGATACTGCAGCTCCTGGTGAAGTACACCACGGAGCTGTTCCGCTCGTTGCCCAGTCTGATTTCGTAGTCCACGCTTCCCCGCCCATTCTCCGTGCCCATCGATCTGTTCGCCCCCGGTTCCGTGCAAACCCTCGTGCTCTTTGGAGCGCGCGTGGGTGGGCTGGTGCTGGTCGCGCCAATCTTTTCGGCCAAGGCGATACCGGCCGCGGTGAAGACGGCGATCATTGTGCTGCTCACCGTCTTGCTGCAGCCGATGGTGTTCGCGCAAATGACGGCCGTTCCGCAGATCACGCCTGAAACGTTCATCGGCGAGACGCTCGTCGGCTTCTCGCTCGGGCTCGGCGCGGCGCTCCTGGTGGGCGCGGCGAATGTGGCGGGTGATTTGATGGGCATGCAGATCGGCCTGTCCGGTGCGGCCATCCTGGATCCGATCAACAACTCGTCCGAAAACGCCCTCGGCACGTTTGGCAATCTCTTCGCCATCGCCATGCTGCTCGCGGTCGACGCGCATCTCGTGATGATCGACGCGCTCGCGCGCAGTGTGCATCTCATTCCGATCGGGAGCGGTCTTCATCCGGAAGGGCTGCGCGCGATGCTCCGTAGCGCGACGGTGTTGTTTGCGCTCGGTCTGCAGTTCGCGGCGCCGGTCATCGCGGCCACGCTCATCGCCAACACGGCGCTTGCGATTCTCAGCCGCGCGGCGCCGCAGCTCAACATTCTGTCGGTGGCCTTTCCGGTGCAGATCGGCATCGGTCTCACCGCCATGAGTGCATCGATCCCGTTCGTCGGTGCGTTCTATCGCGGCTGGTCGGGCGTGTACGCGAGCGGTCTCGATCGCGTCTTCACGGCGCTCGCGCGCGGAGCGCCGTGATGTCAGAGCAATCAGAGTCGGACAAAACAGAAGAAGCGACCCCGCGCAAACGCGAGGAAGCGCGCGACGAAGGACGCATACCAAAGAGCCCCGAGCTCACGGTCGCGATGTCGCTGCTCGGCAGCGCCCTCGTGTTGAGCGCCCTCACGCCGTTCGCGGGACGCGGACTCTTCGCGATCATGGGCAGCTCGTTGTCCAGCGTTGGCGCGCTCACGCTCGACGGTTCGTCGGCCACATCGCTCATCCGCGAGACCGCCTTCCGCGCGTTCACCGCGGTGATCGGGTTGGTGCTCGCCATGAGCATCGCGCCGGTTGCGATCGCCGCGCTGCAGGCGCGCGGCGTGTTCTCGCTCAAGCCGATCACGCCGCAATTCTCGCGCATCAGCCCGGCGAGCAACATCAAGAACCTCGTCGGCGTTCGTCCGTTCGTCGAGCTGTTCAAGTCGCTCATCAAGTTGTCGATCGTCGCCGCGGCCGTCTGGGCGTCGCTCAAGGCCGCAATGCCCGACGCGATCTCGCTGTCGCAGGTGTCGGGGCTCGGCTTCGTGTTCGTGGCCAAGAAGTATGTCATTCGCATGCTCGCATCAGCCGGTGGCGCGTATCTGACGCTGGCCGGCGCCGACTACCTGTACCAGTGGTGGCAGCACGAGAAGTCGATGCGCATGACCAAGGACGAGGTCAAGCAGGAGATGAAGCAGCAGGACGGCGATCCGCAGATCAAGCAGCGCCGCCGCGCCGTCGCCCGCTCCTATGCCCGCCGTCAGATGATGAAGGACGTGCCGAACGCGGACGTCATCATCGTCAACCCGACGCACATCGCCATCGCGATCAAGTACGACCCGTCAATCGCGCCCGCCCCGATCGTGCTCGCCATCGGCCAGCGCAAGATCGCCGAGCGGATCAAGGCGATCGCGTTGGAGTCCGGCGTTCCGATTGTTCAGAACAAACCGTTGGCGCGTGCGCTCCTCAAGACTGCGAAAGTCGGCACACTGATCCCCTACGAACTCTATATGGCCGTCGCTGAAATCCTCGCCTTCGTGCTGCGCACTCGCGGAACACGCGGTAGCTGGCAAGGAAGCACGCTCGCATGAGCACCGCACTCGCTCCCATGCCGGCGTTCGAGGGCTCCGGCAAGCGCAACGCCGAAGTCGGCCTCGCGCTCGCCGTGCTGTTCATCGTCGGCCTGTTGATGGTGCCGCTGCCCGGCGTGCTGCTCGACCTGTTCCTGGCAACGAGCATCGGCGTATCGCTCGTCGTGCTGCTAGTCGCACTGAACACCACGAATCCGCTGGACTTCAGCAGCTTTCCGTCGTTGCTCCTGCTCTTCACGCTGTTCCGGCTCGCGCTGCAGGTGTGTAGTACGCGACTCATCCTGAGCCAGGGACACGCGGGCGCGGTCATTCAATCGTTCGGCGAGTTCGTGATCGGCGGCAACTACGCTGTGGGACTCGTGCTGTTCCTCATCCTCATCGGCATCAACTTCATCGTCATCACCAAGGGCGCCGGGCGCGTCGCGGAAGTTGCCGCGCGCTTCACGTTGGACGCCATGCCCGGAAAGCAGATGGCGATCGACGCCGATCTGAGCGCCGGTTTGATCGACGAGAAGCAGGCACGCAAGCGTCGCGATGAGATCTCGCGTCAGGCCGACTTCTACGGCGCGATGGACGGTTCGTCAAAGTTCGTGAAAGGCGACGCGATCGCCGGACTGCTCATCACGGCGATCAACATCGTTGGCGGCATCTTCATCGGCGCCTTCCAGCGCGGTTTGCCCATCAGCCAGGCGGTGTCGCAGTACACCATCCTCACCGTCGGCGACGGACTCGTCACGCAGATCCCGGCGCTGATCATCAGCACCGCCGCGGGCATCATGGTGACGCACGCCGCCGGCGGCACGCGAATGGGTTCGCTCTTGGCCACGCAGTTGGGCGCGCATCCGCGCGCGATGACAATGGCCGGCGGTGTCCTCGCCACCTTCGGCCTCATGCCGGGACTTCCCAAGCTTCCGTTCTTCCTGCTCGGCGGTGGTCTGATCGTGCTCGGCCGGTTCGCCTCCACGGCGGAAAAGACCCGCTTCGCGCAGGAAACCGCCGCCGACCTAGCGGCGCAGCCGGCTCCGCCGACCGCCGATCCCATGAGCGACCTGCTGCAGATCGATCCGATCGAGCTCGAAGTGGGTTACGCGCTCATTCCGCTTGTCGACGAAAAGCAGGGTGGCGATTTGCTCGAGCGCATCTCGATGCTGCGCAAGCAGTCGGCGCAGGAGTTGGGCATTCTCGTCCCGGCCATCCGCATTCGCGACGACATCCGTCTTCCGGCCAACGAATACATCATCAAGCTGCGCGGCGCCGAGATTGCGCGCGGCGAAGTCATGCCGCGCTTCCTCATGGCGCTCGATACCGGCCGCGTCATCGGCACGGTCGAAGGCATCGACACGATCGACCCGAGCTTCGGCATGTCCGCACGTTGGATCTCGCCCACCAAACGCGTCGAGGCCGAGTCGCTCGGCTACGTCGTGGTGGAGCCGGCGACAGTCGTCGCGACGCACCTCATGGAAAAGCTCAAGTCCAACGCGTCCGACCTGCTTGGCCGCCAGGAAGTGCAGGAAATGATCGACTCGCTCAAGAAGACCCATCCGGCCCTTGTCGACGACGTGGTTCCGGGCAAGCTCACACTCGGTGTGCTGCACCGTGTGCTGCAGCGTCTTCTCAAGGAGCGCGTGCCGATTCGCGATCTGGTCACCATTCTCGAAGCGGTCGCCGACGCGTCGGATCAGACCAAGGATCCGGAAGTGCTCACCGAGCACGCCCGCCGCGCGCTAACCAACACGATTGCTCGCCTGCATATGGACGAAAACGGCGTGGTTCGTGGAATCACAGTCGGTCCCAAGCTCGAGATGTCGCTACTCGGATTGTTCAGCCCGCGCGCCAATCAAAGCCCGGGAACCATGCTCACGCCGGACACACTCGGCGCGTTGCTCCGCGAGCTCGATCAGGTGGCGAGCACCAATACGATCGAGGGCCGTCCGATTCCGTTGCTCGCGCCCCCATCGCTGCGCGTCGGCATTCGCCGCCTCGTGGAACCGGTGCTTCCGAATCTTCCGATCATCTCGCTCGCCGAGCTTCCGACATACGTGCGGCTGAGCAGCGTCGCGACGTGGGAGGTGGGCAATGCTGCCTAACACTCGCGGAACGCTAAGCCTGGAACGCCGACCGAACCCCACCACACGTCCCATGCAATCCTTTTCTGGCTATTCGACACTGCTGGTCGCCAGCGGCAAGGGCGGCGTCGGCACGTCGGTCGTTGCGGCGCTGGCCGCGATGTCGGCGGCCGAGCGTGGCGAGCGCGTGCTGCTGGTCGACGCGAGCGAGGGAGGCGGCACGCTGCATCACCTCTTCGGCGTTCGCCCGACGCACAGCTTGTGGATGCTCACCGACGCGCGATCACAGCCTGATGAAGCGCTGACGGACATTGGCGACGGCCTGACGCTGGTCGCGGGCGGCACGAGCGGCGCGGCGATGGCGCCCGCAAACGACGCCGAGCGCCGCGCGGCCCTCAATCGCCTGTCGCACGTGTATGGCAATTACGATCTCGTCATTTTCGACGGCGGATCGCGTCTCGATACGTTGACGGCGATCAGCGATCTCGTTGATCCCGTGGTGTTGCTCGTCACATCCGCCGACCGTCTATCACTTGCAGCCAACTATGCGTTGGTCAAGTCGATTCGCTCGCGCCGCGCCGATACGCGCGTCTCCGTTTTGTCGAATCGGCATGGTGACGCTCTCGCGGAGGAAGCATGTCAGTTTCTCGTCGGCGCGTGTTCACATTTTCTCGGCCGTTCGATCGATGTCGCGGGTGCGCTTCCCGACGATCCGTGTTTGCAAGCCGCGGTGGGCGCCGGAATGACGGTGCGTGACGCGTTGGATGGTTCGCCCGCTGCAGAAGCCATGCGCGGAATACTCACTCGTGTTGTTGCGTCGCGGTTGACCGTACAGCGTCCTGCCGCGATGCCGATCTCTCTTCCTTCTTCCCGACGCTGGAGCTGACCCATGGAATCGCGCGCAAATTGGAAAGCCTTCGCCGGTGGCGATCTGGCCGCCCGAGACGTGCTCCTCACCGAGAACCTGAGCCTCGTACATCACGTGGCGCGTCAGCTCGAGCGAAAACTCAGTAACGAGCTCGATCACGACGAGCTGGTGAGCGCCGGCACGCTCGGATTGATGTCGGCGATGACCGCCTTCGATCCTGATCGCGGCCTTGCGTTCAGCACGTTCGCGGTGCCGCGCATTCGCGGCGCGATTCTCGACGAGCTTCGCCGGCAGGATCACGTGCCGCGGTCTGTTCGTCGGAAGACGCGCGACATCACGACGGCGCGCAACGCGCTTGCCGCGAAGCTCTGCCGCATGCCCGAAGACAATGAAGTCGCCGCGGCGCTCGGCGTCGATGTTCAGACTTTGTGGAAATGGGAGTCGGATGTCGAAGGCGCGATTCGCGTCCCGATCGACCGTCCGGCGAATGATCGTGGCGAGGGGCATTCGTCGCCGCTCGATTTGCTGCACACGGATCCGGAAGACGGCGCCGACGAGCAGATTGGGCGCGAGCAGGAAGTGGCGATGCTGCGCGAGGCGATCATGAAGTTGAAGGAGCAGGAGCGGACGGTGCTGGCGCTCTACTACTTCGAGGAGCTCAAGCTGCACGAGATCGCGGAGATTCTCGGACTTACGGAGTCGCGGGTGTCGCAGATTCGGTCGAAGGCGTTGGCGCGGTTGCGGGAGACGGTGGGAGTGGCGCTGGCGTCGTAGTGCGAGACAACCCCGGATCAGGCGGATGGGTCGACCCCGATCATTCAACCAGGCCAAGGAACATGCTACAGGTCTCACTCGACGTATTCAAGAAACGAATTGTGCAACTCGACGGCCAGGTTCTGCACACCTTGCGCGGCGGCCGCGAGTTTCATGTGCGAGTGCTTCGCGACGGGATCACATTCGCGCCTCTGCCGAGCGGAGAGGAGCGACGAGCATCGTGGGGGCAAGTCGAGCATGTGCTAGAGCGATTCAACGACACGGGTCGTTCACCCCTGGTCGCTAGTGTCGAGCCACTTTCGGCGCCGGTTCTACGAAGCCCGGATGACTCCAACAATCTGGCCAGGCTGTATGCGGATTCACTTTCTCGGCTTCTGAAAGCCTATCGCGACGGACATTTAATCATGTCCGCGCGACCGCGTCGACCAGTCGGCGACGCTGGTGACTCGCGAAAGGCAGGAGTCGTCGAATCGCCTCCGCAATCTGCCCTTGTCCACGCCCACGACAACCGCGCCACGGTACAGGGCAATTATGTCGGACCGTCCGGCCAAGCATTGTACGGATCATCGCGAGCATAACAATGCCGTCAACATTCCGCACCCGTCGATCAAAATCATCGGCGTACGCCTTCCAATTTCCGTTCCAACCACTGTGAAGGAACTCGATTTCCACGTTTGGAAACTCCAATTTGACTTTCTGGACGATTGATGCATCCATTTTGGACTGGAGCTCATTTCCACCAACCACGAGGATCCGAAGGGTCAAATCCACTGGAAGCACATCCAGATTCGCAGTCAACGCGTCGGCGGCCGTGCGCTTTGCCTCGAGATGCTTCCCCAGACGGTGGACGAGGTCCGCGAAATCGGTTCCGTACCCTTCGATGTGTCCAACGAGCAGCTCCGCACTATCGAGGGCGTGCGCCTCGCTCTGTGATAGGAGTTGGTATATAAGTTTCTCGAGCACACCGGCCGCTTCGTCGAAACGACCGTCGGATTCCAACAAGAGCGCTCGCGCTTCTGTCGCGCGCTCCAGCCTCCACGCAGGGCTGAAATTGGCCGGCTCGGACAGAAGGACGATCAGCTCGTTGCGTCGGATCCCTGCCGTCGCTTGCTCTTCCAGGTAGTCGAGGGCGTCGGCGGCTTGTTGAATTGATCCGTCGGCGAGCAACAGCGGTAGCGCCTTCATGTAGTCCGCAGCACGATCAGGAACTCCTCGGCTCGGCGATGTCGCCCGTGCAAATAGGGCGCTTGCTAGCGCGGGCGTATGCGGCCCCGCCGAGGAATCGATCAGTTCGTCGAGCGCGGTGTTGTCGCTCGCCAAGAGCGCCGAGGCGATGCTCGGGACCAGGTCGGAGCGTGCGAGGGCGAGCGAATCGATCGTCGATCGGACCAGCCAGCTCGGCAATCGTGCCCCGGCCGCGAGAGCACTGCAAATCAACTCGGACGCGCGCGGCAGTCGGCCTACGTCTTCCAATGAATGGAATAGAGCGATGCCGAGATAGAGCTCCGCGAGCGCGAGCGAACCGTCCGCGCGATACACTTCCGGCGAGCGCGCAAAGAAGGACAGCGCCGGATCAAGGCGGCGCGTTGCATCAACGTAGTCCTCACGCATCAGCGCGAGCACCCCGAGAGCGAACTGCGCGTGCGCCGGCTTCAACGCCACCGCTTCGGTCGCGCGGCGAAACAAGCTCTCTCCCCGTTCGAGCGCGGCAAGGAACGGTGCGCGGTCAGCGACACTTTTGGGCAGAGTCAGGTCGCCCAAGCGGCATACGCCCGTTTGAATGAGACCCAAGTCGGTGAGCGCGATCGACCGCATAGACGAATCCGAGCTTTGCACCAACTCGTTCAACAGCAGTGTGGCTTCGTGTTGATCGCCGAGCTGACGGAAGCACAACGCCCGGCGTCTCTTTACCGAGAGCCAAAAGCTGGAGTCGTCCTCATCGGCGGCATCGTCGTCACCCTCTTCGGTTGGCCGGGCAGCCCACAAGATCTCGAGGAGCGCTCGCGCATCCGAGGCGCGCGATTCACGAATGAGTGTGATAGACGTGTCAAAGAGTGCTTTGCGCAATTGCGTCGAACGAGCCACCACGTTTGGACGGGCCAATGCCGCCGCCTCGGCGAAGCGGGAAGCGTCACATAGGGCCCGGAACAGCAGTGGCGCGGAGAGCGAGGTCGCGCCGTCGGCCTCGTCGACGATTTCCCGAACGGAGCGCTCCTCATCATACAGCCGAGCAATCGCGGCGAAGTCGCCGGTTCGCGCAACGCCAACGACATAGCCGCTTGCATACCAACGCCACCGTGCCGCGTTTTCGGCGGCAAGATCGTGGGTCGGAGTTCTCCCAAACAGGGCGTCGCGAAAGCCACAGTGAAAGAATGTCTGGTGTCGGCGGCCGTTGAGCTTTTCAATTTCGAGGAGCATGTCGTCGACTTCGTCTGATGTCGCGGCACCAATGACATCCGCGGCCGCGTCGACGATCATCTGAGTGAGGCGCCGATCAAGTGTCGTAAATTCGGCCGGCACCAGTGAAACGTCGGTGGATTCTGGTTGCTCCGGCTCGCTCGGTGTGATCGGTTGATCGATGAGATCGTCGCCTGGCTGAAGGCGCAATCGCAGCCAATCCGCCGTGTGCTTGAACGTCGTGCTATTCATCAATTGCAGCGCCAAGAAATACACCGCGATATCTTCGATCGAGAATCGATCGGCCAGGCGGTCCGCGGCGTGAACGATTTCCGACAACTCAATCGGTTCCGCAGGAATGTCATCCTGGTCGACGCGCCCCATACTATGGGGAACAGCGGTCTGATCGAGGAAATCGCAGAGCATTTCACTTTGGTTGGCAAGCTGATCTTCAACGATCGCTTGCCAAGTCCAGCCGCTCTCGCGCACCTCGACGCGCGCGATCGCTTTGGCGATCTTCTCCAGCGGCCATGAGGCAACGATCTGGGGTCGGAAATGCCGCTGCGTGGCAACAATGCTATCGGCTCGCGTTCGGATCCATGGACCGAAGTTCGATCGGAGCAGCGCAGCCGCGGCCGTTTCTCGTCGTTCGACGCTAAGGGCCTTCCACAGTCGGCTCTTGGTCAGTCGGCTCGGATCGAGTGCCAGCCGGGCAAGTCGGGCGTCGAGCTGGTTGGTGGATCCTGACATCTATGGCAGCTCGAGATGAGTTGGCGGGAGGCACGCATCACATCACGCCAAAAAAGCGTGTGAAGTTGAGATAAGTATCGGCAGCCGGGTGCAATGTGCCGATCGAAGCGCCACGAAGCTGGACCGACGCCCGCCTACTAGCCTGTCATCGCTTCACCCAGCCTCGAATCCTGGCCGAGCCGCAGGGTAGCCCGTACGTTCCATCGGGTGGACCCGTCAATCAAGCAGCAGAAGATTCGCGTCGTTGCGGCCGTCATTCGCCGGAACGCGCGCTACCTCCTTTGCCAACGCCCGACGCACAAACGGCACGGCGGGCTCTGGGAGTTTCCCGGAGGAAAACTGGAACCGGGCGAGACGATCGTCGATGCGACGCGACGCGAACTTGCCGAGGAGTTGGCGGTCGAGGTGAGCCGTGTCGGCGATATACAATTCTCGATTGAAGATCCTGGATCAGACTTTGTGATCGAGTTTCGCCCCGTCGACATCGCCGGCGACCCGCAATGCCTGGAGCACTCGAACGTCGAATGGGTGTCCCGCGACGAGCTACTGAACCGAGCGCTCGCACCGAGCGATCTGCAGTTCGCGCGGTACGTCGTGAGTCAGGCCGCGCATGACGAGTAGCGCGGTGATCGACGGCCTCATTCGAGACTGGGCAACGACATGGGGCCTATCGGGGCTGGAGGGTGGGATATCGCTCTCGTTCAGCTCCCGTCTTCGCCGATCGCTTGGGCGCTGTGTACCGAGCCAGGGACGGATCGTCGTCAGCGCGTCGCTGTTGTCGGGGCCCTTGGGTCCACTTGCCGACGTGCTCTGCCACGAGACGGCGCACGTCGCCGCGTTTCTGCTGACCGGATCCGTCGAGCGCCCTCATGGTCTGGTGTGGCGACAACTGGTCCTCGCAGCCGGGTTCGAGCCGCGCGTCCGTCATCCCGCCGCGGGTTTTCGTCGTTCATTGACGTGGCGCAGCGGCCGATTGCCCTACGAACATCGCTGCCCGGTATGCCAAAGCGTTCGGTTCGCGCGCCGACCCGTTCCGCGCTGGCGCTGCGCTGAGTGCACGGCGGCCGGCCTGTTGGGTGAGCTGGTTGTTTCGATGCGACAGAAGACGGGCGAGGTGCGGTGAGCTGTCCGTTCTGCGTGATTCCTCCCGAGCGCATTCTGTACGAGGACGACCTGGTCGCCGGCATCTGGGACGCATTCCCGGTGTCGCCAGGGCATGTGCTCCTCATCACTCGGCGACACGTCTCTCATTGGTTCGAGGCCACCCAAGCCGAACGCGCGGCGTTTGGCGTCGCGACCGCGCGCATAAGAGAAATCATCTTTGAATCTCATCGTCCCGACGGCTTCAACATCGGAACGAACGTCGGGCCCGCGGCAGGACAAACGGTGGAGCACCTCCACGTTCACGTGATCCCGCGGTACGCCGGCGACGTTGCCGATCCGCGCGGAGGCGTGCGGCATGTGATCCCCGATCGCGCGAACTATCTCGCGTCGACGGGTGCCCCTTACGCTACTCCGTGGTTAGGGAAGACGCCTCACGCGCGAGCCCTGGTGAGTGGAGGGTCCGACGATCCCCTTCTGCCGCACCTGATCGCTCATTTCGACCAAGCGACGGCGGTGGATATCGCCGTCGCGTTCACGCTCGAGAGCGGGGTCCGCCTCCTCCAACCACACCTAAACGACCTGCTCGGCCGCGGCGGCCGAGTGCGGATTATCACCGGAGACTATCTCGGCGTGACGGAGCCGGACGCGCTCGTCCGGCTCACCGACCTTCAGGGCGACGTCAACTTTCGAATATTCGAAAGTGCGGGCGTGAGTTTTCATCCGAAGGCGTACATCATCGCGGAGGGCATCCACGGAGGCACGGCGTTCGTCGGCAGCTCCAACCTGAGTGAGACGGCGCTCCAGCGCGGGCATGAATGGAACGTTCGCACCATCACGCCGCGCGACGTTGGCGGCTTTGCCGAGATCACGAGCGGTTTCGAGCGACTGTTCGCGCACCCAAAGTCGAAGCCGCTCGATCTGGCCTGGATCGAGGCGTACCGCCGGCGGCGAGTGCGAATGGTGGTGCAGCCGAGTGGCGTCGCGCCGGAGGCAGCGCCTCCGCCTCCCGAACCGCACGCCGTTCAACGGGAGGCTCTGGCGGCGCTCGATCGAACGCGCGCGGATGGCACTCGGGCCGGTCTCGTCGTGCTGGCGACGGGCTTGGGAAAGACGTGGCTCAGCGCTTTCGACAGCAATCGCCCGGAATTCGCGCGCGTGCTGTTCGTCGCCCATCGCGAGGAAATCCTGGCGCAGGCGCTCCAGACGTTCCGATCCATCCGGCCGTCGGCAATCCTCGGCAGCTACACGGGGACGGAGAAGACATCGGGCGCCGACGTTCTCTTTGCGTCGATCCAAACGCTCGGCCACGCGCGGCATCTCGAGCGATTCGACCGCGATCAGTTCGACTATATCGTCGTCGACGAGTTCCACCACGCGGCGGCGTCGACGTATCGCCGGCTGATCGAATACTTCAGACCACAGTTCCTGCTCGGCCTCACCGCGACACCGGAGCGAACCGACGGCGGCGACCTCCTCGCGTTGTGCGGTGAGAATCTCGTCTACCGTTGCGACTTGGTGGACGGCATTCGCCGAGGACTCCTCTCGCCGTTCGACTACTTCGGCGTGCCGGACGACGTGGACTACAGCAACATCCCGTGGCGCAGCAACCGCTTCGATCCGGAGGAGCTCACCGCCGCGCTCGCGACGAACGCGCGAGCGCAGAATGCGCTCGAACAGCATCAACAGAAGGCCGGGGAGCGCACCCTCGCGTTCTGCGCCTCGAAGCGGCACGCCGACTTCATGGCCACCTATTTCGTGGAGAGCGGTCGTCGCGCGGTCGCCGTGCATTCCGGCCCCACGAGCGCGCCGCGGGTGCACTCGCTCGAGTTGTTAGTCGCCGGCGACCTCGATGTCGTCTTTGCCGTCGACATGTTCAACGAGGGCGTCGACCTGCCGCTCGTCGACACGATCATGATGCTCAGGCCGACCGAGTCGCAGATCATCTGGATGCAACAATTCGGGCGCGGCCTTCGGTGGCAGCAGGGAAAGCGACTCAGGGTGATCGATTACATCGGCAATCACCGATCATTTCTCATCAAGCCGCGGACCTTGCTCCAGCTTGCCGCGGGCGACGCGAGCGTGGCGTACGCACTCGACGAGCTCGACGCCGGCACGTTCGAACTGCCGCCTGGATGCTCGGTGACGTATGAGCTGGAGGCCAAGGACATTCTTCGCTCGCTCCTGCGCAAGACCGGTCGAGGGGAGGCGCTGCGCGACTATTACACCGACTTCAGCGAGAGTCACGGAGCCCGTCCACTTGCGGTCGAGGCGTATCATGACGGCCAGGATCCGAAATCGGCGCGACCGTCGCACCCGTCGTGGCTGAGTTTCGTCCGCGCGATGGGCGGACTGACCGACGAGCAAGTCGTCGCGCACGACCGTTTCGGTGCGCTGCTCGACGCGCTCGAGACGACACCGATGACCAAGAGTTTCAAGATGGTCATTCTGCTCGCCATGCTCGCCGACGATGCGTTCCCGGGCGAGATGGCGATCGATAGTCTCGTAGCGCGATTCGCCGACGTCGCTCGGCGATACGCGCTTGTGCGGACCGAGATAGGGGATGTGCTCGACGATCCTGAACGTCTGCGTCAGTTAGTCGAGGAGGATCCGATCGCGGCTTGGGCTGGCGGGCGCGGGACGGGAGGCACGGCGTTCTTCTCGTACGACGGATCGCGGTTCGCGACGACGTTTCCTGTACCACCGGAATCGCGGAGTGCGCTTCAGGAGCTCGTGCGCGAGATCGTGGACTGGCGGCTCGCGGTTTACCTGCGGCGCGTCGGTGCTGAAGGGGGCGCGGATCGGATTGTTTGCCGCGTCAGTCACGCGGGTGGCAAGCCAATTCTCTTCTATTCACCGGGGCGCGACCGAGTCGGCGGGATTCCGGAAGGGTGGCGGGAGGTGACGATTGATGGCGAGCAATACCAGGCCAACTTCGTCAAGATTGCGGTGAACGTTGTCGTGCGGGTTGGATCGGGCGAGAACGTTCTGCCTGACATACTGACTCGATGGTTCGGTGCGACTGCCGGTCAGCCTGGGACGAGTCAGTTCGTTCTATTTTCGCGAAGTAGTGACGGGTACACGCTCGAACCGCTCGGCGAGCGGAGCTCGTCAAGCGGGCCGGAGCTTTGGAAGGCGTATAAGCGTTCTGACATCGCCGAGCGACTTGGAGTGAAACTCGTCGGACGGGAGCCGCAGTCGGGGATCGTGACTCGGCCAAAGCTCATTGTGCTCTTTGTGACGATCGACAAGAGTGGAATGGCGGAGGAGCATCGGTATCAAGACCAGTTCGTGTCGCCGAATGAGTTTCAGTGGCAGAGTCAGAATCGGACGGCGCAGTCGAGCGAGTTCGCGCAGCGGCTGCGGGATCATGTGAATCTCGGAATACGAGTTCACCTTTGCGTTCGCGCTCGGGCGAAGGTAAACGGCGTCACGATGCCGTTCGTCTACTGTGGGGAGTTGGCGTTCGTGAGGTGGGAGGGAGAGAAGCCGATCACGGTGTGGTGGCGGTTACGGAGTGCCGTCCCCGCGAATCTGCGCGAGAAGCTAGGTATCAAATCGTAGCCGCGGCATTCCGGCTCGTCACCCGGTTTCCTTAGGTCGTGCCGTGGCTATTTCGACACGTCGTGCGCGATTGACCGGCGCCCCGCCGTAGTAATGCGCCATTCTGAGCCCGTTGCGCCTTCAATGAATCCCTCCTTCACCATGTGCCGGCGAGCTTTCCGCACCATCGCCTGCCATCGGGGCCGACCCGCCGAAGTCGGCTCGAAGTCGGTCGGCTTGAGCGTCGTCTTAGCGATCGGTTCCATGTGCTTGATGAGTTCAGACGTCGGGAGGCGGCCGTCGCTAGCAGAGAGCGCCTGCAAGATGATCCTGTAGTACGCCCAGAGCGGCGTGCTGTCGCCGGCCAGCGATTTCGTTGGGCCGCCGCGAACTCCGACCCACTTCTTGGCGAGGCTTTCTACCTCCGCATCGAAGGCTTTCACCGATCGCGCGGCATCGACCAGTGTCTGCGCCCCTGCATAGTCCCCTTTGGCCAGCAGTTTGGCCGCTTGCTGGTGCACTTGTTTTAGCGATCCGCGGAGCTCTTTTCTCACGCCGCGAAGTGCGCGCGAGACGCGTGCCGCGCTGGGCACTCGCGTCATGAAGCAGGCCGTTTTGCTACAACCGTGTCTTGAATCATCTCCATTAGATCCAGTGGTTTCGCAAGGACCGGCACGCCCCCGGGGCCCTTCGCGGTCTTGAAAACCTGAACCCAGAAGTCGCGATTCTGTTTCGCGCCGAACACAGTGAGACTGAGGTTCGCGTCCACCCAGCAGGGCAGGTCTCTGAGCCGTCGCAAGAACGTCTCAACGCGCTGCCAGAGTGCTTCTGGGAGCTGGTGCTGCATGAGACGGTCCTTGTCGATGCGCTCCCCTACCAGCGCGTAGTAGTTCTCTATGACGAGACGGACATAACCCAGGATATTCGCCAGGATTTCCTCGCGCGCGATGCGCCAAGCGCGAAGATGCGGTTCCGGAATCTGCTCTTTCTTCTGAACGCGGTTTTCGAGTTTGCGGCCACCGATGTCGGGATCCCATTGGCCGACGAAGAAAATATCGGCGACCAGGTTCATGAGGCGCACCATCTGGTCCCGCTCGACGAACCTTGGATTGTCGCCGCGCTCGATTCCCTGACCGATTGGATTCTCAATGACCTTCATATACAGGAATTCAGCAAAAAATGTCCGCTCGATGCTCGAGTACGACATCGGACGATCACTGCCCTTGCCCGCCCACTCCACAAACTCACGCAGGCGGTTGTCCTTGTGAAAATTGATCGAATCGCGGACGGAGTCGACGATGTATCGCTGCATCTCGCGATGCTCGCCTTTGAAGAAGCCGACGAGGTCTTTCTCACTGAACGAATAGTCGTCCTGGCGCAGACTCTTCATGTCCTGATACTGCTTGACTCGCTCAGCGTACAGCGTACTTCCGAGGTGCCGCAGTACTGCGGAATCAAACGCGACCTGGCGGAGCTTGTCTCCGGCGTTCGTGTTCGCCTGAAGCAACACGCTCGTGTTCGGCTCAACGAACACGCGCACCGGAATCTCTTTCACTCCGAGCAGTATTTGGGCTGCAGCCTTGTGCTGCCCATCGAAGACTCTGAGGCGCCCAGCGCCATCGTTCTCCGGTGCCCACCATGCCAGTGCAACGTGGAGCTGTGGGCGCTTCTTCATGAATTCCTCAATCAGCCCACGGATGTTCGAACCGATGGTTCGAGGATTGATCCGGTCGTCATGGTGCAAGTAGGCAAGGGGAACGGTCGTAAAGAAGTATTTCATTCCGCTCAGGGAATCCTGATACAGCGGGACACTGAGAATTTCGGTGCTTCCTATTTGGGAGAAGGAGAACTCGACTCGGCTCGGGTGCGATACGAGGGGAATGGAGTACTTCGCTCCGCCGTATTTCGCTAGCACATGCCCCAGGCTTGCGCCGCGCTCGCCGCGCGACTCTGCCGCGCTCTGAAGCTTCTCGAACTCGGCCATGCGTCTGGCCACGCGTAGGTCTGACGAGCCCTTGCTTCGATTGCAGCTCAGGTGGACGAGAGCAAAATTGTTCTCGTCATCCGGTCCCTGTTCGACGAGCGGCACGATGTGATCGACATCAAGTTGGCCCGCGTGAAGGACAAGATCCATCAGTTCATCGCAGATGAAACACCTGCCGCTCTGGCGATCGAACAAGCGGCGCTCGAGCGACTTCCGCTCGTCAGGGGTTAGGGCGGCTAGCGTTTCCGAATGGACCGTCATGCCAAGCCTCGCGGTTCTTCCATAAGCGATTGAAGGGAAAGCAACTCAGACCTCAGTCGGGGGACACGGTCCGATGAGCGCTTCGTCATCGGCCGAGCGCCGGCCCTGGAACAAATCGACCTGGCGGACTGCGAAGGTGATCGGCTTCTTTCGCTTCTCGACGACGCCGATTTCAACAAGGCGACCAAGCCACTCCTCCGCCTGACGCTTCGTCACACCCCACGGCGCCGCGCAGGAACGAGCGCGCTCAAACGAAGACGCAAAAATAGCCAAATGCGTATCCAGCAGCCTGATCGGCCACAGCTCGGACCACTGATGGTAACGATGTGCGCGTCCAATCGATAGAAGTCCAATCTTTGGAATATTTTAATGAGCAATGCGCCTCAGCACCGACACCGGCCCGCGCCCACCGGGCCGGCCGGTGCCTGCCGGTTTCTCGATCGACGTGTCCAAGCCGCGGACGGGGAATGCTACTTGAACGCTTTCGGTCGGGAATGCACTTTCAACGTCCTACCTTGTAACGGCGTCTTCCACATTTGACCGCGCTCCATCTGGGCGCCCAACATGCCGGCAGCACGACGATCCGCACCGCGCGGCGCATTGCTTCAGCCATCGGCGCGGATGCTGTCGAAGTCCGACTACATCCTTGCGCGCTCGTGCCGCGCAAAACTCTTTTTTCGCGAGAACGGCTATCCCGACCGGAGAGACGGCGACCCGTACATGCGCCTCCTCGCCGAGGGCGGATACATGGTCGAAGCGCTGGCAAAGACCAGGTATCCAGACGGCATACAGCCCGAGTACGGTCGGGGGGCTGCCGCTGATTTCACCGACACCCTGCGGTTTCTCAACCAGGATAGCATCACGCTGTTCGAGCCCACGCTCGTGGTGGGCAGGCGTCAGGCCCGTGTTGATATCCTGGTCAAGCAAGGAAACTCAGTCCGTCTCATCGAGGTCAAGGCAAAGTCGTTCGACGGTCAGGAGCACGTCGACAGTCTCGCCCGAGGCGCGCACGGAACCTTTGGCCAAATAAAGAAACCAGGCCCGGTGCGCTCGGAGTGGCTCGGCAAGCTCGAGGACCTCACGTATCAAGTTCTCCTTCTCGAGCAATTGCTCCCCGGTATCGAGATTCGCCCGTACCTCGCGCTGGTCGACAAAAGCAAGTTGGCAAACCCCGACAACGTGCCGCGGTTCTTCGAGCTCGTGCAACTCGCGCTCCCGTACCACGCCGGCATGCGTCCGTGCGGGCTCGTCAGCTTTCCGTGGAGCTGCCACACCGTCAACGCGGCTGGCGAAGCGCCCTCGCACTCGGAGTGGCTCAACGACGTCGATGTGTGGCCGAATCACACCTTCGTCCAATCACTCCGCGCAGCAATCGTCGATGAAGGGCCGGTTCTAATATGGAGCCACTTCGAGGGTTCCGTGCTCAACGAAATCATCGACGACCTCAAAGCGTCAGGCCGGTCAGATCCCGAGCTCGTTGACTGGATCAGAGGTGTCGTCGACACGCGCATCGTCGACCTGCATCGGTGGGCCGAGACACAGTACTATCACCCGGGAACGCGCGGCCGCACCTCGATCAAAGTGGTACTGGACGCCCTCTGGAAATCCGACGCCGCGATGCGCGCACAGTTCGAGAACTGGTCCGGGCTGGTGGCCGACGCAACCACGGACCCGTATTCATCGTTGCCGCCGGTCGAAATCAACGGGGTCTGGCAGGACGTCCACGAAGGCACCGGCGCGATGCGGGCGTATCAGGAAATGATGTACGGAGTGGGGAGCAGTGTCGCGGATACGAAGGCGCGATGGGCCGAGCTGCTTCGCCAGTACTGCAAGCTCGACACGATGAGCATGGTGCTAATCTTTGAGCACTGGCGGAGACTCACTGCAGACCCTGCCCAATGAAAGTCGTTCAGAATGTCGGGCAGGATCGCGTTGTCGACCTCATTCGGCCCGGACTCACCGACGGCGCCGGGGTCGACCTTGTCACGCCCTCGTTCTCGCTCTTCGCATTCGCGGGCATCATGGAGGCCGCGTTCCAAATTGCTCGTGGTCGCATCGTTTTGCCGGCCGAGCCTGCCGCTCCCGGTTTGTTTGGGTCAAACGGTGATCGCGCCGCGCGGAACGGGCTACGGTCGCGTTGGTTGGCACGACGCCTCGTCGATTGGTTGGGCCATTCTATAGAGGTACGACGGGCGAGCGGAACGGTGCCGCAGGGCGCCGTCGTTCTTCGCAATGCCGACGGTGAACCGCATCAGGCAATCCTCGGCGCGTTCTCCTTCAGCACCGATGGGCTCGGCCTAGCGCCGGGAAACCCGCTCAGTCTCATCCAAGTCTCTGAGAACCCGACCGAGGCCGCGCTCGTCGGTCGGTGGTTCGATACGCAGTGGTCAGGTCTTCGGCATGATCCCGAGGCACGCGCGACGTTTGTCAGCGCGCTCGAGGCCGTCTATGCGGACCGCCCGCCGTATCAGGTATACGCCGCTATTCTCGACGCCCTGTTTGGCGCGCGCGGCGATGAGCTGGACGAAGAACGAATCGTCAAGTCGGCGACCGGAATCCGCAACACCGTCGTGTGGAAGAAGCTCTTTCGCTTTCAACGCGACGGCGTCGTCGGCGCGATCGACAAGTTGAATCGTTTCGGCGGCTGCATCATCGCCGACAGCGTTGGCCTCGGAAAGACCTTCGAAGCGCTCGCGATCATCAAGTACCACGAGCTGCGCAACGATCGCGTTCTCGTGCTCTGTCCCAAACGTCTGCGCGACAACTGGACCGTCTACACAGCCAACGATCGGCGCAACATCCTCGCGTCCGACCGATTCAACTACGACGTTCTCAATCACACCGATCTTTCGCGCGACGGCGGTCTGTCCGGCGACATCGATCTGTCTCACGTCAACTGGGGCAACTACGACCTCGTCGTGATCGACGAGTCGCACAATTTTCGAAACAAGAAAACGCCCCGGGTCGGCAGCGAAACGCGGTACGACCGCCTCATGCGCCAGATCATCAAGGAAGGCGTCAAGACGCGCGTCCTCATGCTCTCGGCGACGCCGGTCAACAACCGGCTGGCCGACCTTCGCAATCAGATCGCGTTCGCGACCGAGGGCGATGACAACGCGCTGGCGGACGAGGGCATCGCGAGCATCGACAGCACGACGAGACTCGCGCAAAAGCAGTTCAATCGGTGGCTCGACATGGAAGACGCCGAGCGAACACCGGCCAAGCTCGTCGAGATGCTCGGGTTCGACTACTTCACCCTGTTGGACCTGCTGACCATTGCGCGCTCGCGCCGACACATCGAGAAGTACTACGGCACCGTGGAGACGGGAAAGTTCCCCGAGCGCCTCAAGCCGATCAACATCAAAGCGGATGTCGACCTCGCCGGTGAGTTCCCGTCGATTCGCGACATCAACCTCGAGATCCGGCGACTCAACCTCGCGTCGTACGCGCCGCTCAGGTACGTGCTCCCGCACAAGCAGGCGGCGTACGACGCGAAGTACAGCACCCAGGTACGGGGGGGTGAGGGTTTTTTCCGACAAGCCGACCGCGAAGAGAGCCTCATCCACCTCATGCGGGTCAACGCGCTCAAGCGAATGGAGAGCGCGGTTTCGTCGTTCGGCCTCACGGTGCAGCGCCAGCTCTGGGACGTCGAGGCCACGCTCTCGCGCATCGAGTCGGGTGTCGACGACGTCGAGGAGATCGATATTGCCGACATTGATCTCGATGATCCGGCCTTCGAAAGCCTTCTCGTGGGCCGCAAGGTCAAGGTCCTGCTCACCGACGTCGATCTGGTTCGGTGGAAGCAGGACCTGATCGAGGACCGAAATCGCCTGGCCACGCTTCACGCGGCCGCGAACCAGGTTTCCGCGGTCCGCGATGCCAAGCTCGCCGAACTGCGGCGGCTGATCGAGTCCAAGTACCGTTCGCCAATCAACGCCGGCAACCGAAAAGTCATCGTCTTCACGGCGTTCGCCGATACCGCGCGCTACCTATATGAAGCGCTCGCGCCATGGGCAAAGGAGAATCACGGTGTCGATGCCGCTCTCGTCACCGGAGCGGGCGGCAACCAGACAACCCTGGCCGGCCTCCACAGAAATCTGTCGTCGATCCTTTCGGCATTTTCGCCGCGTTCAAAGGAACGGCCCGCGGATCTCTCGGGCGAGGGCGAGCTCGACCTCCTCATCGCGACCGATTGCATCTCGGAAGGCCAGAACCTCCAAGACTGCGACTGCCTGATCAACTACGACATTCATTGGAACCCGGTCCGGATCATTCAGCGCTTTGGCCGGATCGACCGAATCGGGTCGCCGAACGTTCGCGTGCAGCTCGTCAACTTCTGGCCCAACATCGAGCTCGAGGAATACATCAACTTGGAACAGCGCGTGAGCGGCCGCATGGTCTTGCTCGACATCTCGGCGACGGGCGAGGAGAATCTGATCGAAGAGCAATCCGGCAATCAGATGAACGACCTGGAGTACCGGCGGAAGCAGCTGCTCAAGCTCCAAGACACGGTCATCGACCTCGAGGATCTCTCGACGGGTGTTTCGATCGCCGACCTCACGCTCACGGATTTCCGCATCGATCTGGCCGAATACCGCCGAGCGCATCCCGATACACTCGAGACGTTGCCACGCGGGACGTTCGCGGTGACGACGACGGCAGACGCGGACATTCCGCCCGGCGTCGTGTTTTGTCTCCGGGCCGAAGAAGCCGCGGCGACCCGCGCCTTCGAGCCTGGATACCCGTTGGCACCGCACTACCTGGTGCACGTCGGCGACGACGGGGCTGTGCTGCTGCAATTCCCGCAGGCGAAGAAGATTCTTGACCGTCTCAAACGGGTCTGTCTGGGTCGTGAGTTGCCGGACGCCGATGCGAGCGCGCGATTCGACAAAGCGACTCGGCGCGGCGAGGATATGCTTGCCACGCAGAGTCTGTTGGCGGCGGCGGTGACGTCGATTGCGGGCAAGAGCGCCGAGCGGGCGATCGCGAGCCTGTTCGCCCCCGGCGGCACGCACGCCATCAAGGGCGAGTTTGCCGGAATCAACGACTTCGAGGTGGTCGCGTACCTGGCGATTTTGCCGCAGCCCGTGGAATGAACGCGGCCGACATCATCGCCGCGCTGGAGATTCCCGCCAGCGCTCGAGTGGATCAACGAGTGCCGAAGAAGCTGGTCGTCGAGAAGCGCGCTCCGACTGCAGCCGACAAACGGCGGATCAATGAGGGGATCGATGAGATCCAATGGGTGGCGGCGCTCAAGCCCGGGACGATCGGGGTCGCCGAGTATCGAGACGACGTCCGGGAGTACATCGAGATCGCTGTGCTTTCAGTGGTGCTGCGACCGGACGCCGAACCGGTGCGACTGACTGAGCTGTTGCACCGCGCCGTGCCATACCCGGCTGTGGTGATAACGGAGCAGACATCGCGGATCTCGGTGTCCCTCGCGCACAAGCGGCGGTCTCAGGGCGAAGCCGACAAGGTTGTGGTGGATGGCGAGCTTGTCATCGGCGAAATTGAAAGCGCGCGGGATGGCGCGTTCGAACGGCCGTTCCTCGAAGCGCTCGCGCTCGTACGGCAGCCGGCCGCGACGCTGTACTCGGTTTACCAGGGATGGATGGATGTCGTGTCGTCGTTGCAGGTGGCGAAGGTGACCGGTTCGTTTGCAATGGCGGCAACAACGGGTGGTGCGCAGGTGCGCCGCGAAGCTCTTGCGCAGTGTGCGGAGTTGGAAACGCGTATGGCTGCGCTACGAGGCGCAGCGATGCGGGAGAATCAGATGGCGCGGCAAGTGGATCTCAACCTCGAGCTGAAGCGTCTCGAAGCAGCTCACTCAACGGCGCGTGCTCGGCTCGAACCGAAGGCAATATGATGAAGAAGATCGATACACATGATCCTGAAACTCAGTCACCGGACTTGATCGCCGAGAATGTCGTGCGACTCAAGGAGCTTTTTCCGGAGGCGTGGACTGAAGGGAAAGTAGACTTCGAGGCGCTGAAGCAGCTGCTCGGCGGTGTAGTCGATGAGCGCGAGGAGAAGTATGGGCTGAACTGGCATGGCAAGCGGCAGGCTCGGCAACTGGCGCTTATGCCCTCAACGGGAACGTTACGGCCGGCCCCCGAGGAGAGCGTCGATTGGGAAACGACTCGGAACTTAGTGATCGAGGGCGACAATCTAGAAGTGCTAAAGCTGTTTCAGAAGACATATACGAGAAGTATCAAGCTAATTTACATCGATCCGCCCTACAACACTGGAAGCGATTTTGTCTATCCAGATGATTATCGCGACGGCGTCTCGAACTATCTAGCCATGACGCGCCAGGCTGACGCAGACGCAAAGCGATCTTCCAATACGGAGGCTTCCGGCCGATTCCACACGAAATGGCTGAGCATGATGTACCCTCGCCTAGCGCTAGCGAAGAACCTACTGCGTGATGACGGCGTGCTAATCGCGAGTATCGATGACGCAGAACTCCCGAGGCTTCGCTCCATTCTCGACGAGATCTTTGGCGAAGAAAATTTCGCGGCTGTTCTGGTCTGGGACCGTGCTCGAAAGAATGATGCGCGGTTCTTTTCAGTTGGCCACGAATATATGGTTGTCTATTTCAAAAGTGCGGCGTTCTTGGCCGACAATCACATCGTCTTTCGCGGCGCAAAGGAAGGTGTCGGAGAGGTGAAAATGGAATTTGATCGACTGCGAAGGGCGTTCAACGACGAATGGCCGGCCGTGCAGCAGGGGCTCGTGGAGTTTTATGCAACCATTTCTGACGACGACCCTAGAGCACCGATGAAGCGATTCACGAAGGTCGACAAGCGTGGTCCCTTTCGCGATGACGGCAATATCAATTGGCCCGGCGGAGATGGACCCCGTTACGAGATACGTCATCCTCACACGGGGATCCCGTGCAAATTGCCGACAAGCGGTTGGCGGTATCCAACACCGACCCGTTTTTGGGAGGAGTTTGACAAGGGCAGGATTGTTTTTGGTCCCGACCACACGACTGTGCCGCGCGTGCGCACCAACCTGTTCGAGAACGCCGATCAAGTAATGGCAAGCGTCCATTTTAGCTATGCCCAAACTTCCGCAAACCAGTTCAATTCGCTCTTCGGCGGCCAACGGGTGTTTGACAATCCCAAACCCGTGGACGACCTGCAGCGGCTCGTGTCGTATCTGACGAACACCGATGATTTGGTCTTGGATTTCTTTGCCGGATCCGGAACAACGGGTCACGCAGTCCTACTACAAAACGCCCGCGATGCCGGACAACGTCGCTTTATCTTGGTCCAGCTTCCCCAACCGCTCGATCCCGACTCGAGTAGCCAAAAAGCGGCCGCGGACCTTTGTCGCGAGCTTGGCGTCCCGTCGAATTTGAGTGAAATCACCAAAGAGCGGCTTCGGCGCGCCGGCAAAAAGGTCCGCGAAGCGAGTCCGATGTTTGCCACTGACGTTGGCTTCCGCGTCTTTAGACTCGCTTCAAGCAACATCGCGTCGTGGGTCGCGGATCCGCACCATCTCGAACAGTCACTGTTAGACTCCGTCGATCACATTGTTTCGGGGCGTGGGGAGGCGGACATTCTCTATGAAATCCTTCTCAAAGTCGGCCTGGACCTCTGTATTTCGATAGAGAGGAAGAACATCGGCGGAAAGATCGTGTACAGCGTGGGCGGAGGGGTTTTGCTCGTATGCCTGGCTGAATCGATCAGCACCAACGACGTTGAGTCGCTTGCGCAAGGAATCGTCAATTGGCGTACGTCTCTCGCTCCTGCCGGCGATTCCAAATGCGTATTCCGTGACAGCGCCTTCGCCGACGACGTCGCCAAGACCAACCTCGCCGCCATCCTCGAACAGCACGGCCTCACGAACGTCCGGAGTCTCTGAGTGGCACTCGAGGACGCTCGCCACGACGCGCGCGGCGAGCTGATTCTCTACGAGACCGAGGACGGCCGCACTCGTGTTGAATGCCGCTTCGAGGACGAAACACTCTGGCTCACACAAGCACTGATCGCGGAGCTCTTCCAAACAACCCCGCAAAACATCACGCTCCACCTCAAGGCCCTCTACAACGAGGCCGAGCTCGACGAAACGGCAACCTGTAAGGAATACTTACAAGTTCGAACCGAAGGCCGCCGTGAAGTGCGCCGCACGGTCAAGCACTACAACCTCGACGCCATTCTCGCCGTCGGCTACCGCGTGCGATCCCCGCGAGGCACTCAATTCCGACGCTGGGCCACAGAACGGCTTCGCGAATACCTCGTCAAGGGATTCGCGATTGACGACGAGCGACTCAGGAATCCCCCCATCGATGGCGCCGGAGCTCCGGACTACTTCGATGAGCTCCTCGGCCGGATACGGGACATCCGCGCCAGCGAACGTCGCATGTATCTGCGTGTACGCGAGATCTTCGCGCTCGCCGGCGACTACGACGCACGCTCCCGCGAGACGAGCGGTTTCTTCCAGACCATTCAGAACAAGCTCCATTTCGCGGCGACGGGAATGACTGCGCCGGAATTGATCGCTCGCCGGGCGAATCATACTCTGCCGAACATGGGACTCTCGACCTGGAAGGGCGACACAGTCAGGAAGTCTGACATATCCGTCGCCAAGAATTACCTCAACGAGCCCGAGATCGACGAACTGAACCGCATCGTCGTGATGTGGCTCGACTTCGCCGAGGACCAGGCTCGGCGCCGCAAGCAGGTGTTTCTTCGCGATTGGGAATCGCGGCTCAATGAATTCCTTCGGTTCAACGAGCGCGCCGTGCTCGCCAACAAAGGGGGCGTCAGCAAAGTCGACGCCGACGCGCACGCCGAGGCGGAATACCAGGCGTTCGCCGCACGCCGCCGAGCGATGCTCGAGGCCGAGGGCGAACGCGACCAACAGCACGCGTTGGACCAGGCGGCGAAACAGTTGCCCGATCGCACGGAGTCCAAAACGTGAAGCTGCACTTTGAGCCAAACCTCGACTACCAGCTCGACGCGATCGAGGCGGTCTGCGATCTCTTCCGCGGTCAGGAGATCAACCGGACGGAGTTCACGGTTTCGCATGCGACGCGCGACGACCAGCAGCTTCTTGGCTTCGCCCAGAGCGACCTCGGTGTCGGCAACCGTTTGACGCTGCTCGATGAGGAACTGCTCGCGAACCTCCAGGCTGTTCAGCTTCGCTCCGGTCTCGCGCCCTCCGCGTCACTCGCGTCTGGTGACTTTACTGTCGAGATGGAAACAGGAACAGGCAAGACGTACGTCTACCTGCGAATGATCTTCGAGCTCAACAAACGCTACGGCTTCACCAAGTTCGTGATCGTCGTGCCGTCGGTCGCGATCAAGGAGGGCGTGTACAAGACTCTCCAAATAACCGAGGAGCATTTCAAGTCACTCTATTCCGGCACGCCGAGCGAATATTTCCTCTACGATTCATCGAAGCTCGGCCAGGTGCGAAATTTCGCGACGAGTCCAACCGTGCAGATCATGGTTGTGACGGTTGGCGCGATCAACAAGCAGGACGTCAACAACCTCTACAAAGACAGCGAAAAAACTGGAGGCGAGAAGCCGATCGATCTGATCAAAGCGACGCACCCAATTGTCATCGTCGATGAACCCCAGAGCGTGGACGGCGGCCTCAAGGGCGCCGGCAAAACCGCGCTCGAGGCCATGAACCCACTTTGCACACTCCGCTACTCGGCGACGCACGTCGACAAGCACCACATGGTCTACCGGCTGGATGCCATCGATGCGTATGAGCGAAAGCTCGTCAAGCAGATAGAAATTGCGTCGGCAACGATCGACGGCGGTCACAACAGGGCGTTCGTGCAGCTCGTTTCGGCGAGCAACAAGCGCGGCTCCATCTCGGCGACGGTCCGGCTCGATGTCCAGACGACAACGGGCGTTCAGCGAAAAGACGTTGTTGTGCACGACGGCGACGACCTCGAGCAGACGACCGGCCGAGCGCTCTACCACAATTGCCGCGTCGGTGAGATTCGCGTCGAGAAGGGTGCGGAACTCATCGAGTTGCGCTATCCGGGCGGCGAGGCGTTTCTGAAGATCGGCGAGGCGTGGGGAGACGTCGACACGCTCGCCGTCCAGCGCGAGATGATTCGACGCACGATCAAGGAGCACCTCGACAAGGAGAAGCGCCTTCGGCCCCAAGGAATCAAGGTTCTGTCGCTCTTTTTCATCGACGCGGTAAACCAGTATCGCCAGTACGATACCGACGGCAACGCCGTGAAAGGCCCCTATGCCCTCATGTTCGAGGAGGAATATCGGCGCGCGGCGAATCACCCGGACTATCGCACGTTGTTTCAGGAAGTGGATCTGACACGCACCGCTGAGGAGGTGCACAACGGATACTTCTCGATCGACAAGAGCGGCGGCTGGACCGAGACTGCCGAGAGCAATCAACCGGGCCGCGACAGCGCCGAGCGGGCGTACAACCTGATCATGAAGGACAAGGAAAAGCTCCTGGCGTTCGACACGCCGCTCAAATTCATCTTCTCTCATTCCGCCCTGCGAGAAGGATGGGACAATCCGAACGTCTTTCAGATCTGTACGCTGCGCGACATTCGAAGTGAGCTCCAGCGTCGCCAAACGATCGGACGCGGGCTCCGACTGTGCGTGAACCAGGACGGCGATCGGGTGCGCGGCTTCGATGTGAACACGTTGACCGTCGTCGCAACCGAAAGCTACGAGCAGTTCGCCGAGAACCTGCAGAAGGAAATCGAGAAGGACACGGGGATTCGATTCGGAATCGTAGAACCGCACCTGTTTGCCGGAGTCATCGTTCAAGGTGAAGGTGGCGTCAAATACCAGTTCGGCGTCGAAAAATCAAAGGCAGTGTGGGAACGCTTGCAGGGCGCCGGATACATCGACGGTCGCGGCAAGGTGCAGGATGCGTTGAAGATTGCGCTCAAGGACGGGACGTTCGCGCTGGCGGAGGTTGCCATCGCGCAGCTCGATCAGATCGCGGCAATACTCCGCAAGCTCGCGGGCCGATTGGATATCAAGAACGCGGATGAGCGGAAGCAGGTGAGTCCGCGGCATGCCGTTTTGCAGAGCCCGGAGTTCAAAGCGCTCTGGGATCGCATCAAGCACAAGACCACGTATCGAGTTCAGTTCGACAACGAAGAACTGGTCAAGGGCTGCATCCGAGCCCTTCAGGATGCGCCGCCAATTGCCAAGACGCGTTTGCAGTGGCGCAAGGCCGACATCGCGATCGGGAAGGCCGGAGTGGCGGCAACCGAGCGGCCCGGCGCGGCGACCGTTGTGCTCACGGAAACCGATATCGAGCTGCCCGATATTCTGACCGAGCTTCAGGACCGGACGCAGCTCACGCGACGCACGATTCAGCGGGTGCTGTCGGCGAGCGGGAGGCTCGACGATTTCAAGAGGAATCCGCAGCAGTTCATCGACCTCGCGGCCGAGGCGATCAGTCGCTGCAAGCGGCTCGCCATCGTCGACGGGATCAAGTACCAGCGAATCGGCGACGCCGAGTACTACGCCCAGGAGTTATTCGAGCAGAACGAGCTGACGGGCTATCTCAAGAACATGGTGACGGATTCAGAGGCCAAGTCTCCCTATGAGTACGTCGTCTACGATTCCGGAACCGAGAAGACGTTCGCGGAGGACCTCGAGCGCAATACGGCGGTCAAGGTGTTTGCGAAGTTGCCTGGTTGGTTCCGCGTTCCGACGCCGCTAGGACCGTACAATCCCGACTGGGCGATTCTTGTCGAGCAGGATGGCAAAGAGCGGCTGTACCTGGTGGTCGAGACGAAGGGCAGCCTGTTTGTCGAGGACCTGCGAGGCAAGGAGAGCGCGAAGATCGATTGCGGGAAGGCGCATTTCCGCGCGTTGCGAGTGATGGAGCCGCCGGCGCAGTATCTCGTCGCCAGCACGGTCGACGACGTCCTGAATCAAGCGTGACGGGTGGGGAGCTCGGGAGACGCCTACGCCTGCTCGGGCGGTCTCTCTGAGTGACCCTTGGCAACGCTAACCGGGTAGTTGGTCGCGTTCAGGCCGAGCTTCCGCTCCGCCGCCTCGATAGGGTCGATCCCGGCTCGTTCGCAAAACAGCAGCAGCGCGATTGCCACATCGCCGACCTCCCGCTCGACCCGTTCACGAGCGGCGGCATCGCGGACGAACGCATCAGACTCGCCGCTGGGGACCCATCGCAACTCGGCAAGCAGCTCTCCCGCCTCGCTCGCGAGCGCCATTGCGAGGTTCTTCGGATCGTGAAACTGCTGCCAATCCCGCTCCGCGACGAAACGCCGGAGCTTCTCGCGAAGCGCGTCGAGCCGGTCCTCCGACGAATCCGCACTCACCGCAAGAACACCGTGTCCGCATGCCACTCCAACTGCTGCGCATCGGGCCGACACGACGGGGCCTTCGGTGTGAAGATCTTCTGCCCGTCGAGCTGGTAATAGATCTTGCCGTTGCTCCAGTCCGCGTCGAGACGCTTGCTGACCCGGAACGTCAGATCCGGCGTCACTGTGACGTAGCCACGATCGAACAGCGTGTGAACGTCAGAGCGCAGCAGCAGTCCGTTGCTCACCGCGTGCTCTCCACTCTGAGTGTACGGCTTGATGTGCGCCGCTTCCAAAACAGGAAGCGTGTGCTCGCGCGTCACGGCACACTGTCGCTCGTAGGTGTCAGTGACCAGTACGCGAAACGCTCCCTGCCCGAGTCGGCGGCGTACGAGCACAGGATCGGTGAACATTCGACGCACTGTCCCCTCAGCGACGTTGCGCTGAACTGAGATCGTCGATCCCGCCATAAAGCGTTCCTCGAGCGCGGTCCAAATCTCACGGCCCGTGCCGACGTCCAGGTCGTACGTCTTGCCTTGGACGATGTTGAGCGAAAAATCCGCCGGTATCGGGATCCACGCGTCGCGCGTGAAGAAGAAGGTCTGTTCGAGAACAACGTTGCCGATCGTGAAGTCTTCATCCGGCCGCGCCGGCACACTGCGAAACTTCGCCACCCGCCGCCGCATCTCCGGCAACGATGCCACACCGTTCATCGACCCAAACGTGTCCCACGCGAGCGACAGGGGAAGCAACGACGACGCGGCGAAGAAACCACCGCCAACGATGTAGTTGTTCGGGCTATGGAGCTTGAACAGGAACAAGTCGCCCTGTGAGAGCGCCTTGAAGAGAGTCTTGCCGCCGGGCTGCCAGAAATTGACCTCAGTCAGGTCCGGGCGGTGGCTCAAGAACTCGTACCAGTCGTGGTCGGTGACGCCGACGAAGGCCTTTCGCATCGTGGCGTGAAGGTAAGCCACGGCGATTGCCGCGGCGAGCCGCCGGGCATGCCGCGAACGGGCGGAGCGAAATCTGGACGAGGTGCGCGTCCACCTCCGCGATGCGATGTTTTGTTCCACGCAGCACTTAGCGCTCCTCGGGTCGCATCGGAACTGCGCAGCTTTGGCTCGGCGAGGCTATCGAGGAAGTGCGACTCAAGTATTATGAGAACATCGATCGACTGCTCGCTCGCGGAATTGGAGTATTCGACCCAGCCGGCCGGCGACCGAGACCCCTGACGCCCCCTATGCCCAGCCTATAGCTTATGATCCGCGTCGTCCGCGCCTTGAATCTTCAAAGTCTTCTCGAGGCCGCCGCGAGCGAGTTTCTCGTCGTTCGCCCGGCAACGGACACCAACGCATTCCCCACTCCAACCGCGTGGCTAGCCGTCCGCCAGGGCGGCATCCGCGACGACCTCCTCCGACTCGCCCACGAGCGCGGAATCCCCGGCTGGTTCGACCCGCCACTCTGCGTCTTCGCCGAACTCCCGGACATCCTGGCGGACCTCTCACCCCGTCCGATCGACGACTTTGAGCGAATAGTCATCATCCGCGCCCTCATCGACGGCGTTGCCCCGCGCCCAGAGATCCTCGGCGCCAAACATGGAGCCGACTACCTCGACTCCATCGACCGCCTGTTCGGCGAGCTGCTAGGCGAGGGAGTCACCGCCGACGATCTCGATCGCGCGCTCTCTCGCATCGAAGGCCGCGATGGTTTCGAGACCAAACGAGACGCTGAGTTGGCTGCGCTCTTCCGAGCTTACTACGGCACTCTAACCAAAGCCAACGCCCGCGACCCGCGCGCGCGCCTCGTCGACTGCGCCGCTCTCATCACCGCAGACCCAAACCGACTCTCGCAGAGGCTCGGCGGCCGCCGCGCCATTCGCCTCTACGGCCTCGCCGACTTGCGCGGCGGTTGGCGCACGCTCCTCCGCGCGCTCGCAACCTCGCCGGCGCTGGACGACATCACCATCTACACATCAGTAGACCTCCCACTCGAGGATCTTTCGGCGCGCGTAGAGACCATCAACGAATCGGACTCACTGGCCGCTCGCCTTTTCAAAGACGCCTCGCCACGAAACGAAGACGTACAACTGATCTCCGCCCCCGACACGCAACGAGAAGTGGAGGAAATCGCACGCCGCGTCCGCGCGCTCGTCGATCACGGCGCGGAACCCCACCGTATCGCGATCGTCGCGCGTCAGGCCAGGCCATATGTCGATCTCGCGTGCGACGCACTCGATCGCGTCGGCGTTCCCGCCACGGCACGCCGTCGCCACGCCTACACCGAAGTTCCACTCGTCCGCGCCATTCTGTCGTTGCTCGACGCGGCCGCCGATGGATGGAGCCGGCATGGTCTCGCGGCGCTCGCCCATCAGCCGTACATCGGCTCCGATTTGGACGCGACAGTTCTCAACTTCGTTGGATTCCGAGAGCGAGTGCGAGGGCTCGCGGAATGGGAGCGCGCCCTTCGCGCGCTGGAGCGAAAGGCGCTAGCGCGCGAGCAAGGCGAGCCCGATGAGGAAGCAGCTCGGCGCTATCCGTTGCCTTCGCACGAGCGTGTGGTCAAGGCGCGCGAGGCAGTCTCGAGCTTCGCCTCGCACGCCCGCCACCTCGATCGCGCGCGCACGCTCGCCGAGTGGCTCGCCTGGCTCGGCGACACACTCACGAAGGACGCCTTTCACATAGAAGAGCGGATCTACGCCATCCCGCGCGATCGCTATCAGGTGGCGCGCATCGACCTCCGCGCCTGGGACGCGCTCACCACCGTGACGCGCGAATGGCGTGAGGCGCTGGAGGCGTGGGGTGTCGTCGGTGAACCGATGACCGTGAGCGAATTCGCCGAGCAGCTTCGCGAGATGTTCGCGGCCGATCTCACGATCTGGACGCAGACGCTTCGTGGTGTGCAGGTGCTCGAGGGATTGAGTGCTGCATACCGCACGTTCGATCACGTGTTCCTGGTCGGCATGGAGGCCGGGCGCTTTCCCACCAGGCCACCCAGATCGCCGATCTGGCACGACGCCGACCGCGAGCGTCTCGTGGCCGCCGGCCTGGGTCTCGATTCGCCTGACGTCTGGGCCCAACGCGAGCGCGAGCTCTTTCGCGTTCTTGTAGCAGGCGCCACGTCGCTCACCCTTTCGTACCCGCGCTCGAGCGCGCGCGAAGCGGACTCGCTTCCTTCAGCATTCGTTGAAGCCGTGCGCGAGTGCTGCACCGCCACCGAAGAGGTCATCCCCACGTCGCGCGTGCTCACGCCCGGTCTCCCGCTGCACCGCGAGCCGGAGTCGGTCGCGCACGCACACCGCGTCGCGGAAATCGAGCGGTCGCGTCGCACCGGCGAGCCGTCGCCGTACAACGGGATCATCACCGATCCCGATTTGCTCGCGTGGCTCGGCATCGAGCTCGGGGATGATCGTCTCTGGAGCCCGACGCAGATCGAGTCCTATGCCAAGTGTCCGTGGGCCTATCTCGCGGCGAGGCTGCTCAAGCTCGACGAACGCGGCGACCCGGATGAGGACATGGAGCCGACGACGCGCGGTACCATTCTGCACGACGCGTTGCGCCGCTTCTTCGAGTCGGCGGAGGCAACGCTTGGAGCGCCGGTGTACCTGCGGCCGGAGAATGCAGACCTGATGGGCGAGCCGCTCGAGCGCGCCCTCGATGAGGCGATTGCCACCGCCGGGGAGCGTGAGTGGCTTGGCGCGGCCGCACTCAGGTCCGCTCGGCGGGACGAGCTGTTGCGCCTACTGCGCGGTGTCATCGAATATGAGATCACCTATAACGAAAAATCCTCGGACAACCGCACCAACTCGTCGAAGGCCATTCGCGCCGGTGTCATTGCGCACGAGCTGGCATTTGATGACGTCGTGCTCGAGCGCGGCGGAATCCGTTTTCGCTTCCGTGGCTCCATCGATCGCGTGGAGCGTGGAGTGGATGACCGCATCAAAAGCGCCGATCAGTTCGTGGCCGCGGTGGACTACAAGAGCACCATCTACTCCACCCCTGGAAGCGGCAAGAAGGAAGCGTGGGACGACTGCGTGGTGCTCCAGGTTCCGCTCTACGCCTACGCGCTGGAGCGCCTGTATCCTGGTTCGCGTGTGGCCCGCGTCGAGTATCGCGCGCTCAAGGATCCCAAGGTGGTCCATCAGCTTCAACCGGTGGGCGTCAATTTCAAGACGCGCGCGATATCCGAGAATGCTGATGCCACGGCGCGGCTCGATGGGGCGTTGGATGCGGTGGTTACGCACGTGCGCGCCGCGCGTGACGGGAACTTTCCTACCAAGCCCGCGCCATCGTGCGGCTGTCCTCCGTACTGCGCCGGCTGGGACATCTGTCGCGTTGCCGGCGGCCCCAAGGGACTCCGCGACCTATGACGCCGCTTCGATCATGGGAAGAGGCGGGTCTTCGCGCCCTCAGCGATGAACAGTGGAGCGCCGTGCGGGCGGCGCATGGGGGACACGTCCTTGTCTCCGCCGGCGCGGGCAGCGGGAAAACGCACACCGTCGTTGCCGCCGTCGCCTGGCACCTCGGCATCCCCATTCGCGGAGCAACGTGTCCCACCGTTCTTCAGTTGGGAGACATCGCCGCCATCACCTTCACCAATCGCGCCGCGGCTGACCTCAAGGCCAAACTGAGAGAGACGCTCAACCGAGTCGGATTGAAGGGACAGGCCAACGATCTCGACCTCGCGCGGATCGGAACGATCCATGCTTTCTGCGGCGAGATCCTTCGCGAGTTCGCGTTGCGCGTGGGGGCGCCACCCGTTCGCGACGTGCTCGAAGAAAACCAGGGCAACACACTTCGAACAGAGGCGGTGCGTGATGTGCTGCTTGCCGCCGCCGAAGCCGAAGATGTGATCGGGCTGCATGAGCTCTTCGCCGAGTACAAGGTTGAGGATGTTGAGCGTTGGGTCGGAACGCTGGTCGCCGAAAGCGACCGAGTCGCCGCACTGGCCGCGCGGGTCTCTGAGCTCGAGCCCCGAGAGCGCGCCCTCGTGGAGTTGGCTCGCCGCGCGGTCGCACAGTCCGTCGAGCGGCTGGACGAGCTGCGCGCGGTGGATTTCGACCGCATGATCGTTCGGTCGCGCGACTTGGTGCGCGATCACGCCGAGGTGCGCCGTCGCCTCCAGCGTGATATCAAACTCCTCATCGTTGACGAGTTTCAGGACGTGGATCCGGTGCAGCAGGAGATCGCCCGCTTGCTGGGCGATAGCGCCGACGGCGGCACACGACTGATGCTCGTGGGCGACGCCAAACAGAGCATCTATCGCTTTCGTCGTGCCGACGTGACTGTGTGGCGCGATGTCGAGCGGCAGTTCGGAACAGACAAGACGGTTCCGCTCTCCACCAACTATCGCAGCACCGATGCCATCCTGGCCTTCGTCGAGGCCAGCGTAGGCAGGATTCTGAACACGCCCATCGATGGCGGCGTATTAGAAGACTACGAAGTTCCGTTCGGGCCGCTCCTGCCCGATCCCGCTCGCGCCCCGCGGGACCGCACCGTCGAAGCGATCGTCGTTCCCGCGGCCGCGGATGGTTCGATGCGGTTGGCGGAGGACTGTCGGTCGCTCGAGGCGGAGGCCGTCGCGCGCAGGATCCTCGAGCTGCGTGCCGATGGCCGACCATGGAGCGATTTCGCCATCGTGCTGGTGAGCTGGGGCGACATGGACCTCTACGAAAACGCGCTTCGGCGCGCCGGGATTCCGCCGTACGCACTACGGCTCGAGGGATTCTACAAGCGGCGCGAGGTGATTGACTGCCTGCTGGCGCTGCGCGTGCTCGAAGACGCGAGCGATGACGTGGCATTCTTCGGTTGGCTGCGAAGCCCATTCGTCGCGGTGCGGGACGACACGCTGCTGCGTTTGAGTCGCGACTGCGCGCAGCCGTACGCCGAGCACGCGGGAGCGTGCGAGATTCCGGACCTGAGCGAGCGGGCGCTCATGACGCGCGCAATGGAGTTGCTGCGGCGGCACACCGCGTTGCGCGATCGCATACCCACGTCGGACCTGCTGCTTGGCCTATTGGAGGAAAGCGGCTACCTGGCACACCTCGCACTTCTCGGTGACGACGGACTCCAGCCGCTTGCGAACATTCGAAAGCTGCTGCGCCAGCTCGGCGAGATGCGCGATGCCGGCGTGGCGGACGTCCTGCGAACGCTCGCTGAAGCGCGAGAGAAAGAGGTATTGGTCGGAGACGAGCGCTTGTACGCGCAGCATGACCAGGTCGTCACCATCACGTCCATCCACAGCGCCAAGGGGTTGGAGTGGCCGGTTGTTTTCTGGTGCGATCTGAACCGCGGAATTCGCGCCGACTACGACAGGCTGAAGGTGCATGGCGATCGCATCGCGCTCGGACACCCGGAACTGAAACCCGACGAGCAATCGCCGGAGTGGCAGTCGCTGTGCAACCAAATTGAATCGGAACAACTCGCGGAGGCGAAGCGCCTGTGGTACGTCGCGGCGACGCGTGCAGCGGAGCGGTTGGTGCTTTCCGGTATTCCGCAGGGGAAGGCAAAGAGGAGTCGTGGCTCGCCGGCCGCCGAGCTACTGTCAATCTTTCCAGATCTCGCACGACCGGACGTGACGTCCATCGAATACCGTGGTCTTGGACGAACGTTCACGATGAACGTGACGTCGGCACGGATGGAGATCGCGGAGCAACCGCCGCTCGACATTGTGCTTGCTGCCACAAGCGTCCTTCCAACTCCCGCTGCTGTCGTGACCGTGCCCGCGGGCCGCGGGCGCCACTCGGCCACGGAGCTGATGCTGGACGAACGCTGTCAGCGCAAGCACTGGTTCAAGTACATCGCCGGCGTCCCGGAGCCCGCAATTCACTCACGCGGCCGGCGCAAGGACGAGCTGATCTCGGCGCTCGCCGAAGGGCAGATCGTGCACGACGTACTCGAGCGGCTCGCCGAGGAGTACGAGCTGGAGGATCTGCTGGAGGAGGCGATCGGTCGATGGGATCCTGACGCGCCGTTACCCGATCAGCCGCGAGGGCTCGCGTACCGTGCGCTACTGCGGCGCGATGTTGAACTCATTGCCCGCGATCCAACGTATCGGTCGATAGCCGATCTTCCGGGTGCGCGCCGCGAGTTGGAGTTCGTGACGATTGCGTCCAGTGGCGCAGTGTCGCAGGGACAACTCGATCTGATTGGAAGGGACGGCGGCGAATACGTCATCCTCGATGTGAAGATGGGTGGAACCGCCGCCAAGCCGCTCGAAGAACGGGTGCGCGGATATGCGCGGCAGGTGCAGACGTATGTCAGCGCGGTCGAGTCGGTCTCCGGTGCGTCGGTGGGGCGGTTCGTGTTCGAGTTCGGCGGACAGGAGGGGACAGCCGTCCGCGAGATCATGGTGGATGGCGACGTGCGTCAGCGAATGGCGACCGAGCTTGGTCACGCGATTGACCGGCTGACGAGTGGGGGGCAGGAATTGACGACGGATGGGCGAAACTGTCGGGTGTGTGGGTATCGACGCGCGGGGTGGTGTCAGGGAGTGGATTGAGAGCTCGTTACGCGTTCCCTCGACTACGAGATGGCGAATGAGGTTTCTAGAAAGCACTTGATCCGCGGCGAAATCGACGCGACGGTACTCGGCCAGATTGGCATTCCTGTCAGTCGGAATGATGCCGGGGTGCGGATGATGCGTCATCGGTCGCGTGCGCGGTCGTCTGGAACACCGGCGTGATCCGATCCTTGAGCATCCTCTGCCCGTTGGTCACCGGGCCGGTCGCTGTCGCTGCAGTCGCCGGTGACATCGTCGAGCTATTCGACAACCCACCGACCGTTGGCCTTGATCTCGTCGTACATCGCGTCTGGGCCAAGTCGAGCTCTCCCGGCCAAGCCACCGCGCCGTGCTCGATACCGACCTGGGCGAAGACACCGGGATCCCGCAGCCGCTCGAACACACCGGCGCCGCCTCCGGAAACGAGGTGCGAAAGGTCGACCTCACCCTGCGTTCCGTCTAGAAAGCGCACCGCGAGGGAAACATCTTGCGTAGTCGAGCAAGGGAAACGAGGGGCCCTTCATCAAAGACGAGCCACGTGATGGCTTCGCGCGGATCGAGGGTGCTACTCCTGACGTGCTTGCCCAAGCCGAACAGGATGAGATCCCACCCCACGCCGACGGCGCCCGGACCGAACTCGTCCCACTTAGGATCCTGCGACAGGACGTGTTCGAACGTCAACCGAGTGCCGCCGTCGAGTGTGACGTCGACCCAGCTCAGTTGACCAAGGGCTTCCCACGTGAGGGCCAAGTGTCGCGGCGGATCGCACATTGTGATCTCGCCGCCGGTATTTCCTTTGCAACTAAAACGCCCACGCGAAGGTCGCCGCTCACGGGGAGAACCCAGCGCGGAAGGCGCGCCGGATTGGTGATGACGTCCCGGACTGCGTCGTCGAACGTGGTGTCGTACGTTCGACCGGCCACGACGATGTGGCGGTTGTCGCGCGTCTCGACTCGATCACTCCGATGTGACGCCGGAGCGATTTGCCGAGTATAGAAGAAGGGGCCAACCTGGAGGCAGGATGACTCGATGGATGTCGGCGATTGCGCTATCGGCTGCGCTCGGATGTGCTGAAAGTCCGGCCGAGAGCGTACGGGATGATGCGGCGAAGATCCCGCCGGAGGCGTCGTCACCCGACGCGTTCGTCGGCGCGTGGCAATCCGTGACGCCGTCGTACGATTTCATTCGGCTATCGGTCTACTCGAAATCAAGCGAGATGGGTGTGTTCGCGGCACGGCTCACGCTCTCGGGCGTCGCGTGGGAAGGCAGCGGACGGATTGACGGTGATTCGTTGGTTGCCAACATGGCGGTGGCCGGCGGCACACAGTTCGCCGGCAGGATCGTCATGCGCGCGCACGACGCGCGGACGCTCAAGATGCGGCTCGCGGGTTCGCCGCCAATCGATCTGACGCTCGTTCGCGAAGACTGAGCGCTGGCGACACTACTGAGACCGGACGGTCGGCGCGATCACACGCGTCCGGGCGAAGCGACGTATCGTCCCGCGGGCGGCGTGTAGACGACGCCCAACCACCGCAGATAGTCGAACGCAATATCTCGGCGCCTGGGATCGACCTGGCCTTACGCGAAGCCGTCGTAGAAGTGATTCTGGCCGCGAATGATCTGATTCAGGTAGACGCGATTGTTAAAGATGGCATTGCTCAACGCGTCGTCCGCCGCCGTCCGGTCCGTATTCCCCCGGATCGCGAGAGCGACGTCCCACGCTTCGGGACGGATTGGTCCGCCGGGCCGCGCGGTAACGCCCATGTTCATGGCGAACAGACATTCGGCAATGTAGGCCATCCCCTCGGACGCAATGACGCCGAGATGCTTGGCCTGGGCATCGAGCGCGACGTGGGAGGCCTCGTGAATGATTTGCATCAAGCGCACGAGGTTGCTGCTCTGGGTGAAGCTGATGACCATCTCGTTCTTGTCAAAGTGATAAACGGCTCTCACGCCGGAAGGCACGAACGGAATCGGCGAGCGATACCGCACGTCGACGTTCTTGTGAATCGCGATCAGTTCGGCGACTCGTTGGATTTCGCCTGGCTTGAAGCGGACCCCTCGCCAGGTGAATGCCAACCCATAAACTTCGGGCAGGTACAGGGTCCGGACGACGACGTCTTTTGCGAGCTCATCGTTGACGTCTGGCGGCAACCATGTTCCATGAGGGACATAGATGAACAGCTGCGGATCGCTGGGCTTCGGCGGATCGTTGACGCCGAAGCGATAGTTTCTCCCGTCGGGCGTCTTCACGCGGCAGCCGACTTTTTCGTACAGGTGCCAGTTGATGACGTCGGGATCGTAGGTTTGGAAGTTGAAGTAGATGATGTCAGTAGCTTTCAGGCGGCCGTAGAAGACCCTGAGTCGCTCCCAGTTCCAGGTGAGGTCCACGGGGTGCTTTTTCAGGGCGTTCGTGGGCGGCCAGGGATGAAGGGTTTTGCTCGGAGCGTGGCCTAGTCTGGCGGACATTTTGCGACCTCCTGTTATCGGGGCGGCTATGGATTTTAACGTGCTCGCTCGGGAGAGGAATTTCAATCCGGCGCACTGGAGACAACGATGACCGAATCGACTGAACGCGCTGTGCTCGCCGGCGGCTGTTTCTGGGGCGTGCAGGATCTCATTCGCCGCTATCCCGGCGTGATCCGCACGCGAGTGGGCTACACCGGCGGCGACGTCGCGAACGCGACCTACACCAACCATGCCGGGCACGCCGAGGCGATCGAGATCATCTTCGATCCGGCGATGATCAGCTTTCGGCGGCTGCTCGAGCTCTTCTTCCAGATTCACGATCCAACCACACACAACCGCCAGGGCAACGACATCGGCACGAGCTATCGGTCCGCGATCTTCTACACGAATGAGGACCAGCGAGCGACTGCGCTCGACACCATCGCCGACGTGGAGTCCTCAGGCCTGTGGCCGGGCAAGGTGGTGACCGAGGTGACGCCGGCCGGCCCGTTCTGGGAGGCCGAGCCCGAGCATCAGGATTATCTCATGCACTATCCGAACGGGTATACGTGCCACTTCGTTCGGCCAGGCTGGGTGCTTCCGAAGCGACAAGAGGCGTGATGCGCGGCGCGGGTGTTCAACCGTCGCGGTGGCTACGAGACCTTACGGAAGACGTTACGGAAGGCGCGTCCGCATCGTGGCGCGCCTTCCTGTCGCAAGGAAAAACCCGGGCGCGTCCACCGTCACCAGCCCCGCCGTCGACCGCAATAACACAATCGTCTCGGCGCGCGACGCCGCCATGTCGAAGAACGTCATCTCCGATTCCGTCATCAGCCGCCCGTACGTGAGCACGACCACCGCCGTCGCGAAGGTGCGCGGCGCGGCGGCACTGGCGGGGACTCGCGGTCCTTGTTTGGCGACGTAGTCGGCGATGGTGTACGTGGTGGCCGGCGACTGCATGCCATCGACGAGTGGACTCGCAATCGTAAGTGGAAGGACGTACACCGGCGGCACCGAATCCGTCGGGATCAGGCCCATCAAGTACAGATCGAGCGGCGTGAAAAAACTGTTGGGCGTCGCGCGGTTGATACGAACACTGTCATGCCCGATCGGCGTCAACGCCCACGGAAATTGTCCGCCGGCGCCCGAGGCTGGAATGCTCAGGCCCATCACGCCAAGCGCCATGGTCGACGCCGGCCAGTGCGGCGCACCCGACGCCAGCACCGGATCCGTGGCGAAGTTGATCCACGAATGTCCGGCCTCATGAATGAATCCCAGTTCCGCGCCGTCAAAGAAACCATCGAGCGGAAACGAGATCATGCCGCGCAGCCGGCCGGTGCCGCCGGCAATCGCACTGTTGTCGAACACGCCTACGCCAATGCCGGTGATGTCATTGCGCAGCGCGACGTAGTTCCGATTGTTGTTCGTCGTCACCGAGGCGACGACGTCGACAAAATCAAAGCGATCTCCGCCAAGCAGCTGCAAGGCATGCGCGACAACCTGCGTGCCGGCGTTGATGGTTGCCGTATCGACGCGAATGTTCAGCACGTACGGACTTCGTTGTGCGTCCGCCGCGACCGGCGTGACGACGACGTCGGGCATTGTCGCGTCCCGGACATTCACTGAGAGATTTGTAATCTGAAACGAGGTTCCGGCCGCGGTGCGATAATCCAGACGTCCGATCACATTGTGCAACGTGCCGATCTGGTAGCCGACGAGAGCCGTGGCGGCATCGACCTGGAACGAGAGGACGCCGTTGCCGATATCCGTCAGCGGCACCGCGGGGCCCGCGCTCGGCAGATAGTTGACCGCTGTCACGCCCTCGGGCGGCACGAGCAGAAACCGCATGGGCTGCGGGTGCGGTGTGTCGACGACGCGCGGGATTGGGACGTAATAGTTCTTTGTGGCGAGGTTGGGAACAAAGAACACCGTCGACGCGCTTCGCTGCGTCGTGTCGCTCGCGAGCACGGCACTCACGACCACGGAATCGCCGTCCGGGATCGTGCGCGGCGCCGTGTACTTTCCGGCAGCGGAGATGAGGCCAAGCGCCTGCGTGCCGCCGACGATCCCGTTCACGCGCCACGTTGCCGGCGCGGGCGCTCCCACCTGACTCTGCGCGACGAAGTTGACGAACGCGTTTGGCGCCGCCGCGGCGATTGTCGGAGAGATGGTGACGCTCGTCGCGGGCCCGGCCGTGGACGTCGCCGTGAACGTCACCAAATTCAGTAACGCCACTCTTGCCGTCATCGTGTTGACGCCGGCCACGGCGCCGAGTGTCCAGCCGCCGACGGTCGCGACTCCATTGGCGTCGGTCGTCGCCGTTCCACCCGTCACCGATCCGCCGCCGGACGTGACCGCGAACGTGACTGTGACGCCGGCAACTCCAGACCCTGAGCTCGACGTCACCCTCACGCTTGGCAACGTGGCCACCGCCAATCCCGCCGTTCCGGTCAGCGTCGTCGTCGAAATCGCGGTGATCGCGGCGGGGTTTGCCGGGGGGGTCGGCTGCTCGCTCGGGTCTCCCCCGCCGCAGGACACCTGGATCGCGACGGCGACCGCTACGACCGCAGCACGCCAACGCCGAAAACGAGAGCGATCATGCAGTGTGTGCATCAACCAACACTCCACGGAAACGATCGGTGCCCGCGCGGCCGATCGCGATGATGACAGGTTGCGCGTGCTGTGAGAACGCAAAACCAGATCGACACCGGACGTCGCTTCGCGCGAGCACCGCACGGCAAACGTCGGCGCGCGGACGGTGTTGAGCATTCTATCAATCTCGGCGCTGGACGGCGCCGGCGAAAGGACGTTGCGCGCAGCGACGTCGCGGTCCGGTCAATAAATGAGCCGCGCTCCACTGCCGCGTCCGCGTCCGCGAGACCGCGCACGTTGGTCCGCGAGACCGCGCACGTTGGATTGCTTGTTGCAAGCTGGTCTCCATACTCCGTCGCCACGGGAGTGCGGCGCCCTCAACCCCCGCCAAGTCGAGCCGGTGTCAAAAAATCCCGGAAATGGATGAGCGCGAACGTCTCCGAGCGAGATGCGTTCGTTCGTCGTGCGCTCGCGGCCCGCTTTCTCGCCGAGCAAACGATCGCCGAGGTGTCGCATGTGCCGGTGGGTCTCGTCGCGGTTGCGATCGCCTTCGGATCGGTCGCGCACACCGGGCTCTTCGGGTGGTTTTCGCTCCTGGTCGTCGCCACGATCGCGCGAGGATGGACACGCCGCCGCGTTGCCAAGCGTGGGCCGTCTGAACGAATTCCAGGCTCGTTGCGCGCTGCGATCGCCGCGGTCGCAATTGTCTGGGGCGTAGGCGCGGTCGCGGCGGCGGCGAGTCTGCCGCCGCTTCACGTTTCCATCCTCCTCATTATCGTTTGCGGCCTCGCTGCCGCAGCGACCTCGACGCTCCTGGGCGACTCAGCGACCTACGCGGCCTACACCGCGTCGCTCCTGGGACTCACCGCGCTCGGCACACTGCGGCTCGCCGGCACCCGCGAGTTCGCTTTCGCCGTTCTGCTGATCGTGTTGTATGGTGCCGTGATGTCGTCGCTGTATCGCCGGCTCACGCGCATCGTTGTGCAGTCGCTCATTGCCGAATTCGAATTGGGTGAGAGCCGAGAGTCAGCCGATCGGGAGCGGCGGTTTCTCGACCAGGTGTTCGCCAGCGCACCCAACACGCTCATCGTGATCGACCGCGACCTTCGCGTGGTCCGAATGAACCCGGCGTTCGAGCAGATGTTCGGTTACACCGCTGCCGAGGCGATTGGTCAAAAGCTCGACGCGTTGATCGTTCCTGACGAACAGGTCGCCGCAGCAAAAGAATTGCGCGCGTTGGTTCAGTTGGGCTCGGTCGTGCGCGGCGACCTCCCGCGACGACGAAAGGACGGCTCGGAGATCATCGTCCGAGTGTCCGCGGCCTACATCTCAGGCGCAACGGGTGGAATGCTCGTCATTTACGACGACATCTCCGAGATGAAGCAAGCCGAGCGAGCGCTTCGCGAGAGCGAAGGGCGCCTCTTTCAGACGCTCGCCAGCCTGCCCGTCGGAATCATGGTGATCGAGCCCGACGGCACGCCGTATTTCACCAACGACGCGGCCGTGCGCATCCTTGGCAGGCAACCCGTTGCCGATCGAGATCCCAATACGCTCGCGGAAAACTATCAAGCCTATCTCACGGGGACGAACACGCTGTACCCCGTCGATCGGATGCCGCTCGTGCGTGCGCTTCACGGCGAGAGCGCGAGCGTGGATGACATGGAGGTGCGCCGTCCCGATGGCACGATCAACCTGGAAGTCATTGGTTCGCCGATCCGCGATTCATCGGGTGCGGTGATGTTCGGCGTGGCCGCGTTCACCGACATCACGGAGCGCCGCCGCGCCGCCGTGGCCATCCATGCTGCGCGGGTCGCCGCGGAGGAGGCGACCGCGGCGAAGAGCGCATTTCTCGCCAACATGAGCCACGAGATCCGAACGCCACTGAACGGCATCCTCGGACTGGCCGAGTTGCTGCTCGACAGCAATATGTCGACCGAGGAGCGACGATCGGTTGGCCTGATCATCAGCTCGGGCGAAACGTTGCTGCACGTCATCAACGACATTCTCGATTTCTCAAAAATCGAAGCGCACCAACTCGACATCGAGCAGACGGATGTCGATCTTGCCTCGATCGTCGAATCAACAGCTCGGCTGCTGATGACGAAAGCGGCGGCGCAAGGGATCGACGTGATCACCGACATCGCCGACAACATTCCGCCAAACATGATCGGGGATCCGACGCGGCTGCGTCAGGTGTTGACCAATCTCGTGGGCAATGCCGTGAAGTTCACGGCGCGCGGCGAGGTGGTCGTCAAGCTGGAGACGGTGGAGAACACCGGCGAGCGGCCGGGCGTCTTGCGCGTGCAATTCAGCGTGTCCGATACAGGAACCGGCATTCCGGCGGACAAGCTCGATACCATCTTCGAGGCATTTCACCAGGCCGACGCGACCACGACACGGCGTTATGGAGGCACCGGGCTTGGTCTCTCTATTTCCAAGCGTCTCGTCGAGTTGATGGGCGGAACGATTGGCGTCGAAAGCACCCTCGGCGTAGGAACTGTCTTTCACTTCGAGGTGAGTCTCCCGGTCGGCGAACCACTGCATGACGCGGCACACCTTCCCGTGAGTCCCCCCGGCACGCGCGTGCTCATCGTGGACGACAGCACAACAAACCGCCGTGTGATTCGCGGAATGCTCGAGCACGCAGGCTGCGAGGTTGATGAGGTGAACGGTGGCGCGGACGCGCTTCGAAGGACTCTCGCCGCGCGCGCGGACAATCGGCCGTACGATCTTGTCGTCACCGATCTCATGATGCCGGATTTCAACGGCTTCGATCTCGTCAGAGCATTCCGCAACGATCCAGCGCTCGCCGATACCAAGGTGATCATGGCCACGTCGGCGAGCCAGCGCGGCGATGCGCAGCTGTGTCGCGAGCTTCGCGTTGCGGCCTATCTCCTGAAACCACTGGCGCGCTTCGAATTGCTCCAGGCCGTGGGCACGGCAGTCGGCACGCCGATCCGCAGCGGAAGGCGCGGCACTCCGGCACGCGGCATTGAATCGGTGCCGCCGCGGTTGCGGCGCATTCTCCTCGCCGAGGACAATCACGTGAATCAGGAAGTGGCGACGGCGATGTTGCGACGGCGAGGCCACACGGTGGATGTTGTCGATACGGGCCGTGCGGCGGTGGACGCCGCCGTTGCGACAGCCTACGACGTGATCCTCATGGACCTGCAAATGCCCGACATGGACGGCATCCAGGCCACGGGCGAAATTCGCCGTCGCGTGGTAACGCGGCGGCCGATCATCGTGGCGCTTACCGCCAGTGCGATGACTGGCGAACGGGAACGATGCCTCGCGGCGGGAATGGACCGCTACGTCTCGAAACCGTTCAAGGGCGTCGATTTGTTCGCTGCCGTCGAAGGGGACGATCCCGGCGCCGAATCCGCGGAAACTATTCCGGTGGCGCGGAGCACAGTAGATCAGCCGGTCGACCTTGCGACGTTGCGGGATGAGCTCGAGGCGGGTGACATCGGAGACATTTTTGATACAATTCTCGATTTGTTTCTTTCCGACAGCCCAAAGCGAATGGATGCGCTTCGCGCCTCCGTGGTCGCCGGCGATCCGCGCCCGATCGAAGAGGCCGCGCATGCGTTGAAGTCCGCAGCCGGCACCATTCGGGCAATGTCGTTGACAGCATTGTTGGAAGAAATGGAAAAAGCCGGCCGCGACGGAGAGATCGGCAATGCCGCAGCCCAACTCGCGGCAATTCAGACGGCCTACGACGCTGTCAACGAGCAGCTGGCAAACAGGGCGGGAAAACGCTGACTTCTCACATCGAGCGATCTGTCGGCCGGCCACGCGCGGACAACGCGACACGGTTTCCACCGGCAAACTTCGCGGAGTACATGGACTCGTCCGCGAAGGCGAGGAGAGCGTGCAGCGACTCGCCGTTTTCGGGATATACTGCGACTCCAATGCTCGCTCCCACCGTCACTTCGACCCCGGTGGATATACTCATCGGCTTTTTCAGATCATTCAGAATTCGATCGGCGACGCGACCGAGGTCGGCCGTTTGATCAATGTCGGTGAGAAGCATCGCGAACTCGTCCCCGCCGAGCCGCGCCGCCGTGTCATACTCACGGATGATCCGCTGGAGCCGGTGAGCGGCCTCTTGTAACACGAAATCGCCTGCGTCATGGCCGAGTGAATCGTTGACCTGTTTGAATCCGTCGAGATCAATCATCAGGACCGCAACGTGTTCTGCCCGGCGTCGAGCGCGGGCGAGCGCTCCGCTGGCGCGCTCGTGCCAGCCGGATCGATTCGCGAGACCGGTTAGAGAATCGTAGTACGCCATCTTTGCCAGACGAAGCTCGAATTGCTTTCGCTCCTTGGCGAACGCCACCGCGCGCGACACCGCCGCGACGCTCAGCGACCCCTTGACGATGCACTCCTGTGCGCCGAGCTGCACCAACCGCAGCGCAAGCGATTCGTCGTCCGTGCCGCTGCAGACGATGATCGCCGATTCAGGACTGGATGACCGCAGCCGGAAGACGGTATCCACACCGCGGGCGTCGGGCAGCCCCAGATCGGTGACGACGACGTCGAACCGCCGCTCGCGGACAAGCTTGGTCGCCTCGGCCAGAGTGGTCGCGGCGAAGACGGACGCACCAGGCACGCGCTCGAGCAGCCGGCGCAATAGCAGCGCGTCCGTCGCGCTATCCTCGATCATCAGAATCGTCGTTTGGCCGGCGTCGACCGCGCGATGTGATTTGGAGCGTTGCTCATGCAGATCCGCCGCGAGCGCGAGCTTCGTGGACAGATCGAACTCGTCCCATGGCTTGGGCAACAGTCCGGCGATTGCGCCATCCGCCGCGAAGCGCCCCGAGGTGGGCGCAACGCCGTTGGGGGTCATGAGCAGAAAGGCAGTTTCGGCGGACACCGAACTGATCGCGTCGGCAACGGCGTAGCCATCGACGCCCCGCAACTCCAAGTCGATCACGGCGACGGAATAGCATTGACGCTCGCCGCAATCGAGTGCGTCGCCGGGCGTGGATACCACATCAACGTCGTAGCCGAGCGCAGTCGCCGCGCGCGTGAAAGAGGGCCCGTCCTCCGGCGCGGCAAGGAGAAGGAGTCGTGGTCGTTCCCCGTCACTCATTCCGTAAGCTAGCTCACGTGGGTGTCACCGGCGCGTTTGGCGACGGACGTTCAGCAATTTATGTGAGAAGCGGGAGAATTGGGCTCAGACGGCCTGCGGATCACCCCGCGCTGGGGGGGGGGAACACTGAACAATCTTTTCGCCAAGCTCTTGCTGGTTCGGATCATCCCCGGACGCGCCGGGAACACGTGTGAAAGAGGCACGCGTGATTGAATACTTCGGATCATCCCGGCGCGCGCGGGGAACACTGCATCGGGCAGGGATCGAAGGCGACGATCGGCGGATCATCCCCGCGCGCGCGGGGAACACGTGTCTGGCTATGACGCCGAGGAAGCCACGCTCGGATCATCCCCGCGCGCGCGGGGAAAACATCGCTGAAATAAGTTGCAATCACGGCGGCGACGG
>JBDUEJ010000043.1:0-47141 GCA_040002475.1 bacterium | reverse complement strand
CGCCGCCAGACCGAGTCTTGATACTCACGAACCCGGCGTTAGTGCCCGCGATCGCTGCCCTGCTCCCGGACATCCCCCGGGAAAACATCATCGCCGAGCCGCGCGTTGGCGGCACGGCGGGCGCGTTGACCTGGTCGGCGCAGGAGATCGCGCGGCGCGACGGCCCCAGCGCCGTCATGATGTCGGTGCACGCCGATTGGGCCGTCGCCGATGCGGCCGGCTTTCAGCGCGCGCTCACCCGCGCCGCGGAGATCGCCGAGCAGCATCACGTGCTGGCCACGGTTGGTGTCGTCCCCACCCGCGCCGACCCCGGCTTTGGCTACATCCAGCCCGGAAAGGAGCTGGAGCCCGGCGTGCGCAAAGTTCAGCGTTTCGTCGAGAAGCCCGACCGCGTTCGCGCCGAAGAAATGCGCCGCGACGGATACCTGTGGAATTCCGGCATCTTCGTCTGGCAAGTTGGGGATTTCCTTGATGACGTGCGGCGCTTCACTCCGGAAGTCGCACCGGCGCTGCATTCGCACGCGCACAACATCGACGCGTTCTTTCAGGCCATTACCCCCATCTCGGTGGACGTGGGCGTTCTCGAGCGGAGCGACCGCGTGGTCGTGTTGCCCGGTGATTTCGGTTGGGACGACGTTGGCACGTGGGGGTCGCTGAGGCGGGTTCGTCACACCGACGAAGCCGGCAACGCCGCCCACGGACACTTCTACGCGGTCGACGCCCGCGACAACGTCGTCCACGCGCCCGGGAGCTCGGTGGTCATGTACGGCGTGTCGAACCTCGTCGTGGTCGTGGAGAACGGCGTCGTTCTCGTGACCACGGTCGACCGCTCGAGCGATCTGAAAACACTCATGGACGCCCTGCCCCGAGGCGTGCGAGAGCACCAATGAGAACGCACGGGCGACGCTGGGGACCTCTCCGCGAGCCGGGATCATGACCGTCGTCGTCCTGTACGACGATGCGCTCGCGCGGACCTTCGAGCCGTTCGCCTCCACGCGACCGATTTCCGAGATGGCGGCCGGCATCGCGCTCATTCGCGAGCGGTGGAAGGTCGTGCTCCAGCCCGACGAAGGAGTGCAGTTCGCCGCCGGCGATCGTCATGCCGATTTCGACGACGGCGACGGCACTCGCCCGGCGACCGGCGTGATCCCGCGAGGCGCAATCATCGTCAACGCGCGTTGCGTGCCCGCCGTTCCGGCCGACGTCACCAAGGCGGCGCAGCGCGCCGCGTCCTGCACCATGTGGCAATGCGGATCGCGGCTGGCGGCTGTGCGATTGAGCGCGCCGGTGAACGCCGCCGCCCTGGCCGACGGCACGCTGCAGCTCGACGATCTCCACGCCGGAACCGGAGCGATCGGCGAGGTGAAAGGGTGGTGGATCGACGAGGTCTGGGATTTCATTCGACTGCTGCCCGAGCAGCTGGCGAGCGACATCGCGCAAGTGATCGAACAACCCGCGACCCGCGATGCGATGCCGTTCTACGCGCCGCCCGGTCACGCTACGATCCTCGGCGCACATCCGGTGCTCGTCCTCGGCCCTACGGAACGGGAACCCCATCTTCCTCGGACCATGATCGAGCCGTACGTCGTCTTCGACGCGACCGCCGGCCCGATCATGATTCACAGCGGCTCACACATTCGCGCGTTCAGCCGGATCTCCGGTCCGTGCTACATCGGGCGCGAAGTCCAGGTCATGGGCGGAGACATCTCCGGCTGTTCGATCGGAGATGTCTGCAAGGTACGAGGCGAGCTGAGTCATACGATCGTTCTTGGCCACTCGAACAAGGGGCACGAAGGATTCGTCGGCCATTCGTACCTCGGCCGCTGGGTCAACCTCGGTGCCTCGACGGTCACGAGCAATTTAAAGAACACGTATGGCACGGTGTCGCTGTGGACACCAGGCGGTGTTCGCGACAGCGGGCTGCAATTTCTCGGAACGATGTTCGGCGACCACGTGAAGACGGGCATCGGGCTGCGACTCTCCACGGGCACGGTGCTCGGGGCAGGCGCCAATGTCTACGGCGAGATGCCGCCCAAAGCCGTCGCGCCGTTCTCGTGGGGAGCGCGCGCTCCCTATTCCACGTACCACGCGGATAAATTCATCGAGACGGCGGAACGCATGATGGCGCGACGGCACGTCCAGCTGAGCGATCGCGCCCGCCGTCACCTCCTGTCGGCGCACACCGCGCGATGGACACTGGAGCGGAGCGAACGATGAGCGGCCGCGTGACTCGATTCGCGATGGTGTGGCGATGAAGCTGTGGAGCCTCGGCAGCGGCAGCAGCGGGAACGCGATCCTCATCGAATGTGACGGGTCGCGGATTCTGATCGACTGCGGGTTCGGCACGCGCATCCTCGCCGGCCGGCTGAAGACGATCGGCGTCGATCCCACGTCGATCGACGCGTGCCTGGTGACGCACGAGCACACCGATCACGTCAAGGGAGCCGGCAGCGCCGCGCGGCGATGGGGCTGGGACGTGTTCACGACGAAGGGCACGGCAAAGGCTCGTGAGCTCGCCAAGACCACGACACTGCACACGTTCACGCCGGGCGCCACGCTCGAGTTTCCCACGCTGAGCGTGCTGACGACCGCAACACCGCACGACGCCAACGAGTCGGTGGGCTTCGTTGTCACGAGTCGATCCACCGGCGCGCGAGCGGGCGTGTTCTATGATATCGGTCACGTGAGCAAAGCCATCGCCAACGCGTGCGAGTCGCTCGACATTCTGGTGCTCGAGTCAAATCACGACATCGACATGCTGATCCATGGTCCCTATCCGCGCTGGCTCCAGGCACGCATTGCCAGCAGAGTGGGACACCTCAGCAACCGCGACGCGGGCGTTCTCGCGCGCGAGGTGATGACGCGCGACGTGAATCACGTGGTGCTTGCGCATTTGAGTGAGCAGAACAATTCGGCTCGGGTGGCGCTCACGGCGATGCGGGGCGCGCTGGTGCGCACCAAGTTTCGCGGGACGGTGACAGCGGCGAAGCAAGACTCGGTGATCGGGCCGTTCGTACCCAACACGCAGCGAGCGGAGAAGCCGCTGCAGTACGCGCTATTTTAACAACACCGAAGTACACGGTTTGAGTGCTCTGGTCCAAGGACTGGCATACTGCCCATCCCAATTCGGGCCCGTTAGAGAGTTGGGAACGCTCTGCATGACGGTACATTTGCGGGAGACTTGCGAACAATGATCGTCAAACCGGAAGATGTGTGCGGGAACGAAGACTGTTTGAACGGCTATTCGCCTGACCCGAACCGCCCGGGCGTACGCCACCCAAACGCCGAGACCACAATGAACTGGGCCGAGCACCAGTTCATTGTGTGCGAGGCGCGGAAGCTCCTGCACACGCGCCCGCACCTGCAGGGCGGCGCCAAAAACACGTTCATCACGAACGCGTTCTTCGACCTCCACGCCGCGTACACCGGCCGGGACGTCGAGCTGGTGGTCTCGAAGGGGATTCATCAGCCACGCAATCCCCATATCCAACTGCGCACGACGAGTCGGAGGTCGGGCAAGACGTACACATTCCACCTCAACGTGAGCGCGGTCGATGAGGGGCTCGCCAATCGATTTCGCTGGGAGGCCGTGCAGTTCACGCTGTGGGACGAACACCAATACAGTTGGCCGGTCGGTGCGCAGCGGGTCACGCGAGCAGAGCGAAGCAGGAGTATCAGCTCCAACGATCCTGTGTTGGAGCGTTATCGGGCCAAGCTCCAGGATGCACGAGACGCGGAGTTCGAGCGCGTGCGAGCGGCGGAAGCGGCGCGCAGGCAGGCGGCGTCCGCGGCGATTGGCGAGCAGTTCGAGAGCGTCGCGCTGCCCGCCTTCAAAGAGAAGTGGAAACTTGGCAAGGGTGATTTCGACGTGAACCGCCCAGGGTTTGCCAAGTTCAAAGCCGGCACGGGACAGTTCAACGTGAAGATTCGCGGAACGGGCTACCCGGTCAAGTACGACAAGGGAGCCGGGGCGATCGTCTTCGTGAATGCAGCGCCGGTTGAACTCTAGAGCTTGAACGACACCGACGTACACGGTACGAAGTACTCTAGTACAAAGACTGGCATACTGGACGAGCGGAGCCCAGAAAATCAAACGAGCCGCCCACCGGGCGGCTCGTTGATTTCTGGGCTCTGCTAACGACTAGTACATCCCGCCCATGCCGCCACCCGGCGGTCCGCCGGCGTGCGGGGCTTCCTTTTCCTTCTTCTCCACGATCAACGCTTCGGTCGTGAGGAGGAGTCCGGCGATCGACGCGGCGTTCTGCAACGCCGTGCGGGTCACCTTGGTCGGGTCGATGACGCCGGCCAGGACCAGGTTCTCGTACGTGTCCGTCAACGCGTTGTAACCGAACGCGTCATCCTTGGAAGCACGCACTTTCTCGACGACGATCGAGCCTTCGCCGCCCGCGTTCTGCACGATCATGCGGATCGGCTCTTCGATGGCGCGACGAATGATGTCGACGCCGATCTGCTCGTCGGTCTCCGGCAACTTGAGCGTCTTGAGCGCGCGCTGCGCACGAATGAACGCCACGCCGCCGCCTGGGACGATGCCCTCTTCCACGGCTGCGCGGGTCGCGTGCAATGCGTCTTCGACGCGGGCCTTCTTCTCCTTCATTTCAGCTTCGGTCGCGGCGCCGACGTTGATCACGGCCACGCCACCGGCGAGCTTCGCCAGACGCTCCTGAAGCTTTTCCTTGTCGTAGTCCGACGTGCTCGAGTCGATCGCGACGCGGATTTCCTTGATGCGGCCCTGGATCTTGGTCTCGTCGCCGTTGCCGTCGATGAGCGTCGTGTTGTCCTTGTCCACGACGATGCGCTTGGCGCGTCCGAGATCGGTGATGACCGCGTTCTCGAGCTTGAAGCCGACTTCTTCGCTGATGACCTGGCCGTTCGTGAGAACGGCGATGTCCTGCAGCATGGCCTTGCGACGATCGCCGAAGCCGGGCGCCTTGACGGCGCAGACCTTGAGCGTGCCGCGGAGCTTGTTCACGACCAACGTGGCCAGCGCTTCACCCTCGACATCCTCGGCGATGATGAGCAGCGGGCGGCCCTGCTGGGCGACCTTCTCGAGGACCGGGAGCAGGTCCTTCATCGAGGAGACCTTCTTGTCGTGGATGAGGATGTAGGCGTCTTCGAGGACGGCTTCCATCTTTTCCGGATCGGTGACGAAGTACGGCGAGACATAGCCGCGATCGAACTGCATGCCCTCGACGGTGTCGAGGTTGGTCTCGAGGCCCTTCGCCTCTTCAACCGTGATCACGCCGTCCTTGCCGACCTTCTCCATCGCTTCGGCGATCAGGTCGCCGATCTCCTGGTCGTTGTTCGCGGAGATGGAACCGACCTGCGCGATCTCCTTCTTGCCGGTGGTCGGGACGCTGATCTTCTTCAGCTCTTCGACGACGGCGGCGACGGCCTTCTCGATGCCACGCTTGATGGCCATCGGGTTGGAGCCGGCCGTGACGTTCTTGAGGCCTTCGCGGAAGATCGCCTGGGCGAGCACGGTCGCCGTGGTGGTGCCGTCGCCGGCCAGATCGGACGTCTTGGTCGCGACTTCCTTCACCATCTGCGCGCCCATGTTCTCGATCGGATCGGACAGCTCGATCTCCTTCGCGACGGTCACGCCGTCCTTGGTGACGGTCGGTGCGCCGAACTTCTTGTCGATGACGACATTCCGGCCCTTGGGGCCGAGGGTGACCTTCACGGCTTCGGCGAGCTGGTCAACGCCCCGCTTGAGCGCCGCGCGCGCGTCTACGCTGAAATACAGTTCTTTGGCTGCCATAGTACTGAGCCCTCTATCAGTGAGTTTTAATTAGCGTCGTGATATGATCGAGATCTGATCACGATCCGGATCAGGCGAGCACCGCGAGAACATCCGACTCGCGCAGGATCAACAGCTGTTCGCCGTCGACCGTCACTTCGGTGCCGCTGTACTTCCCGTAGAGAACCTTGTCGCCGACCTTGACGTCCATCGGCACGCGCTTGTCCTTCTCGAACCGGCCCGGACCAACCGCGACGATCTCGCCCTGCTGGGGCTTTTCCTTCGCGGTGTCGGGGATGTACAGACCGCCGCGCATCTGCTCGGACTCTTCGAGCGCCCGGATGACGACGCGGTCGGCCAACGGGGTGACCTTGATGCTGGTCTTGGTGGCCATACGGTAAGCTCCTCCCTGTCTATGCCTGCGGTGAATACGGATGTAAAAAGAAGCTGTTAGCACTCGACAGTCGCGAGTGCTAACAGCCTTGATTATACCCACCCCGCGAGCGACAGTCAAGACAGCCCGTCCGCAAGCGGACAGAGCACCAATTAATTGTACGACAACGAGTTACGGCGCCCCTCTCTCGCTGAGCTCGGCGCGCTCGATCACTGGCCGAAGCAACGCGTGCGCGATCTGCAGACCGCGAAGTGTCAGGTGCGGCTCCACGCGATCGAACGTCTTGCAGAGCGCCGCCATCGTCTCGGCGAAGCCACCCGTCGCCAACACCAACGGCACCTGCGACCGCGGCCAACTCGCCTTGATCCGGCCCACGATTCCATCGATCGCGTCCGCCGCGCCGAACATCACGCCGGCGCGGATGCATTCCTCGGTGCGCTTGCCGATCACGCGAGACGGTACCGTGATCTCCGTCGCCGGCAGCTTCGACGTCCGCCGAGTCAGCGTCTCCGCCGACGTCAACACGCCGGGCGCAATGACGCCGCCGAGGAAAACACCGTCCGCCGTGATGCAGTCGAACGTCATCGCCGTACCCATGTCGACGACAATTGCATCGCGCGCGAACAGGCGGCTGGCGGCCAAAGTATTGATCAGCCGATCAGCTCCGACGGTGAGCGGCTCATCGACATCGAGCGTGATCGGCAGCGCCGAACGCGCATCCACGACAAGCGGAGCGCCGACGTTGAAATACTGTTGGCAGGCCTCGCTCAACGGTCCGGTGACGCGAGGCACCACTGAGCCAATCGCGACGCTGCCGACGACATCCACATCGAAGCCGCGCGCCGCCAGCAACGACGATAAGAGAACGCCAAACTCATCGGCGGTCCGCGCGACGTCGGTCATCACGCGCCAATGTCCGCGCAACTCCGCCTCGCTGAACAACCCGATCGTCGTTTCCGTGTTGCCGACGTCGAAGACCAGGATCACCGATCCTCCGTGAGCACGAGTGAACCCGTCCGTATCGCCACCATGTGAGCACCGGTCCCGTCACTGCTCCCCGTTCCTCCGGAACCTATGTCGATCAACAACGCACCGCTCGAATCGATGCCGGCGACCGTGCCGATCATCGGCGACGTGCAGCGCTGTCCCCGGGCAAGATCGCGCGACGCAAACGCCGCCAGCTCGCGCTCGCCGAGCGGCCCGGAGATCGATGCCGCCCGGCGAATTGCCGGCACGACAGCGTCGAGCACGGCCATGCGATCGGTTCCGTCGCGGAGCCCCGCGGCCAGCACTTCTGCCGCCGGCGGACGAACGTTGATCCCCACGCCGAGCGCGACCCAGTCGGGACGTCCGCTCCGCCAACGCGCCTCGATCAGAATTCCCGCAAGCTTGCGCGCGCCGACGTAGAGATCGTTCGGCCATTTGACGCGAACCGGCGTATCGGTAAATGCGTCGAGCACCGGTGCGAGCGCGAGCCCGACGCGCAACGACAGGACGTCGAGTGCGGACACATCGCGCGGACGTTCGATCAACGTGAGCCACAGCCCCGCTCGCGGCTCCGACGCCCACGTCCGGCCCATGCGTCCGCGACCCGCGGTCTGCGCGTCGGCGAGCACAAGGGTCCCCGACTCGGCGCCGTCCGCGGCGAGCGCGTGTGCCACGTCGAGCGTGGAGCCGACGTCCTCGAGCCACTCGACCCGCGGCAACCCAAGGCGACGGGCGACCTCGGTCGCGTCACCCGGAGCGGTCGGCTTAGTAGACAAACGCGAAGAAGAATACGATCGCGAGCACGATTCGATAAATCCCGAACAAACTGAAATCGCGCTTCTTGAGGAAGTTCAGAAACGACTTGATGGCGATGATCGCGGTGACGAAGCTGACGATGAACCCGATCGCCAGCAGGCCGACATTTCCGGACAACGCCCCGCGATTCTTCACCAATTCCAAACCGCTCGCCGCGATCATTGTCGGCACCGCGAGCATGAACGAGAACTCCACGATCGTGCGTTTGCTGACGCCGATCGCCGCTCCGCCGATGATGGTCGCCGCGGAGCGCGACACGCCCGGGATGATGGCGATCGACTGGAACAGGCCGATCAGCAGCGCGTTCGTGTAGGTGATCTCCGAAAAATCCGCCTCGCGGTCCGGCTGATTCTTGAAGCCGCCAAACACGATCAGCACGATTCCGCCCAGCAACAGCGCGCCGAGAACGACGGGAATGTTTCCGAGCAGATAGGCCTTGAGCGCCTTGTACACGGTGAGGCCGATCACACCGGTCGGAATCACCGCGACGACCAGCTTCTTGAAGATCTCCCAGTTCCAGAACTTGGTCCAATACAGAACGACGACGGAGAGAATCGCGCCCAGTTGAATGATGATCTGAAAGCTTTTGAGGAACTCAGTCTCCTGCAGCTTCAGAACGCGGGCCGCCAAAATCAGATGCGCCGTGGATGACACCGGCAGAAATTCGGTGATGCCTTCAACGATACCGAGGATGACCGAGTGCCAAAACGTGAACATCGGGTTGTCCGGCGCGAGCGAATGTACAACGATCACTGAGCGTCCTGGTCGGGGGGTGACGGGTTCCGATCGATCGACGACGGCTGCGCGAGCGTGTACTCGTAGAACGCCTCGTACTCGGGAACGATGGCATCGAGCGAGAAGCGCTCCCGCGCGTCGGCGGCCGCCCGCGCACTCATTGCCTGCCAACGATCGCGATCTTTGAGAATTCCGATCGCCGCGTTCGCCATCCCCTCGACGTCGCCCACCGGACACAACGCCCCGGTCTCCCCATCGCGGACCACCTCCGGCAATCCGCCGGCATTCGCACCAATGACCGGGACGCCGCACGCCAGCGCCTCGAGCGCGCTCAGCCCGAACGACTCATTGCTCGACGGCAAGAGAAACAGATCGGCGCCCGCGAGCAGTGGCGCCACGGTATCGATCTTCCCGAGGAAAAACACCTTGTCCTGCACCCCCAGCTCGCGTGCCTCGGCCTCGGCGAGCACGCGATCGGGACCGTCGCCGACCATGACGAGCACCGATGGGATCTGCGCGGCGACGCGAGCGAACACCTGCACGACATCCTTCACGCGCTTCACCGGGCGGAAGTTCGAGACGTGCATCAGCACGTTCGTGTTCGCGTCCACCTGCTCGTCGAGAATCGACGTGTACTGCGAGCGGTCGTAGATGTCGGGGTCCACGAAGTTAGGGACCACCTCGATCCGGCATGCGGTGCAGCCGAACGTCGTCAGCGTCTCGAGTTGAAGATACCGCGACACCGCCGTCAAACCATCGGACTTCTCGATTGAGAATTTCGTGATCGCCTTGAATGACGGATCCTGGCCGACGATGGTGATGTCCGTGCCGTGGAGCGTCGTCACGACGCGAATGTCGGGGCGCGCCGTCCGTAGCATTTCTTTGGCAATCCAGGCGCTCGTGGCGTGCGGGATGGCGTAATGGCAATGCAGCAGGTCGAGGCCATGATCGAGAACCACCTCGTGCATTCGAACGGCGAGCGCCAAATCGTACGGCGGATATTCGAACAGCGGGTAGCGGCCGACGTCCACTTCATGGAAGTAGATGCGAGGCAGGAGCGCCGGCAGTCGGAACGGCTGCTGATACGTGATGAAATGGATCTCGTGGCCGCGGCGCGCGAGCGCGATGCCGAGCTCGGTCGCGACCGCGCCCGAACCGCCGTAGGTCGGATAACACGTGATTCCGATCTTCACGCGGGCCGTCCAGACGGATGTGGGACACCAGCCATCCACTCTGCCGCGGCCGTCTGCCAATCAGCGGTCGTGGGATCGAGGCGGGTCACCCCTGCGGCAGGAAGCTGATGACGGAACCACGTGCGCTGCCGCTTCGCGTACTGGCGTGTCTCGATGAGAATGGTTTCACGAGCCTGAGCGCGCGACACACTTCCGTCGATCAGGCGGCGGACGGCGTCGTAGCCGGTCGCCTTCCACGCCGGGGCAGACGCGGGAACGATGTCCATCAACCGGCGCACTTCGTCACTCCAACCATGCTCCAACATATCGTCAATCCGTGCTCCGATTCGGTCTGCCAGCGCGGGTCCGGGATCCACCACAAGATAGCGGGGGCGCCAACGGGCAACGCGCGCGCGATCGCGATGCAAGTCGCTCATCCGGTGACCCGAAAGGAGGGCCATTTCGATTGCGCGGAGCAGCTGCGTCCGGCCCAGGTTCGCGCGCGCGGGGTCGAGACACGTCACCCATCGGCGAAGCTCATCGAGATCGAACGCCCCGATTACCGACGCAATACTATCGCGGCGGGTGGGATCGAGGGGAGGCTCGTGAAACAGGCCCTCAAAGAGCGCGCGGAGATACAATCCAGTTCCGCCAACCACCAGCGGCACGGCGTGCGACCGCCGCGATTCGTTGATCCAACCGTCGGCGGCATCGGCCCACGCGGCTGCGGAGTATCGTTCCGTGGGATCGATGATGTCGATGCCTCGATGCGCGACGGCGGCGCGTTCCGCGAGCGAAGGCTTCGCGCTGCCAATATCGAACCCGCAATAGACCTGCCGCGAATCCGCGCTGATGATCGTGCACGTCGCGCGGCTCGCGAGCCACATCGCGACGGCACTCTTCCCCGCTGCTGTCGGACCACAGATGACGGCGATCTCCGGCATCTCGGCGGGCCCGGACGCGTCCGAAGCCAACGAGACCTCAGCGTCGGCCAAAGCGCCGCTCAATTTCGTCCCAGGTCAACTGGACGATCGTCGCGCGCCCGTGCACGTCGTGCGCGGGCAAGGTCGTGTCACGCAAGGCGACATACAGTGCGCGCATCTCACCGGGCGACAGCGCGTCACCCGCCTTGATCGCCGCCTTGCACGCGATCGTCGCGGCAAGCTTTTCATGGCGTGAATGCGCACCGGCATCGCGATCGCCGGTCAGCGAGGCGAGCGTTTCGCGGAGGCACCGTTCGGGGTCGAAGCGCGGATGCGGCATCGGCACCGCTCGAACGAGCAGCGTGTGGCCGCCGAACCCGTCGATCTCGAAACCGAGTCGCTCGAACAATTCCCTGTTCGCCTCGAACGCCTCACTCTCAGCGGGGCCAAGATGCAGCGTCAACGGAAACAAGAGTCGCTGCGCCGGAAGCTCGCCGCGCTCGAGCGTCATCATGAATCGCTCATACAGCACGCGCTCGTGCGCCGAATGCTGGTCGATCAACACCACGCCCTGGTCGTGCTCGAACATGAGATACGTGCGCTGCAACTGCGTGAGCGGTGGCACATCGGCGAAGGCCGCCGGCGCCACCGGCGCGGCGGACACGTCGCCCGACGCCGGCGAGCCCGTATCTGTGTCGAGCGACGATTCCGAATCCGCGCGGTGCGGCTCGAACAATCCGTCGTTCACGGCAGACGGCTGCAGCGCCTCGATGCCCACCGCGACGGGGATCGTCCCGGGCGCTGGATTGGTGGGCCATTGCATGCGGCCGAACGTCGCCCCGGCGTCGAACGTGCCGAGCGCGCGACGGACGGCCGACTCCACGGCGCGCTCGACCTGCCAGCGATCGCGAAAACGCACCTCGGCCTTGGCGGGATGCACGTTGACGTCGACCATGTCCGAGGCGACGACGACATCAAGAAACAGTGTTGGCCGCACACCGCCGGGAATCGTCGAACGATACGCCGCCTCGGCGGCTCGCACGATTCCGGTGTCGCGAATGGACCGCCCGTTGACCGAGAGAAACACCCGGCGGGTCGCAGTGGCGACATCGGCGGGCCGCTCGACCAAGCCGGCGACATGCGTGGTGCCACTCACGTCGTCCACGTCGAGCAGGCGCGCGGCGAATGATCCGCCATACACCGCGGCGAGACGATCCCGGAGTGTGGGCGACACGGGCAGCGTCAACATCGGCTTGCCATCGTGGGCGATCGTGATGCGGACGTCGCGCCGCGTCAGCGCCATACTGCCGACGACGTCGAGAATCGCCCGCCACTCGGAGCGCGTGCCGCGCAGAAATTTGAGTCGTGCCGGCGCATTGTAGAACAACCGCGAGACGCGAACGGTTGTGCCGCGACGGCGCGCGATCGGCGTGACGTCGATGACGGATCCGCCCGCGACGCGGACGAGCGTGCCTTCGCCGTCGTCGAGCGCTGTCTCGATTTCGAAGTGCGAGACCGACGAGATGGCGGCGAGCGCCTCGCCGCGGAAACCAAAGCTCTTCACGCCGACGAGATCCTGCGCGGCGCGAATCTTCGATGTGGCGTGGCGCTCGAGCGAGAGCACGGCGTCGTCGCGCGACATGCCGGTTCCGTCGTCGCTGATGCGAATGCTCTGGCGGCCCCCGTCTTCGATCGCCAGGTCGATCGACGTGGCGCCGGCGTCGAGCGCGTTCTCGACCAATTCCTTCACGACGGATGCCGGACGCTCGACGACTTCGCCGGCCGCAATCTGATCGGCGACGGCGCTCGGAAGAACGGCGATTCGTTGAGGGGCGGCGACAGGCACCGCGCAAAGCTACCGGCGTGGCGGCGCGAGCGTCAATCGGCGGACGTCGCGCTCCGTGCCGTCATCCGCCGCCGATTTGCGAGGCGTCTCGAATGTCCAGCGAGATGATCGCGGCGTTCTCCACCCAGCCGTCGCGTCCGTCGTCCAGTGCAACACGCGTCCACGCGCCCTGTCGCCCCGTGACGCGCACCACTTCGCCCACGATCGCCGTCGCACCACGCTCGCCGCCGAGTCCAGGGTCGTCGCTCAGCGATGCGGTTCGGCGAATGACAGCGACCCGCCGGCCCGACTCTCGATCCTGCAGGGCAAATCCGGCAATCGCCACGAGTCCAGCCAGCACCGCAAACGTCGCCACCGAGCGGCCGCCAATCCGTTCCCCGCGCACGGCGTGATACGTCGCGCGCGCCCAGGCGAGCAGCCATAGCGCCGCCGCGATGTCGAAGATCCATGATGCGGGAATGGGCGGAACGTAACCCGCCGCCGTCCACGGGAGAGCATGCACGAGCTCGGCGCGCGCGCGGACGTCGTCCGCGCGCGGCTCAATGCGAAGCGCGCGCTGCCAGGCGACGACGCTGCGGGCCGTGTCGGCCGAGGCCCACGACGCCGTCCCCAGATCCGCCCATGCGTCGGGCGCACGCGGTTCGGCAGTGACGGACGTAATGAACGCCTCTCGCGAGGCGACGAAATTGTGCTGCTCGTAGGCCGCGACGCCGGCATCGAACGCCTGTTGCGCGACGCTGGTGTTGTAGGCGTGGGCGGTGGCGACGCCGCCGCTGATGAGTAGCGCGCCAATGATTGAGAGCACCGGAAGACCGATGCTCGCGCGCGTGAGCGCTTCTGCATCAATCGACTGATAAAGGTGCGCGGCACGCTCGGCAGCATCGGACTTGAGCGTGCCCGAGGCGGAGAACGCGGCCTCGTCTAGCTCGCGGAGAAAACGCTCTGCGTCGAGCGCGACAGCGGTGGTTACGCCGCGGCGGCGAAGGGCGCGCGCCAACGCGCCCGGGCGCGTGAAGCTCTCGGGCACAAGGCCAAGACGTTCGGTCAGGGCGCTGGTGAAGGCGCGCCGCACGTCGGAGGCATCGAGCGCCTTTGGGCCGCCGCGTGTCAGGGCCGTGAGGCGGGACGCGTGGGTCACTTGGCGCGCGACGGTGCGACGACGACGATCGCGCGTGCCCAGCGTCAACGCGGGAACAGGAAGCAGCGCGAGGAACGCCCAGAAGACCGGATGCTCGTGCAGCGGCGTCGCCGCCGCGCCTCGATAGCGCGTCCGAAGCGCGAGCAGCGTCTCCGTGCGCGTTGTGTCGGACGACGCCAAGGAACCCGCTCGCACGTGAACCTTCGTGGCGTTCGTTGAGCTCACTTCATAGCGCCGCGAGTCGGGATTGAAGAATGCATATCGGATTGGCGGCAGATCCAGCTCGCCGGCAATGCGCGGGGTGAGGACCCAGTCGAATTCCTTGGAGCCGGCAACCTTGCGAGCGGTCGTGTCGACGTGCACGCGCTCGTCGCCTTTGACGAGCGTTCCCCACGGAACGCCGACGAGCGGCGGCGGAAGCAACTTGACGTTGCCGGTCCCCGAAACACGTACGGTCAGCGTGAGCGGATCACCGACCCGCGTTCCGTTTGTATCGAGCTTCGCGGCGACCCGCAGATTGCCGACGGCGCCGCCGTAGTCCGACGGGCGGCCTTGTGCCGGCGGCTCGACCGCGACGATGACCGTGCTGTCCGTCTGCAGCTCGTGAGTCTCTTCGCGACTGAAAAAGCTTGCCGACAGCGGCAGCGAGTACACCAGCTGCGCGGGCGGTATGGCGAATCGACCGGGCATGAGCGGAAAGAGCGCGCGCTGATACACCAGTGCGTCGAAGCAGTGCGAGCCCACCTGACGGCGTGGCGGATCGCCCCGCACCGGCACGTCGTAGGCGAGCATCGACTGCATGTCCGGCGGAAAGAACGTGGGATTCCGGCGCAGGCGGTCGCGGACCGTTTCGTTGAGGAACACCGCGACTTCATAGTTTGCTTGCTGTCCCACGAACACCGTTTCGGGCAGCGTGAGCGCGTGGAAGTTGACTTCGAGACTGGTGTCCACCCGCGCGCGCGCGATGACGGTGGGAACGATGCGAGCGGTCGCGGGCCGAATGGCGATCGCAACCCCGCGCGAATGCACAACCGCTCCGCCCTGCCGTGCTTCGAACGACGGAATTGTGAACGTGCCAACGCGGTCGGTGGTGAGCACGTAACGGTATTCGGCGATCGTCGAGCCTTGGCCGCGCGGGTCGTACGTGAGATGCGGAACCGCCGACGATCGAAGCACGTCGAAGGGCGCCATGGACGGCGCGATCAGAAGCGGTGCCGCATTGCCCTTGACGCTCACGGCAACACTGATCTCCACCGCCTCGCACGTGGTCGCCGTATCAGGCGCGTGCGCGACGATGGACAGTTGTGCGGCCAACCCGAGAATGCCGATCACCAGTCCTTTCCTCCCGGTGGCGGCTCAACGCGGTTGGCCTTCTGCTTCTTGGATTGCACATCACGCTCTTCGCGGGCCGCGCTGCCGAGCAACTGCTCCGCCTGTTGCTGACCCAATCCGCCCTGCGGTTGTGGCTTTTGGCCCTGCGGAGATTTGTTCGAGTTCCCCCCGCCGCCCCCGCCCCCTCCACCGCCGCCTTCCTTTTTCTTGTGCAACGCGAGCTCGTAGTTCCACTTCGCATCCAGATCATCGGGACGCATCAGAATCGCTTTCTTATAGACGGCCAAGGCAGAGTCGAGCGCCGTATTGTCCGGACCGGCCGGCGTCGACAAACCATTTTTCAGATCGGCCAGCCCCAGATTGAACAGCGAGCGAAAGCGCAACTCGTCGTTCTTGCTGTCGATGAGCCGCCCAAGGGCCTCGGATGCAGTAGCGTTGGAATCCGCGGCAACCAACGCCGTGCCAAAGTTGTAAACCGTCTCCGGCTTGTTGTCGCCCGCCGTGATCGCATCGCGAAAGAGCGACGCCGACTGCGTGAACTGCCCGCGGCGATATGCCGCCGTGGCCTGCCGCGTGCGCGAGATTCCGGCGCAGCCGTTGAGCGACAGGAGGAGCAACAGGCCCGCGGCCGCGGTGTGCGCGGACGCCGGACGCGTGCTCCGGCGTCCGCGCCGTTCAATGAGCGCCGTGTCGAGGAGCAGAAGCGCGAACGCTGGAAACAGAAACCACTGATACCGCGGTGTCTTTGTCTCGCCCCCGAGGCTGGCGCGTGATTGCGTCCGCAGCGACGCGAGCGACGACTTCACGCGGGCGGCCTTGTCGGTGGCGTTCGCCTCGATGAAGGTTCCGCCGGCCGCGTCGGCCGCCGCCTTGAGAAACTCGGGGTGGTACGTCGTCACCACAGTAGTTCCGTTTTCGTCCTTTTTTGTCGTGATCGATCCGTTCGGAGCAGTGATCGGAATCGTGGCTCCGTGTGTGGTGCCGAATCCCACGGTCACCAGACTGATTCCCTGCGAGCCCGCACGCTTGGCCTCGGTCACGACGTCTTCGATCGGCTCGAACGCCTCTCCATCGCTCATGACGACTATCGCGCGGTCGGCGCCACTGTTCGTCAGCGTGGCGAGGTCGACGCCCTGGCGGATCGTTCGCGCCAACGAGCTCCCGGCCTGCCCCACGACCGACGGATCGAGGTTGTCGAGGAAAAGATCGAGCGCGCCGGCGTCGATCGTGAACGGGGAAAGGACGTAGCTCCGCCCGGCGAACGCCAGTACCGCAATCCGGTCGCCGGGCGACACGGCGCGCAGCCGCCGCACCTCGGCCTTCATGCGCTCCATCCGGCTCGGTCGCTCGTCCTGCGCCATCATCGACAGCGACGCATCGAGCGCGAGAACCATGTCAATTCCCTGCGACCGGACCACGGTGCGTTCGTCGCCCCACCGCGGTCCCGCGACGGCGATCCCGACGAGCGCGCTGGCCAGTCCGAGCCGCGTCATTCGCCAGCCGGGACGAATGAGCGTATTCATAGGAATCAAGCGCGACACGACGTCCATGCTGCCAAGGCGCTCCAATCGCACGCGGCGCTGCTTGTACGCGTGTCCGAGGACGAGAACGGCGAGCAGCGGCAAGACGAGGCCGAGCGCGAGCAGATACGGGTAGTCGAAGACGAGATCGCTCATGGCAGTGGTCCCCGCCGCGCGGCCAGCATCAACTCGATTACGAGCGCGAGCGCGGCGACATACAACGGCCACCGAAAGAGCTCCGTATACCGCACATAGGAACGCGTCCGCACCGGCTCACGCTCGAGTTGATTGATCTCTTGATAGATGCGCTCGAGGGCCGCGGCGTCGCGCGCGCGATAGTAGCGGCCGCCGGTGATCTTGGCGATGTCGGCGAGCAACGGCTCGTCGATGCGCACGAGACGATTCTCATAGCGCAGTCCAAACAGACCGCGGCCCACGGGCACCGGCGCCATACCTTCGGTGCCGACGCCGATCGTATAGATTTTGATGCCGAAGACCGCGGCCGCCTTGGCCGCCGTGCGCGGGTCGATGGCACCACGATTGTTTTCGCCGTCGGTCAATACAATCATCACGCGCGAACGACCGGGTGCGTCGCGCAACCGGTTGGCCGCCGTGGCGATCGCTGTGCCAATCGCGGTGCCGTCCTCGAGTTGTCCGGCCGCGAGGTTGTCGACGGCGGCGTTCACCACCGGATAGTCGGTGGTCAGCGGAACTTGGGTCAGCGCTTCCGCGGCGAACGCCACGACACCGATCCGGTCACTCGTGCGCGCCGTGATGAAGCGCTTCACCACATCCTTGGCCACTTCGAGACGATTCTGCGGTTGGAAATCCTGCGCGAGCATGGAGCTCGACAGGTCGATGGCCAGCACAATGTTGATCCCCTCGCTCGTGACGTCTTCGGCGTGCGCGCCGGCGCGAGGCCGCGAGAGCGCGACAATCGTCGACGCGAGCAGCAAGTTCCGCATGATGAACAGCATGAGCGTTGTCGCACGGCCGGCGCGCGGGCCCGATGCCAAAACACTGACACGCGAGAACACAATGCCGGGCGGCCGACGCTTGCGGCGAATGAGCCACCAGATCGGCAGCAGCACGAGGAACGCCAGCACCCAGGCTGACGCAAACTGAATCGATGAGAGCGTGAGCATCATGCGGCCGCCTGTGCCGGTTCGGCCGGCTGCGACGCGGTGTGCTCCTGCGCCACGATCGCCCGTGCCTCGCGTCCGAGCTCACGCGCCCGATCGCTGCTCACCGGCCGGCGCGCGAATTTGATCAGGTCCGCGTCGGTCAACAGGCGGGTCATGCGCTCGGTCGGAACGAAGGCGTGTTCGCGCATGGACCGCTGCAACTCCGTGCTCGTCAACGACAGCGCGGCTTCAGCGTAACGAGCGGCGAGATAGTCGCGCAGAATTTCGACCATCAGTGTGACGTAGCGGCCGCGCTCCCCGGCATCGAGCAGCGCGAGCGCCTCGACACGTTTGAACTCCGCCTCGGCCCGCTCGAATGGATTGACGACGAGCGTCAATACCGGTTTTTGCCGGCGGCGAAACCACCACCAGATCAACAGACCCATCGCAATGACGGCGGCCGCGATGAGCGCGATGAGCCACCACGGAAATGGATTGAACTCGAAGAGCGCGCGCGGCGGTTTCGGCACTCGCAGTGTCGAGTCGGCGGGCAGCAGACTCCGGACGACCACAGCCGCCCCGCCGAGTGGGATGTGTCGCTCGGCGCCGTTGAAGCGCACGATGGCGTCTTCGAGCCGAACCGATTGCGATCCGACATCCCACGCAGCCACGCGATAGTCCGCGTACTGCTCGACGGCCGTCGTGTCGCCGCTGGTGCGGACCGCGACGGGATCGAGCGACTGCACCGCTGACGTCGAGTCCGTGGTGCGCGGAAACTCGATCGTGGCTCCGCGCGGCGCGCGGATGCCAACCGTGACGCGAAACGGATCGCCAATGCGCACCGTATCGGGCGTCACCGTCACACCAGCCTTGACGTCGATCTGCCCTCGCTGCGCGTGAGCGATCGCCGGGAACAACGACGCGGCTACGAGCGCGAGCCTGACGACACGCATGACAACGCGCCTCATTTGCGAATCCTCCGTTCACGAGACCGAAAGAAACGGAGCAGCGGGTCCATGATTCCGAGGTTGGTATGCACGGGAATCTCGTCGATCGCCAAGCGGCGAAGCAGTTGGCGACGCTTGGCCGACTCCTCGGTCACCTGCGATTCGAATCGCGCGCGCACTTTGGGGTCGCTCGTGTCAACGTCGAGTGCGGCACCGGACTCCGGATCGATGAGTCGCACGAGTCCGATGTCGGGCAACACATGCTCGCTCGGATCGTCCACCGTGACCGCAACAACGTCGTGCCTTTGTGCCAGCAACTTGAGCGGCCGGTCGATCTCCGCGCCGAGGAAGTCCGACACCACGAATACAATCGCCTTGTGCTTGAGCATCTTGTTGAGATACTCGAGCGCCCCGCCAATGTCGGTCTCGCGCCCTTTTGGCTCGAAGGCGAGAATGTCGCGGATCAATCGAAGCGCGTGACGCCGGCCCTTTCGCGGCGGCACCACGTGCTCGATGCGATCGGTGAACATGATGCAACCAACGCGATCGTTGTTGCGGATGGCCGACATCGCCAACACGGCAGCGAGCTCCGACGACAGCTCGCTCTTGAACCGCAACCGCGTGCCGAAGCGCTCGGAGCCCGAAACGTCCACCGCAAGCATGACCGTCAGCTCGCGCTCCTCGATATAGCGTTTGACGTACGGACGCTGCATGCGCGCCGTGACATTCCAATCGATGCTTCGCACTTCGTCGCCCGCCTGGTACTCGCGCACTTCGGCGAACTCCATGCCCTGTCCCTTGAAGACCGAGCGGTACTCGCCAGTGAACAACGAGTTGACCAGTCCGCGCGTGCGCAGTTCGAGCAGTTTGACCTGCCGCAGCACTTCGGGCGGAACCGCCGGCGACTTCGACGTCGGACGCAGGTGATCGTGCGCGTCATAGCGCGCGCGTTCCTGCGCTGTTTCGCGCGCCCGCCGCTGATCACGAGACTCGGGACGTGCGTCCTTCGCCGGCGCCTTTGACGCTTTCGACGGTTTTGGCGACGACGTTACCGACGGCGGTACCGCCGTGTCGTTCGCGGCCGGGCGCGGCTTCCGTCTAAGAAATCCGAATACCATCCACGGCTCCGCCGTCCGCCGCGTCGCACGCGGTCCGCGCTCGATCCATTACGGCGACTCGATCTTCGCGAGCACCCGCTGCACGATCTGATCGCTCGTTACCTCTTCCGCCTCGGCCTCGTATGTCGTCAAGACGCGATGGCGCAGGACGTCGGGCGCAATCGCCTTCACGTCGTCCGGCGTCACGAAGGCACGCGCGCGAAGGAATGCGTGCGCGCGCGACGCCTGCGCAAGCGCGATCGTGGCGCGCGGACTCGCGCCGTATTCGATGAGCGGTGCGAGATCGGGCAGACCTGCCGCGGCGGGCTCACGCGTGGCCAGGACGATATCCACGATGTAGTCCATGATGCGGTCGTCCATGTACAACTCGGTGATCCGATGGCGCGCCTCGAGAATCTGCGTCGGCGTCGCCACCGCCTGGACGTCGATCGGGTCACCGCTCGCCATGCGGCGCATGATCTCCTTCTCTTCGTCACGCGTCGGATATCCCACACGCAACTTGAGCATGAAGCGATCAACTTGCGCTTCAGGCAACGGGTACGTGCCTTCCTGCTCGATCGGATTCTGCGTGGCCAACACCAGAAACGGTTCTTCGAGCTTGAAGGTGGTGCCGCCGATCGTCACCTGCTTCTCCTGCATCGCCTCGAGCAGTGCCGCCTGCACCTTGGCCGGCGCACGATTGATCTCGTCGGCCAGGATGATGTTGGCGAAGATCGGACCGCGTTTGACCGAGAACTGCCCCGTGGACTGATCGTACACCTGCGTGCCGAGCACGTCGGCCGGCAACAGATCCGGCGTGAACTGAATGCGGTGGAACGTCGTGTCGATCGTCTCGGCGAGCGTTCGCACCGTGAGTGTTTTCGCGAGTCCCGGCACACCCTCCAGCAGCACGTGCCCGCCGGTGAGAAGACTGATCAGCAGTCGATCCACCATGTAATCCTGGCCAACGACTCGGCGCGCGACCTGCCGCGCCACATCTTGTACGAGTCGGGAATCCGCTGCCGCGGTTGACGCATGCGACGCCTGTGTAGCCACGGTATGTCGAGAGGTCGAAGGGTTGCAGTCGAGAGATCGATGACACGAATGAGTAACGCACCCGGCCAGGTCTCCGCTCCTACCCCGTGGGGGAAACCAGGTGCCGGTGCTTCTACAGCCCGATCGCCGCCAGCGCCGATCGTTCGCGCGGTGTGAGCTTTCGCGTTTGACCGCTCGGCAACTCACCGAGCTCCACCGGTCCAAACTTGACACGCACCAGCCGTTCGACCCCGAGCCCCAATGCGGTGCAGAGCCGACGAATCTCACGCTTGCGCCCTTCGGTGATCGACACCTCAAATTCCCAGCGGTCGCGGCCGAGTCGGCGCGCCTCGACACGCGTGGGATTTACCGGACCGTCGTCGAGCGTCACACCCTCGCGCGCCGCGAAAACGGCTTCGTCGGCCTTCCCTGTCACCGTGGCTACGTACGTGCGCTCCACTTCGCTGCTCGGATGCGAAAGCCGGTGCGCCGCCTCGCCGTCCGTCGTGAGCAGAAGCACCCCTTCGGTGAGATAGTCCAACCGTCCCACGTAGGTGAGGCCGGGGATTTTCGGCACCATGTCGAACACCGTCGGTCTCCCATCCGGATCCGAGCGCGTCGTCATCACGCCGCCGGGCTTGTTGAGCACGAGCCATTCCACGGCGACCGGCGCGCCGATCGGCTTTCCGTCAACGAGAATCTTATCGCGTGTCGGGTCGACGGATTGACCGGTGTGCGCGACGTCTCCGTTCACATGCACGCGACCGGCCACGATCAGCTCCTCGGCCTTCCGGCGTGACGCGACGCCCGCGCGAGCGAGCGCGCGCTGGATGCGCATCGTCTCTGACATCAGTCGTTCTCGTCGACGGCGGACGCCATTTCCGGCTCGCGCGGCGGCAAGCGCAGCGCGATCGCCAGCTCGTCGGCGCGCGGAAGCTCTTCGAGATGGCGCAGGGCGAAATGCTCGAGAAACACGGGAGTGGTGCCGTACAACAACGGGCGACCCAACCCCTCTGCCCGGCCCACGACGTCGATCAGACCACGCTCGTGCAGCGACTTGAGCACGCCGCCAACTGCCACGCCGCGAATTTCCTCGATCTCGGAGCGGCTGATCGGTTGACGATACGCGATGATCGCCAGCGTTTCGAGCGCGGCGCCCGACAGCCGAGCGGGACGCGCGGCAAGTTGTGCGCGTTCGATGGCTTCGGTGTATTCGGCGCGCGTGAGGATCTGCCATCCGCCGCCAAGCTCCGTGAGCTCCACGCCGTGGCCTTCCACATCGTAGTGCTCGCGGATCTCGTCGAGCGCCGATTGCAGCTCGGCCGGCGACACCTCGGGATCGAGGGACGCGAGTTCGTCGGTCGCGATGGGTCGTGCGCTGGCGAACAGCGCCGCTTCAAGCAGCTTCGCTAGCGGCGTCACGAGAGATTTCCACGTTGGCAAATGGTTTGGGCTGGAGCACCCGCAGCTCGCCCAGCTTCGCGAGCTCGAGGAGTCCGAGAAGCGTCGAGAGAACTTGCCACGGCTCGGCGCCGCGTTCGACGATCTCCGTCCACATGATTCGTGCGCGAAGCGTGAGGATGGAGCGAATGAGCGAGATGGCGCCCGGAATGTCGATCGCGCGCGGAATGATCTCGTGCATGTTCGGCTGGCGCGCCGCGCGCAACACGCGATCGACCGCCGACAGCAGCTCGGCGAGAGACAGGGCGAGCGGCGCTTGCGGAGGCGCGGCTTGCTGCGGGAGATAGGCCCGCGCGAACTGATTCCGGCGCTCCTCGCCCCGACGCTCCAGCACGTCCACCACTTCGCGCATTTGTTGGTACTCGAGCAAACGACGCACGAGCTCCGCGCGCGGATCTTCCCACGCCAGCTCGTCGCCGCGCGGCAACAGCATCTGCGCCTTGATGCGGAGCAGACGAGCCGCCATCTCCAGGTATTCGGCCGCCTCGTTCAATCCCAATGAGCGGATGCGAATGACGAACTGCGCGCAAATGCGCGCGATCGGGATGTCGTAAATGTCGACCTGTTCCTCGCGAATGAGCGACAGCAGCAGATCGAGCGGTCCGGTGAACGCCGTCAGCTCGACGACGAAGCCCGATCCCGGCTCGGCGACGTGTGGCTCGAGAAACGTGGCAGTCATCGGCGGATCAACCCAACCACTGCCGAAGCGTCGGCAGCTGAAACGGAGACGTCCACGCCATCAAGAGGCTTCCGAACGACATCGCGGGCCGCATCCAGAACTCGAGAAATCCGTTTCCGAAACTGAGCAACAGAATGAGAATGACGATGCCGAACCGTCCGAACTCTTGGTAGCGCAGCGACCACGCCGGCGGGAGCAGGTATTTCATCACGTGCGATCCGTCGAGCGGCGGAATCGGGATCAGATTGAACGCGATCAACAACAGATTCAGTCGCAGCGCGATCACCATCATCGCCTGCACGACGCCGAGCGTGGAGTTGAGCGCGGGAGCGGCGTGTCCGATCATTCCGACGATCACGAACACCAGCATCGACGCGAGCGCGAGGAGCAGGTTCACGAACACGCCGGCCAGGGAAACGATGATGTCTCCGCGCTTGAACGAGCGGTAGTTCCGCGGATTGACCGGGACGGGCTTTGCCCCGCCGAACATCATCGTGCCGTGTGACAGAACGTACATCATGGCGGGAAGAATCACCGTCATGAACGGATCGATGTGCTTGATCGGGTTCCAGGTGAGACGACCCAACATGAGGGCCGTGGTGTCACCCTGTTTCAAGGCCGCGTAGCCATGCGCGTACTCATGCGCGATGACCGAGAACAGCAGCACGGGAGCGAACAGCAGTATGCCTTGAATGTCCAACGTCGGCGGTACGGGACGGGGTGGCACCGCGCCCGAAAATCTGGCTGTGCTGGATGGCGGGTCGGCCGAAAGCCAACGACATGACCCACTACCCTACGCTGGGGCGATTGGCGCGAAAGGTAGTTATGTTGCGGAGTGGTGTCAAAGCGTTATAGCGCCTTGACTTTCGCCATACCGAACTCTAGGTTCCAGCCTTCGCGGACCCCGCGAATTTCACAAGTTTTTGGAGAGTTTTTTCGTGCCGAATATCGCATCCGCAAAGAAGAACATGCGTAAGTCGCGCGCGGCGACCGTGCGCAACCGCGCGCAACGTTCCGCCCTGCGGACGGCGCTCAAGAAGGCCAACGCGCCGGACGCCACGCCCGAACACCGAGTTGCCGCGGCGCAACTGCTCGATCGCGCGGCGCGCAAAGGCCTGATACACCGCAACATGGCCGCCCGCAACAAGAGCAGATTGAGCAAGGCCGGCGCGTAACGCGTCAAAGCGGTGCCGGGATACGCCGCGCACGTATGACGAAGGCGACGGGAGCTCCCGTCGCCTTTTTCCTTTCCGTCATCGCGGATTCAACCGCCGAGCCGCACCTCGCCTCTTAGAGCGCCGCCAGCTCCGCGCCGCACCGTTCACAATACCATTCCGTCGGATAGTTCATCGATCCGCACTCGGCGCACTTGAGTGTCTTGGACCCTTCCACGGCGCCGGAGCGCAGGACGATCGGTTGGTTGGCCGTCACGTTCGCCGCCAAGGGCGCTTCGCTGCCGGGCTCGCGCTCGGATTCGGCCAGGCCCGCGAGAAGTGATTCGGACGGTCGTTCCATTCGCACCACACCGGAGTCGCGCCGTACCTCGGCCGGACGCCCATGGCTGCCGCCGCGGGCAGCAGACCCATCGCGATCCTCCGGGCCAACTACCGTGTTGAGGAACGCCAGCTCGTCGAACGATGGCCGCAGCGGCTCGTCTACTTTCGCCGACGCCTCGACCGGCAGCGCCGCTTCTGGCGGCGTCGGGTCTCCGTCCGCCGCTGGCTCGACTGGGGCTTCATCCTGATCGCCAGCGGAAGCGGCCGGCGCATCTGCAACACCCGATGAGCTCCGAATCGCGAGCAACGCGTCCAGCTCCGCGATTCGCGCCTGCAGTCCGTCGCCCTCGACGACGAGCTTTTCCAACGACTCGTCGACGGCGCGAAATTGGCCCTCGGCGTCCTTGCCGGCCAGCTCGCCCACGTGCGCACGCAACTCGAGCTCAGCACGCTCGTCGCGACCCATTTGCTCTTCGGCCTGGCACAGCGATAGGCGAGACTGAACGCTGGCGCGCTCTTCCTCGATCGCCTGCCGGTGCGATTCCAGTTGCTCGTCGACGCCTTTGAGTCGGCTGCGATAGTCCGCCTGGACCCGCTCGAAGACATGGACAGGCGTTGTCTCGCGCCGCGCGTCGAGCGCAGCAAGCCAGCCTTCAAAACGCCGGCGCTCCGCAACCAGCGCGGGCACCTCGCTCAACGAACGGTTGGTATCAGTCATCGTTGGTCCTCGCGTGATCCTCGCAACGCCTGGTGTGCCCGCAACTCATTCACGTCGGCCACGCTGAGCTCATTCACCCTGCCAACGGCGCGCGCGACAACGAGAATCTTCGCCGCGTGCTCCAGGCTTTCCATGCGTTGGTGCGCCAGCTCGATCGTGGATCCAACGGTGGTCGCGCCGTGATTTGCCATCAGGAACGCGTCGTGCCCGTTGAGAAACGGCTCGAAACTGTCGGCCAGTGCGTCGGTTCCCGGTGTGCTGTACGGCACCAGCGGAACCGCCCCCATTTGCAAGATAACTTCGGGTAACACCGGCGCCACGAACGATTCGCCGGCGACAGCGAACCCCGTTGCGGTCGGTGGATGTGCATGTACCACAGCGTGAACGTCGCCCCGGCGCAAATAGATTCGCAGATGCATTCGAAGTTCGCTCGACGGCTGGCGCCGTCCAGTAAGCACTACTCCGTTTGGATCCACGACTACGAGGTCGGCGGGTTCGACGTCGACCTTGGACATTCCCGCCGGGGTCACGAGAATAGACCCGTCTGACAGCCGTTGGGAAACATTTCCATCGGGCCCGGCCACGAGGCCGCGCTCGTACAGCCGCCGGCACACGCGAACGATCGCCGCACCGGCGGCGGCGCGTTCGGTCGGCCGGCTCACACCGCGGGCCCCGTCACGGGATGGCGCGATGGATGACCCGGCCTCCCACGATCGTGCAGATGGCGCGCCCCTGGAGGGTTTTTCCCGCGTACGGGGTGTTGCGCCCTTTGGTCTTGAATTTGGTCGGCTCCACCAGCCAACTCACGGCGGGATCGAACACGGTGACGTCGGCGTCGGCACCGCGGCGCAGTGTCCCGCCGGGAAGCTTGAACACACGCGCCGGCGCACACGACATCCGGTCAATGAGCACGGGCAGCTCGATGATTCCGGGCGCGACCAGCCACGTGATGTTCACGGCAAGCGCCGTCTCGAGCCCGATGATGCCGTTCGGCGCGTTGGCGAACTCGCGTTCCTTCTCGTCGTAATGGTGCGGCGCGTGGTCCGTCGCGATGAGGTCGATCGTGCCGTCGCGCACCGCCTCCTGGAGCGCCGCGACATCGTCGGCGGTGCGGAGCGGCGGGTTCATCTTCGCGTTGGTGTCGTAGCCTTCGACGGCGTCTTCGGTGAGCGAGATGTGATGCGGGCACACTTCCGCGGTCACGTTGATGTGCCGGTCCTTTCCCCACCGAATGAGCTCGACCGAGCCGCGCGTGCTCATGTGACAGAGATGGACATGCCCGCCCGTGCGACGCGCGAGCAGGATGTCGCGAATGGCCATGATCTCTTCGGCTTCAGCCGGAATGCCCTTGAGTCCGAGCCGCGCACTCACGATGCCCTCGTTCATCGCGCCGCCGAACGCCAACGTCGGCTCCTCGCAATGATCGGCGACTGGAATACCAAACGTGCGCGCGTATTCGAGCGCGGTGCGCATGAGATGCGCGCTCACCACGGGCTTGCCGTCATCGCTCACGGCCACGGCGCCCGCGGCGACCATCTCTCCGAATTCGGCGAGGGCCTCGCCGCGCTGTCCGAGCGAGATCGCGCCGATCGGATAGACCCGCGCGGCGTCGGCGCGCGACGCTTGGCGACTGATGAAACCAACCGCCGCCTGATTGTCCGTCACCGGATCCGTATTCGGCATGGCGCACACGGCGGTGAATCCACCGGCGGCGGCGGCGCGCGCGCCGCTCGCGATCGTCTCGACTTCTTCGCGGCCCGGCTCGCGCAAATGACAATGAACGTCGATAAACCCCGGGCTCACGACGACGCCTGTGCAATCGATCGTCTCGAGTCCGTCGCGCCCCGCGGTCTCATTTCCAACGCGCGCGCCGACGGCCTCGATCTTCTCGCCGACAATGAGCACGTCGGCGATCTGGTCGAGCGACTGTGACGGATCGATGACACGCCCGCCGCGGAGCAGCACCGAGCGGCTCATCGCTCGCCCCCCGAGCGCTTGGCGGCTTCGGCCAACTCCGGCTTGCCTCCCGACAACAGATAGAGCACGGCCATACGAACCGCGACCCCGTTCGTCACCTGATCGAGAATCACGCTGAATGGTCCATCGGCAACGTCGGAGTCGATTTCCACACCGCGATTCATTGGGCCCGGATGAAGAATGAGAATGTCGCGCTTGGCGCGGTCGAGGCGCTCGCGCGAGATGCCGAACACGCGGTTGTATTCGCGTTGCGACGGGATGTAGCCGGCGGTCATGCGCTCCAGCTGGAGACGCAGAATATTGAGCGCGTCGGCCCACTCGATCGCTTCCTCCACGCGCGAGAAGACGGTCACACCCATCTCGTCGATCGCGTTGGGCAGCAGCGACCGTGGACCGCACACGCCCACCTGCACGCCCATCTTCGTGAGGCCCCAGATGTTGGAGCGGGCCACGCGAGAGTGCAGCACGTCACCGACGATGCAGACCTTCACGCCCTCGAGCGTCTTGAAATGGTCGCGAAGTGTCAATAAATCGAGCAGCCCCTGCGTCGGATGCTCGTGCGTTCCGTCGCCGGCGTTGATGACGTTCGACTCGATGCGATCGGCAAGGAATCGCGCCGCCCCCGACGCACCGTGGCGGATCACCACCATGTCGATGCGCATCGCCTCGAGATTTCGCGCCGTATCGACGAGCGTCTCACCCTTCGACACACTCGACCCCGTCGAGGCCACATTGACCGTGTCGGCCGACAATCGCTTTTCAGCGAATTCAAACGAGATCCGCGTGCGCGTCGACGCCTCGAAGAACAGATTGACGATCGTCGCGCCGCGCAGCGTCGGGACCTTCTTGATCACCCGCTCACTGATCTCCTTGAACGGCTCGGCGGTGTCGAGAATCAGCTTGATTTGATCGCCGCTCAGCGGCTCGAGCCCAAGAAGATCTTTGCCGAGCGACAACGTCACGCTGTGGCCTCCCGGTCGGCAATGACGACCGCGTTGCGCCCATCGAGCTCGTCGACCAACACGTCAACGCGCTGCGACGGTTCGATCGTGATCTCCTTGCCGACGATGTCTGGTTGAATGGGCAGTTCCCTGCCCCCGCGATCGATGAGCACCGCGAGCGCAATGCGGCTCGGGCGGCCGAAGTCGGCCAGCTCGTCCAGCGCCGCGCGAATGGTTCGACCGGTGTAGAGCACGTCGTCGACAATCACGACGTGCTGCCCGTCGATGTCCACGGGAATGCGCGTCTGACCGACGAGCGGCCGCGGTCCGACCGTCTGGAGGTCGTCGCGATACAGCGTGATGTCCAACGCGCCTTGCGGAACCTCGGCGCCTTCGCGCGCCGCGATCGTCGATACGATGTGCGCCGCGAGCTGAACGCCGCGGCGCTGTATGCCGACGATGACGAGGCCGTCCGTGCCGTTGTTCAACTCGACGATCTCGTCCGCCATCCGGCGAAGTGTTCGGTCGAAGGCACGGGCGTCGAGCACGATCGATTGTTTTGGGGGAGCAGCCATGGTGTCGGCAAATATGGGCGGTCCGGCGGGCTAATGGTAGCGCGCAATCTCCGGGCGAATCGGCGCCGCGCCGGCAACGCGCGTCTTGAGGTCGAGAAAGGGCCGCTCGAGCCGTGCGGATTCGGGCAGTCCAATCGGCGGTGTGCGGTTTTTTTGGTTTCGTGCCGACACTAGGGGAAGACACGATCTTCCGAGGCATCGCATGCGGAGCACGGAACGCCCGACTCGACGAGTTACCGGTCGTCCGACCAGGACTGACACAGCGGTTGACGCGCACTTTCCGCGCGCCGTGCCGGGAGAAGAGTACGAACGCTTCGCGCGCGCCATGTGGCGTCAGGGCGAGCGCTGGTTTCGACGTCACGCGAATGAAATCGCGGGCCCGGAGGTGGCGGCCGGCGATGCGCGCACCACGCTCGCCTCCGCCGCGGCAACGGATCTCGGCCGACCGCTCTATCACCAGGAGGAAAACCTGTTGAGCGAGTTGCTCCAGCGGCTGTGGCACGACCCGAACAAACCGGCGGAACACGGCGTTCCCGAAATCCCGTCGTTTCTGCTGGATTGAACAGTCGGCGCGTTAGAGAACTCTAACGCGGCGCTCGCGGGACTCCACAACCGCACGCCCGCGCTGTGGGCGGCGTCAGTTCCCCTCCGCCCCCTTCTGCATCTCCGGCCATTCCTTCGCGACAAGATCGCGAAAGAAGCTTTGGTCCTGCGGGCCCACGGCGCGCCCGCTGAGATACGGTGCGTAGCCCGTCGTGGTGATCTTCCAGAACGACACCGCGATGCGACCAAGCCCGCCGGTCGCCATTCCGGAGTAGCGCTCCTCGATGGTCACCTCGAACTCGCGACCATCATGAACGACGGTCCAGCGTCGGCCGTGCTCGTCAGAGAACATTTCCTGTGTGGTTTGGGCAATGAACGCAGTCATCGAGCGATCTCTCTCCGCAACGGCAAGCGGCCCGATCCGTACCAACACTACGCGATCGGAACGCACTTTCCTAGTTGGTCCTGGTTGACGTGTCCGGCGGATTTCCGTATAACCCGACGTCCGGGACCTGCGGCGAAGCTGACACCGGAAATCCACAAAGTGTATTGCGGGATGCATTGCAGGTCTCTGGACCAACCGCCGGCGCGGAGTGAAGCATCGAGCCTCCGCTCGGGCATCGCACACAAGGCCCAATGGACACATCGCCGGCGACCCCCGACGCGATCGTTATCACCCTCCTGTACTCCATCCTGCTGCTCTGGGGCGTGTGGGTTGGGGTACGACAGGTCTATCAGGGATTCCGAAAACCGACCGAGCTACTGAACCCGCTCTTTGGCAATCGGCAAGCGATCATCATCTTCACCTTCCATCTGATTGTCGTCTCGCTGGACTTGTTTGTTTGCGGACCTGTCTCATTGCATTACAAGAGCCGCCTGTGGTACTGGGGCGGACGCATCGCGCTCCTGTCGTCGTCGTTCCCGCTGGCGTTCTACTTCAATCGCAACCCGGAGTCGTTCGGAAAGCTCATCGGAACGTGGGTGCGTTTCCGAAACATCTTCGAGATCTCGCTGCACATCGTGGTCGCGTCGATCGCCCTCAACTGGTTCAACTATTATGGGCTGCTGTACTGGCTCGTGGCCTACCGTTACCTCGACGTCGGACCGCGCCGCTTGATCCAGACGTTTTACAATACGCCTGAGAAACGCGCGCTCCGTCCGTGGGCCCCCACGCTCAACTGGGTCATCATCACCTCGATCTACGTCTGGGCGGCCGTGTCCATCTATCAGCGCAAAGTGATCTTTGCCGCGCCGCCGAGCGATACGCGACCCGAGCATGTCGCCGCGATGTTCGAGGTCATTCTCGTCTGCGCGCTCAACGTCGGGATTGCCATGATGAGTTGGGGCCTGACGCGAAAGTACACCGGCCCGGGACCTGGGGCCGACCTCATTCCGCGCGCCGAACAAGCCGCCGCCAAGGCATCGGGAGGCGGATATCTGAAGTAGGGCCGTCGCGGGTTTTCGTCGTCGGGCCGAACGCAGAAAGGGCCGCCATTCGGCGGCCCTTTCCTTTTTCCGTCGTCATTGCGGCGTGCTACGGCTGCTTCACGAATGCCTCGTCCTTCTCGGCGCCCTTGCGCGGCTTCCAATCCAACGTGTAGTACGATCCGCGATCACGCGCCCACGGATCGAACGCGTTGGCAACATGGTCGAGCTCGGGCTTGAGCTCGGGCACCGTGCGCAGGAGAACGCGCTTGAGCGGCGACACCGGCTGATTTGCGTGGCCGTTGATCTCCATGGTCTCGATCATCGGCGCCGGCCCGTTGTTGTTGATCCAGTTGAAGCCCATCGTCGAGTACACCTCGGGACGGAAGCTCGACGTGAAGAACCGGTCGCTGTACAAGCGGCGCGAGGCGTTCAGAATGAACACCACGAACTGGGTCTCCGAGATCGCATACCCGTGCGGCCGCGTCGTCTCGGCCAGCCAGCCGACGACCGTATCCAGATCCTCGACGTTGTCCACCATCGATCCGTTCGGGTGACCGAGACAGTCGTTGAGTGAATCGGCCTGTGCGCCGAGTTGCGCGCGCGTGATGATCTTGCTCGCGTCGCACTTGTGCTGTCCGTACACCGAGCGAAGCGTGGTGGCGAGCTTCTTTTCCTCTGCGTAGTCGGGCGAGTCAGACTTGAGATGCGTGTCGATGAAGTCGTCGAAGCTCGTGAGCTCGCGCAGTCCGTACTGCCGGCGGAACTCGTTGAAGCGCGGGACACCACGCTCGCGATCACGCAGGATGTCGAGCGCGGCAACGTCGATCTGCTTCGTGGGCGAATGGAGACGATCCATCTTGAGGTTCTGCATGAACCGCGGATGATTCTGCAGCGCCAACGCGCCGAGCCGCTGACGACCCATGGTGAGTGCCCAGCTGGCAAGACCTCGATCGTGCATGAACCCAGTCGCGCGTCCGCGGAATGTTTCGACAACTGGAATCTTCGCCTGAATGGCGTCGGGCTGGTTGAGCGCGCGGTACTCGAGCAGATCGGGCACCAGTGCGTGCAGCCGGTACACGCTGACGAATTCTTCAGGGAAGTTGAATGGCGACCCGAAGTGATTCGTGCCGCCGTTCACATCGTCGTCCTTTGAGATGTCCCAGTCTTGCTTCTGCGCGCCGAGGCCAACGATGCCTGGGCCGGACGCCAGCGTGGCGTACCAGCTGTTCGCCACTCTGGCGTCCTTCGCGCTTCCAAGGTGGTTTACCAAATCACCGAGCAGGTGCTTGATCGTCGTGTCGTTCTGAAGCAAGCCGCTCCAGTTGCTGTTCATGCCGCGGAAGAGCGGCTCATCGTAGAGCAGCTGCGTCGTCCATTCGATCGTGTGGATCTTCGCGATTTCGGCGGCCACGACGAGACGGCCCAACTCGAACAGTTCGTTTGCGGACACGTCGCGATACTTGACGGGCTCGCGCGGGCGTGCGGGATCGCGCACGCCCGAGTCGTCATCGGGGTGCTGTTTGCCATAGGCCCGGAACGCGTCCACGAACTGATTGTGCTCGCGCGCGAACACGTTGTGGTAGAAGCTGAGCCCCACGGTCCAGTTGTCGGGGAACCCCACCGACTCCTGCCCCGCCCAATCCGGATTCTGCGGATCCGTCGCCTGCAGAATCGGCAAGTAGCCCTGCTTGTCGCCGTCGGTCGTGGCGTTCGGCTGCGCGACCATGAGCAAGCGCGCCGAGTCGGCCGGATCGCGCTTCACGCGAATGCGCGAGCGAGCGTCGTACCCGTACAGCTGTGATCCGTCCCACCACGCCGTGTTGTTGTTGGCGAATGTCTTGGGCGCGCGATTGAGATACGTCCGGCCGCCGTTCGTGAAGCTGCCGGGCGCCGATGAGTCGGCAACGAACGACTTGTCCATCTGATCGGTGGGTCGGCACCCCAGCTTTGCGACGTCTTCCGGCTTGAGCGGCACGTCGACGCCATTCACGCGCTGCGTGGCGCATCCAACCGCCATGTACTGCGGACCGTTTTGCCCTTCGACGAGATGCGAGAACCAATCGTGCGTGTTGAACTGGATCCAGAACGCGGCAAGCACATTGAAGAACGGGGCCTTTTTGTAGTCGCAGTTCGCGTCCTTGGCGTAGCCGGGTTTGCCGTAGCCGTCGTTGCACGCGGCGCTGTCGTGCTGCGCGCGCGTGAACAGAATACGGCTGATGACCTGGGGATCGGGCGTGAGGAGCGACAGGCGATCGCCATTGCGATTCTTGGCGAGTTGATCGAGGCCGCGATCCGGATACGTGCTCTCGAACTCGACGTTGCGCCCGAACAGCGTGCCGGTCGCGCCCATGAGCGGATTGCGCGTGTCGTTGCAGATGCCGGTGACCTGGCGATAGCGAATCAGCTCGCCGGTGCAACGCTGGTCGCCGGCGCCGCCGACAGCCGCGTAACTGGGGTTCGACGCCGGCAGCCGCATTTCCGGCCATTGCTTGATCGCGGCGCCGTCGGTGCCGGCCTGTCCGGTGACGTACTGGCGGAACGTGCCGCCGTTATCAAACAAATTGAATTTGATGAGCTCGATGCGTTCGTATTCGAGATCGATCAGCGCGCCGTTCACGCCGCGCAGGTTCTTGGACGGCCAGATCGACTTGGAGTTTTCGTCGGCCGTCGCCCAGTAGTTGGACCAGTCCACCCACGGCACGGCCTGATACGCGAGCGCGTTGTCGCCGCCCCGGCATTTTCCGGTCGCGTTCTGTACCTTGCCCAAAAAGCGTTCGCCGCGCGTGACGGCAATGGGTCGCGCGCCACTCGAGAGCTCGCTTCCACAACTCGCGAGATCGGGACTGTTGTTCGAGAGCCATCCACATGACGCGAGTGGAAGAACAGCGCACAGCGACAGCAGCGAGGTTGACAAGCGCATCCGGCGTTCCTGGCGGAGGGTTGGATCCAGGGGGGAGAAGGCGCCGTCGCCGTTCTTGCGTCCGCGATGCCAGTTCGCAATGGGGGCTGCGACCTCGAGTCGGTCAAGCACAGCGCGGCTGCGCTATCGTAACGCACGTTGTAGAGGTGGGCAAGGCTATGACGAACGCGTCGATGTAGGCCGAAAGATCTATACGCAACACCAGCCCCGGCCGATGACCGAATCTATTTCCATTCGATCTCGACGATCTCGACGCGCGAGCGACCAACGTTCGTGAGCGTGTGCGTGCGGCCCGCAGCACTCCAACGATACGAAGCCGGCGCGTATGTGACGCGGGTGGTCGCACCGGACGCGTCGACGACGCTCACCGTCCCCGCAGAGACTCCGACGTCCAGTCCGGGCCCGCGGTGCTCGTGTCGCGTCGTAGACTCGCCCGGCTCGAGCACGATGCGCCCGACCCTCACGCGATCGTTGTCGAGAACGGTCACTCCCTCCGCGCGCGGTGTGAGCGCCATGCCCGACGGCTTGAGCAGCTCAATCGTGAGGTTATGAAAAGGGCTGCGGGAAGGATTGAGCACGCGATGCGTGATCGGCGCCATGGTGATTCGCACCTCTCCGTTCGCGAGCGGAAGATCGGTCTGCGCCGCTCCCAACGCTTGCGCCTTGAGCGCGACGTCGCCGAACGTGACGAAGACGTAGTCGTTGGAATGCACGTGGTAAAGCGTCGAGTCGCCCGACGGCACAACGACGTCGAGTACTCGCACCCATTCGTTCGCGAATACCACGTGATGTTTCGACTCGTGGTCGAGCGTCACCGCCGGCGCCTGCGCGACCACTCGGCTCAACGGAACGAGCGCGCCGAGAAGCCAGCGCAACGAACGAAAACGACTGACCATGAGTGACGCACCTGTGTTTGTGGGAAGGGCCAAGGCTCAATGCGCTACGGTCGCCGGGAGTAGCGGTGACGCGCAGCGTGAAAGTGACAATTGATTGAGTTGTTGATTTTTGATTCCGCTACTTCAATCGCACGCGAGCTAAATGGAACCCCTTCGCGTCGCGGGTTGAGAGATACACCACCTTCCCCTTTCCGAATCCAACGAGCGCGTACCCCGGCGGCAACTGTAGCCGGTCGGCAAGCTCGCCCTGCGCGTTGATGATGTCATACACGGTGCCGCCGGGAATCGGTTTGGGCGGGATCGTTCGAATCCACAGATTCCCGTCGGCGTCGGCACGCGTCGCTGCCCCAGGGAGTGGCGGCCGATAGTCGGGCAACTCGGACGCCGGCAGCACACTCACCTCGCGCAGCGTCGGCGGCGGCGGAACGTTGCCCCCGCCCACCACGATCGGCTGCGGGATGCACGACGGCGTTCCCGAAAGCGCACCGGGAGAACCGGGCATAGGCGTAGGCATGGGCATAGGCATGGGAATCGGCGCCGCCGCCGCTCCGGCAGCGGGCGGCGTCATTGTGGGCTCGACGCCCGGCGGGCATCCATAGATATACGTCGGCGGAAGCGTCAGTCCGGGCGGCAGTCTCCAGGCCTTCATGAGGCCGGGCGTGGGGACATAGCCATCAGGGATCTTTAACGACGGCGGATAGGGCCGTTTGTACATATTGGCCCAGCGGATCATCGCTCCAATGTATGAGACCGTATACTGCCGCTGGTTCACGTTCTTCACCGAATCGACGAGCTTCTGCTTGTCGTCGTCCGACAGGCGCTGCCACTCGAACGGGAGCCGTTGCGTCGACGTCATTGTACCGTCGCCATGGAGATACTCCACGCGATAGTCGCGCCCGCGAACGAACGCGACGTCTCCGTTCGACATCACGGCCCACTCGTCGGTGGTCGGCAGCGGATTGAGTGTCGTGGTGAACGTGAAATAGCCTTCGACGGACTGCTTGATCGTGTTGAGCGACTTTGGAATTCGGACCGCGCCAAGTGTGTCGAGCTTGCGGGTGTCGAGATCGATCCCGACGATGAACGCCGAATCCGGCTCCGGCGGGAAATATGGAACGCCGGCAGGTGGCGCGACTTTGGGTGGCGCCGGCATCGCCGGCACTCGGTAGACGATGCGGCCCTTCGCGTCGGCGCCCGGCCAGCCGTAGTACCCCGTCGGCGCGGAGAACAGATACGTGTCCTGCACACGCCAGACCGAACGAACGCGAACGATCTGCGCGGTTGGATCGAGCACGACCATCGCATACGACACGGGATCGACGAACAGCAACGAATCGCCGCGATAGGGAATCAGCGTCCCGGAACGCGTGCCGTACGTATTGGCCACCTCGGCGAGTGAATCGAGGATGATGTCGACCTTCGTCAGCGTGGTGTCCATCGCCAGCAACCGTCGCCGGACTCCGTCGTTCACCAGCACTCGCCCGTCGCGGAGCTCGACAACCGTATTGATCCCGCCGAGAAGCTCCGTCGAAATCGCACTCGCGGTGGCGATCTTCCGAATCGGTGGACCAATCACCGGAACGACCGCACCGGGCGGCGGCGGCGTCTGCGCCCGTCCCGGCGACACCAAGACGAATGGCGCGAGGAGGGCGGCGCCGAGCGCGCGAGCTCGCATGTGAGTATCCATATTCATCGGGCAATGAAGGTGACCATCGCCGCTTCGGCGAGTCCCGGCGCGAAGCCAAACACGAGGCCGGACGCCGGCGACGTTCCGCCGCCGACGTAGAGCGACGTTCCGTTCCGGATCGAGACGAGGTAGCGCGGATCGAGAATGTTGACAACGAGCTGCGGAAGCTTTCGACGCTGCTCAGGTGTGAGAACATCATGGATCGCGGGGACGATTTGCATCAGCATGTCCACCTGCGCCCGGCGCGCGCGGATGTAGCGCTCGAACGCTTCGTTTTCATGGTAGTCCGCAGGAAGCGCCGCGAGGTAGCGCGCGACCGGCGCCCAGAGCGAGTCCGACCGGTAGTTGTATCGCCGATTCATCGACGCAATGCTGTCGGCCTGCGCCGCCGTCAGACGCAACGAATCCTGCTGGCGAAGAATGCTCGACATGGGATTGGTCACGCTGTTTGCGCCGACCGACCGGAAGATCGTTTCAGGATATCGCGAGCCTGGGAGGGTGCGGCCAAAACCCAGTTGTTGCGCCAGGGTCTGACGTTCACGAACCGTGCCGAGGTCGTACCGCAGGCTGGTCGTCAGCACCACGGGCTGGCGAATGGTCACGAACTCGGGGCGCGTGGCGCCGAAGCGTTGGTTCACCTCGTAGATGTAGCGCTTCGCAACCGGATCGAAGCCTCGGACGTAAAGCAACGACTGATCGGGGAACGGCGACTGGCCCCATCCCTTGAGGTGTCCCGATCCGTTCGCGACAAGATCCGCGGCGCCGAGCGGATTGTTGAGAGAAAATGAAATATTGACGCGCTGCGGCATGCGGAACTTCGCCCGGTCGAGCGACACGCCGACCGACGCTGTCGAGCTCCACGGCGCGCGGCAGCTGTTGCGCGCCGCGATCGTGCCAAGCTGCTTTTCGATGCAGTCGCGCGTTCCCGAGCTGGCGTTGGCGAGAAGCTGTCGCATCCCCGATACGAGCGCCGTGTCACTGCCCGCGGTCGCCTGCGAATAGATGAACGCGCGATCGTTGGAGTATCCGTCGCCGTTCACATCGCCGGCAACGATTGGCGTGTACGCGTTGCCCGACCGGAACGATCCATTCCAACTCACCTGCACCGCATCAAAGAACTTGTAGGTGGCGTTATAGGTGATCTGATGCGGCCCCTGCCCCGACGCCGCCCAGTCGACGCCGAGCGGATTGCCCGCGGTGCTGCTGAAGCCCGACACCTGCTCGCGAATGTGGCTGTAGGTGTAGGAACCGCTCCAGCCGAAGCGCGCGGGCCCCCGGATGATCGGAGTGAGGCGGAACGTCACCTGCGTCGACCGGGACTGCAGATCGGACCGGATCTCGGTCACGCGCGCGAACGCCTGCGACACACGCGCGTCGCGCGACGCAATCGAGCCCGTGGTCGTGACGATGCTGGTCGGATTCACGTACACCGGGCGTCCGTCGTCGAGCAGCGTGAACCGCGTCGTCGGAACGAAGTTGAGGTCGAACGAGCGCTGCTGATTGAGATTGATCGAATACGTTCCGTCCAGGCTCGCGGAAAAACGTCCGTCCAGAACGCTGCCGGTCCACGACGCGTTGGATCGGATGGACCGCTGCGGCGTGAAGTGTTTGGCGAACAACGTGACGCTTGGCGCCGAATCGGAGAACACGGTTCCGAGCGTCCCATCGGCGCACCGATCGGGCACGGCACCGGGATCGGTGGCGTAGGCGGCCCAATTGGGCGTGGGCGCGGCCAGCCCGATGCAGGAAACCTGCTGCGTACCGCCGGGCAGGCCCGTGTTGTCGAGCGCGGCTCCGATCAACCCGGCGCCCGCGTTGTTCGCGAACACGCCAATGCCGCCGCGAAGCACGGCGCGCGGCGCGGTGGCCGCACCCGTGAATGCCGTGATCTCCTGCGCGTGTCCGAGTGTATACGAGAATCCGATCCGCGGGCTGAGCACCACCGGCGACGGAACACGATCGTTCCGCGCGCCGAACACACGCTCGATGTTCTCGTTGAACGCCGGCGCCGCGGTATAGTGCGCGGCGTCCACGCGGAGACTGTACTGCACCTGAAGATCCGGTGAGCGCCGGTACGAATCGCCGAGCGCGACCGCGCCGGCGAGCTGCTCGGTGGAGCGGCGGCGGGCCGTGAGCGTTCGTGTATACGACGCGGGAAGGCCGGCCTCGAGATCGGACAGCGAATTGAACGCGAACGTCCCGCGGAGATTCGACGACTGATTCTGCGAGTTGTTGTTGAGACCGAGCTCGGTGCTCAGCTTGACGCGATGCTTGTTGCCGTCATCGAACCACGAGAGCGAGTTCTGGAAGTTCGTGGCGATCGTGCCTGAGCTCGAGCTCAGTCCCTGATTTCCTCCAAAGCCGAGACTCGTGACGCCGCTCGCGCCGTCGGCGAGAACAGAGTTGACCAGCACGCGGCCCGCCGGCAGATCCAGGTAGGCGGTGCCGTAGTTGTGGGACGCGCTCACACCAAGCTGCGTCTCGCTGAGGATGCTGCGAAGATAGCCGCTGTTTCGCAGTTGCACGCCGCCGCCCCAATTGTACCGGTCGCCCGCGGAGGATTCGAGCTGCGTGGCGCCTGCACCGATCGGACTCTGGCGTCCCCAGTTGCCGTTGAAGGTGATCCCGTACGCCTGTCCGCTCGTTGACGAGGGTGGGTTGAGGTCGATGGATCCAAAAGCGGACCCGTTGTCGGCAAGCCGCTCGGTACGCTGCGGTCCGGCGATGATTGGGACGCCGCGGTTCGCGAGGATGCTGCGAAAATGCGTGACCGAATCTAGCGCGAGCCCGTACGTCCGGAGGCCGAGCGCGCTGGTGTTCAGCAGCGTCTGATTGTCGCGCGACTGCCTGCCGAGCTGATATGAGATGTTATAGAAGGCTTTGTTGTAGGTGATCGGGCCGGACAGAATGCCGCCGAGCGAGATGTTCGTGTACTCGGTGCCGACGGCCTGCGCGGCGCGATCCGTCCACTCGAGCCCCCGCGTGTTGAGGACGAGACTGGATCCGCGCGTGCGGAAGTTGGAACCCGCCCCCGGCCGGATGTTGAAATTCCCGCCGCTGAAGCCTCCGCGCGACCCGTCGTACGGCGACGTCGTCAGCGAGCTCGACACGTTCGCGTCGCGCGGAAGATTGCTGGAGTTGAATTGCATGCCGTTTAGCGTGGTGCTGTTCTGATCGGCACCGAGGCCAAGCACTGAGAAGCCGTCGGGCCCGCCATCAAGCCCGGGCACGAGCACGACGCCCGGCAGCGATGCCGCCATCGCCGCGAGATCGCCCTGCAACTCCGGCGGCAGATTGCTCGGCGTGATCTGCACCTCGGTCCCGCTGATGTCGGGCGTGGGCGAGTTGCGGTTGACGCGCTGCGCGACGCCCGAGGCGGTGGAAATGACGGTGTCGAGTTGAACGACCGAGAGCTTGGCGTCGGCAAGGAGAACGTCTTCGTCGGCCAATCTTTTCAGCTCGAACTGGCGGAACGCGTACCCGATGAGCGCGTAGCCCATGATGTAGTCGCCCGTTCCGCCCGCGAACGCGATCTGAAAGCTGCCCTGATTGTTGGTCCGGGTCTCCCGCGTCACGTTGCCGGGAATCGAGGTCGCCGTCACGCGGACTCCGGGAAGCGGGAGGCCTTCGACGGTGGTGACTTTGCCTCGGATGACGTCGGTCTGGGCGGCGGCGGTGGCCGCGTGTATCGCCACGGCAACTGCCGTGAGGAGCGCACCGACTGCGGTCCGAAGGAGTGAATGCCGGGTCACGCGATTCAACCTCCCACTATCAAGTTAGTAGGCTGAGACGGTAGGACGTCCCGACGCAGGCGTCAATCGGACCGAGGCTCGGCGAACGGCAATTTAATCAAGTGCTAATGATCGGATTGGACCGGCGAACGAACTTGCGTTCGGTTCTCCGATGCAGTGTTAGATGCGGTGTTAGTTGGAGTGTTAGATGCAGCGTTTCGGCGAACGGTTGCCCGTCACGCCGTCCCGGCTTCGAGTCCTAGACACACCATCGTTGAAGCTGACGATTCTACCTCATTCGCGAAGTTGGCTTCATGGGGTGTGACGCGTGGACGAGACTTCGCGACAGTAGCGGAGCTACACGGTCCGCACCGCTCGTGAAGGCCGGCACCGTTTCGAGGAGCCACGCCTCCAGCGACCTTGACTCGCCGACCGTAAACCCACATTCGAGCAGATCGCCGATCTGCCTGCACTCGTTCTATCACGCCGGCGTCGACGTCGCGGTAGCCGTTTGCCCGTCGGGTGCGGGCGACTCAATCCGATCTCAATACGAGGAAGGCGGCCGACATTTTGCCGCACGGCGGGCGATGCATGTTGACGCATACGGTCCGCGCATCGATTAGCATATCCGTTGTGCTCCCGCAGCACGCCAAGGCAGCCTGATAGACCGTGGTCTTCCCGTGTTTGCTGTCCGCTAGACATTCATAAATGACCTTCCGTTGCATGGAGAGCGCATGTCCCGACGACTGTTGACGATTATCACACTGAGCGTTTTCGCACTCACCGGCTGTATGCCTGGGCCACCCGCAACGGCAGCGAGGCCCGTGGCCGTTGGTCCGATCGAGCGCGTCATTCGCGCCGCGGTCGTCGCGGCGACTTCAACGGATTGGGTACCCAAAACGATCTCGCCCGAGGGCGGATACATTATGGCGGAGCGGACCGAACAACGCGCGGAGCCGTATCGGCTCGAGCTCATGATTGGCCCCGCTGGGGTAGGACTCTTGAATGCGAAGGTCACTCCGCTTTCAGGCCGCAGCCCTGGCACAGGAAGCGGTGCGTCGGAATTGATCAAGAAGTTTCTCGACGCGTTCGACGAGGCGCTCGCGGCCACCAAGTAGCCATGGGTCCCGCGGATGAAGGCGCACATCGCCTGCCCAATGGTCTGTTTCAGAACCCATGGCCGGACAGTGAACCGCAGGGATGGCGCGACATCCTTCGTCTGTTGCGCGAGCGTCGCGCACAGACCAACGTCGAGACGCCAAGGCGCGGCACCTTTCCGGTCTCGTCACCAGAGATCACGCATCCTCGCGCCGCAAAAGACGTTTTTTCGGCAACATGGATTGGGCATTCAACTGTGCTCATGCAGCTCGGTGGGCTGAACGTGCTCACCGACCCGGTGTTCAGCCAGCGTGCTTCGCCCATGCAATGGATTGGTCCGCGCCGGGTCATGGACGCCGCACTTCCCATTTCCGCGCTGCCGCCCCTCGACGTAGTCCTGCTTTCACACAATCATTACGATCACCTCGACCGGCCCGCGGTAAAGCGGATTGCCAAAGCACATCCGCAAGTGACGTGGATCGTGCCGCTCGGCCTGAGCGCAACAATTCGGCGCTGGGGTGCGCGCGCCATTGTTGAATTGGATTGGTGGCAGGAGACCGTCGTCAAAGGTCTTCACGTCACCGCCACGCCGGCCCGGCACTTCAGCAGTCGGCGGCTCGTCGATCGGAACACGTCGCTCTGGTGCGGCTTCGCGTTCGAAATCGAGGGAAAGCGCGCCTACTTCGCCGGCGACACTGCCTATCATCCCGAGTTCGGTGAGGTCGGCGCGCGATGCGGACCGTTCGAGTTCGTGATGATTCCCATCGGAGCGTACGATCCGCGCTGGTTCATGCACGTCGTGCACGTGGACCCGGAGGAAGGGGTTCGCATCTACCAGGACTTGATCGCCTCACACTCCGGCAATCCACTTCCGGTCATGCTCGGCATCCACTGGGGTACGTTTCGGCTCACCTTCGAGCCGATGGACGAACCACCGCGCCGCGCCGCGGCGAAGTGGCGTGCGGTCGGACTGGACGACAACCGGCTCTGGATCGCGCGCTTCGGTGAGACACGAGCGTTTTCTGGAAGCGGCTGACGACTCGTTGGTGTCCCGATCGGGCAAACCGCAGTCGAGCACGACCGATGTCGGAGCCAGCTACCCAAACTGGCGCTGGAACTCCTCGAATCTGGTGCGAAGCTCCGCGAGCTCATTCCGCAGCTCGGCGACTGTCGCCTCGAGCGACACAATGCGTTCGTCGCCGGCGTCTGTGCGCGACGACGACGTGTGCGACGACGAAGTGTGCGACGACGAAGTGTGCGACGACGAAGTGTGCGACACGTCGGACTCATTGACGACGACGCTCACGGGCCCGGAAAGAAGATGAGCATATCGCTCCTCTTTCTGCCCGGGACGCCTCGGTAACTCGACGACGAGCTCACGCCCGACCAATCCGCTCAATGCCGCCTCGACATCCGCCAAGCTCGCGAACTCGGCGAGCCGATTCGTTCTTCCTCGGATCTCGCCCGTCGTCTGCGGCCCGCGCAGCATCAACACGCACATCACCGCGAGCGCCGGCGCATCGAGATTCAAGCGTTCCGTCATCAGATGCTGATACTTCATCACGCGGGAATCGCTGCGCTGGTTGGCGCGCACGAGCGACTGCTGGCGCAGATTGTTGATCGCCCAGCGGACGGCGTCGTCGGTGAGATCCATGATGGGATCGCGATTCGACGACTGGTTGCACGCGTTGACCAGCGCATTCAGCGACAGCGGATACGCGTCCGGTGTCGTAGACTCTTTTTCGATGAGGGCGCCGAGGAGCCGCACCTCGATGGGCGTGAGCTGCATGCGTGGAAGATACATGGCCGCGCGCGTCCCCTCGCGACGCGGGCGATGCAACGCGATGCAAACAAGAAGAGTTGTTGTCGCTTACGGCCAACGCACGGGCACCGGCGTGTCACGCGGCGTGACCGTTCCGTCGCCGAGCTCGCCCTCGGGATTGTCGCCCCAACAGTAGACCGCGTTGGCGGTCGTGACTCCGCAGCTGTAGCCGGTCCCGCCGGAAATGCTAAGGAATTTCAACCCGCCCACGACGGCGGCCGGACTCGAGCGATGATCGAACGTGCCGTCACCGAGGGCGCCGAAGTTGTATCCCCAGCAGTAGCCCGCGCCGGAAGCTGTAACGCCACACATGGTCTCGTACCCGGCGGACAGGTTCTGAAACGTCAACCCGCCGGCGACTGCTACCGGCGCGCCGCTCAGCCTCGTCGTACCGTCGCCCAATGTTCCGTAGAAGTTTTGTCCCCAACAATACGCGTTACCATCGCTCGTGAGTCCGCAGACGGACAAGCCGCCGGCGGCGAGACTACGGAAGGTCAATCCTCCCGACACGGCAACGGGCGTGGTGCTGTTGGTTCGATTTCCGTCGCCCAATTGACCGGAGAAGCCGAGGCCCCAGCAGTACGCCGCACCGGCCGAGGTCAGCGCGCACGTGTAGTCGCTGCCGGCAACGATGCTCTGGAACGTCAGTCCGGTCGCCGTCGCCGTTGGCGTGAGGTGCACACCAGTAGACCCGTCGCCGAACGCGCCGTTGGGAGTCGTTCCCCAACAATACGCGGTGCCATTGGTCGCCACACCGCACGCGTGCCCATTTCCAACGGCGACGCTTCGGAACGTCAGGCCGCCGTCGACCGGCGTGGGCGTGAGGTGTCTCGTCGTCGTGCCCTCGCCCAGTTGCCCGGCGCGGTTTGAACCCCAGCAGTACGCCGCGCCGCTGGTGGTGATTCCACAGGAGATATCCTCGACCTTGGAAACGGAGATCGTCTGAAACGTGAGCCCGCCCGCGACGGCGACCGGTGTGGGATTCACGTACGAGGTGTCGTTGTTCCCGAGCTGTCCGTTCCCGTTGTATCCCCAGCAATACGCCGCGCCGGCCGTTGTGAGAGCGCAAGTGTGGTTGCCCGCCACCACCAACGCGATCGACGGGGACGCGCCCGTAGGAAGGGTGACCGTGACGGCGACGGTCGCCTGCTGAGCCAGTGCCCCCGGCGCGCTGCCGTTCACAGCGATCGAATAGGTACCCACCGCGAGCGTGCCGGACGCGGCGACGGTGAGTGTTGCGATATCCGACGCGCCGGCAACGATGCTCGCGGCCAGCCCCGGTGGCGCGCCGGTGACCGCGTAGGTGATCGTGCTCGCAAGTCCGTCGGTGCGCGTTGCTTTGATGGAAGTGCTTGTCGTGCCACCCGGTGCCACGGATAGAGCGGACGCGCCGAGCGTTAGCGAAAAGGCCGGGACCGATGTGGGTCGAGGAGCGGCCTCGGTGGCTGCGTTGTCGCACGCTTGAGCGGCGGCCGCAGTGAGGATCGCAAGCACGCTGAAGTTCAGTCGGCGAACGAAGAGTCGGAACATTGATGGCGTGTGCTGAAGCGAATCGGCGGGCCGTTGAATCCAGCGATGAACGGAACGTGCCGCGTTGGAGAGAGTGTAATCCGTGAAGCGGACGGGGGGTTCGCCGCGGCGGAATGTCGCCCGCGGCGACGCAATTGCGATTTCCTCATGCGACCCGTCAAAGAACCCAGACTCGAGCTGAACGGGGAAACGTTCACGGCGTCAGTCGAGGGCAAGCCGGTGCAGCGTTATCACCTGAATAGCATCGTTGAGGATTTTGGAAACCAGGACGGGCTTCATCGCGTCTCCGTGGAGTTGACTGCCGAGCCGGTCGACCGAAGCCGGTCGTAGTCGGCAGACGGCGGGTGCTGCAGCGGGCGGTGAACTCAACTGCCTCGCGCCGGTTCCGGTGACCGAAGAGGCTCACCGTGTACTCGCCGTCTTGCACAGACTGAAGGTCACGTCGGTCCCGATCCATTCCGCCGGACCAGCCGTGAGGCGCCATTGCACTTCCGTGTTGAGGTTCAGGTCGCACACGTCAATGTCGACCGTGCCTTTTTCGTCTCCGTTTTGAGAGCGGAAGACGAGCTACATGTGAGCTGCACGCGGCACAGTGGTCGTCCCGAGGCGCGCACCGAGCTCAAGCGCTCCCGCCAACGAACTCGTTGGCAAGCAAGGTTGCTCAACCACCGCCGTGTCGTCACATCGTGCGCCTCGGCGACGAGACGTGCATGTTTCAGGCGGTGGTCCCGACTCACTCTGATTTGCTGGCTCGTGCCATTCACCTACGCGATCGACGCCCCGCACCGAATAGTCACGACCTCCGCGACCGGTGTCGTGACCATGGAGGACATTCTCTTCGTCCGGCAGCGGCTGCAGTCCGACGCCGCGTTTGATCCACAGTTTCACCAGCTGCTCGACCTGCGCGCGGCGACGGACATCGCGATCGCGGCACCGTCGATGCGACGGATCTACGGCCGGTCGGTTTTTGTGCTCGGCGTTCGTCGGGCATTCGTCGCCGAGACGGCGGAACAATTCGGGATCGCGCGAATGTTCGCCGCGTTGAGCGAGCATTACGGGCACGACGTGCGCGTGTTTCGCGACTTCGACCTCGCTGTGGCTTGGCTCCGTGAGCACACCCCCTCCGAAGCGATGGCGCCTGTTCGAGGCACGCAACGTGGCTGAGCATTCCGAACGGTCGCCGGCGCGACACGCGATCGGAATCAACTCCGAGACGTCAGGATGAAGGGGTTTGACTTCCCGCCCGAGGAGTGCGTGCTGTGCCATCGTCTCGCCAACATTCGACGCATTGACGGAGAGCGCCGCCTCAACGTCGACTGTGCCCAGTGCGGTCGGTACACGATCACCGTCGACCTCGATAAACGTCTCCGTGCGGTCCCAGCGGGCTTCGATCGCGCTGGACGAGTCGCCCGCGTCAAAGCAGCGAACGCTCGCGGCAATCGCTGTGACGTCGACAACTACGCCGAGACGGCGCTCGAGCGTCAGCACATCGAGCCGATCTCGATTCGACCGCTGACCCGGGATGATCTGCCGCTGATCCACGAGCTGAACCTGGACCCCGATGTCGTCGAATACCTCGGGGGCGTCGGTCTCGCCACGCCAGGATTCCGCTACGCGATCGTCGTGGGCCATCGACCGATCGGCATCGCGGCATTGGTCCACTCGCGCGGGCATACTGGTCGCGAGTTCGAGCTTGTGACGGCGGTGCTGGACACGCATCGCGGGCTAGGTTACGGCCCTGCCGGTTGCCAGCAGGTGTTGGACCTCAAGCTCGCCGAGTTGGGCGACGCGTCTATCGCGGTCCACGTCGCAAGCGAGAACGCACCCGGAAAACGGGTTGCCGCGCGGCTCGGCTTCGCTCCGACGGGCGAGATGACCGAATCGCAGTTCTACGGCCGCCAGGAAGTTTGGCGCCACGCGTGATCCGCATCGCCATTCGCGTTTCGCGTCGACTCGGAGGAGCGGTGTGAGTCTGCTCGTCGTCGACGGTTCCAACATCCTGCTTCGCTGCGCGTTCGGCGGTGACATCGCCCCCGAGCAGGCGACACCGGTCGCGATTGGGATGATCGAGCGCGGCGTGCGCGAGGTCAACGCGTCGCACCTGATCGTGGCGATCGATCACACCGACGCGCCCTCCTGGCGGAAGCTCGAGCACCCCGAGTACAAAGCGCACCGCACAGTGTCGACCGCGGCGTGGTTGATCCACGGCGCAGCGGCGATGAGCGCGAGGGGCTGGCGCGTCGAGATGACGCCGGGGTTCGAAGCGGACGACGTCATTGCGACGATCGCCATGCGCGCCGCCGAGCGGACGAAAACCTTTGTGTTGTCGAACGATTCTGATCTACTGCAACTCACCGTCGCGAACATCGTGGTGATTCGCCCGCAGAGCGGCGGTGCTTTCGAGCACATGAACGCCGAATCGGTGCGGGCGAAGTACGAGATCCCGGACGCGGGAATGTTGGCCGACTACAAGGCGATGGTGGGCGAGACCGGCGACAACATCGCGGGTGTTCCCGGCATTGGCGGAAAGCGGGCGGCCTCGCTGCTGCACAAGCTCGGCAAGCTGGACGCGATTATCATTGCCGGTGAAGGCGGCTACAACCGAGATGCGGAGTTGGTCGCGTTGCACCGGGAGACCGCACGGCGCGCACTTCGACTGGTGACCCTGCGTCTCGACGCGGCCGTTCCTCCGATCTCGCCGCAATCGTGCCGACTGCCGCGGCGCGCGTGAACCGCATATCCAGAAATGAAGAACGGACGGGGTGGGATTCGAACCCACGGTACGCTTTCACGTACACACACTTTCCAGGCGTGC
>JBDUEJ010000042.1:0-49149 GCA_040002475.1 bacterium | reverse complement strand
TGACCTTCCGCCGACATCGACGAGCGCATCGACGACCCTGAGAGCGGCACGACCGACGTGAGCGCGGCCGACTTCACGCCCGGCACGCGTTCGGCTTCTTCGCGGACGGAGTTGTACAGGCGCACGATGGCGTCGCCGTTGGAGTACCGCACCTGCGGTAGCACCAATCGCGCGGCGAGAACGCCACGCGGATCGAAGCCGGGATCGACGTGCTGAATGCGCCAGGCGCTGCGAATGAGTAGTCCCGCGCCGACGAGCAGCGCGAGCGTGAGCGCCACCTCGGCGCCCACGAGCACCGGACGCAGCCGGTCGCGCGCCGCGCCTGAGCCGCGTCCGCCCTCGCGAAGCGTCTGCTGCAATTGCGGACGCGCGGCGCGCAGTGCGGGCACGAGTCCGAATACCAGACTGCTCACGGCGCCGAGCAAGAGGGTTACACCCAGCACGCGCCAGTCGATCGTAGCTTGCTCAAGGCGCGGAATGTCTTCGGCGCTGATGACGCGCAGCACGCGGAGCAGACCGAACGCCACCGCGAGTCCGGCGACCGCGCCGGCGAGCGACAAAATGAGACTCTCGGTGAGCAACTGGCGAAACAACCGGCCGCGGCCCGCGCCGAGCGCCGCTCGAATGGCGAGCTCCCTGGCGCGCGTTGTTCCACGTGCGAGCAGTAGGTTGGCGACATTGCCGCACGCGATGAGCAACACGAAGCCGACGGCGCCGAACAGAATGAACAGGAGCGCGCGGTAGTCGTGCACGAGGTCGTCGGAGAAGCGGCGGACATCCATGCCGTAGGACGACAACGGTCTTGTGCGCTTGGCGATTTGGCGCGCGACCGACAGCTCGGCGCCGAGGGTTGCGGCACGCGCCTGCGCGATCGTGACCGGTGGGCGTAAACGCGCGAATACCTGGAGATAGTGTTCACCGTACTGCGTCGCCGCCTCCGGCGCGAGCGCGAGCGGCGTCCAAATGTTCGGACTGTCCTTCATGAAGTCGAACGACGCGGGCATGATGCCGATGACCGTGTGCGGCGTGCCGTCGAGCTGAATGACTCGATTGAGCACCGCGGGATCGCCATTGAAACGGCTGATCCAGAAGCGGTGGCTCAGGATCGCCGCGCCCGGGCCGCCGGCGACGTCTTCGTCGCGTGTGAAGGTGCGGCCGAGCTGCGGCCGGACGCCGAAGACGGCGAAATAGTCGGCGCTCACGGCGGCGGCGTCGACCATCTCGGGAAGATCGCCGGACTGCAGCGCCACGCCGCCGCCCTGTCGGGCGGCGGCAACGTGCTCCAACTCGCGCACGTCGCGATAGGCGAGAAACTCCGGCGGCGTCACGCTTCCGTCGCGGCCCTCCGACTGCGGGTGGAGGGCAATGATCCGGCCGGCATCGGGGAACGGCAGCGAGCGAAGCACCACGGCGTCGAGCGCGCTGAACATCGCGGCGGTCGCGCCAATCCCCAACGCTAGAGTGATGACGGCGACGCTGGTGAAGCTGCGCGCCTTCATCAGTTGGCGCACCGCAAACCCGAAGTCCTGACGGAGCTCCGCGAGATACTCGGCGCGTTGCACGTTGCGGTCGCGTTGTTCGCCGTAGCGGCGGCACTCGTCGTTCACGGACGCGGCGTTACCGAACCGGCGCTCGGCCTCGGTGCGAGCGTGTTGGCGTGACATTCCCTGCTCCATGAGCTCGCGGGTGGTCATCTCGATGTGGAACTCGAGCTCGTCGGCCACTTCCGCGGCGACGGCGGCGCGTGAAAAGCGTTTGACGAACTTCATGGACAGTGCTCTGACAGGGGCGACGAGGGTGCCGGGTCGATATCATACACCCAGCGGTCTAGGGTATGTATTCTAGGGCGATGCCTAGATGTCAAGGCTTTTTGCTGCTCGGGCGCGGTTTCCTCTGGCGGCGATGCCGGAACTCGAATGCGCATCGTCTTGAAAACCCGCGTATCGGCGGTTCCATTCCGTCCTCCGCCATTTGCAGGTCACCAATCGGAAATGACAATCGCAGACGCAACGATGGCCCGCAGAGGTGTGCGCACCGTTCTTCAACCCGTGTGCGCCTCGTATCTGATCATCGGGCTGCTCGCCTGCGCTACCACGCATCCCGAAAACCCCGCGCTCGACGCGTTTCCGGCAGGCGTGTCCGGCGTGACGGACGTCGTTTACTATGACGTTCACGGTCGGACCGCCGGAGAACTCGTGGCAGACATGCGTCGTCTCGGTCCCAAGTCGGAGACCGGCGGGAGCTTTTTCGGCGAGACGTTGTCGCCGTTGCGCTGGCAGTGGCGGGTCCGCAGCCAGGGGGCTACGTGCGCTCTGGCCGACGTGCGGGTGCACGTGACATCGCAGATCGTACTTCCGCGATGGACGCCGCCCGCCGATACCGTTCCCGGACTATTCGGTCAATGGAAGGAGTTTCTCGCCGCGCTCGAGACGCACGAGGTGGGGCACAAGGACATCTCGGGTCGGGCGGCAGCGGAGATCATTCGGCGGTTGGACGCGCTCAACACGTTTTGCTCGTCGCTGAACGACGAAACGCGCCGGATCACAGACGGCATCGTCGCGCGATCGCGCGCCGAGCAGGTCCGCTACGACGCGGACACGCGCCACGGCGCAACGCAAGGAGCCGTGTTTCCGCCCCGCCGCACGCCGCCGCCGTCACCCTGACCTGCGCCTTGCGGCTGATGCCGGGGCGGCGCATTTCCGGACTCGAAGCCGCGCGCGTTCAGGGGTTGAGGAACGGTCGCAGCTTGCGTCGAGCCTTCCACGCGCGGAGGAAGCGGAATCGTCCCGCCAACCATCCGCCGACGCCCCCAACGGCCGCGGCGGCCCAGGCCCGGGCGTCACACGAGTCGCGATGGTCGATGATCAGCCCGTCCTGAAATCGAAAGCGCGATTCGATTTCATTTCGTACGCGCCGGCCGGTATCGGAGAATGTGTACTCGTCGACGAGCGTGGCCAACCCGCTGTTGTCATCCGCACGCACGACGTCGAATGTCGCCGAGATGTCGCTGGTGCAGATCATCCGCCACATGGCGCCAATTTGATCTCTGCCACGCAAGTCGAAGGCAATGTCGCGAAAAGTCGCGGCAGGGTGATAGCAGTCCACCATCACTCGATGGTCATGCTGATTGAGCCCGGTGTACAACCGCTGCATCAAGGCCACATTGGGATGCATGGGCGTCCTCGATCGTCGGTTTTATGGAACGTTGTCAGAGAAACTCGGCTTCGATGAACGTAAGTCGCGGAACGGGGCCGCGGGCTCGGAAACCCCGCTGGTGTCGTGATTTGCCGTCGGTTCCCGATATATCATAAGAACCTCGCCAATCCAACTGCACAGGCCGCCTGGCCTGTGGATACGGAGTGCTGGAACGAACACGGGCGTTGCGATCGATCCATCACTAGTCAATAATTCACCTAGAACGGCTCGATGGAGAGACGTATTCGTCGACCAGACGCATTAATCTGAATCGACGCCGAACAGCCGCCTCAAGTCGACGTTCAGTTCCATGCCTGCAATTCTAGAAAACGCATCTACAATCGAACCGTCGCTGGGGTTAACCGAACCCACGACGAGCATCACAGAGTTGCTCGCCGATTTGCGAGCAGGGCAACGCGACGCGTTGGACCGGATTCTTCCGCTCGTTTACCACGAGCTGCGCCGGACCGCGCGTCGCGAGTTGGCCGTTCGTCCGAGCGACACGCTGCTCACGACGGCACTCGTTCATGAGCTCTATCTCAAGTTCTCTCGTTCGCCACGAGCTGACTGGCGCAACCGTGCCCATTTTCTTCGCGCGGCGGCGGTGGCGATGCGTCACATTTTGGTTGACCGCGCCCGGCGGCGGACTGCGGAGAAACGCGGCGGGCCACATCGAACGGTAACGCTCGATGATGGGTTGACGGCCGCCGACACTCAGGCGGAGTCGCTGCTCGAGCTTCACGAGGCACTCGATCAGTTGGCGCTACTCGACGAGCGGCTGGCGCGCGTCGTCGAATGTCGGTTCTTTGGCGGCATGACCGAACAGGAGACGGCAGACGCGCTGCGCATCACGGAGCGAACGGTGCGGCGAGACTGGGTCAAGGCGCGAGGCCTTCTTTATCAGGCGCTCGTTCCTGACGTCGAACCAGAGGTGGCGCACTCAGGCCGGCTTTCGGCGCACCGATGACGCTGGGTGCGGTCTCGCGAGAACGATGGCGCGTGCTCGAACCGCTACTGGATGTAGCGCTCGAGCTCGAGCCGTCCGAGCGATCCGCATTTCTCGACGACGCCTGCGGCCGCGACGCCGCCCTGATGGCCGAGGTGAGCGCATTGCTCAAAGCGTGCGAGCGCGCCGAGGCGATTCTTTCAGCGCCGGCGGCGATCGCCTATGCGCCGCTCTTGGACGAGTTGACACCTGAAGTTCCCCGGTTGCTTGGCGACCGCTATCACATAGTGCGCGAGATCGGCCGGGGCGGGATGGCAACCGTATACCTCGCCGACGATCCGAAGCACGGACGACAGGTGGCGGTGAAGGTGCTCCATACCGACGTCGCCCGAATGATCGGTCACGAACGGTTCGTGCAAGAGATCGAGATCGCCGCACGGCTGTCGCATCCACACATTCTCCCGCTGCACGACTCGGGCGAGGCGCCGTCCGAGAGTGGCGACGGCCCTCCGTTCCTGTATTTCGTGTCTCCGTTTGTCGATGGGGAATCACTCCACGACCGACTGGCGCGCGAGCCGCGACTCACGACCGTCGAGGTGTTACGCCTGGGTCAGGAAATCGCTCAGGCGCTCGACTATGCACACCGACAGGGCGTGGTGCACCTCGACGTGAAGCCGGGGAATATTCTCCTGCAAGACGGCCACGCGGTGATCACGGATTTCGGCATCGCACGAGCGATGTCGAATGCGAGTGAAGCGGCGCTCGATGCGCCACCGCGTGCGGCGGACGCCAAGCCGCTCCCGGGCACGCCGTCGTACATGAGCCCCGAGCAGGCGCTCGGCGCGCCCGACGTGGACGGTCGGAGCGACATCTACTCGCTCGGGTGCGTGCTGTACGAGATGATCACGGGCAAGCGGCCATTCGGTCGTGCGACGTCGGCCGAGGTCATCGCGCGCGCAAAAGTGCCGACGGCGCCTGACATCACGGCCCTCTCCACCCACATCTCGGACGAGTTGTCGGAAGTGATCCTTCGCGCGATGTCGCCGGCGAAGGAAGATCGGTATCACACGGCGGGCGATTTGGCGCGAGCGTTGAGCACGACCGTGCGCGACCGGAAGGCGAGCCGCCGCCGCCGGACGGGCCTGATGCTCGCGACCGCCCTTGGCGTTGCCGTCGCGGCGTCGCTCGTGGCATTCGTTACGCGAAGTCCTGCGCTCGATCCGGATCGCATTGCCATCGCGCCGTTCGACGCGCAGGGTCCTGCGCTGGCGCTGTGGCGGGAAGGCCTCGTCGACGTCCTGTCGCGAAACCTCGACGGTGCCGGCGCGCTGCATTCGGTGCCGGCGACCGTGGTGGTGCGGCGATGGCGCGGACGTGCTGACGCGCAGTCGGCCAGCGCGCTGGCTACGCAGACGGGCGCCCGCCTCGTGCTGTTCGGTGGGTTGCTGGCGGCGGGCGACTCCGTGCGCGCGACCGCGGTGCTACTCGATGCGCAGACGGGTCGTACGTTGGCCGAATTCGAGCAGCGCGATGTTCCGGAGCGGATGGATCGTCTTTCCGATTCTCTGACGTTCGCGGTGCTTCGTGAGTTGGGGCGAACGCGCCGGATCGACATGGCCAGCGCATTGTCTTCGCCAACGGCGTCGATCACCGCGCTCAAGGCGTACTTGCAGGGCGAACAGTTCTATCGCGCCGCCGTGTGGGACTCAGCGCAAACACGCTTTGAGCGCGCGATCAGTCTCGACAGCACATTCACACTGGCGTACCACCGTCTCGCAGCGGTTCGCAAATGGCTGGATCCGAAGGAGATTCCGGATTCGACGACGTATGAGCTGATGCGCCGCACGATTCATTTCACGCGACGGATGGCGCCGCACGAGCATCTTCTGGCCGTCGTCGATTCCCTCTCGGCGGAGGCCTACTTCGCGTGGCGGCACGCGCTTCACGACGTACGCTACTACGAGAAGGAGCAAGCGATCGGTCGCCAGCTGATCGCAGCACTCGGCGACGGGTTGCTGCGGTATCCGAACGATCCCGAGTTGTGGCTGCTGCTCGCTGATACTCGATATCGCTTTGACGCGGACATCTCCGAAGGCGAGATCGACGATCGCGCCATTCTTTCGTTGTACGACCGTGCGATTGCGCTCGACTCGGCGTTTGCGCCGGCGTACGTCACTCCGATCACGCTCGCCGCCTATCTCGACGGCGCGGCCAGCGCGCGGCGCTACATCAGCGCGTATCTGTCGCTGGGTCCCACCGGCGCGCAATCGCAAGTCATTCGGCTTGCCGACGCGTTGCTTGACCCTTCCCGCGCGGTGGCGATTGACGCCGCGCAGTTGGTCGACACGCTTTCGGCGGATGGCTTGTGCGAGGCGGCCAAGCTGCTGCGTCATGTTCCGGATTCAACGGAAACCCTGGTGCACATCGCGCAGGCAATCTCCGATCGATATGCGAAACCGTCGTTCACGAGCGACAAACCGGCCTGCGCACTTGGTTCTGCCATTTCCGGTCTGCAGTTTCGCGGACATCTCCGTGATGCGTTGCTCCTCACGTCGCTGCAGAAGCATGGTCGGGCCATCGTGATGTACAACATGGCGCGATTCAATATGTTGCCGGTGGAGACGAGCCGCGCGGAGTTCAATCGCGTGCTCTCGCTCGCTCCGGCGATGCGAATGACGCGGTTGTACCGGTGGTGGGCAAGTGATGGCGACACCAGCGCAATCCAAACGTATGTCAACCAATTTGTGTCGGACATCGGCTCCGTTCCGCGCTCGTCATCGGGCATGGCCATGCTGCGCGCCAGCGCGTCGTCGGGGCGCGCGTACCTCGCATTAGCGAGGCGTGACACGGCGTCTGCGTTGCGGCAACTCATCACGACCGGCGACTCCCTTCATGAGTGTTGGTATGAGAGTCGGGTCACGATTGTTGAGTTGCTGATTGCCGCCGGCCGGTACCGAGAGGCCGAAAGCCGTCTCGAACGACGCTGGCCGGGAACGAGCGAGTGTAGCGATGGCGTCGACGATGTGCGGTGGACGATGGCGCGCGCGCGTGTGTTCGAGCGACTGGGCCGGCGCGAGCAGGCCGCCGAAGACTATGCATTCGTGGCCGCGGCGTGGCGGACCGCGGATCCCGAACTGCAGCCGTACGTAAAGGAGGCGCGCGATGCGATGGCACGGATCCGCACTGGCAGCAAGAGGAGCCTAGGCTCGACCGCTGCAGCCGTAAACGGTTGGTGAGAGTGGCGCCGGCGCAAGCGACCTGATCGCGCGCCTTGTCAGGAAGATGTCCGGTTTCCGGACGCGATTGCGATTTAGCGATTACACCTGAACGCCCCGGCGCTCTGAACGCGCGCCGCCGCGGCGTCGTCGCGTCACAGAATCGTTCACCCTCCGGTGCGCTGGCCGTTGCTGCGCGATGCTCGATGCATCGCGACGCGGTTGCGTCGTCCGGCGTGTTCTCTTCTCACGCCAAACTCCATGTAGAGGAACAATCGTCATGAAACGAAGTCGCTTACATCTACTTTCTTGTGCACTCGGGCTCGCGTTACTGGGGGCGAGCGCGGCGGGTGCGCAGAGCACCGGAACGTTGACCGGCCGAGTTACCGGTCCCACGGGAGAAGGGCTTGCCGGCGCGACGGTCTCGGCGGCAGGCGCTCAGCGTGAGGCGATTGTGCGTGCCGACGGGTCGTACAAGCTGACCGTTCCAGTCGGTCGTTACGAGTTGCGTGTGCGGCTTCTGGGCTACGCGCCCACCGCGGACTCGGTCACGGTGACGGCGGGTGCGGGAGCGTCGAAGAACTTCCAACTGCAGAAGGCGGCGACGAGTCTCGAGACGATTGCCATTCTCGGAACGCGCGGAGAGCAGCGCACCGTGATGTCGTCGCCGGTTCCGGTCGATGTGCTCTCGGTTGCCGATCTCCAGCAATCGGGTCGCACTGAAACGGCGCAAATGATTCAGGCGATCGCGCCCTCGATCAACTTCCCGCGCACTTCGATCGGCGACGGCACCGATCACATTCGCCCGGCCTCACTGCGCGGGCTGTCGCCGGACCAGGCGCTCATTCTTGTGAATGGCAAGCGCCGGCACACGAGCGCGTTGGTCAACTTGAATGGCTTCGTTGGACGCGGCTCGCAGGCGGTGGATCTGAATGCGATCCCGGCGAGCATGATCGACCACATCGAAATCCTTCGCGACGGCGCGGCGGCGCAGTACGGATCGGACGCCATCGCCGGCGTCATCAACATCGTGCTGAAGACGAACGCACCGGGCACGTTCAGCCTGGAGACCGGCGAGAACGCGACGACCTACAATCGCGACGCAACGTCGCAGACGGCGTTCCCGGCGCAGATGGCCGAACACTCGGCGCACGACGGTGCAGTCCTCATGTCATCGTTGAACTACGGCTGGACCGTTGGCCAAAATGGCTACCTCCAAATTGGAGGCGAAGTGCGTGACCGCGCGGGAACGAATCGGACGCTGCCCGACACGCGCCCGCAGTACTTCGCCGGCGATCCGCGCAACAACACGCCGTCGGCGATCGACACGTGGCAGGGGGACTCGTACAATCACGACACGCAGGTGTTCCTGAACGGCGGCCAGACGTTCTCGAACGGCGTCGAGCTCTACGGGTTCGGCGGGTACGGTCATCGCCGTGGCGCATCGGGCGGAATGTGGCGTCGCCCGAACGACGATCGCACGGTTCGCTCGCTCTATCCCGACGGTTTCCTGCCGCTCATCAAGTCGAACATCGACGACGGTTCCTTCTCGGTCGGGCTCAAGGGTGCCGCGCAAGGATGGAAGTGGGATCTCGGCACCGTGTACGGCCGGAACTCCTTCTCGTTTGGAATCGACAACAGTGAGAACGTTTCGATCGGCAACTCGTCGAAGACGTCGTTCGACGCGGGCAAGCTCGGCTCGGGTCAGTCGGCGACGACGCTCGATCTCTTCCGCGAAGTGAAAGCGCCGTGGAACAGCCCCCTCCGCATTGCGCTCGGCGCCGAGTTCCGCACCGATCAGTACGAGATCACAGCGGGCGAGCCCGATTCGTATCGCGACGGCGGCGTGCGTGTGCTCGACGCGAACGGCCAGCCGACGACGCGCTTTGCTGCGCTCGGCGCACAGGTTTTTCCGGGATTCCGGCCGTCGGATGCCGGCAGCAACAGCCGCACGAACGGCGCGGCGTACGTCGACCTCGAGAGCGATATTACGTCGAAGTTCCTCCTGGGGGTCGCCGGTCGTTTTGAGAACTACAGCGACTTCGGGTCGACGTCGAACGGCAAGGTCGCGGCGCGTTTAGAGATTGTGAAGGGTCTCGCGCTGCGCGGTGCCGTGAGCACCGGCTTCCGCGCTCCGTCGCTCGGGCAGGAGTTCTTCTCGTCCACGGCGACGAACTTCGTCGCCGGCGTTCCGATCGATGTTCGCACGTTCCCGGTGGCGTCGCCTGAAGCGCGTGTGCTCGGCGCCGTCGATCTGAAGCCGGAGAAGTCGGTGAATCTGAGCGGCGGCGTGGCGATCGAGCCGGCGCGCGGTCTCGCGTTCACGGCGGATTTCTATCAGATCAAGATCAACAAGCGCATCGTACTGACCGACAACTTCGCGGGCGCCGCGATCCAGACCTTGTTCGACAGCGCAGGCGTGCACTGTGTGTGCGGCGGCCGGTTCTTCTCGAACGCGATCGACACGAAGTCCAACGGCGTGGATCTCGTGGCCAACTACAACGTGACCCTTGGCTCGAAGAGCGCGGTTCGGTTCACCTCGGGGTACAACCACAACGACGTGAAAGTCACGCGGGTCGACTCCACGCCGGACAAGTTGAAGGCATTTCAAGAGAACCTGTTCGGCCGCGTGGAGCGCGCGCGTATCGAGAAGGGCAACCCGCGCGACAACTTCTTCGTGTCCACGAACTACTCGATGGGGGCGCTGAGCCTCAATGCGCGGACGCAGCGCTACGGTGAGGTGAGTGTGGCCGGCCTCACGGCGACGAACGCCACCGGTACACTCGACCAGACGTTCGGCGCGAAGTGGATTTCCGACCTCGGCGTGTCGTTCGCGCTCCGGAAATACTCCATCACGTTCGGCGCCGACAACCTGTTCGACGTGTACCCGGATCGCAATCTCAATCCGGGCGATCCGAACGGAACGAATGGCGGCATCTCGAATTTCGGGCTGTTCCCGTACAATGCCATTTCACCGTTTGGGTTCAACGGACGTTTCATTTACACGCGAATCTCAGTCGGGCTCTAGCAGCATTTGGGCGGGGCACGAAGGGCTCGGCGCTCAATGCCGAGCCCTTCGTCATTCAAATCATCCCCTTGTCGAATGAGCACAGGAAAACAAGCATACGCCAGATCAGCACCAGCGAGCGCCATGATCGAGATGGCGCGCGGGTACCAGGTCTCACAGGCCCTGTTCGTTGCCGCAACGCTCGGCATCGCCGACCTCCTCGCGCACGGACCAATGCCAAGCGACGCCCTCGCCGAGGCCACGTCGACTGATCCCGCGGCACTCCGCCGATTGCTTCGCGTGTTGGCGAGTCGAGGAGTGCTGATCGCGTTCGGAGAACATGATTTTGGCCTGACATCGTTCGGCCAGTTGCTGCGCAGCGATCTGGCGGGCTCGGTGCGCGATCAGGTTTTGCTCTGGGGTCATCCGATGCAATGGGAGCCGTGGGGCGATCTGTTGCACAGTGTTCAAACCGGCCGCACGGCATTCGAGAAGAAATTCGGCATGGGACATTGGGAGTATCTGGCGCAGAATCCGGATGCCGGCGAGATGTTCAAGGCGGCGATGGCGGCACATCCCAGCCATCTCGAAGTGCCGATCGCATATGATTTCTCGCGTCACCGCAGCATCGTCGACCTGGGCGGCGGAAGCGGACAGCTGCTTGCGGAGATCCTGCGCGTGAACGCGAGCGCGCGCGGCATTCTGCTCGACAGACCGGGAGTGGTCGCCGGCGCCGAACGTACGCTGGAGGCGGCGGGCGTATCGGATCGATGTGTGGTGGTGGGCGGGGACTTCCTGGTCGACATGCCGTCCGGCGCCGACGTCTACATTCTTTCGAATGTGCTCATGGACTGGGACGACCGCACGGCGACACTCCTTCTACGGAAGTGTCGCGAGATGATGGGCGAGCGAGGCGCACTGCTCGTCGTGGAACGACTGATTCCCGCCGACAATCGTCCGTCGCTCAGCCAGCTCGGCGATCTCATGGGACTGGTGATCACCGGCGGACGCATTCGGAGCGAACCGGAATTCAACCGCTTGTTCGCGGCGGCCGACCTGGAGTGCACGGGGCGCCTGCAGACCGCGGCGGGATATTCGATTCTCGAGGCGCAGCGTTGCTGCGAGGAACGAACGAGGTGATGCGCCTCTTGCACTCAGTATTCGACGTGTCCCGACAGCGAGCCCGGCGCATCAGCTTTGCTATGCGCCAATAGGCCCGGGGAATCCTCCTGGCCGCGCGCCAGCACCGTTGCGACCGCCATATCGCCGGTAACGTTCGTGACGGTGCGAACCATGTCGGGGATCGTGTCAACGCCGATGAGCAATCCCACGGCGTCCACGGGAAGACCCGCTGCCAGGAGCACCGGCACCATCACAATGATCGAACCGCCGGGAATACCTGGCGCGCTGAACGTCGTGAGCACGGCCATGAGCGTAATCGTAATGAGCTGATGCGCGTCGAGGTTCACGCCGTGCAGCCGCGCCATGAACATCACGCCCATGGGAATGGCGATGGCCCCGGCAGGCCGGAACGTGGCCACCGCCAATGGCAGCACGAACGATCGGACGGACGATGGAAGGTGGAGCACCGTGTCGGCCGCATCGAGCAGGGCGGGCAATGACGCGAGCGACGATCGCGAGCTGACCGCGACGGCCTGAACGGGAAGGCACGCACGCGCGAATTCGCGAATGCTCCGCCTGCCGACCAACCAGGCCATCATATAAAAGATCGAAGTAAAGCCAAGGGTCATTGCGCTCACGGCGCCGACATAGACCACGACGGCTCCGGCCGCGGCAATCCCGAGTTTTGCCGCGAGAGGAACCGTGAGCGCGAATACACCGATCGGGGCGGCGACGAGCACCCAACGGACGAGAGCGAGCGCTGCCTCGTACACGGCGTTCACCACCCGCATGAGCGGCTCGCGGCTCGACGCACCAAGCGTTGCGATCGCGCTGCCAAAGAGCAGCGTGCCGATGATGAGCTGTAGCATCGAGCCATCGGCGGCGGCCTTGATCGGATTGGCAGGGATGAGGTCGACGATCCACTGGCCGAGCGTGGTGATCTTTTGCGCGGCGCGGAGCGCATCTTCGCCGCTGGCGCCGCCCCGCCATGCGAGCGCTGCGGCGGGATCAATCGCCACGCTTGACAGAACGATCCTGCCAACGATCGTCGAGAACGACGCGGCCACGAGCAGCACAATCAGAAACAACGCGAGCGTCCGGCCGCCCAGCCGGCCGACATTCTTGGGGTTGGGGAGAGAGGTGATTCCGATGAGGATCGCCGAGACGACCAACGGGATCACCGTCATTCGGAGCGCGTTGACCCAAATCGCGCCGATTGGATCAAGAAAGCCGGGCACCGCCGCGAGCGTGGCGTTGCCGGATCCGGCAATCGCGATGCCCAGCGCGAGGCCGGCGACGAGCGCGGTAAAAACCCGCGTGGTAAGACTCATCGAGTGGCCGTCCGCCGATCGTCGTCGTTCGCGTCGTCCATTGCGACCAATCGCTTCTCGAGGAAAGGTGTCCTGAATACAACTGCCGTTGGGACGGTCCCTGGTTGCCCTTCAATCGGAAACGGAGGCAGGGACCGGACATGCGTTCCGTTCGACATACGTCGATCAAACGGACCTGAGTGTCGTGTCGCGCCTATCGCCGTTGGGCGAGCTTTGTCACTGCGGCGGTAATGCGGCTCTCGAGCACCGGAGCGGTGGCCACGCTGAAGCTCGCCGTCAGGTGTCCGTCATCTCGAAACACGATCTCACCGCGTTGCACGACTGGGCACACCCGGCCCGAGCAAATACGGTCGTTCACGTCGACGAATGCCAGGTGTCCAAGCCCGCGGGCCGCGTCATTCTGCGCGGCGATCGCGGGCGCCACCAGCGACCGCCCGAAATCATACTCGCACGGCTTTGCTCTGAACGGCGCTTTGCTCGCCCGCCGTGAAAGGCAGGCAGGCACGTCGAAGCCTGGACTCGGCGTGCCGCGAATGACGACGGTGGTGATGCCGGCTTCCGACAGCAGGCGATAGGTGCGCCGCAGTCCATCGCGCCACGCCGCCGCCGTCACGCGCGAGCCGGACGGTTCGCCGTTGCGCGCGACGTAGTGGTCGTAGCTCGACAGGATGACCATATCGGGCCGGATCGTGACGATGCGCCGAAGCATAGACCGGCGCCACAGCGTGCATTCGGTGTACTGCCGCTTGAGTCTCCAATTCACGAGCGTCGTCACGTCCGCGACCGGGCACGCAGGTTTGACCATCGCGATCACGCGCCAACCGTGCTCACGCCCAATGCGGTCCACCGCCGGCAGCCAATGCTCGGCGTGCGAGTCCCCCATCAAAACGACCGTGGTTCGCGCGCGCGGATCGCCAAACTCGCACGGCGCGCTAGCGTTCTCTAACAACGAGCCCCAGCACTCGTGCGCCATCCCGTCGTCGCGCGCGGCGGCAAACCGGCGTTGCTCGGGTGAGGAGGCGTTCTGACGGGCGATGGACATTCCACCGAAGGCGATCAGCGCGGCAGCGATACTCGCGCCGAAGGCCGCTGCAGTCGTCATCTGCGGTCGCGTGCGGAATAGCTCACCATTCCGGAACGGCTGTTCGACGAAGCGAAGCGTGAGCACGGCAAGGACGAGCGCACCCGCGGACCAGGCGAGCTTTCCGCCAACGCCGATTTCCCAATTGATCGCCGCACCGATCCCCACGAGGGGCCAGTGCCAGAGATACCATGAGTAAGAGACGCGTCCGAACCATTGGAAGATCCGCGCTCCGAGAACACGACTGACAGCACCCGCCGGAGCGCGGTGTCCACCGACGAGCAGCGCGGCGGTTCCCAGTGCGGGGAGGACCGCGGCGATTCCGGGGTAAGGCAGCGTGTCATGGTACGACACTGCCGCGATTCCGATCGCGATCAATCCACCGATCTGCACCGCGACACCCGTGCGTACGGCCCACTGCGACGTTCGGCTCAACGCCAGCGCGGCGATACCACCGAGCGCGAACTCCCAGATTCGCGTCGGCATGCCGAAGAACGCCCACGGCTGCGACACGCGAGTAATCCAGAGCGAGAGGCCGAAGGACACCGCGCCGGCTACCGACACCGCGAGCAGCAACGGCTTGGTCACTGAGTTCTTGCCGCCATACCAACGCGCGACCAACACGAAGAGCAGCGGCCAAATGACGTAGAACTGCTCCTCCACCGCCAGCGACCATGTGTGGAGAAACGGATTGCCCGACGCACCGTGATAGTCCACGGCGTTGCGAGCGAACAAAACGTTGCCGTAGTGGAGGGCTACCGCGCGGGCATCAGACGCGATCGGCAACTGGTCGATTGGTGCGTAGAACCACAGCGCCGCAGCGAGCGTGACCAACAGCACGACGAGCAACGCCGGGAGCAGGCGTCGAGCGCGTCGGGAATAGAATTCTGCGAGATCCACCTCGCCTGTCTCGGCGACCTCGCGAGCCAGCAACCCGGTGATGAGGAAGCCGGAGAGAACAAAGAACACGTCGACGCCGACGTATCCACCGGCCAGGCGCGAGACGCCGGCGTGGAATGCCACGACGAGGAGAATCGCGGCACCACGCAGGCCTTCAATGTCGGGTCGGAAGCGGCCGGGCTCCGCGGTCATTCTCAAAAGTACGTGCTTCAGGTCGGCAAAGTTACGGGCTGCCTTGTCTGGACCACGGTGCATCGTCAAGGCCGGAAATAGCAGCTTTTCCAATCGGATCGCTCCGGCGACCCAAGCGCCGAGAGCTTTGGCGACGATTCCGGCGAGAAACCATGCGAAGTCGCTGCTGCGTGCGCTGAGAGGACGCCCGCGAGAGAAGTACGATTGACGCGCGACGCTCGCGGTTCTCCCATACCTTTGCAGGATGAGGCGCCTCGCCAGTTGGAACGTCGTCGCACTCGTTGCCGCGGTCATGACGCCGATCGATGCGTCACGGGGGCAGCGTCCAGAAACTGCTGGTACGATTGCGGGCGTCGTTATGGCCAGGGACGGCGCGTCTCCGCTCGCGTACAGCATCGTGAGCCTTCCGCGCCTCGGCCTCGAGCGACTGACCAACGAGCGTGGAGAGTTCGTGCTCGCCGTGCCCGCTGGGCCGGTCGAGCTGCTCGTTCGCCACCTCGGGTATTCTCCCTCGAAGTTCACCACGACGGTGCACGCGGGCGCTGTCGACTCGGTGCGCATCGGCATGTCGCGGCTCGCGGTGGAACTCGGCGCAATGCAAGTCCGCGCGGGACGCGTGTGCACGAAGCCGGGACCGCCGAATCCCGCGACCGATCCTGCGTTCGCCGCGGTGTTCGATCAGCTGCGACAGAACGCTGATCAGTATCGCCTGCTGAGCCAGACGTATCCGTTCACGTACGACATGGAGCGACGGTCGAGCATCCGATACGTGAGCGGCGACATGACCACACAAGCGATCGACACGGTGCGACTGGGCACAGGCGCAGGCTGGAAGTACGCGCTGGGATTGGTGGTGGAACGATCGGAAGATCCGCGGAACCGCCAAGTGGTGTTCAACATTCCAGCACTCATTCATTTTGCCGACGCCGTATTCCTGGCGAACCATTGTTTCTTCTCCGGCGGGACCGACACGGCCGGCGGTTCGGCGGCACTACGGGTCGATTTCCTCGCCGCGTCGCGTATCACGACTCCAGATGTCGACGGCTCGATGTACATCGACCCGACGACCTTCCAGATTCGTCGTTCGGTGCTTCGCCTGACTCGAATTCCCGATGAGACACCGCAGATCGTCGAGGTCGTCGTGGTCACGGAGTTTCGAACGATCGTTCCATCGATCGCGATCGCGAGCTCCATCTCATCGACGCATCGCCTCGCCGCCGACAGCACACGTCCGGTGCTGCCCATGGCCGCGTACGAAATGCAGCGCTTGCTTCGTGTGACATTTCTCAAGACGAAACCGGGCGGTGCCGTTCCGGAGCTTTAGTTGAACACAGAATCGCGATATCTTTTGCTGCATGAAGATTCGCCAAAAGGAAGACGAACGGCATGACTACGATGTGACGCTCGCCTGGACCGGTGCGAAAGCGGGACCCACGAGCTCATATCAGGCGTACTCACGCGAATACGAATATCGATGCGGCGAAAAGCCGGTCGTCCGCGGCTCGGCCGACCCGATCTTTCGCGGCGACGCGTCCCTCTACAATCCGGAAGAGCTGCTCGTAGTGTCGCTCGCGACCTGCCACCTATTGAGCTATCTGGCGGAATGCGCGCGCGCGGGAATTCTCGTCGTGGCGTACGAGGACGCCGCGCACGGCACGATGACCGTGAAGGACGGACGGGTGTGCTTTACGGATGTGCTGCTGCGTCCGCGTGTGACGGTGGCCCCGGGCGCTGATGTCGAGCGGGCGCGGGAGCTTCACCACAACGCGCACGACGAGTGCTACATCGCCAATTCCATGAACTTTCCCGTCCGCAACGAGCCGACGATCATCGTCGGCTCGTAGGTGGAGCGGTCCGAGGCCGATCTACTGATATTGGATGTAGATCGGCTTCGGATGGAGCGAGAGTACCGAGGCGGGAGACATCAGCGCACTGCCGCCCTTGGTGTCGTTCTTATAGAAGAGTTTGAATCCCGTGTATTCAACCGGGTAGCTGTAGACGTACCGGCGATAGGACTCGCGCTTGAGCGACGGCGGACCCCACCCGTCCATGTCCATCACAATCTGCACGCGCGCGTCCAGCTTGATGCGTCGAGAGCCGGTCACCATGTCGCGCGTGAAGCGGTGGACCACGAGCACCTTCGGCGGCAGATGCTCTGACGTCACCAAGTCCTGCAGCCAACCCGACGCATAGTTGATGTCCACTGCGTCGAACGTCCCGATCTTCGTTCCGGGCACATTGCCGTGCTTCATTGAGAATTCCGGATCGATGGCCAGGTGTACATCTGGTCGCTTGAGAAAGCCGGCGAGCCGAGGAAGCTCTTCCTGCAATGTGCCTTGCCCGACCTGCACGTCGAGGAAGAGCAGCGCGTTCTTCTTCTGCGCCCAGCCGTAGACCTTCTCGATCAGCGCGCTGTCCATTCGCGTGCGATACTTTCCCGACTTGCCGGGAGCGTCCTGCGCCACGACGGCGATCATGTGCAGCGCGGGCTGTACGGGCGTTGCCGGATCAGCCGCGTTCCACGCATTCACCTCGCGATCCAGTTTGGCGAGCATGGCATCCGGGGGAAGCTCGCCGAGAATTCCCATGCGTTTCGAAAGCGGATTTCCGTAGAACGCCACGATGCGCTTGGCGGGGAACATCGCGCCGGGCAGCGGATCCGGGGATTGCACTGGCCATACGGGCTCGTCGACGATCGGCTTGGGCTTGGTCACGGCCGGTTGCGTCTTCGCGGCTGGAGCTTTCGCCTTGCCCTTGGAGCCGGCGGCGGGCTTCTTCGCGGGAACCGTGTTCTGCGCAAATGCGGGCGACGTATGGCCAGCGAGGGTCAAGACCGTCATAATCATCGCGCCCGCGAGCCTGCGGGCACGTCGCCCCAGCATTCGGGACGACGGGTGGGGCAAAGTCCGGCGTAAAGTCGCGTGCATATCAGGATGTATAGTCTCCACTTTCGCTCAGCGCATCCATGTCCTGGCAGCAGAACTACGACCCGCTACATGGGCCGCTTTCCACGTTGGCAGCGGCGCTGCCGCTCGTCATTCTTCTCGGACTCCTGGCGATGCGAAGAGTTCCGGCGCACGTGGCCGCGCTGGCCGGTTTGGCGGCTGCGCTCGCCGTGGCGATCGGCGTCGTTGGCATGCCGGCACCGATGGCCGGCCGCGCCGCGCTGCTCGGCGTCGCGTACGGCTTGCTGCCGATTGGGTGGATTGTGCTCAACGTCATGTTCCTCTATCGGCTCACCGAGGCGCGCGGTGTGTTCATCGCGCTCCAGCGAGCGATCACCGGCATCACCAGCGACCGCCGTCTACAGCTGCTGCTCATCGCGTTCTGTTTCGGCGCGTTCTTCGAGGGCGCGGCGGGGTTCGGCACTCCGGTCGCGGTGACCGGTGCGATTCTCATCGGCTTGGGCTTTCCGCCACTCGAAGCCTCGGCGCTATCACTGATCGCGAATACGGCGCCCGTCGCGTTCGGTGCGTTGGGTACGCCAATCATCGCGTTACAAGGCGTGACGGGCATGGACCTCGGAGCGCTGAGCGCGATGGTCGGTCGACAACTGCCCATCTTTTCGCTCATCGTGCCGTTCTGGTTGATCGCCGCATACTCGGGCTTTCGCGGCATGCTCGAGGTGTGGCCGGCGTTGCTCGTGGCCGGCGTCACATTCGCGGTTCCGCAGTTTCTCGTTTCGAACTATCACGGACCGTGGCTGGTGGACATCATCGCGGCCGCGTGTTCGATGATCTGTCTCGCGCTATTTCTCAGAGGCCGGGGCGGAGACAAACATCGCCCGACGACCGAACAGGATCCCGCCGGTGCGTTGCCGTTTCGCGTGGCCGTGGTGCCGTGGGCCATTCTCGTGGTGATCGTTTTTGCGTGGGGCACGCCACAGATCAAGGGAATGCTCAACCACATCTCGGCGCCGACCATCCCGATGCCGGGTCTCGACAAGATGGTGCTCCGCGTCGCGCCGGTCGTTGCCAAGCCAACGGCGGAACCGGCAGTCTTTCTCTTCAACTGGCTGTCGGCGAGCGGCACGGCCATTCTGATCACCGCGATCATCTCGGGACTCGTGCTCCGGTACTCGCTGCGTGAGCTGGTGAGCAACTACATCAAGACGATCGTCGTCATTTGGCCGTCGCTGCTCACGATCGCCGCGATGCTCGCGTTGGGCTACACAACGCGCTATTCCGGCGAGGATGCCATTTTGGGTCTCGCGTTCGCCCACACCGGCGCTGCCTACCCGTTCTTCGCCGCCATGCTCGGCTGGCTCGGCGTTGCGCTCACGGGGAGCGACACATCGTCGAACGTGCTGTTCGGGAGTCTGCAGAAGATCACGGCCGGCAGCTTGGGATTGAGTCCCATCCTCATGGCCGCGGCGAACAGCTCAGGCGGCGTGATGGGCAAGATGATCGACGCGCAGAGCATCTGCGTTGCCAGCACGGCGACTGGCTACGTCGGACACGAATGGCGGATCCTGCGATTCGTGTTCTTGCATAGCCTCGCGCTCGCCGCGTTGGTCGGCGGGTTGGTGCTGCTGCAGCAGTATGTCTATCCCTTCACGGCGATGGTCGTCAGATAGTTTTTTGTGGCGGGTTTGGCCGCGTCGGACGGGATGGCTGGTTTGAGGCCGCGGAATACGCGGAGTCGCGCGGAAACTGCATGGGCGGCGCCGCAAAGCCCGGATCCCGCAGGGTCGACCCATAGAATGTCAATGGGAGACCGCCGCGATATATTTCCGCCCAATGATTTCACTCGTTACCGGCGGCGCGGGGTTCATCGGATCGCACGTGGCCCAGCATTGCATCAAAGCTGGGCACGAGGTCGTGGTGCTCGACGACTTGAGCGGTGGCTTTCGCGACCACGTGCCGGAAGGCGCGATCTTCGTCGAAGGCTCGGTCACCGACGCGGCACTCGTCGCTCGGCTATTCGACCAGTATCGCTTCGACTACGTCTATCACCTTGCCGCGTATGCGGCGGAAGGTCTGTCGCACTTCATTCGGCGATTCAACTATACGAATAACGTCGTCGGCAGCGTCACGCTCATCAACGAAGCGGTGAAGCACCACGTGAAGTGCTTCGTGTTCACGTCGTCCATCGCCGTCTATGGCGCCGGCCGCGTACCGATGACCGAAGACATGGTGCCGCAGCCGGAGGATCCATACGGCATCGCAAAATTCGCCGTGGAGATGGACCTGCGCGCGGCCCATGAGATGTTCGGCCTCGATTCGATCATCTTTCGCCCGCACAACGTGTACGGCGAGCACCAGAACATCGGGGACCGGTATCGGAACGTCATCGGCATCTTCATGAATCAGTTGATGGCCGGTCAGGCCCTGTCCGTGTTCGGCGACGGCAAACAGACGCGCGCGTTCAGCTATATCGACGACGTCGCGCCGCACATCGCGAGAAGCGTGGATGTGCCGGCGGCGTACAACCAGATCATCAATATCGGCGCCGACACGCCGTACTCGGTGATTCAACTCGCCGAGGTCGTGAGCCGCGCGTTTGGCGCGTCGCCGGATGTGTCGCATCTTCCGGCGCGGAACGAGGTCGTGGATGCGTACGCGAGCCATGCGAAAGCGCGCGCGCTTTTCGGTGGCGGCGATCCAATAACGCTCGAGAACGGCATCACGCGCATGACCGCGTGGGCCAAGCGTGTCGGGGCCCGCGAAAGCTCGGTGTTCGCCAACATCGAGATCGAACGCGGGCTACCGCCGAGCTGGAAGCGCTGAGTCGCGAAGGGTTGCGCCCAGCCGATCAATCGCGTCCAAGGTCCGTTCACCACCGAGCGCCTCGTCCCAATATCGGACACTTCCTGGGCGGCGATCAGTCCGCCGATCGGCGGTAAGTAACTTTCTACCAACAAGATCCGTACGGACCCCCGACGGCACACACCTTCCCATAGCAAACCGTTCGGAAGGATGCGGTGTCTCAGGTTGTGTAGGGTCATTCACGTCTTCGGTCAATCGGTTTCTTGTCATGAGTTCCCTGTCGTACCTCGTCGATCCCTTCGCAGACACGCTCGAACTGCCGACGTCCGGTGAGTTGAGCCAAGTGTCGGCGTCCTGGGAGCACGAGCAGATCGTTCGATATCTTGGTGCCCAGTTCCAGGTGGTTCGCGAAATCGGCCGCGGCGGAATGGGTGTCGTGTTTCTTGCGCGCGATATCGCGCTGCACCGTTTGGTGGCGATCAAGGTCCTGCGCTACGAGTACGCCACATCCGAGGAGCACCGCGAGCGTTTCCGCCGCGAGGCCCGGATGACGGCGCGCCTCAGCCACCCGAACATCGTTCCTGTCCACAGCTTCGGTGAGCTCGGCGACGGCACCGCCGATCCGCTCGTCTACATCGTCATGAAGTATGTGCACGGCGAATCACTCGCCGAGCGGATGCGGCGCGAGAAGGGCCTGCCGGCGTCCGAGGTTCAGCGCATTTTGCGCGATCTGGCGCTCGCCCTCGACTCGGCGCATCGCGATGGCGTGGTCCACCGTGATCTCAAGGCGGAAAACATTCTGCTCGAGCGCGGAAGCGGTCGCGCGATGTTGACCGATTTCGGTGTCGCCCTGCTTCGCTCGCTGGATCCGGTTCGCGCCGATTCCGAGCACGCGTTCGGCACGCCGCACTACATGTCGCCTGAACAGGCCGCAGGCGAGCTCGATATCGATGGGCGCAGCGACCTGTACTCGCTCGGCGTGCTGGGCTACTACATGCTCAGCGGCGGGCTTCCGTTCGACGGTCCGACGTTCGAGTCGCTGGCGGCTCGACACATCACGAACGCGCACGAACCGTTGGCGACGCTCGTCCCGTCGGCGCCCTCAGGGCTGCGCGACGCAATCGAGCGTTGTCTTCAGAAGGAGCGCGACGCGCGCTGGCGCACAGGTCGAGAGTTGGCTGATGCGCTGGCGGTCGAGAGCGTGCGTCGCCGGTGGTTCAGTACCAAGAATACAGCGGCAACGGCGTTGCTCCGCACCAAGCTCCTGGCCGAGCTCGCAATTGTCTCCGGGGCGATGCGGGCGGTGTTCAAGTGGACGATGATCTGAACCATCCCCACTTGTAGATAGGGGGTGGGGGTATATATGTTTCGGATATGAAGTCCGACACATCGCCCGATACCCTGTCGCTCAATATCACGGGAATGACCTGCGCGGCGTGCCAGGCTCGCGTTCAGCGAGCCTTGGCGAAAACGCCCGGCGTTGCCAACGCGTCGGTCAATCTGATGACGAACGCCGCGAGCGTGACGTACGACTCGGCCGTTGCGACACCGGCGAGTTTGATCGAGGCGGTGCGCGCGACCGGATACGGCGCCGAGCTTCCGCCGTCCGATCGCACTGCCGCCGATCAACAGGAACTGGACGACACGCGGCGCGCTGCCGAGTTCGGCGACCTCCGCAACAAGGCGATCGTTGCATTCGCGGCCGGCGCCCTCGCGATGGCCGCGCCCATGTTCATGCCGATGCCCGTCATGACGCCAACGGCCGTCGCGCCGATGGCGTGGTGGATGATGTTGGCCGTCACGTTGATGGTGGTGCTTTGGGCCGGTCGCGATTTCTATGTGCGCGCCTGGGCCGCAACGCGGCATGGCTCCGCCGATATGAATACGCTGATCAGCGTTGGTACGGGCGCCGCGCTGGTTTTTTCGCTGGTCGAGACGCTGAATCCAGGCCTGTTCGTTCGCAACGGGATGACGCCCCAGGTCTACTATGAGGCGGTCATCTTCATCATCGCGTTCGTGTTGGCGGGACGCGCGCTCGAAGTACGCGCGAAGCGGCAGACATCGTTGGCGCTGCGCCGCCTGACGGAGCTGCAGCCACCGACCGCGCGCGTGGAGCGCGACGGTGTTCAAGCTGACGTCACGATCGAGATGGTTCTGCCTGGTGATGTCATCGTTGTGCGCCCGGGCGAGCGTGTTCCAGTGGACGCAGAGATTGTCGACGGGTCCAGCGCGGTGGACGAATCGATGCTCACAGGTGAGTCCATGCCGGTGACCAAGGCTCCGGGCGATCGCGTGTTCGGCGGAACAGTGAACCGCGCCGGCGCATTTCGCGCGCGCGCCACGACGCTTGGGAAGGACAGCGCGCTGGCGCGCATCGTTCGACTCATGGGCGAAGCGCAGGCGACGCGAGCGCCGATCCAAAACCTGGCCGACCGAGTGAGCGCCGTGTTCGTTCCGGTGGTGATGTCGCTGTCGGTTCTAACATTCGTTGTGTGGCTCGTGGCGGGCGGATCTGGAATGCTCTTGCATGCGATCACGGCCGCGGTGTCGGTGCTGATCATCGCCTGTCCATGCGCCATGGGACTCGCGGTGCCGACGGCGGTGATGGTCGCAACCGGCAAGGGCGCGTCGTTGGGACTGCTGATCAAGGGCGGTGAAGCGCTCGAACAGGCGGGAAAGATCGACACGGTCGTCATGGACAAGACCGGAACCGTGACCGAGGGTCTGCCGTCCGTCGTGGACGCAATCGCGGCCGACGGCGGCGCCGTGACCCGTCTTTTGTCGCTGGCGGCGAGCGTGGAGCGGCTGTCGGAGCATCCGGTGGGTGAAGCCATTGTGCGGCGCGCGAACGATGAACGCATATCGTTCGCCGCGGCGTCCGAGTTTACCTCGGAGACAGGTCGCGGAGTGCGTGCTCGAGTGAATGATGAAATCGTGGTGGCCGGGAGCGCGGCGTTCGTCGCATCGCACGGAGCATCGGTCGAGCCGTTGCAAGGCCAGGCCGAGCGTCTTGCCGGCGAAGGAAAAACGACCGTGTTCGTGGCGTCTGGAACGTCGCTCGTCGGCGTCATCGCGGTGGCCGACCAGATTCGGCCGACGTCGGCGGCGGCAGTGCGGCGTCTTCGCGCGATGGGGCTCAGCGTGGTGATGCTGACCGGCGACACACGGCGAGTTGCCGAGTTCATCGCGCGAAAGGCGGGGATCGAGGAGATCGCGGCGGAATTACTTCCAGAGCATAAAACGGCGGAGATCGCTCGTCGCCAGCGCGCGCATCACGTTGTTGCGATGGTGGGTGACGGGATCAACGACGCGCCGGCGTTGGCGCAGGCGGACCTTGGCATTGCGATTGGATCGGGAACGGACATCGCGATCGAGGCGAGTGATGTAACGCTGATGCGCGCGGATTTGGGCGGCGTTGCCGACGCCATCGCGCTGTCGCGCCGCACCATGCGCACCATGCGCGAGAATCTCTTCTGGGCGTTCGTCTACAACGTCGTGGGAATCCCGCTGGCCGCCGGCGTGTTGTATCCGCGGTTCGGACTCTCGCTCAATCCGGTTGTCGCGAGCGCCGCAATGGCATTGAGCTCCGTGAGCGTCGTTGCCAACAGCCTCAGGCTGCGTCGCTGGATGCCACAACATCATTCTTCAACGGACTAGAGAACGTTCCATGACACGAGCCGGCGCGACGATGGCGGAGTGTGGGTGCGAAGTGCAGGGGCACGGGGGGCGCAAAGCCGTGGCCGTGGACCCCGACATCAAGGATCGCAATCAGAAGCGGTTGCGGCGTATCGAAGGACAGATACGTGGGATTCAGAAAATGGTCGAGGAGGATCGATACTGCGCGGACGTGATGACGCAGATCGCTTCCGTTCACGAAGCGCTGCGGTCGGTGGGCCGTGAATTGATGAGAAACCATTTGCGTCATTGCGCCACGGCGGCTATCAAATCAGGGCCGGACGATGCCGAGGCCATGTACGACGAGCTCGTGGAGATGATGTACCGGCACGCGCGGTAGTTCGCGACCACCGACACTCACGGAGAACGATATGTCAGCGTTGATCGGTTTGATTCGCGCGCTTCCCATGGCGGCCGCGATCGGGCTGGCGGCGATGTCGGCGGTCGATGCGCAGACGGCGGCCGCTCCAATCACCGCGATCTTCGTGCGTCACGCCGAGAAGGCGGCCACACCGGCGGATGATCCGCCGCTCACCGCGGCCGGCGAGATGCGAGCGCGCGAGTTGGTGGACGTCGTCCGTGACGCACATGTCACCGCGATCATCACGACACAGTTCGCGAGGACACGCGGCACGGCGCAACCGTCGGCGGCAGCGCTCGGCATCACTCCCGAGGCCATGCCGGCAAGCTCACCGGCGCATGTACAGGACGTTGCCGCGGCCATTCGAACGCATGCCGGTCAGACGGTGCTGGTCGTTGGACATTCCAACACCGTGCCGGCGATCATCGAGGCGCTCGGCGGAACGCGACCGTTGTCCATTTGCGATCTGGTGTACGACAATCTGTATGTCGTCACCATTCCACCGACCGGCGCCGTTGGCGTTGTCCATTCCAAATACGGGGCTGCGTCGCCGGCAGACGTGAGCTGCCTCAGCGCGAAATAGTGCGCGGCACGGCGGTCACGACGAGACGTCATCGAGGTCGGTGACTGCCGGCCCGTTGATGACTTTGCCGTATGGGTCGAAGCGCGAGCCGTGACACGGACAGTCCCAGCTCTTTTCGGCCGAATTCCAATCGACGATACACTTGAGGTGCGTGCATGCGGCCGAGTGCATGTGGACCTTGCCGTCGGCGCTTCGATAGGCGGCGACCTTGTGCAGCCCGCGGCGAAGGATGCGTCCTTCCCCGCGCGGAATATGGTCCACCGACGCGACGTCGCCCGGTGTGATGTGGTCCCGCACATAGCGGAGCGCGACGTCGGCGTTCTCCTTGGCGAATTCTTCGATCGCACGCGGGCGAAGCGAGACGCGCTTTGGATCGTAGATCGATTCCCAGTCGCTTGGAATCTTTCTGATCAGATCGGTGAGTAGCAGACCCGCGATCGTCCCGTGCGTCATCCCCTGCCCCGAGTCGCCCGACGCCAGGTACACGTTTTCAGCGCCGTCCGGATTGCGTCCAATGAACGCGATGAAGTCGTTCGGCTCAAGGACCTGACCCGACCATCTAAACACGACCTCCAACGCCTGTGGCCAACGCTGCCGCATCCATGTCTCGAGGCGGCCCCACCGCCGCTCGGCGTCATCGTCGTGGGCGGTCTTGTGATCTTCGCCGCCGACCATGATCGCGTCGTATTGCGTGTCGCCATCGAGCGCGCCGTCTTCGGGCTCCTCGAGCTGATGCACGCGAACGTAGTGGTACGGATGTGCCGTGTCCCAGTACAACGCCGGTGTCACTGAGCCACGCGGGACCACGGCCGCGATGACGAAAGTGCGATACGGCGCCTGCTTCAAATGCGTGGCGTACATGTCGGCGATCGACGCGTTCGTACAGACGCAGACCGCGTCGGCGGTGATCGTGTTCTTGCTCTCGGTCTTCACCGTGCATTGCGCGCCGCCTGCGACGCTGGCGGCCTTCGTGTCGCAGTAGATGCGCCCTCCGCCGCGAACGATGGCGCTGGCCAATCCGGCGAGGTATTGGAGTATGTGAAACTGTCCCTGATTCGGAAAGTGAAGGCAGGCTCCGAGATTGTAGGCCACATCCGGAACACGAGGCAACTTCGACACGCCACGTACGCCCGCCCGCGTCGCCGCCTCCAACTCGTCGTCGAGCAGCGACTCGTGATCATCGCCGCCGAGGAAGAGGTAGCCGTCGACGCGGCGAAAGCCACAGTCGATCTTCTCGTCGCGTACGATGGACTCAATCGTGTCGATCGCCGCGGTGTGGCTCTCGACGATTCGTCGAACGTGCTCGGCCCCGTGGATTCGCTCGAGCACGGAGAATCCATCGTCCATCGCATTGGTGAGGTGCGCGGTGGTGCGACCTGATTCCCCTCCGCCGATCGGGCCATCGTCAACGACGATGACGCGTTTGCCGGCTTTGGTGAGCAGGTATGCGGTCGACAGGCCGGCGATTCCGGCACCCACAATGCAGACGTCGGCGTGGGCGTCGCGAGCGAGCACCGGGAAGGACGGGACCTCGAACGTCCCTTCCCAGATGGATGCGGTGTCGCCGCCTGGGAACGAATTGTGTTCGGACATGTTTTGTGCGCCTGAGATTTCGGGTGGCTGGGCCGGGGATAGGCGCATTGCAGACCTCGCACCATCGTAAGCGGGCAGAACCACGGCTCGCCCTCGAGTCCGCCTTCAGGACCGCGGGCGTGAGACATATCATTGGTATCCGTTCACCGTCAGATCCAACTCGAGCTCATGAATCGCCGTCTCCTTTGCAGTGTGGGTCTGGTTGTACTGTCGCGCTCGGTATTCGCGCAGGCGACTCCGCTGGTTCCTCCGGACGCGCGCGTCTATCGCGATATCGATCGGCTCGCCGCCGCCGGCTTGATCGACACACTGATCGCCGGGACGCGTCCGTTCAGCGAACGCGAAATCGTCCGGCTTCTCGGGGAGGCGAAACGGAACCTCGAGCGCAACCCGCGAGCACGGGCTTGGGCTGAGAGCGCGATCGCAGCGGATGTCGCGCGCTACACGAGACCGGTCATTCGTCCGTATGACGATCTTCGCGTCGAGGGCGGCGTTCTCGGCAGTCCGTATCGGCACATTGACAGCGACAGGAATGGCACGATCGACGCTAGCATCAATCCGCTCGCGGGGTATCGAGGTGGCCGCCCGATCGCCGACGGAGGCACGGCCGCGATCGAATCGTCTCACAGTCTCTTGCTCGGATCGCATCTGTCGGCGGCGGTCAATCCGCGCGCGACGATCCTGTGGCCGCGCAACGACGACGGCGGCGAAAGCGAGCTTCGCCTTCAGACGGGCGCGCTGCAGGCGCTCTTCGGCAACGTGTCCCTCGAGGCGGGGCGCGACTACATGGTCTTCGGCCAGTCGCCGGACGGCGGGCTCCTGTTGTCGAACAACGCGCCGCCGTTGGACATGGTGCGCATGGGGAACGACGCGCCGTTCGTGCTGCCTTGGTTGCTGCGATTCGCCGGCCCGATTCGGACGTCAGTATTCGTTTCCGATTTAGGCCCGAACCGTCAGATCCATCCGCACGCGAGGCTGGCGGGCTACCACATTTCGTTCCTTCCGCATCCGCAGTTCGAGATCGGCGTCGAGGTGGTGGACGGCATGGGCGGACGAGGCGGACAGGCGGCGAGCTTCGGCGATCGCGTGGCTGACGCGGTTCCGCTGATCGACGCATTTTTCCGCACGCACAGCGATTTTGAATTCTCTAACAAGATGGCCGGCGGTGACTTTCACTGGCGTGTGCCGTCCTGGCGGGGCTTCGAGCTGTATTTCGAGGGCGCGATCGACGACTTCGACTATCGCCGGCTCAAGAGCGTGTTTCTCGAAGACGGCGGCTACATCGTGGGAACATCATTGACCTGTCTCGCGGAGTGCGGTCGATTCGGCGTGCGCGCGGAGTATCATCAAACTGGTATTCGATACTATACACACGGCGACTACCCCATGGAAAAGGACGGCGTGTTGCTGGGCGATCCGCTCGGACCGCGCGGCCTCGGCGCGTATCTCACGCTCGATGGAGAGCTGGGCGCGGGCGAATATTGGTCGCTCACCAGCGCGTTCGAGGTTCGGAGCGGCAACGAATACGGGTCGGAGATCACGGGCGCAAAGACGACCGGCTTTCATTTCGTTCAGACCCTGCATCGTCCGGGCGAGAAGCGCGCTCGCACGGTGTTGACGTGGATCCCGGAAAGGCGGGCTGGTCGCGGCCGCATTTCGCCGACACTCTCCGTCGGCGTCGAGCGCGTGACGAACGCCGATTTCAATTTGGGGATGGACCGGACGAACTGGCTGGCGCGCGCGGGACTGGTCCTGCGACCGTGAGCGCATCGCCACCGGTCGTTGCATTCACAGTCGATCTCGAGCCGGACTGTCCGCCGTTTCTGAGCGGCTTTCGCGGCGTGGAGCACGGGCTTCCAGCCCTGCTCGATATGCTCGCACGCGTCGGCGTGCCCGCGACGTTCTTTGCGACCGGTGAGGTGGCCGAGCGATATCCCGGTTCGATTGCGCGGCTGGTGAGCGAGGGGCATGAGCTCGGATGTCACGGCATGACACATTCCGCGTTCACGTCGTTGGACCGTGCCGCCGCCCGCAGCGAGATCGAACACTCGGCGGCAATCCTTCGTCGATCCGCGACGGTCACGTCGTTTCGAGCGCCGTATCTGCGGTTTCCCGACTCGTACGTGGATATGCTCGAGCGAGCCGGCTTCGCGCTCGATTCGTCGCAAGCGAAATACAAGCTCGCGTACTACAAGCGGCGGCCGAAGACAGCCATTCGCCGGATTCCGGCGTCGGTCACATCGTCGGTGCTGCGTTTGCCGCGTCTGCTGCGCGCGACGTATTTGCATGCGCTCTCGAGTCCCGTGGTTCTGTTCGTTCACCCGTGGGAGTTTGTGGACCTGCGACGAGAGAAGTTGCGGCTCGACTGCCGGTTCAAGACGGGCGACGTCGCGCTGCAATGCGTCGAGCAGGTATTGCAGACCTACAAGAACGCGGGCGCGAAATTTGTTCGGATGCGCGAGCTCGCGTAAATGGAAACTGTGGATCCTTCGCTCGCGCCGCTCGCGCCGAACGACAACCCAGCTCGGTATTGGCGAGCCGCGCGAATAGCGGCGTTGGTGCTAGTCACCGCGATCATTGTGTTTTCGCTTCGCGGAGTCGATTGGGCGAGAACCGGCGACGCCCTTCGGCAGGGCCGTCCGATCTGGTTGGTGATCGCTGTTGCGGCCAACACGGGCATTCTTGCGTGTTGGGCTTTGTTCTGGCGCGCGTTGCGTCCGGCCGGCGAGCCTTTGGCTTCGTTCCGCCGGATGTTCGAGATCACGTCGACGTCGTCGGCGTTGATGAACACCCTTCCGTTTGGCGGGGGACACGCGTCCAGTCTGCTGTTGCTCATTCGTCGAGCAAACATGTCGAAGCGCGGCGCATTGTCGCTCTTTGCGCTCGATCAGCTCGGCGAAGGGATTGCCAAGGCTGCGATCTTTGCCGGCGTCGCGCTATTCGTGCCGCTGCCCGTCTGGATGCGTGCTGCGATTACGACCGCGTCGCTCGTTGTAGCCGCGTGGTTCGTCGTGATGGCTGTGGCGTCGCGATGGGCCCAAGATCTCGCGATCATGAAACACTGGCGGCGATCGGCGGCAGCGCTCGTGTGCGTTCTGGCGATGAAGGCCGCGGAGGCAATCGCGATCGGTGCTGTACAGCAGGCGTACGGCGTTCACCTTCCGGTTGGCGAAACCATATTCGTTCTAGCCGCGGTGGTGCTGGCGACAATGCTCCCGCTCGCGCCGGGGAATCTGGGCACGTACGAGGCGGCCGTGTTCCTTGCCTATCGCCACCTCGGCATTCCACCGGCGCAGGCTTTGAGCGTGGCGATCGTGCAGCACGTGTGCTTCATGCTGCCCGCCGTTGGCGTTGGGTACGCATTCTTCTCGGCGCAGATCGCGAAAGGCCGCGATTGATGGCGAGAACCGCGCGCGGCGTCGCGTTGGTGTGGTTGTGTGTGTACCTGTTCGCATCGGGTGTGGTGTTTTCCTTCGGCGGGCACAGCCTGCTGGCGATCGTACATGCATTGGTTCTCGCGCTCGCCGCGAGAACGATTCAGCCAAAATCAGAAACCGCTCGAGCCGCGGGTGATCTGATCCCGCTCGTGCTCACGCCGATTCTGTATGCCGAAGTCCCGCTGCTCATCGCGGCGCTGGGATCGTCGTATCACGATGCTCTCATTCAGGGCTGGGAGCTGGCCGCATTCGGAACGCAGCCTGCGCGAGTGTTCGCGGGCGCGCTTCCCGTCACGCTGTTCAGTGAGCTGCTGCACGCGGGATACCTCGCGTACTATCCCGTGATCTTTGCGCCGCCGCTCCTTCTCTTTCTGCGCAAGGAACGTCAGGCGTTGGGCGAGACGGTGCTCTCACTCACGATCACGTACACGGTCTGCTACGTGATCTTTGCATTCATGCCCGTGGAAGGTCCGCGATATCTCTGGGCGACCCCGGATCACCTTCCCAGCGGCCCGTTGCGATCGCTGGCCGTCAAAATCCTCGTGGCGGGATCGTCGCGTGGCGCGGCGTTTCCGTCAGCCCACATGGCGATATGCGTTACGCAGGCGCTGATGGCGTGGCGATGGCAGCGGCGACTGGCGTGGCCGCTTGCCGTGATCGCGATTCTCGTCGGACTCGGCGCGGTGTATGGTGGATTTCACTATGCCTTGGACGTGATCGCCGGGGCGCTCGTGGGTGCGGTGGTGGCGGCGGTCGTCATCAAATCATCGACTGCGTCAACGACGGCATCGACGGAAATACCATCCATGCAGTCGAGTCGCTGACCCGCGTACTCGAAGCCGAGGTCGATATAGCTGCACCCGTCGAGGGACGTGACGACCGTGCGGACCCGCGGGCCGAGTGGCCCCCATCGCCGCGTCGGGGTTGGTCCCTCGAGACTCACGGTGCGTGCCCCGACCAGCGCCGCGAGATGCATGAGGCCCGTGTTCACACTCACGACTGCTTCGCTCGCGGCGAGCACTTCGGCGACCTCGCTGAGCGAGAACACGCCGGCGGCGTTTGTGGGCGACAGTCCGGTCGAGCGCATACGATCGACCAGCAACTCGGCTCGCGGTCTATCACTCGTCGATCCCGTGACGACAACATGCCACTCGCGTGCGTGAAGCCGCCGCGCGAGCTCAACCCACCGATCAGTGGGCCATTCCTTCACGTGGCCCATGAATCCGCCCGACCACGGGTGAAACACGACGTACGGCCGCCGCGGAAATCGTTCGCGTGACAGGGAGCGCGGAGCGGTAATGCGGGGCTCAGTAGTGGGCTCGACGCCGATCTCGGCCACAAGTCGGCGATAGTTCTCGCGCTCGTGTACCGCGCTCGAGTGTGCGACCGTGCGATCGTAACCGTAGTGCCTGAACTGTCCGCTGGTTCTGAATCCAACGCGATACGAGGCGCCCGAGAGCGCGGCCAATAGCGCGTCGAACCGCGGCCACGAGCCGAAGTCGACAATCACATCGAGCGCGGCGGCCCGAATGGCGCGTACGGCGGCGAGCGGAGCGCTTGGCGAGACGACGACATGCTCGTCCGCTCGGCCCGGAAGGAGCTCGGCGGCACGAATGTTGTCAGGTCCGGCAACGACGACGAGCGACGCTTGCGGGTAGGCGTGGCGCACGTCGTCGAGCAGCCCGGCCAGAAGCAGCGTGTCGCCGATGGCTGCGGTCTTCATGAGTCCGATGCGTCGCACGCGCGCGCGGTCGAACGCGCGTCGCTTTGGCAGCAAGCCCAAGGCGACCGCCAGCGGAATTCCGGCGAGTCGGTCGAGGATCTTGAGCGAACGGCTGATGCGGGGACGTCCGGTGGCCTTGGACATTCGAGAACTGTTGCTCTGGCTGCGGCCGAACCGCAACTGCGCTAAGATCAGAAACTTGCGTGTCGGAGTCGAAAACGAACGGAGGACCGCCGGGTATGGCAGAACGCTGGGAGGCGCTCGCGCAGGCCGACGCTGAATTCTACATCTGCACCGAGCTTTCCAAGGGCGAGGACTTTTTCGCCTCGGGTGAGCGAGATGCAGAGCGCATTCTCGCCGTGGCCGGCCATCACGTTCCCGAGTGGAAAACGGCACTCGAGATTGGATGCGGCGTGGGCCGCCTGACGCTTCCGATCGCGCGCCGCTTCGAGCGTGTCACGGCGGTGGACATTGCGCCGACGATGCTCCGAAAGCTCGACGAGAACTGCCGCAACCGTGACGTGAAGACAGTGACGCCGATGCTGGCCGCCGAGAAGTGGGAATTGGGTGGGCCAGTCGACCTCTGCTACAGCCGCATCGTGTTTCAGCACATCGAACCTTGGGCGATCATAGCGGACTACTTCAGGCGGATCGCAGCCTGCCTGACCGTGGGCGGCGCCTTTTACGTCCAGTTCGACACGAGGCCGTTCGACGTGCTCTATCAAATCAAGAATTCATTGCCCGACATCGTGCTTCCACGCACAAAGCAGCGAGGCGTGCGGCGGATTCGCCGGACCACGGCCGAAGTCCAGGCATTGGCGCGAACATGCGGGCTGGAAAATGTGTACGAGCACGGCTCCGGCACGTTGGACACCGAGTTTGTTTTTCGGCGCTCGGTTCCCGACCGGGAGTGAGAGACCGGTGAGAGCCGCACCGCCCGCGCCGCGTTGGCTGGTGATTATCGCGCTCTGCACGATGGCCGCAGGTGCAGCGTGCGATCCATGTTGGGGAACCGCGAGCTGCGGGTCGATGTCCCCGCGCCTCGTCATTGACGGGCAGATCGTCCGGTCGCAAGACGGCCGAGGCGTCGACGGGATTCGCGTGGACGTGATGCATTCGGGCGGAGTTGGCATCGATGCCGAATCAACGTCCGTTACTACGTCGGCGGGCGGATTCTGGCACATCGACATGCCGGCGACAGCAACCGGCGACGTGATACTCGATGTCCGCGTGAACACGCCGGTGCTCAAGCATCCATACATCGTGCGTGGCCTGCACGTTCAACCGGTGACGCGGCATGGCGACGCGAAGATTCTGGATCGGTGGGTGGTCAACCCGTATTTCCCGAACTACGTCGACATTTTCCTGCGTGGCGCCGGCGATAGGCCGGTCACGTCGACCGTGGTGGTGTTTCAGCCGACGGTCGGAGAGTTGACGGGGGCGGCAGTCACGAACGGCCTGGCGCACACCGAAACCGATCCGATATTCGGCCGCGCGCAGTTCTTTCTATACAACGCATTCGCGACCGATACAGGTGATGTGATCGGCGACATGTCCATCGAGCTGCCTGCACCCTTCGCTACGAGCGTCGTTCACGGCGTTCGGATATCGCCAACGTACATCTATCGCGCTCCGGGAATCGTCTCGCGGTTTGGCGTAGGGCCGAGCCTGGAATACGCCGCGCAGATTTACGATCGCGCTACCGGCAGGACGCTCCCGAACATCCGTGTCGAGTTCCACGCCGTGGGAGGAATTCCTGTCGGCGCACCCGACGTCATCACGTCGACTGATGCCGACGGATACGTACGGTTTCACTCACAACCACTGCAGTCGGGGAACGTGATTGCGGACATCACGATCACTCCGCCGCGCGGCGCCGCGGAAACGCGGCACGACACGATTCCGACGTTCGATACCGATTTAGGAAAACTGCTGGGCAACTGGACAGTGGGCCCGTTCCTTCCGTTCCATGGGACGGTGCGGGCCGCCGGAAAGGATCTCGCGGGCGTCCCGGTGCGCATCCGGCAGACAGGCGGGGTGACCGTTTCGCCTGCGGACACGGTGATGTTGACGACAGCCGACGGCGGGATCCCCTTTGCGCCGATTCCAAACACCGCGGGGAACGTGGTGCTGGAGCTCACGTTCATGTCGCCGGCGCCGTACGCGAAATTCACCGTCAGCAATTTGGTGCTGGCGGCGATTCAGCACGACTCGCCGCCGCAGCTTGTGTGGATCTGGGATCTCGCCACTGCGGTGAGCGGGCCGCCGGGAACAATAGTCAAAATCGTGCCCTGATTTCGCGGCCGAGCTTTAACCACTCGCGCACCTTGCAAGGCGCAAAGCTGGTAGCCGCGCTGCTCTTAAGCAGTCAGCAGAACGCTACCAGCGCGGCGCATTGCAGTTGCGCGATGCTATTTTCGCCAGACCATCGTGACGCCCTCCCTCAACCCCGCCGGCAGCAACGGGTAGATCGAGTTCTTGAGCGTCCCAACCACCGGTTGCGGGTTGTCGCCGGTGGCGCCGTGCCGAGCGAACCGCGCGTCAAAGTAGAACGCCGTACGCTGCCGCTCGACGCGAAAACCCGCGCCCTCGGCGAATCGACGGAGCTCGCGGATTGTGTATTCGCGAAAATGTCCGGGGTTCGTCGTGTCCACGCGAATCATCTCGTACGGATTTCGCCCGATCGCCATCTTGATGCGCTTCTGGAGAGATGCCGCATTCGGCGTCTGGAGTAGCAGCAGGCCTCCATCGCGCAGAAGCGTCCGCACGAAAGCGAGCACGAGCTGCGGCGCCGTATGCAGATGCTCGATGACTTCAGCCATGACGACCACATCGTACTGCGGGAGGTCCCGGCGCCAGCCCGATTCGTCCTGAGCCCGGTTCAAATCGAACTCGAAATGCTCTCCCGTGTTGGATGGGTGATCGGACTCGAATCCCAGGGAGTCCACTGAAGTGCCAAACCGTTCGGCGAGGAGCGCTGTGAGGCGCGACGACCCGATGTCCAGGATGCGCGACGATTCGTTGACGCCAAGTTGAGCGAGCAGTTGAAGAATGAAGGCGTATCGCGGGGCGTGGTACGCGGTATAGCCGCGATTGTCGCCTCGAATCGCGGCGGCCGAGAAGTTGGTGTCGTTCGGAGACATGAGCGGAGTATCGCTAGAGAAGCACCCCGCGTCCACGCGGCCCGCCGGACTCGGGCGTCCAGTAGACATCCACTCGCGCGGCGGTGCATTATTGCGGGACAATGATGATGGATTTCGCTTGAATCTCGCGCTCGTCCGCACGGCCTTGATCGGCCTTGTTTGCGCCATGGGCTCGGCGCAACGCGCCATCGGTCAGGACATGATCGACAAGCCGTTGCTCCGCGCCGCCGCCGCGCATGCCGAACCCGGCGACCGCCTCGTGGTGCATATCGTGGGCGAACCTCTGTTGAGCGACACTGTGACCGTGAACGATCACGGGGAGGTTCCGCTTCCTAAGATCGGCGTCCTCAATGTTTCGTCGTTCACCATCTCGCAGCTCCAAGACACTCTGTACGCACGATACGGTCAGTTCCTGCGCACGCCGGCCATCGAGTTCGTGCTGCTGCGTCGCATCAGCGTCGTTGGCGAGGTCATCCGGCCGAACGTCTATTTCGTCGATATTGCGGCTTCCACGCGAGAAGTCCTCGCACGCGCTGGAGGGTTCACCGAGAACGCGAACCGCTCGTCAGTCGCCGTGGTTCGCCACGGTGAGCGCATTGAGATTCCAAACTGGCAAAACGACGACTCACGCGCATCCGACCTTCGCTCCGGCGATCAGCTCACTGTGGGTCGCAAAAACTGGCTCGCGCTCAACCTTCTGCAGGTTGTGAGTACTGCCGTTGTCGTTGTGTCTCTGGTGATCTCGCTCCGCCGATGACGATCTCATGAATGGCGAATCCGATGCGATCGACCTGGGCGACGTTGCGCGGTCGATTCGTCATGGCTGGAACGCGGTGCTCGGATTCCTCCTGTTCGGGACTGCCGTAGCCGCGGCGATCATCATTTGGGCTCCGCGGAAATTCGAATCATCGTCCACGCTGGTGATTCGCGAATCGAATCGCGGCGCATCCATCCTTGCCCGGCTCGGTGTACCAGGCGATGCCGGCAGTCTCCTCGGCGGATCGGCAACGAAGAGCTCGCTCGAGACCGAGCTCGCGATCATCCCGAGCCGAGCGCTGCTTGGCAAGATCGTCGACTCGTTGGGGCTGCAGGGTCGTTTGCGGAACCCGGCGCAGCGTCCGGCGACATCCGTCATGGCCGCCATGCAGCTACCGGGATCATTCAAGGAACGCAAATACGAGTTCACCCGCGGCTCGTCGGACAAGGTCTACAACGTGCGCGGACCGAGCGACTCGGCCACGGCTGTCGCCGGAACGCCGACGCGGCTGCTCATCGGAGCCGTGACGCTGCGCGGCGACACCGCGTTACCGTCGCACTTCGAGCTCAGCCTGCTGGACCGTGAGGACGCGATCACGTACGTCCAGAAGCATCTGTTGGTCGAGAAGGTCGAAGGCGAAGTGGTTCGCGTTCAATACAAAGCCGGCGATTCAATCACCGCCGCGCGCGTTCCCAACACTCTCGTCGGCGTCTATCTCGCACGGCGCAAGACCACCGATCGGGGCACGAACGCAAAGCGCGTCGACTTTCTGACGCTGCACGCCGACAGTGTATCCGGCGAGCTCGCCGTGGCCGAGGATGCGCTTCGACGTCAGCAGGAGCAGAGCGGCGTTCTCGATCCGGTCACCGTTGGAAAAGTGGCAATCGAACGTGCGTCGGAGCTTCGCGGCGAGCTCACGAACCTGCAGATCGAATCCGGCGCCATCGATCTCTTGCTCACACAAGTGCAGCAAGGAACCATCTCGACGCGACAGCTGGCGGCGTTTCCAACGTTCATCAAAAGTCCGGCGATCAGCGGAATGCTTGGTCAACTCGGCACGCTCGAGGCTGAACGTCAAAAGCTGTTGGCCACGCGTACAGAGGCCGATCCCGAAGTCATCGCCGCCGAGCAAAGCATCAAGACTGCCGAGGGACAGCTGCTTCCTATCGCGCGATCGTATTCGTCGTCGGTGGCGAAACAACGTTCCGACATGGAGCGACAGCTCGACACGCTTCGAACAGCCGCGCTCACGTTGCCGAAAAACGCTGAAGCCGCCGTACGCAAGCAGCGTGACGTGATTCGACTCGGTCAGGTTTTCGCGGCGCTGCAGCTCCAACTCGTCGAGGCGCGGCTGTCAGAGATCGATGAAGGCGGTGACGCGCGCCAGCTCGATGTTGCCGAGCCGCCGAAGAAGCCGTCCTTTCCCGAGCCGGTGACGACCATGGGAATCGGGATTGGCGGCGGTCTCGTTGCGGGACTCATCGCCGCGCTTCTGCTCTCGGGACTCGGACGCTGGGCGCGCGATCCCGCCGAAATCGAGCGAATTGCCGGCGTGCCCGCCATCCGCTTCAACGCGTCGGCGCCGTTGCTGCTGGCCGGCGGTAAGGATACGCGCACAATTCTCGTGTTGCCGCTCGACGCCAGCATACCGGTTGCCGCGGTCGCGCATCGGCTTGCGGATACGGCGTCGGCGCGGTCCATCCGCGCGACCGTGCTCGACATCGCGAGCAAGTCTCCGTCGAAAGCCAATGGACGGACCGCCATGACGATCGCCGCGGCCGTGCCGGCGTTCGACGTCAATGCCACGATCCGGCGATTGGAACAGGAGTATGACCTCGTGATCGTTGAGCTTCCCGACCTCACCAGCAACGCGACCGCCGCTGCGTTGAGCCCCGATCGCGGCGTGCTCCTGGTTGCGTCGGCGCGTCGCGTCGATCGCCTGCAGTTGGCCAACACACTACAAACGCTCAAGCGCCTCGACGTTCCCTGCGCGGGCATCGTCTTGAACGACGGATCGCGCGATGGCGTCGTCACTATTTGACGCTGCGTCACCGCAGTTGGTCGTGCTCGATCGCCGGTCATCCGGCGCTCGATTTCGTCCGGTCATCGCGCTGCAGGCAGCGATGCTCTTACTGCTCACCGGCAACCTGGTCCGCGTTCCGCTGTGGGCTGCGGCCGGCCGCGCGGTTCCGTTGCTGGTCAGCGACATAGCGGCGGTCGGGCTGCTTGGTATTGGGCTGGTCGCCGCGGTTCACCGCCGGTCGCTGCGTCTCGATACCGTCGCGCTGATCGGACTGGCGTTCGCCACGCTCGGCGTCGTGTCCGCGTTGGCATCGGTGTCGCAATTCGGATTGACCTTTCGCGAGCTCGGCATGGCGCTCGCGCAGCTCGCGCGCTGGCTGTTGTACTTCGGTGTGTATGTCGTCGCGATCAACAACATTCACGAGCGCGACGTTCACGCGGTGTGGCAGGCGCTCGAGCGCTGCGTGCTCGCGTTTGCGCTGTTCGGCATCGCTCAAGCCGCGTTCCTTCCCGGCTTTGCGCAGCTGGTGTACCCCGAGTCGCGGCCGAACGTGGATTGGGACATGCAAGGCCATCGCCTCGTCTCGACGCTGCTCGACCCCAACTACGCGGGCGCGTTGATTCTCATTGCGCTGCTCGTGGAGGTCGCGCTCCTGGCGAGCGGAAAAAAAGTTGCGATCTGGAAACCGATCCTGCTGTTCGCGGCGATCATCATCACCGCGTCGCGCGGATCGCTGCTCGCGCTGATCGTTGGACTGGGCGTAATCGTGTTGACGCGCGGCCGCTCCAAGAAACTGCTCTGGATCATGGGAGTCCTGGTCGTCGGGACGGCGCTGGCGCTGCCCAAGCTTCTGCAGTTCGGCGCCGCATTCAACAAACTTCGACTGGACGATCCATCAGCGCTTGCGCGGCTCGTGTCGTGGGCACACGCGTGGACGGTCTTTCGGGACCATCCGCTCATCGGCATCGGGTTCAATACCTGGAGCGTGGTGCAGGGCCGCTACGGATGGCAGCAAGCCGCCGGCGCCGTGTTCGGGATCGACGGCGGTCTGATTTTCATCGCCGTTCTCACAGGGATTGCCGGCGTAACACTCTACTGCGTGATGATCGGCGCGGCGGTGCTGCGTGCGCGCAGTGTCTGGCGCAATCCACTTCAATCGGCGGAGCATCGCGGTCTGGCCGTGGGTGCGGCTGCTGTCAGCGTCGCACTCGTGGTTCACAGTTTGTTCACGAACAGTCTCCTCCTCCCGTTCGTCATGGAGCCGCTTTGGGTTCTGTGGGCGCTCGGGTTCGTCATGGCGCGGTCCGCCACGAGGAACACCGGTTCGGCTTGATGGACGCGAAGTCCATCAACGCACCGCGCGTATCGATTGACGTTCGGATGATCAACCACTCCGGCATCGGCACCTACGTCCGGAACGTCGTTCCGCGCATTGTGCGCTTGTTGCCCGAATGGCGGTACACGCTGCTCGCTGCCCGCAACGCGCCAATCCCAGGCGAATGGACCTCGCTCGCGTCAATGGACGTGGTTCAATGTTCCTCGGACATCTACTCGGTTGCGGAACAGCTCGAGCTTCCGTTCCGACAATCGCCGGCGAGCGACGTCTTCTGGTCCCCGCATTACAACGCGCCGCTCTTGGCGCGGGGAAAGCTCGTCGTCACCGTGCACGACGTTGGGCATCTCGCATTAGCGGACCTCTATGGTGGTGCTCTTCGCCAGACCTACGCACGATCGATGTTCGCCGGCGTTCGCCGCCGCGCGTCCCGTATCATTTTCGTCTCGAATTTCAGCCGAAGCGAGTTCGAGCATTACGTAGGCGTCCCTCCTAGGGGTAGCACCGTCATCCGGAACGGCGTGGACGCATCGTGGTTTGCAATACCGTCTGGCAAATCGCCGCACCCGCGACCGTATCTCCTCTTCATTGGAAGTGTGAAGCCGCATAAGAATCTTGGCGGCGTGCTTCGCGCGCTCGAGACCGCTGGTGACGCCTATCGCGGCGACCTGGTCGTCGTCGGCGATCGCGTGGACCAACGGACGATCGATCGCAATTCGCTGGCGCTCGCTGCACAGCTCGGTGAACGAGTGCACTTCGCCGGAAGGATCGACGATGCTGCGCTTCGCGCGTACGTCGCACATGCCGAGGCGCTGGTGATGCCGTCGCTCTATGAAGGCTTCGGTCTCCCTCCGCTCGAAGCGATGGCCGCCGGCTGCCCGTGTATCGTCTCCACTCGAGGGGGGCTCCCGGAGACGTGCGGTGACGCCGCGCTGTACTGCGACGCTGCGGACCCAGCCAACATCGCGCGGCAAATCGTGCGGATGACTACCGAGCCCGGTCTTCGCGAGGAGTACGTCCGGCGCGGTCGCGGCCAAGCACGCGGCTTTTCGTGGGACACCTGCGCGGTCGAGACGGCGGCCCTACTCCGATCGCTGGCGCGCTCGGCGTGATCCGTGCCCGGTGTGGCCGGTGCCGCATGGAGTTCTCGCAAGCGACCTAGTATTGTGCCTGCAACGCATGAGTCCACTTCCGCACGTCCACATTCTGCTAATCAATTTCAATGGCTGGCGCGACACCGTCGAGTGTCTCGACAGCGTGTTCGCGCTCAACTATCCCGACTTTTCGGTCATCGTATGTGACTGCGCTTCTGCCGACGACTCCCTCGACCAGCTCGCTACTTGGAGACGGGACGATCCGGCCATTTGCCGCGCCGTGATCGACGAAACCGACATCGGGCAAGCGCAGCAATCGGGAACGAACGTCACGGTTATCCGCCTTGCCGCGAATCGCGGCTTCACCGGCGGCAACAATGCAGGCCTTCGGCATCTCCTCGAGACCAACGCCGAGGGGCTCGTCTGGATCCTGAACAACGACACCATCATCGCACCGGAGTCGCTTCGCGAAATGGTGCGTTGCGCCGAGGAAGATCGGACCGTGGGGGCAGTGGGCGCGACGCTGCTGGAGTACAAGGATCGCGAGATGATTCAAGCGGCGGCGGGCGGGACAATATCGCGGTGGACGGGAATGGCGCACGCTGCGTTCCCAGGTGCGCCGCGCGCGTCAGCCCGTGAACTGCGTCCGCGGTTCAACTATATCTGCGGCGGGTGCCTGCTCATTCCGCTCTCGGTTCTCCGACGCGTGGGCTTGTTCGACGAGCGTTTTTTCATCTATACAGAAGACGCGGACCTGTCTCTGCGGATTGCCGCCGGCGGCCGGAAGCTCGCCTACTGTGCGAGCGCCGAGGTGTGGCACAAGGGCGGAGCGACCACGGTGGGCGGCAGCCCGTTTCACGATTTTCATAACGTGCGGAGCGCGCTGCTGTTCGCGCACAAGTACAATCGTCGTGGGTTTCCGGCTTCGCTCGCCTATTCGGTCTATCGATGCGTGTTGCCTAAAGTCGTTCGCGGCCAATGGCGGCGCCTTTCAAGTGTGTTCCGGGCATATCGCGACGTATTCAGCACGCTCCGCGACCTTCGTCGCGTACCAGAGCGGAGCGTACCGCCGCCGGCCGCGCCTTGGTGAAAGGGCCCGGGGTGCGACCGGGAGTGTCGCCCATGCGGGGCAAATACCTCGTGCGGAGCGCGGGCGCGTTCGCCGCACTCAGCCTCGCGGACGCGGTGTTGTCATTGCTCCCGCGCGATAAGCCCGCGGACAAATCCGGTGACCTTCGACGAGTGCTCATCGGCGTCGGAGGCCACCTCGGCGACGCGGTGATGGCGACCGGAGCGCTCGGTCTCATCGCGCGAACTCGACCAGACCTCGAGCTTGGTATTGCGGCCGGGAACTGGTCGGCCGAGGTGTTTCGCGGACATCCGGCGGTCAGGTGGCTCCATGCGGTCGACCACTGGAAGCTGAATCGTTCACCGCTGCGTCTGCCGGAAAAGCTGCGCCACTCATCGGCGACGACCCGCGCAGCGGTCGCTGCAATTCGCAAGGTGCGGTACGACGCGGCTGTGGACCTCTATCCATTTTTTCCCAACATGGCCTCGCTGTTTGCTCGCGCGGGCGTGCCGATACGGATCGGGTATTCGAGCGGGGGATTGGGTGCCCTGTACACGGACGCGGTGACGTGGACGCATGACCAAACGCACATGACCGCGAAACACGCGCGGCTGGTCGCCCATCTGTTCGCTGCGCCTGACGCCGCGGGGCGGGAATTGCAATACCAGTTGCCGCCGGCAACGTCCGCGGTCAATGCACGGGTTGACGCGTTGTTGGCGCGGCCGTTACTCGAGCGTTTTATCGTCCTCCATCCTGGGGCGGGTGCGGCGCAAAAAGAGTGGCCACTCGCGCGCTGGAAGGCACTCGCCGCCGAATTTCGAGACCGCGGATATACCATAGTCGTCACAGGTGCGGGAATTCGAGATGAAGCGTCGGCCCGGCAGATAATCGCGAACGTACCGGAGTGCGTTGACCTGACCGGCCGAGTGACTTGGCCGGAGTTTGTGGAGGTTGTGCGGCGAGCGGCTCTGGTGATTAGCGGAGACACCGCCGCGGCGCACGTTGCCGCGGCTTGTGGAACGCGACAGGTGGCGCTGTTTTCCGGAATAACAGATTCGGTAGAATGGCGTCCTGCAGGTTTGAACGGAAAAGTCCTAATGCAACCGGTTCCGTGTGCTCCCTGCTTTCGCAACGATGGGTGCGATTCCATGACATGCATCCGCGGCGTGGGTGTTGCGCAGGTAGTAGGGACCGCGATAGAAATCCTCAACGATTCTGGAAGACCGTGAGCGACGCACTCGACAAAGCTGACCGAACCTGTGAGCTTGAACATATGGCGCCGGTTTCCCGGGCACGCGGTCTGCACAGTTTGGGGAGCCAGTCCCCCGACGCGGGGAAGCGGACGCAACCTGCGGACGCGCGCGGTTATGCGTCGGACGGAGTACGACACGTCCGGCTCACCAGCACTCGGCACTCTACACTTGTAAGATTGTGACTCCTACGCCGTCGACAGCGAAGCGAACGACCTCGCGCCGAGGCATTGTTGTAGTTCAGCCGGCTGGAAGCCCGCCCCGCAATTCAGCAAATCATCATCTGCGTTCGCTCAGCAATGAGACGGCGATCGATCTCGGATTCGAGCCCGATCTCTCGGCGCGTGATCGGTTGCGTCACGCGTGCAAACGCTCGGTTGATATCCTGGGCGCGCTGGTGCTGCTTCTGGTGTGCAGTCCGTTGATCCTGCTGGTTTCAATCGCCGTCCGCATCGATTCGCGCGGCCCGATCTTCTTCTCCCATTGGCGGTTGGGCCGCAACGGACAGCACTTCCCCTGCCTCAAGTTCCGCTCGATGAAGCAGGACGCCGAATCGGATCTGCATCGGTCGGAAGAGCTGCGTCACGAATACGTCAGTAACCATTTCAAAATTCCAACGGATCGGGACCCGCGCATCACGCGCCTCGGACGCCTGCTTCGCAAAACGAGCCTGGACGAGCTCCCGCAGCTCGTGAACGTCATTCGCGGCGACATGTCGCTCGTAGGACCGCGGCCCATCGTGCCGATCGAAGGCACGTATTACGGCGACCGGCTGCCAATGCTCCTGTCCATTCGCCCGGGGCTCACCGGTGCGTGGGCCGTCAGCGGCCGCAACCGTGTGGGCTATCCTGAACGCGCCGACATCGAGCTAGCGTACGCCGAAGGTTGGACGCTTCGACAGGATCTCCAAATCCTTCTTCGGACACCGGTCGCGGTTCTGACGCAGCGCGGCGCAGTCTGACGCCCGCGCTGCACACGTGACCGGCGACCGAGTCCTCGCCCGCAACACCCTCCTGAATTTCGCTGGACAACTGCTTCCGGCGATTGCGGCCTTCATTGCCGTTCCGATTCTCGTTCGGGCCATCGGCCTGACGCGTTTCGGTATTCTCACTCTCGTTTGGACAGCGGTCGGATATTTCAGCCTGTTCGACTTCGGCATTGGTCGGGCGCTGACGCACGCCATCGCTACGCGCCTGGGCGCGGTGCCCTCTGAAGGCGTTGCGCACAGCGACCGCGAACACCACGTCGAGGACATGGCAGCGGTCACCTGGACCGCACTGTTCGTCTTGCTCATCCTTGGAATGGTCGGCGGACTCATCGTGTTCGTCGCCACGCCAACGCTCGTCGCGCGCGTGCTCAACATTCCAGCTGAGATGCAGCCCGAGGCGCGCTCGGCGTTCTATATCCTGTCGCTGGCGCTGCCGCTCACGCTGCTCACGCTGGGACTGCGCGGCGTCCTCGAAGCGTTTCAGGACTTTGGCGTTGCAACCGCGCTCCGATTGCCGCTGGCGGTACTCAGTTACTTCGCTCCAATCGCGGTCCTGCCCTTCTCGCACGACCTCATTCCCATCGTCGGGTCACTGTTCGTCGCGCGGCTTCTCGGCCTGTTGCTACATCTTTGGGCGTGTGCGCGGCGCTACGCGTTCATGCGCCGACCCACAACCGCGCGCGCCTCGCTGCTCGGACCGCTGCTCGGGTTTGGCGGTTGGATGACGGTGAGCAATGTCGTGAGCCCGCTCATGGTCAATCTCGACCGCTTCATGGTTGGCGCCCTGCTGCCCATGGCGTCGGTGGCGTATTACACGACGCCGTACGAAGCGGTCGCCAAGATCTGGCTCATTCCAGCGGCGCTCCTCGGCGTACTCTTTCCTGCGTTCGCGGCTGCGTTCGCCGGCGCCTCCGATCGCACTGCCATTTTGCTCGACCGCGGCGTTCGCGTGACGATCGTCGCCGTCTTTCCCATTTGTCTCGCGGTCGTCGCGTTGGCGCACGAGGGAATGGGACTCTGGATCGGTTCAGATTTCTCGAAACAGAGCGCGCCGCTCATGCAATGGCTGGCCGTGGGAGTGTTCATCAATTCGGCGGCACAGGTCGCGTTCACGGCGCTACAAGGTACCGGTAGGCCCGACCAAACGGCGAAACTCCATCTGATCGAATTTCCGCTTTACGCCGCCGCGGTGTGGTTGCTGGCCCGCGCCTACGGATTGACCGGCGTGGCGATCGCGTGGGATCTTCGCGTGACGGTGGATGCCATTCTGCTGTTCGCCCTCGTGGCCAAGCAGGTGCCGTCAGCGCGCGCGCGATTGGTGACGTCCTATCGCGCCGTCACCGTTGCCGTGGCGCTCATGATCGGCGCCGCGCTGATGCAGACGTCCGCGACGCGGGTCGCTGCTTTCGTCGCCGGACTCATCGTGTTCGCGGGGTTGACGTGGACTACGCTCATTCGGATCGACGAGCGCGATCTACTCAAGCGGTGGCTCAAAGGCCTCACGGCCCGCGGGGGCTTCGCGGAGTCAGCCTGAAGGTCAGCGTCAGGTTCTGAACGTCCACGGCGCTCACCGTCGTCTCGCCTGCGTTGAAGGCGTCGTCCTGAAAGAGGTAGTTGTATCGCCGCGCGACCGTGAGCTCGCCCGACAGATCGAACACTGGCGCGCGCCAGCCCGCTCGCACGCCAGAGAGAATGGTGACGTCGTGTTTGGCCGAGTTGCCGTTGGCTTCGGAGTAGAGGACGTCTTCTTCAGTCCGCGTGCGTCCAATGAACGCGCCAACGCGCCACTTAGGCGTCATGAAATCGCCAGCAAGCCACTGGCTCGAAGCGCCTGGACCAATCGCGGCCCCAATCACCTGGCCAAGTTGCGTGTATCCCTGCGGCACCACCTGACTCGTATAGAAGCTGGGCATCGCCACGCGCGTCGCGGGAGGGGTCTGCTCGAGCGTCGTCGCCTCGGTCTGCAACCGAAACGCCCGACCTGCCGGCAATGGGTTCACCCACTGCAGGCCGACGGTGAATCCTTGATGCGCTTGTGGGGCCACGAGCATTTCGCGAATGCCCGGCGCGAACAGCTTGGCCCATTCGCCGTAGACCTCGACGCCCGCTTGAGGAAAGACCCATCGTCCGAACAGGGACAGCAGTTGGTCGCTCGGCTTCGTCCGTACCGGCCCGTTGGTGTCGGGTCGTTGATTCCAACGCGAGAGCACGTCGAACGTGTGCGAAACAACGCTTCCGGAGGACGAGGCCGACGAATACACGGAGCGCGCGACACCAACCGTGAGACCTGTGTCGAAAGCGACGCGGAGCGTTGCCACGGCCGCGCTCAGCGAGCGGATGTTGTTCGTGCTCACGGTGTCGAAGAAGCGAGACTCGGTAAGCCCGCCGATCAGAAACTGAAATTCGACATCGCCTGCGGGTGTCGCGAGCGGATTCGCCGAGCGCAGATACAGCCTCGGCACGCCGCCGGCGTTGTCGCTCATGACCAGAGCGTTTCGAATCCCTGGACCCCACCATTGTCCGTCAGTCGAGCCGCCAACGACGACCGGTCCCGATCGAAGCTCGATCCACGACTCGCCCGGATAGATGGATTTCCTCGAGCCATCGCCGAACCTCAGCGGCAGGTCGGCGGATTCGACGTGAGAGTGCCAAGGCGACGCGAACAAATTCCGCCCGGGCGTGGTCGACGGAAACACGAAAAACTGGCGGTTTTGTTCGTAGACCAACTGCGGCGCAACGGATATCGACAGCGGTCCCGCCTCGGCGCGAACGCCGCCGAGTATTGTGGTGGTGACTCCGCGCGCGGCGAACTGCGGGCCGTCGTTGATTGAATATGGAATTGCCGAGTTGTAGGTGGCATCGAGGCTGAGCGGCACAACGGCCCAGCGAAAGGAATTGCCGGAGCCGAGTGGACGGTTGAGCGATGCCGCTGAACGGATGAGTGCGCTGCGAGTGGAGCAGCGTCCCAGGTCTTGAGCGATTCGGTCGCGATCGCCGGAAACGCCGCTTGCTGTGGCGAACGGGTGCGGCGCGAGGGATGCAGTGTCGGACGCCGACGCGGAGCACTGTGCGGCGAGGGAGGATGGTGCGGAGGCAGCCGCGACGAGAATCAGCAGTGAGATGGGGAGGCGGCGCACGGTTGTGAGAATATCCGTTGATGAGGATCAAGTAAAGCGCACGAGATAGGCCGCACGTGAATACCCGCGAGTAGACAGCCTCTCGGGCACCGATGCATTATTGGCGTACAGCGCCGCCAATCGAGCCGGCGCCCACTACTGCCCGTTCTCACTCCGAACTGGTTGAATGATTTCTACAACGAAGTTCCGCCGGCGGTCAGGCGTACCATTGGTCGCGGCGTTAAGCATCTTGTCGCTGCTCTCGTCATTGTCGAGCGCGCCGGCATTCGCTCAGCAGATACCGAATCCCGCGCAAGCGCAACAGATGCTCCAAAACAATCCGGCCCTGATCGCTCGGCTTCAGCAGATGATGCAGAGTAGCGGTTTGACGCCGGAACAGATTCGCGAACGGCTCAGAGCGCAGGGTTATCCGGACTCGCTGCTTGACCAGTACCTCCCCGGCGCAACGCGCAGCGATTCACTTACGGCTCCGGGTGCCGATGTCTTTGCCGCCTTGCGCGCTCTTGGTTTGGGGGATTCTCTGGCAGTCGACTCTCTGAGTAGGACGGCCGGCTTTCGTCGGCGCACTCGGCTACAGACCGACTCCGCGTTTCTCGATACGGTTCAGACCGCACTGAAGGACGACTCGTTGAAAGCGGCATTGCGCGTATTCCTCCGCTCGCGCGAGCTCCAGCGGAGCACCGTCGACAGCGGGTTCAAGGTGTTTGGGCTCGATCTGTTCCAGGACAGCCTCCGGCTGTTTGATCCGACGACCGGCGGCGCGGATCCCAACTACCGGTTTGGGCCGGGTGATCAGCTCGTGCTGGTGCTGACGGGCGATGTCGAGAAATCCTACAACCTCACAGTGTCGCCCGACGGATTCGTGGTGATTCAGAATGTGGGAGTCGTTCAAGTGGCCGGGCTCACGCACGCGCAACTCGACGACGCGATGTATCGACAGCTCGGACGCGCCTACTCCGGCATCCGGCGAGGTGCGGGCGCGACCACGCATTTCTATGTCGAAGTCAGTCAGATGGGGAAGAATCAGGTCTTCGTGACGGGCGATGTCCGGCGACCCAACAGCTATCGCGTCTCGCGCGCCGGCACCGTGATGACCGCGCTTTACGCGGCCGGCGGTCCGACGCCAAGCGGTTCGATGCGCGACGTACAGGTCAAGCGCAATGGTCAAACCGTCGCGCGGCTGGATGTGTACGACTACGCCATGAGCGGCGACGCGAGTCGAGACATTCGACTCGAGAACGGCGACATCGTTTTTGTGCCGCCGCGCGGTGGACAGGTCCGCGTCGCGGGGCAGGTGATCCGGCCGGCAACGTACGAAGTGAAACCCAACCAAACCCTCGCCGACCTTTTGCAGATGTCCGGCGGGTTCACCGAATCGGCGGACCGCCGGCGCGTGCAGATCGAGCGAATCGCGTCGCCCGCCGATCGCACAACCGCCGGAACCGATCGCCGCACGGTGGACGTGCCGGCGGACTTGATTCCGACCGCGATCGTGTATCCCGGCGACTTGATTCGAGTTCTCGAAATTGCCAATCGCATGTCGAACCACATCGACGTGCTGGGCAACGTCTGGACTCAGGGGCCAATCGCGTTCTCGCCCGGCATGCGCCTCTCCGACGCGCTGCATCGCGCCGGCGGTCTCAAGCCCGATTCGTATCTCGGGCGCGTGCAGATCGCCCGCCTCAACTCCGACTCGACTCGGCAGGCGCTGCAGACAGCGTTGTTCGACACGACCGGCCGCGCCACGGACGACATGGTGCTCGCCGACGGTGATGAGATCATGGTTTACTCAACGACCACGTTTCGTCCGCGCCGGTACATCTCCATCAGCGGCGCGGTTCGCCGACCGGGGCGGGTTGCGTTTCGAGACGGAATGACACTGCGCGACGCGATTCTCCAGGCGTCCGGTCTCGCCGAGGGCGCGCTGTTGACGGAGGCGGAGGTGGCGCGTTTGCCGGAGAGTCGCGCGGCCGGAGTCACGGCGATTGCGGAGATCGTTGCGCTCGATTCGACGTATCTGTTCGAGCGAAGCGCGAATGGCCGATATCAGGGGCCACCTGGATTGCCGGGCCCAACGGCGAAGGCGCCGGAGGTCGAGCTCCACGCGTATGACGCTGTGTTGATCAAGCGACAGCCGGAGTGGCAACTGCAGCGCACGGTGTCGGTGCAGGGCGAAGTGAAGTATCCAGGCACCTATGCGCTGACCACCAAGTCGGAGCGGCTGTCGGACCTGATCGTGCGGGCGGGCGGACTGACGGCGAGCGCGTACGCCGAGGGGATTTCGTT
>JBDUEJ010000041.1:0-49666 GCA_040002475.1 bacterium | reverse complement strand
CTCTCGGGCAGAGGACTAACATTATCGCTGGATCAGGTTTCGGGGGTCACGTCATCTTGGATCGCGACCAGGAATTGCTCCGGGGGAAACAAATAGGTGTCTGCGTGGATGCAGCCGTCTTCATGGCGCGGCATGTGGCCCAGCCCGGGAATGGCGTCAGCGGCATACGCCACATCCTTCGCATGAAGAATGAAGCCAAGGCCCTCTAGAGTGTGGCGCGGCCACGCATTCTTGTCGTGAACATGCGCGATAAGAGGCTCACCATTCGCAATCGGGTGATCCTTTACTAAGTGATTGACAATGGCCGATGTCGCGAGCGCCCGAAAAATTCCAAATCCTCGATACTCTGGCGATACATAGGCACCGCCGAGTTCGTATTGGCCGAGTTCCCGAGTCTCCGGCCCGTCAATGTAGCAAGCTCCAGCGATGTCCCACCCCTGGCTGGCGGCACTCGCTTCCGCAATGTGGACGATTCGACGACGAATCATCCCGCTGACATCCTCAATGGTTAGCTCGCGAATGTGATTGTCCGGCCGAGCGAACAAGAATGTGTGTAAGAGTCGCGCGTCACTCGCTTTCGCCACTCGAATTCGGAACTTTCGGTCACTCGCCTCAGCCATTTGCGTCCCATTGTTGATTCGTCGTCGCATTACACTTTGACCCACGGTACATTACAAGTAATTCTGCAACCAACTGTATTTTCAGCTGTTTAAGATTTCGATTCTTGACATCCGTTAAAACGGATATTACAGTTTGTAACCATTGGGCCGATATTGCGTATAACAGATAATGCAAGCGCCCTTGGAGGAGTTATGCGCAACGAACGAGAACATCTAGAACAGTTTCTGTCTTTGCTGCGCGAGCTAGAGGGTGCGTTTGATCAGATTGACATTGACGATCAGACGTGCTTCGCTGGCGTGCTAGAGCAGAGTATGGTCTTCCTTAACCTTCAGCCGAGAGACATTGCTGAAGAGTTTTCGACGAGTGAAGCGAGCGTCTCGCGGTGGAGAATGGGCAGGAATACGCCGTATCGCGCCATTCGCAAACTTGTGTATGACGGTCTTCGACGTCGGACGGCCTCAGCCGCCCGTGCGGCTGAACAGCTATTGAAAAGCGTTTCCGGGCTGTCGACCAGTGAGATTCGGACTCGGCGCTCGGCCCAGTCCGAATGCGCCGAGGGACTGTAGCGACCTCAAGCTCCGACGGCAAGATGTTGCTTACATTAGATCCTTTTAATAATTCATTTCGAATCTGAATGAAGCTATTGATGTCCTGCGGGACATAAACGCTCCTGTTCAGCGGCAAGCCTCAGCGCAACAATCGCTGGGGCTTTGTCGCAAGGACGTCGACGGACGAATTCGGTCATGCCGTAGCGGAAGGGAAAATGACGCTCGGATGACGCACCGGCGTTACCATCCCGCATGACTCTCGAATGCATCGTTGCACTGGACGTCCACGGGGAGTGGATGGTGTTTCGGCATGAGCGCGGACGGCATCTCACCTTCTGGGCGGTGACGTGGCGAGGGTACACGCTTCGGACTCAGCATCCCGTCCACGGCGGAGAACCAGCGGCGTGGTTTCGGATGGTCGCCGAAGAAACACTCAGCGTGTGGGATGACGTCAGGAGGGGGTGGTTAATCCCTGTGCGTCAAATCCCTACTTCCCGTAATAACTTACCGATTGAGCGACGTCAAGAGCCTTGATCCGCGGCACGAGCCATCACCTGTCGCCACGCAGACCTGATCGCGCTCCTAGCTCGCGCCCTGGAACGCCGCCGCGACAATATCCTGCGCCTCGGCCTGAACGCGCTTCAGATGATCGCTCCCCAAGAAACTTTCCGCGTACAGTTTATAAATCTCTTCAGTGCCCGACGGGCGCGCGGCAAACCAACCGTTCTCCGTTACGACCTTGAGACCGCCGATCGCGTTCGTGCTCCCTGGTGCCATTGTGAGCTTGGCAACGATCCTCTCGCCGCCAAGCTCCGACGCCGTCACCTGCTCGGCCGAAAGGCGAAAGAGCGCCGCCTTCTGCGCCGCGGTGGCCGGCGCGTCGATCCGCTCGTACACCGGATCGCCCAAATCACGTGTGATCTCCCGATACAACTCACCCGGATCCCGCCCGCTCACCGCCGTCATCTCCGCGGCCAACAGCCCGAGGATGATGCCGTCCTTGTCCGTGGACCACGCCGTTCCATCGCGGCGCAGAAAGGACGCGCCGGCGCTCTCTTCACCACCAAACCCGATGGATCCGTCGACCAACCCGCCGACGAACCACTTGAACCCCACCGGCACCTCCACCAGCCGGCGGCGCAACCGCGACGTGACTCGGTCGATGATGCTGCTGCTCACCACCGTCTTTCCGACGCCGGCATCGCGAGACCACGCATCGCGGTGCGTGAACAGATACTGGACGGCGACGGCGAGATAGTGGTTGGGATTCAGCAGCCCGGCACTTCGCGCAACGATACCATGTCGATCGTGATCGGGGTCGCAGGCCCACGCGACGTCGAAGCGGTCCTTCATCGCGATGAGCCGCTGCATCGCATAGGGCGACGAGCAGTCCATGCGGATCTTCCCATCCCAGTCCACCGTCATGAAGCGAAAAGTCGGGTCGACAACTTCGCTCACCACGGTCATCGGGAGCTTGTATCGCTCGGCGATTGCGCCCCAATAGTGAACACCCGCCCCGCCGAGCGGATCGACGCCGAGCGAGAGGTTCGCGCCGCGGATTGCGTCCATGTCGATGACCGACGTTAGGTCATCGACATACGCATCCAAATAATTGTGGCGATGCGTCGTTGCCGCTGCCCTCGCGCGCTCGAACCCAACCCGCCGCACGCCCACGAGGTTGGCGAGCAGCAACGCGTTGGCGCGATCCTGAATCCAGCGCGTGACCTCCGTGTCCGCCGGACCGCCGTTTGTCGGATTGTACTTGAAGCCGCCGTCCTCGGGGGGATTGTGCGAGGGCGTGACCACGATCCCGTCGGCGAGACCGGTGGTACGCCCGCGGTTGTACGTGAGGATGGCGTGCGAGACGACTGGCGTCGGCGTGTAGCCGCCGCGATCGTCGATCATGACATGCACGTCGTTGGCGGCGAGGACCTCGAGCGCGGAGGCCGACGCCGATTCCGAAAGCGCGTGCGTATCGATGCCCAAATAGAGCGGACCGTCGATTCCGTGCTCACGGCGGTACTCACAGATCGCCTGCGTGATCGCCAGAATGTGCGCTTCATTGAACGTGCAGTTGGTCGCTGTCCCCCGATGCCCCGATGTGCCGAACGACACCTGCTGTTGGCGGACTGCGGCGTCGGGGCGCTTCGCGTAGTACGCGGTCATGAGGCGCGGAATGTTCGCGAGCATCGCGTTGTCCGCCGGTTGGCCGGCTTTCGGGCTGATCGTCATCGTGGTCGCAGAGAATGGTTGGATCTAGGACCGCGACGCCGCGCGCCCCGTCCGATACCGCCGGATCAGCGCGTTGGTGGAACTGTCGTGGTTTGGCGCCGGATCGTCTTTCCCTTCGATCTCGCCGGTGATTCGCTGTGCCAGCGCCTTGCCGAGCTCCACGCCCCACTGGTCGAATGAGTCCACGTCCCAGAGGACCCCCTGCGTGAACACGACGTGCTCGTACAGGGCCACGAGGGTTCCAAGAACCTCTGGCGTCAGCCGTTCGGCGAGGATCGTCGTCGAGGGACGGTTGCCTTCGAAGACGCGGTGCGGCACAAGCCAATCCGGGGTGCCCTCGGCGCGCACTTCATCCGCCGTCTTGCCGAACGCCAGCGCTTCGGACTGCGCAATGACGTTGGCCATGAGAATATCGTGATGGCGCCCGAGCGGATTGAGCGATCCGCGAAAGGCGATGAAGTCGCACGGAATGATCTGCGTGCCTTGGTGAATGAGCTGATAGAACGAGTGCTGGCCGTTCGTGCCCGGCTCGCCCCAATAGACAGGGGCTGTGTCGTAGTCCACGCGCGCGCCGGCGAGCGTGACGTGCTTTCCGTTCGACTCCATCGTGAGCTGTTGGAGATATGCCGGGAAGCGCTTGAGGTATTGATCGTATGGAAGCACCGCGAGCGTGCGCGCACCGAGAAAATTGGTGTTCCACACGCCGAGCAACGCCATGATGACCGGCAGGTTGCGATCGAATGGCGCTGTTCGAAAATGCTCGTCCATGGCGTGGAATCCGCCGAGCATCGCCCGAAAGTGTTCGGGACCAATGGCGAGCATCGTAGAGAGTCCGATCGCGGCATCCATGGAGTAGCGTCCGCCGACCCAGTCCCAGAAGCCGAACATATTCGCGGTGTCGATCCCGAACTTCGTCACCTCGGCGGCGTTCGTGGACACGGCGACAAAATGCTTGGCGACCGCCGCGTCGTCGCGAAGCGCGGCCAGGCTCCACTCGCGAGCCGTGCGCGCGTTGGTCATGGTCTCGATGGTCGTGAACGTCTTGGATGAAACGATGAACAGCGTCTCCGCCGGATCGAGATCGCGCGTCGCTTCGGCGAAGTCAGTGCCGTCGATGTTCGACACAAACCGAAAGATGAGACGCCGGTCGCTGTACCAGCGGAGCGCCTCATAGGCCATCACCGGACCGAGATCCGATCCGCCGATTCCGATGTTCACAACATTGCGTATGGCGCGGCCCGTATGTCCCAGCCACGCCCCCGATCGCACACGGTTCGAGAACTGCTCCATGCGATCGAGCACGTCGTGCACCTGCGGCACCACGTTCACCCCGTCCACAATGATCGACGCATCGCGAGGGGCGCGAAGTGCGGTGTGAAGGACAGCACGCTGCTCCGTGATGTTGATCTTGTCTCCGCCAAACATTGCGTCGATTCGCGAGCGGAGATCGCATTCAGCGGCCAGCGAACGCAGCAGGCGAAGCGTCTCGGCGGTAACTCGGTGTTTGGAGTAGTCCAGAAACAGGCCGACCGCGTCGGCGGTGAGCTGTTCACCCCGTTTGGAGTCGTCGGCGAACAGCGTGCGCAGATGCACATTTCGCATCGTGGCCTGATGTTCCACCAAGGCCTGCCAAGCAGGGCGTGAAGTCAGTGGCACGGCGTTCTGCGGAGCGGACGTAGCGGGCATTGGCGGCTGGGATCGGGTGAACGCACAACTCTGTATCTAGCGCGACTCGGGCGCGCCCACCACCGGGCACACGCCACGGTTCCGGCACAATCAGGGCCCGGCCCGAGCCACGTGTCTGACACTCGAGACGCGGCGGATTACGCTCCCGGGATTCCGGCCATTTCCCAGAGGAACAATGAGCTTCGTCAACGGCACAGACGTCAACCGGCGAACTGCGGAGGACCGAAGGTCCATACCCTGACAAAACGGGCGTGGTCAGCAACTCGGCATTCTTTCGGCGAGACATCACCGAAGGCCGAACCGGGACGCCCCTGATGGGTCACGCTGACGATCGTCAACACCAACCAGCGCTGCGCTCCGGTGAGCAATGCCGCCGTGGAAATCTGGCAATGCGACGCCGGCGGGCGGTATTCAGAGTATTCTCAACCCGGATATGACCCGGCGCACATTCACGTGGATCTGTTCGTCGGTGGGGCGCTCAAGAAGACCACGCAGATTGTGATCCCACGGCCTGTCATCGGCTAATGCTATTCGCGGCGGCGCGCCGTATCTTGAAATGCGCGCCGTCCGCGCCCTGCCGACCTGCCAGCGGAGAACCACCATGCCGACCGTTTCGCGCTTCGTTTCCGCCGCGTCCCTGATGCTGGCTGCCACTGCGTCCACAGCCGCCCGGGCACAGACAACCACCCCGGGTTGGATGTATACCGCGAACATGAAAGCCGATTCGGGAACAGTCGGACGTAGCTTCTCGATGGCGTTGAAGTATCAAGTCACGCAACGCTACCTTCGAATGGAGTTCGTGCAGATCTCCGGAGTGGGGGAGGTTGGTAGCGCCGAGGGCATGTCGTACGTCGTCGACGACCGCGACAGCTCGCTGACCATGTTCATGCCGGATCAGCACACGGCGATGGTGACCGACATGGGCGCGGTACTCGGCAGCGCGAGCGCCATGCGGTCGGGAATGACGCCTAAGTTCACGCAGCATCTCACAACGAATCGTATGGATGATCTGGGACCCGGCGAGCGTATTCTCGGACACGCCACGCATCGATATCGGCTCACCACGGCCGGAACAATGGACGTCACCATTCAGGGCGAGACGTGCACAAAGCCTGTTGACGCCGTGTCGGAGATGTGGATGGCCGACGACGTGGACCTCATGCCGGTGATGCAGGCGATGACGAAGCACTTTTCCGCGGTTGGAGAAGTGGCCAACATGACACAGGCGGCTTCGGACGCCGCAAAGGCGCTTCCTCCCGGCTTCCCCACCAAAGGCACGGCGCTCCGCACGGTATCCCGGTCGACGGCGCGCGGCGCCGACGGCAAGACGGTCCCCGTCACATCAACCACAGAATACGTCGAGATGTCGCAGGCGCCGATCCCGAACTCGATCTTCGCCGTGCCGAGCGACTATAAGGTCATGGACGCGCGCAAGATGATGGCCAACCTACCGGCCGGCGTGTTGGACTCATCGATGACGAGCACCGTGGCTGGAATGGGCGAATCAATGAAAAAGGCGATGTGTGGGCCATCTCGTTGAGCGGTGCCGTAGAAGTCTGCCTTAGCTCACGCGCGCGCGAGCAGTCGCAGGCGGCGGAGATCCACGCCCTGCCAGAGATGCTCGCGCATCGCATGAGTTTCCGCTAACGCTCCAGCACCCTCGGCGCTGAGCTCGAAGAGGCGGCGCGATCCCGTATCGTCGGCAACACGCGTCGATGCAACGAGACCCTTCGCCTCGAGCCGGTCGAGGGTCGCGTACACCGCACCGATCGCCAACTCGCGGCCCGTGACACGCTCGATCTCGCGGCGCACCTGCATGCCGTATGCGTCACCGCGCGTACGGTGCACGGCGAGAAGTATTTGTTCCTCCAGGACACCCAAGGGAACGAATTCGGCGTCGGTCATTGTTCGCGCAGCACGAGCGCCGGATCGACCGTCGCCGCACGGCGCGCCGGAATGAACGCAGCGCCCGCACCGATCACGAGAAGGAGCGCGCTCGCCGACGCGAACGCGACCGGATCGACGCCGCTCACTCCGAAAAGAAACGACGCGAGCAACCGCGTCACGGCCATCGCACCGATTGCGCCTACAAAAATTCCGATGATCGCGAGCGTCAACCCTTGGCGAACGATGTGCGTGAGGACATCCGAGGCCGGGAGTCCAAGCGCGACGCGGATGGCCCAGTCACGTCGTCTCCGCGTCGCAAAGTGAGAGATCACGCCATAGATGCCGATGCCGCCGAGCAGGAGCGCGAGGCCGGAGAGCAGCGCGAGCAGCGACATGACCTGTCGTGCCGGGCCCACCGCCTTGTCGAACACCCGCTGCATGGTCGTCGTACCTTGCAACGCGAAGCCCGGCGCCACTCGTTGAATCGTCTGACGCTCCGCGTCGAGAAGCGCTTCGGCGTCCACCGGTCGTGCGGTGCGGATGGCAAAGGCCACACTCGAAATGAACAACGGGACCTGATCGACGAGGTAGTATCTCGCCGGCACCGCGACGGCGTTCAACTCCCCTTCGGCGACGTTGGCGACAACACCAATCACTCGTTGAGGAATGCTGAACCCGCCGCCCATGCGTCGCCCGATCGGATTCTCACCGGGGAAATATTTCTGCGCTAGCGCGTCGTTGATCACGACGGGAACTTCGGTCGAATCGGGACGATCGGACGTGTCGAAGACTCGACCGCTCCGAATCGTGATCCCCAACGTCTCGAAATACTGACGCGTGACGATACGAAAGAAGGTGAAGCTTCGTTCGCGGTCCTCGCGTCCTTCGACCGTAATGCCAAAACTGTTGCCGTTGCCGCGCATTGGAAGCTTCATTGTTGCCGCCACACTGCGTACGCCCGGCAATCGCGCGAGCGCCGCGGTTGCGTCATTGATGGATTGCACTCTCTGGCGGGGTGCGAGGTCGGCGCTCGCAACGACGTCGATCACGGAGATTCCTTTCGTCTCGACGCCTGGATCGATCGCGTAGCGGTTCGCCACGCTTCGAACGAGCAGCGCCGCCCCCGTCGCAATGATCATTGCAAGTGCGACTTCGGCCACCACGAGACCGCGTTCCATTCGTCCTCCGCGGCCCCGAATTCCGCCGGTGCGCCCGCCGTTCAATGCGTCGCGCAGGTTGCCGCGCCAGAGGGATGCCGCCGGCACCAGCACGACCAACAAAACCGCGGCCATGGCGATCGCGAGCGCGGCGCCGAACATCGTCCAATCGAATGTTGCGCTGTCCGACCACGCGCCGAGTGGCAGCGCTCGAGCGAGCAGGTGAAATCCCGCGGCGGCAAAGCCCGCGCCCACAAGACCAGCCAACGCTCCAAGGACCAGCGCTTCGATGATCAACTGCTGCGTCATTCGTCCGCGAGTTGCGCCGAGCGCCGACCGCACCGCGAGCTCGGTCGCGCGGCCTTCAACTTGACCAAGCATGAGCGCTGCGACATTCGTGCAGGCGATGAGCAGAATGAGTCCCATGGCGACGAACGTGGCGACCAACGCCGGCCGCATGGCGCCGAGCAGATCGTCGCGCAACGGCTTGATGACGGCGTTCTTCGTCTTGTCGGCTTGAGCCGAGTATTGAAAACGCTCACCCATGATCGATGTGAGTTGTTTGATCTGCGGCTCGAGCGCATGGACGTCGATGCCCGGCTGCACGCGTCCGACGAGTGCGTAGCTGCCGTTGCGTCCCTGCGGGTCGAGCGGCTTCGCGTGCCAGATGCGAATGTCGGGCGTGGGAAACCAGAAGCGGGACGGCATGACGCCCACGATCGTTCGCGGTGATCCGTCCAGCGTGATGCGCTTGCCAATGATCGACGGACTGCCGCCCAACTCCTGCCACAGTCCGTAGCTAACCACCGCCACCGGCTCGGCGCCGCGCGCATCGTCGCCGCGTTGAAGAACGCGGCCGAGCAGCGGTCGCGCGCCGAGCACGTCGAACAACTCCGCGGACGCCTGGATTCCGGGAACGAGCCGGGCCGGCGCGTCGCCGTCGCGCATGGTCGCGTCGCCCGGGCGATACGCCGCGACGTCGCGAAAGCCGGAGAACTTGCCGCGAAGAAAGAGGAATTCCTCCTCGGTCCACCAACCGGGCATCCAGAATGCGCCCGCCTCGTCTGCGTTGGCGTACGGAAGCGGATCGAGGATGAGCGGTCGCGCGAGCCCGAAGACGGCGGCGGTCCCACCGATGCCGAGGGCGAGTGTCAGCACGGCGAGCAGCGTGTAGCCTGGGCGAGCGCGGAGTCGGCGTGCGGCGTAGCGGGCGTCAGTGCGCCAGGTTTTCACGATGGGTCCTCTGGGTCGAAAGGCGCTGGAGCGTGGTTCGTAGCCGGTGGAGCCGCGCCACGCGGTCCATCGAAGCAGTGCGGGCAGGGAGTGGAAGGCTTGTCTCCACAACCATCGTCGCGCCGCGGCTGAGCCGTGGACGCCGGCGCGGGTTGTGTACTCCGCCGACAGCGCAGCGATGACCTCGTCGCGCTCGGCGCCGGGAAGCAGCGCGCCGACGATGGCGAGCGGAATGCGCGGCGCGGGTTTGATGTGCGGGTCGGGAGAATGCATGGGTACCGCGGTCGGCGAGATCGGAGGTCGTTTCTACATTGTAGAAATGCGCGACGCACCACGAGAGCGCAAGGCGTTCGCCGGATTAGACGGCGAAAGTCGTCAAATGGTTCGCGGTGGCGATTGTTTCGAGTGGCGGCCGCGGCGCGTGGAGGGCCGTTCGAGGCGGGCCTATTGCGCTTCGATAACTCGATTCGTATGGTCCTATTGGAAACCAATATGGACGACCCACGTCGAGAGGCGCGATATGAGGCGACTACGCGTTGCGGTGCTTCGGATGAGAGGACTGTTTGCCGGACATCGAGCCGACGCCGAGCTGCGGGAGGAATTCGAGTCGCACATCGAGCTGCAGGCGGCGGAGAATATTCGCCGCGGCATGGCGCCGCACGAAGCGCGCAGACAGGCTCTCGTCGCCTCCGGCGGCCTCACGCATGCGACGGAGTCCATGCGCGACGGGCGCGGATTGCCCTGGATAGAAACGCTGCTTGCCGACCTGCGCTACGGACTGCGCGCGCTGCGCCGCAGTCCGGCGTTCACCGGCGTCGCCGCGATCACCCTCGCGCTCGGCGTCGGCGCGAACACGGCCATCTTCAGCGTCGTGAATGGTGTGGTGTTGCGCCCCCTCCCCTACCCCGAGCCCGATCGCCTCGTGTCGGTCACCTCAACCCGCGCCGGTCAGGCGATGGCCGTCTCGGCGCGCGATTTTATGGATTGGCGCGACCAAGCGAAAACGCTCAGCGGTCTGTCGGCCGGCGTCGTAAGCACAACGATTCTTACGGGCAGCGGCGAACCGGAGCGCCTCTCACAAGCGCGCGTATCGGCCAACGCATTCGACGTGCTGTCGATGCGCCCATTGCTCGGCCGCGCGTTTCTCCCGCGTGAAGACGACGCGTCGGCGCCGCGCGTTGTGATGTTGAGCGAAGGGCTGTGGCGACGGCGATTCGGCGGCGACTCGAGCATCGTTGGCAGAATGCTGTTGTTCGATGGCTTTCCAACGAAGGTCATCGGCATCGCGCCGAGCGGCGTGCGCTGGCCCGACGTTGCCGACGTGTGGATGACGACGCGGTTCACGCAGCGCGATCTGGCGCAATCGGCGCGCGGCGCGCGATGGCTTTCCGTTGTCGGCCGCGTGGCGCCGAACACGCCAATTGGGGTCGCGAGCGCGGAGATGGACGGAATCGCAGGTCGTCTTGCACAGCTCGACCCAACGCACAACACCGGCATTGGAACCAGGATCACCCCGCTGCTCGCGACCCTGGTCGGGGACGTTCGGCGTCCGCTCTTGGTGCTGCTCGGCGCCGTGGGATTCGTGCTCCTCATCGCCTGCGCAAACGTTGCCAGCCTCACGTTGGCCCGTGTCGCCACGCGCGACGCGGAGCTGGCGGTCCGCACCGCGCTCGGCGCGGGCCGCGGACGCATCGCTCGGCAGATTCTTACGGAAAGTCTCATGCTCGCCGTGGCGGGCGGAGCGTTGGGACTCGGGCTCGCGTTCGTCGGAATCAAGGCCCTGGTCGCCATCGCACCCGCCGACCTTCCGCGGCTCGACGACGTTGCGCTCGATGCGCGTGTGTTGGGCTTCACGTTCGTGCTCACGCTGATCACCGGCGCGGTGTTCGGCCTTGTGCCGGCGCTACAGGGCGCGACCGTGGATCTTCACGACCGGTTGCGCTCCGCTGGGCGAGGGACGTTCGGACGCAAAGGCAGCGCGCGTTCGCGACGCGTGCTGGTCGTCGCAGAGATGGCGCTGGCGATCGTGCTCCTCACAGGTGCCGGGCTTTTGCTCCGCAGCTTCGCGCTGTTGCGTGACGTGGATCCCGGGTTCCGCGCAGCACAGGTCGTCACGTTCGGCGTCACGCTTCCGCCCGATGCACGATATGCCGGCGCCGAACAGCAGCGTCAGTTCACCGCGGCGCTCCTCGACGGTATTGCGCGCGCACCCGGCGTGAGCGGCGCAGCCACTTCGTTTGGGCTGCCGTTGAGCGGAGACAACTTCGGGTTCACGTTCGACGTTGTTGGACGTGCACACGCGAGCGGCGACAACGAGCCTCGCGCACAGGCACGCGTCGCCACGCGCGAGTACTTCGCGGCGATGGGTATTCCGCTCGTGCGCGGACGTCTGTTCGACGCGAGCGATCGCGACGGCGCTCGGCAGGTCCTGGTAATCAGCCGCGAGGTCGCGCGTCGCTATTTCTCGAATGAAGATCCGATCGGCAAGTACCTCCAGACGGGCTGGGGGATCGCCGGCAAGCGGTTTGGCGGCGAGGTGATCGGCATTGTCGGCGATGTTCGACAGTTCGCCCTCGATCGCGATCGCGCGGCACACATTTACATGTCGTACGAGCAGTGGCCGCTCAATGAGTATGACGTGGTGGTTCGCTCCACGTCGGCGCCGGCGGCGGTCTTTAACGCCGCGCGTTCAGTCTTGAAGCGGCTGGACCCGCAGATTCCGATGAACGGCGCGCGTCCGCTCGCTGACATTGTTGATCGGTCGTTGGGCCAGCGACGCTTCTACGTGACCCTTCTGGCGGCGTTCGCGGCGGTCGCAATGCTTCTCGCGCTGGTCGGCATCTACGGCGTTGTCGCGTACGGTGTTCAGCAGCGTCGGCGAGAGATCGGGATCCGTCTGGCCCTGGGGGCATCGTATGGGCGCGTGGTCGGAATGGTGTTGTCGGAGGGCCTCTATCTGGTGGCTTCGGGGGTGGTCCTCGGTTTGGCTGGGGCGTTGGCAATCACCCGTCTGTTGGATGCGCTGCTCTTTCAGGTCAGTGCGCGCGATCCGTTGACGTTTGCCGTGGCGCCGGCCCTGCTGACTGCGGCCGCGGTGCTCGCGTGTCTCCTCCCGGCGCGGAGCGCAGCACGGCAGAATCCGGTAGACACGATCCGGGCAGACTGACGGCCGGGTTGACCGTCAATCTATTTTTGTTCGGTACCGTTGGTGGCGGCGTTCAGCTACGATCATTCTGTTCGCGGAATGCGCGGCGGACTTCCGGCCTCGAGCGCCCGACCGGACGCGGACCGCGACGATTTCAACGCACCGTTTGACGGAGGCCGTATGAGTGCCCGATCCGAGTCGCATCGGCCCTACACCATTCGCATTGCCGCCGGTGATTCGTCGGAGAAGTCCATCGCCGTTCAGGGGGCCATCTACGGCGCGGGTGAGGCCTCCATCAAGGTGATCAGCGGATTCACGCCCCTCGAGCTCGCGACCAGCGGCGGCGTGGTCTGCGGCATGGTGCAGGCGGTGGACACGGGCGCGCAGGTCATGGTCGACGTCTTCAGCGGCCACCCGAGCGCCGAGTTGCGGTTGTTGATGCGCGGCCGAGCTCGGACCGTCCTTTTGGGCGAGCAACTGACGCAGACGAGCGGACGGTTCATCCGCGGCGCGCCGTAATCGTTACAGGTGACGATCGACCGGTCAACTTCCCGGTCGAGTGGTCGATAATCGGGTCTCCGGCGACAGCGCCGTGCCGGCTCGTTCGTCCACCCGTTCCATAGTCAGTCACCGTGTTGACGCCCATTTCGACCTCGAGCGTTCCTGGCTCGGTGCCCCTGGAAGCGCGCGCCGAGCCCACGACGGCCCAGGTCATTTTGGGCGATGCGTTGACGATAGTCGACGAGACGGTGCTGGCTACGCGCCTCCGTGTGACGGTTCCCACGTTGAGACGGTACGCCAGCGGCACCCTTCGGATGAATTGGGTGATGCGCACACGCCTCGCCGAAGTGATCAGGGTGTTGCGCGCGTCTACGCGACCGGACATCGGGGTTCAATAGACGGTCCGGTGTCGCCAAGTTTGCACTGGTGATCCGACCCGTGGCCCCGATCGCCCCGGCGGTCGACCAATCCAACCATTTGACCGGATCGCTTGTCCGACTCTTTTGGGCGTTCATCCTGAGTCTCGTCGTCTACTCCTCGTGATCCCTCGATGCGCAATCTGAAGCTTGCGGTTCGAACGCTGTTCAAAACGCCGTTCGTCACCGTCATTGCCGTTCTGTCCCTTGCTCTCGGCATCGGTGCCAACGCGGCGATCTATTCGCTCTTCAACATGATGCTGTTGAAGCCATTGCCCGTGGCCCAGCCGGCTCGTTTGCTGAACTTTGCCGCGCCGGGTCCACAGTACGGCTCGAACTCGTGCAATCAAGCGGGAGACTGCGATGAGGTCTTCAGCTATCCGATGTTCCGCGATTTGGAGAAGGCGAACACGGCATTCAGCGGCATCGCCGGTCATTACCTGTTCGGCGTCAACGTCGCGATGGCCGGACAAACGCCGGTGAACGGGGACGGCGTGTTCGTCTCGGGGTCGTACTTTCCCGTTCTCGGCGTGCATCCGGCGCTTGGCCGTCTTCTCACACCGAATGACGATCAGACGCTCGGCGGTCATTACGTCACGGTGGTGAGTCACGCGTACTGGGAGACGCAACTCGGATCCAACCCGGCAGTGATCAATCAGCAGATCACGATCAACGGGAAGCAGATGACGATCGTTGGTGTGGCGCCGAAGGATTTCACCGGCACCACGCTCGGCGCGCGACCATACGTGTTCGTCCCGATGACGATGCGGGCGCAGATGAACGCCGGCTGGACGGGATTTGAACGTCGCGACAGCTACTGGGTGTACCTGTTTGGCCGACTCAAGGCGGGCGCGACGGCGGACCAGGCGCGCAGCTCGGCCAACAACGTGTATCACTCGATCATCAACGACGTCGAAGCGCCGCAGCGCAAGGGGATGAGCGCGAAGACGATGACCGAGTTCCGGGCGAAGAAGATCCTGCTCGCCGACGGACGAAAGGGGCAGAGCAGCACCATCAAGGAATCAAAAACACCGCTGCTGCTTCTGTTCGCGATCACCGCGATCGTGCTGTTGATCTCGTGCGCGAACATCGCGAACCTCTTGCTTGCACGCGCGGCGAACCGGGCGATGGAAATGGCGGTGCGCCTGTCGCTCGGCGCAACACGTCCCCAATTGATCGTGCAGGTGCTCACCGAGTCGGTGTTGTTGGCGTCGCTCGGCGGGTTGGTGAGCATTGTCGTGGCGCATTGGACGCTCGGCGGCATTACGGTGCTGTTGCCGGCGGAAGTGGCGTCGACCATGGAATTCAGCTTGAGCGTCCCGGTGCTGCTTTTTACCGCGGCGTTGTCGCTTGGCACCGGCCTGGTGTTCGGCATCGTACCGGCCATGCAGAGCACGCGCCCCGACTTGGTGACCGAGCTGCGCAACAACTCCGGCAAGCTCTCGGGCGGCCGCGGCGCGGCCCGCTTCCGCACGTCGCTAGTCACGGTGCAGATCGCGCTCTCGATGGCGCTTCTGATTTCCGCGGGGCTGTTCATCAAAAGCCTGCGGAACATCAGCCGAGTGGATCTGGGGGTGAAGATCGACAACGTGGTGACGTTCGGGGTTTCGCCGGCGCGAAGCGGCTACGACACGACGCGGGCCAAGGCGCTGTACGGTCGCATTGAGGATGCGATGGCCGCGATTCCAGGCGTGAGCGCGGTGTCGTCCTCGGTGGTGCCGCTGCTCGCCGGCAACAACTGGGGCGAAGGCGTGTCGGTGGAAGGGTTCAAGAAGGACGCCGACACGGATGCGGGCTCGCGGTTCAACGCCGTTGGAGCGGGCTACTTTCATCTGCTCGGCGTGCCGCTCCTCGCGGGACGCGAATTCACGACGACCGACGACGCGGGGTCAATGAAGGTGGTGGTGGTGAACGAAGCGTTCGCCAAGAAATTCAATCTCGGATCGAACGCGGTGGGCAAGCACATGTCGATGGGGAGTGATTCGCTCGACATGACGATCATTGGGTTGGTGAAGGACTCGAAGTACTCGGAGGTGAAGGACAAGATTCCTCCGGTCTTCGTTCTGCCGTACCGCCAGGCGGGGCGCTTGAGCACGAACGTGTTCTACCTGCGGACAAACCTGCCGCCGCAGCAGATCATGCGATCCATTCCGGCGGTCATGAAGAACATCGACCCGAACCTTCCACTCGAGCGGCTCAAGCTGTTGCCGCAGCAGGTGGAAGAGAATGTGTTCATGGACCGGATGATCTCGACGTTGTCGGCCGCGTTCGCCGTGCTGGCGACGATTCTGGCGGCGGTGGGTCTGTACGGTGTGCTCGCGTATTCCGTCGCGCAGCGAACGCGCGAGATCGGCGTACGCATGGCGCTGGGCGCGGACGGCGGCAGAGTGCGCGGCATGGTCCTCAAACAGGTGGGGATGATGACGCTCGTCGGCGGAGTGGCCGGCATTGCCGGAGCCATTGCGCTGGGTCGCGCGGCGCAATCGCTGCTGTTCGAGCTCAAGGGCTACGATCCGGCAGTCATGGCGTTTGCGGTGGTCGCGTTGGCGCTGGTGGCGTTCGGCGCCGGCTTCATTCCGGCGCTGCGAGCATCGCGAATCGATCCGATGCAGGCGTTGCGCTACGAGTAGCGCAGGTGGCGCAGGTGGCGCGGGTCGCTTCGTCGGCGACCCGCGTCGGTGCTGTGGTCGGTGCCCTCAGTGCTCCGTCAGCCCACCGTCAAGTTGCTCAGGTAGTCTTCCAGTTCCTTCCGCACGGAGTCGCGCTTGGCGGTGAGACTGTCGCGTTCCTTTTGCAGACTCTCGATCGACGACTCCTGCTCGTTGAGCTTCGCCAGCAGCCGCTCATAGTACTGCGTGCTCGGCGCAACGGTCTTCATGTTCTCCCGAATGCGGCCCTGCTCCTGCGTGATCGCGGCGATTTGCTGATTGGTCGCGTTGATCTGGCGTTCCGCGTCGAGGACGGCTGATTTGAGCTGGATCGCTTTGCTGATGGCGTCGCGAACGTTTTGCGGGATCTCGCCGGTGCGGTTGTATCGCACCAGTTGATTGACGTCGGCGCTGTTCATTCCCATCGCTTCGGCCTGAACGATCTCCTCCTTCACCATGAGCGTCGTCACCTTTCCGGCCACGGCGTTGCCCTTGAACCGGTAGACCGCCGGCGTGGTTTCCGCCGGCTTCTGCGTGTCGATCAACTTCCATCCGTACCGGATCGGGTGCTCGATGACGAGCATCTTGTCCTTGGCGCCCTTGTTGTCGGCCGCGTACTCCTGCGAGGACACGAGCTTTCGTTCGATGATGAGCGATCCCTTATTGATCTTGGCCGTCACCACGGCTGAGGTCTGTGAGTTCTTGGTGTTGTCGACGACCACGTCGAGATCGATGCCGTAGCTCAGCAAGCGCTCCTGCCCGGGAGGCACGTTGTCGATACGCGCGTCGCCGGCATAGCTGCCCTTGTCGAGCACTGTGACGGGACCTTGCAGCAGATGCTTTCCCGTGGTGTTCTTCACGCGAACGCCGTTCAGAGGATTCGTGCGCAACACCGCCGCGTTGTAGATCGACAACCGTTCGAGCTCGATGCTGTCGGTGATGATCGGAAGCATTGCCGATTTCTGCCGCGGCAGCGTGACGTTGCCCACGGTGTATTGGAAGAGGTCGCCCATCTTCGTCGCGGAGCCGAGCGCCTGAACGGAGGTCATGGCGTCCATCGAATACGAGGCTTCCTGTGACGCGCCGGTGGCGACGACCTCCTGCAGTTGCATTGCGGCAGGCGTTCCATCGGGGTTGTACCCGATCCGGCGTCCCGGCACCATTCCTTTCGCCGTTCCCCCCGCAGGCGACGCTGCCATTGGCACGCGCTCGGCCGATGCCAACGTTCCGCCGTCGTATACCTGCGGACGAAGCGAGGCAAACAGCTCAGGCACAACTGTCGGGCGCGTCGCATAGAGCGGTTGATAGAGATCCATTATAAAGGACAGCGGCCGCCCGCTCACGAGCGACAGCGCCACGCCGTTCCAGTCGCTTTCCGTCTGATTCTCCACGATCGCCCAGCCCTGGATCCGGCCCGGCGTTCCCTTGTCGTCGAGCAACAACCGGTAGCTGGTCTTCCATACCGGCGTTTCGACGACGTACCCAATGCGCACGCGGCGATCACCCGTGCCGGCGAAGTTGATCGTTACCGGCTTTTTGTCTTGATCGCGCGCTTGCACAAGCGCCGCGAGGGCCTTGGTCAGCTCGTCCTCGAGTTGTGCGTCGTCCAATGAGAGGTTGCTAATTGACTGCAGATCCACCGCGCGAATCGACGCGCCGGTGAGCAGATTGAGCACCGAGACGTCGACGGGCTCGCCCTTATCGACCGCCTTTCGGCGCGTCTCGACGCCGACAATTGTCCCGGTCAGCCGTTCCGCCTGCGATTGGATCGTAACGCGCGAACCGCGGAGCTGATTGAGCAGCTGCGCCAAGGTCGGGTTTTGGGTGATGTCGACCTGAAAGCTCTTCAGCGTCTTGGCAAGCGGATCCTGCGACGGGTACGTGATGGCGCCGACTCTGCCGCCATCCTGATCCTGCAACATGATCGACTTGAGAATGTCGTTGATCTGTGTGGTCTTAAATCGAAGCTCGGTCGAGCCGTTGCCGCGCACCGTGCCGGCGTGCTCGAAATAGCCGACGCCGGACGAAAACAACACCACTTTCGCGACCGGGACGTCGGTGGTGGCAGGAGGTTGCGTGGGCCGCGCCGTTTGGGCGGCGGCAAGTCCGATCGGCGCAAAGGCGATCAGGAGCGAAACAGCCAATCGTTTGACCACGGGGCATCTCGACAGTCGGCTCGGTAGTAGTGCAACTCCACATGCGACGCACGGCGCCACATGCTCGTCACGGGAGACGTCAGCCGATTGCCAATTTGCACATCAACCGTTGCTCGAGCGGGTGCGCCGCGCTTGCGGACACGCGACGCACCCGAGACTCTAGAACGGATTCGTGCCCTTCCGCCATTGCGCCTTGGCCAGCGGCAGCGTGTCTATCTGGGCCGTTCCGAGAAGACTGGTGTTCGATTGCAGCGTCGCGTCAACCTTCTCGACAAATCGCGGAGTCGCGGCGCTCGGCGCATTCTGATCGAAGAACCTGAGTTTGAGGTGCATTGTGCTGCCGGTCAGTGACCCCGTGATGGTCAGCTGGCCACTGCAACATGCTTCACCGCTCCACTCGCCGGTTCCCGAGACGACCGTGTCGGCCACAACGAGATTCCAGCGTTCGGACGACCCAGGCACTTCGCCAATCCGCGTCCACGTGCCGCTCAAATCACCTGGCGAGCCAACGAAACCATTCGATGCATCGGGGTCGGGAGCGAGATCCGTCGTTCCGGAACTGCTGCAACCGAGCGTCAGTGCGGCAACAGCGGCAAGCGCGGTCGCGGCAACTCGAGTATATGTCGTCATGCACAGCACAACCGACACGTGCGCGTGGGCGTCACTCCGAGCGCAGACGGCAAGCGAAACCATTACATCCTTGCGACAGTGCGCATCGGCATAGACCTTGGCGGCACAAAGATCGAAGGCATCGCGTTGGCCGACGACGGCGTGATCGCTGTGCGGCACCGAATCGCCACGCCACGCCAATACTCTCAATCAGTCGAGGCGGTTGCCGGACTCGTGGAGCAGATCGAGCAACACGTCGGCACGCGATGCACCGTCGGCGTCGGCATTCCCGGTGCGGTGACACCGGCTGGGCTGATCAAGAATGCCAATTCGACCTGGCTCAACGGCCATCCGCTTGGCAGAGATCTCGAAACACGACTCTCGCGGCCGGTGCGCCTCATGAACGACGCGAATTGTTTCGCGATCTCCGAAGCATCCGACGGAGCGGGCGAGGGCGCCGATGTTGTGTTCGGTGTGATTCTTGGAACGGGCGTTGGCGGTGGGGTGGTCGTTCGCGGGAGAGGCCTGGAGGGCGTGAATCGCATCGCGGGTGAGTGGGGACACAACGCGCTGCCCTGGATGTCGTCCGATGAATATCCCGGCCGGTCATGCTACTGCGGCAAGCGCGGTTGCATCGAGACCTTTCTCTCTGGTCCCGCGTTCGAGCGCGAGTTCGCCGAGCGAACGGGGACGTCGCTGGCGAGCACGGCGATTGTCGATGCGGCCGCGAACGGTGATTCGAACGGTGATGCGAACGCCATTGAGGCGATCTCCCGCTATTGCGATCGGCTCGCGCGCGCGCTGGCGTCGGTCATCAACGTGCTCGACCCCGACGTGATCGTCCTCGGCGGCGGAATGTCGAACCTGTCAAATCTGGCCGAGCGCGTCGCGCCGCTCTTGCCGGCTTATGTGTTCTCCGACTCGGTGAGCACTCGCGTCGTGAGGAACAAGCACGGCGATTCCAGCGGCGTGCGCGGCGCCGCGTGGCTGTGGCCGCGCTGACCACCAGCGAGCACCCCTGGCGCTGGCGCGGCGCCGGTCCGCACAGTATCCATCTATAGAGAGCCTTCTGAGGACTTCATGCGGTACTACATCAGGACGACCGCCGTCGTATTTGCGAGCGCGCTCGTCTCCATCTTGGCGTCTGCGTCGCACGCGCAATCGACGGCGGGCTCGGCGCAGACCGACACGCGCTGGTATGCCTGGCTCGGCTGCTGGTCCGCGGACAGCGCGGCCGGCCTGTCGCGAAGCGCGTCGCCCAGTGTGACGTGTATCGTCCCGGTCGCGAGCTCGCGCGCCGTGGATGCGTTGACGATCGTGGGTGGAACCGTGGTGAGCCGTGACCGAATCGACGCCGGCGGCAAGCCCCACACGATCGACGGTCAGGGTTGCAAGGGCACGGAGACCGCGAACTGGTCGGCAAGCGGCCATCGCGTATATCTGCACGCGACGTACACGTGCGCCGGCGGCACACCCGGCGCATCCACGACGATCTTGGCGTTCACTCCGGCCGGCGAATTCCTGCGCATCGAAGAGGTGCGATCGGGCGGCGGAACCATGGTCTCAACGGACCGGCTGCGCGAGACGAGAGCGCCCTCGGTGCTTTCGGCCGACGCGCTACGAGGCATCGAACGGCAGGCGCTGTCCGTCACCACCGCGCGCGCGGCGGCGGCGGTTCCGATCACCAACGACGAGATCATCGAGGCGAGTCGCACTCTCGACGCCAATATTGTGCGGTCCTGGGTTCTGGAGAGCGACCAGCCGTTCGACGGGCAGCAAGTCGCCCTGCTCTCGCAAGCGGGCGTTCCTCAGATCGTGCTTCAGGCAATCATGGGCGCAAATGCCCGAAGCCAAATGGCCGCGTGGGGCGACTCGATGCGGAACGCACCCGGGTATTCGAATTATCCGAATGCGCCGTCGTATTCGCCCGACGACTATCGCGCGGCAAATCAGATGACAACGATGTACCGCTGCCCGCCGGAGGGATGCTACGCAAATCCGTACTCGACGTACAATGGCTACGCCTATCCGGGGTACGGGTACGCGCAGCCGTACTATTCGTACGGGTACTTACCCTATTTCTACACGACGCCAATCATTGTCGGGCGCGGCGTGAACCATGGGTTTGTTCACATTCAGCCTCGTCCTCCAATTCGACCCGCCGGGCGTCCGCCGTCAACGCGTCCGCCGTCAACGCGTCCGCCGGCGCAGGCACCCCCGTCGCGGCCGCGCGGACCAAGCGGGCGTCGACCGTAAGCCGGGCGACTGGCGAGTAGCTGACGGGGGCTCGGCCGTGTACTGTTGGCCCGGTGAATTCTCAACTCAGCTCCCACTCCTCCGCCCGGCCGTCCGGCCTGCGCTACGCCGTCGCGATCTTCCTCAGTAGCTCGCTGCTCTTCCTGATCGAACCGATCGCCGCGAAGCGGTTGCTCCCGCTACTCGGCGGATCCGCGGCTGTGTGGACCGCGTGCCTCGTGTTCTTTCAGTGCGCGCTGCTTCTGGGATATTTGCTGGCGCACTGGCTCGTCACGCGCGCCGGCGCCCGAGCGCAAGTTACCGCATATGTCGCCCTGCTCGTCCTGTCGCTCGGTCAGCTCGCGATCGGTATCAGTCCCTCTCTTCGCGCCAGTCCCGCACACCCAATTCTGAGCGTGCTGTGGCTGTTGACAGTTCTGATCGGCCTTCCGTTCGTCACGCTGTCGGCCACCAGTCCCCTGCTCCAGGCATGGTACGCACGCTCGGCCGACGTGGCGAACACGACGACGATCAATGCCCCGCGACCGTATCGCCTGTTTGCCGTTTCGAACGCCGGTTCGCTGTTGGCGCTGTTGGTCTATCCGTGGCTCATCGAGCCGCGCATGAGTCTTCACGACCAAACGGTTGCCGTCGTCGCCGGCTTTACGATGCTCGCCGTGGTTTGCGGGGCCATCGCCTACTCCATGCGGAGCGCGACGACAGCGTTGGCAGCGACTACACCAGATCCCACGCCGGCGACGAATGTGGCGGAACCACGCACGACGCCCGATGCGCAGAATCGCGTGTTGTGGGTTGCCCTTGCCGCATGCGGATCGTTGCTGCTCTCCGCCGTCACCAATCACATTAGTCAGAACGTCGCGACGCTCCCGTTGTTCTGGATCATCCCGCTCGTCGCGTATTTGTTGACGTTCGTCGTTGCGTTCAGCGGCGAACGGTGGCAACCGCGCTGGCTCGTTCTCACGCTCGCGCTCGCGGGCCTCGGCGGCGCCGGCTACGTGCTGTACAAGGGCGACCTATCGATGTCGATCCCTCGCGTGACGGGAGTCTTCTGCGGCGCGCTCTTCGCGCTGTGCCTTTTCTGTCATTCCGAGTTGCATCGCCGGCGTCCTCCTCCGCAGCAATTGACGGTCTTCTACTTCTGCCTCGCGGCCGGCGGCGCGCTTGGCGCGATCCTGGTTGGCGTGGTCGCACCGTCGGTCCTGCCGGGCAACTATGATCTCGCAATTGGACTGTGCTTCGCCGCCGCCCTGGGTGTCGCGGCGACGTGGACGTCGGGCGCGGTTGCGCGCGTTTTCTGGTTCGCGGTGACTGCGGCGATGGCGTGGCTCGTGCTGGTTCAAGTGCGCAATGATCGCCCGAACCTCATCGCGCGTACCAGGAATTTCTACGGCACGCTCCGCGTGACGGAAACGTCCGAGCCGGAGTATAGCGCCACGATGCGGCGGCTCGATCACGGTGTGATCATGCACGGCCAGCAAATTTTTCGGACCGATCTGCGACAGACGCCTACCACGTACTACGGCCGCAATTCCGGCGTGGGGCTCGCGCTCGACCTGTGTTGCAATGGTCGTCCGCGCCGCGTGGGCGTGATCGGCCTTGGAACGGGAACGATCGCGGCGTATGGGCGAGCGGGTGATGTCTTCCGTTTCTACGACATCAATCCGGCCGTTGAGCCAATCGCGCGCACCTACTTCACCTATCTGCGAGACTCGCCCGCACGCATCGAAGTCGCTACCGGAGACGCCCGGATATCGCTCGCTGCGGAACCGCCGCAACGATACGACGTGCTCGCCATCGACGCATTTTCCGGCGACGCCATCCCGGTTCACCTCATCACGACCGAGGCGCTGTCGCTGTACCGCCGGCATCTCACACCGAACGGAATCGTGGCGTTTCACGTCTCAAACCGGTTCCTCGATCTCGCACCGGTGGTGGAGCAGCTCGCCGAGCGCGCCGGGATGAAGACGGCGTTCATCTCGTCGGCGGACAATACGAAGCAAAACGTCTACACGTCCGACTGGGTGCTCGTCACTGCCGACACGGTGTTTCTCTCGTTGCCGGCGGTGGTGACGGCGAGCGAGGAGATCACGATTCCTCGCAGACTTCGACTCTGGACCGACGATTACAACAGCTTGCTTCCCATCCTCCGCATGCGGAGCAACGACTCGACATGACATCCGCCACGCCTTTTGTCCCTGCTCAGTCGATCGACGAAGTGATCGTGCGCCTCGACGAGATCATCGAGCGCGCGATCGACGAACGCGACCGGCTCGGCTACTTCGCGGTGCTGTACCGAACCGTGACGGCCGCTGTGAAGGACGGTATCGCCGCCGGCCGCTTCGAAGACGGACCGCGTATGGAACGGCTCGATGTCATCTTCGCCAATCGGTATCTCCATGCGTTCGACAGCCATCGTCGCGGCGCATCCCCGTCGCGGTCATGGCAGGTCGCGTTCGAGGCGGGGTCGAGCCGGCGCGTCGTGATCCTTCAACACTTGCTGCTCGGCATGAATGCGCACATCAACCTCGACCTTGGTGTCGCCGCGTCCGAGGTGTGCCCCGGTGACGCGATCGCCGGGTTGGAGCACGACTTCAACGAGATCAACACCGTGTTGGCGACGCTCGAGACGGGTGTCGAGAGCGAGGTATGCTCGTTATCTCCGTGGATCGACCGGCTCGATCACGTCGATCCGCGCGCCGGGCGGGTTGTCGCGAACTTCAGCATCGACAAGGCGCGCGCGTGTTCGTGGAGCACGGCGCAACGCTTCGCGGCGCTAACCGGCGCGAAGCGTGAGAGAGCGATCGACGAGTTGGACGCGGACATCGCTCTGTTGGCCCGGCTGGTGGAGCGGCCGCTCGGATTCATGATCAACCTCAACCTGGTTCTCGTGCGACTGCGCGAGACGTGGGATGCGAGGAAGGTAATGAAGGTCCTGCGCGGGAAGACCGTCTAAAGTGAAAGCACCGCAGGCGAAACCGCCTGCGGTGCTTTCTTCGTTCGGGCTACTCGGCGATCAACTCATTGCGTGGCTTTTGCAAGATCCTTCAACGACGCCTCGAGCCACTGAACGCGCGCGACGTCGGTTGAGCCGACCTGGAACCCGCGAACCACGTCGGCCAACTTGTTCAACGCCTCGCGTCGAGCGCCCCCCGACAACGCCTCGGCGCCGCTGAGGCCCGTGCGCACGGCGGTGACTTTGTCCGGCGACAATCCCTTCCACCGCTCGAGCTGATCGGTGTAGGCGCGCGACAGCGCGAATGTGGCGGGCCACACGAACCGCGGCTGATCCTGCACGTTGAGGAACGCGGCGTTGATCGACTTGGCCGCATCGAGCTCGTTCTGGGTGATCGCCGCACTCGGCGTGAGCTCGAAAATATCGAGGCCGCGCTGCATCTCCGATCCAATGATCTTGCCGTTGTACCAGTACGCGGACCAGAATCCGCCGCCCATCGCCCGCGTCGAATCATTCGGGCCGCGGTCGAAGAACGCGATCTCGTGCGGATGCTTGGGATCGGTCCACTCGAACACGGAGAGACCGCCCTGATACCACGCCTGGACCATGATCGTGCGACCAGGAATGGGGATCAACGAACCGTTATGCGCCACACAATTCTCCAACGCCGTCTGCGGCGCGGGAAGCTTGTAGTAGCTCTGGAACACCAGCTTGCCGTCAATGATCTTGAAGATCGCGTCGGCACCCCAGTTCTTCGGATCAGCCGCGCGGCAATAGGCCGCGCCGCCACCACCCCACTCGTCGCTGAACAGCATCATCGAGCCGTCGTTGCTGAACGTGGCCGAGTGCCAGAACGAGAAGTTGGAGTCGGCGTATGCGGTGAGACGGACCGGATGGGGCGTGTCGCGAATGTCGAGCAGCAAGCCCATGCCGGCGCACGCACCGCCGGCGAGACCGACCGACGGATAGACCGTGATGTCGTGGCACTGCGTCAACGTCCGCGGAGCGAACGGTGACGCGACGCCGTACTTCTTGGCGAGCGCATCGACCTGGGTTCTATACGCCGTCGAGTCTGATTTGCTCGACGCGCGCGAGATCGGGGTCAGCGCGCCCACCGCGGCCGTGAAATTGACGCGGGCTGAGTCTTCGCGCGTGACGGGGGCGTTGTCGCCGCCGCGTCCACCGCCACGTCCACCACGACCGCCACGTCCGCCGCCGGCCTCGGGACCACATCCGGGAGGGCCGCCGCGCCCGCCGCGTCCAGCGGCCAGATTGACACTGAAGATCGTTGCGAGCGAATCGACCGACTTGCTGCACCGCGCCGAGTCAGCGGCGGAGCCGGATGCCGTCAATGCCGGAAGCCGAGTGCGCGCCGTGTCAAACTGTGCGCGGGCGCGATTGGCCGCAGTGTCTGCCGGGGACGCGCCGTGAGCGCGTGGCGACAGGAGACCGGCCGCGTCGCCCGACGTGGGATCGAGGAAGATGGCCGGCGAGCTGACGACGGCCGCCTGCTCGGGATGCGCGAGCGGAATCTTGATGACTTCGATGCGGAAGTTGGAGTTGTTCGGGTCCCAGGGGTTGTCGTTGCAACGCGCCAACTCTTCGGACGGACGAATGGCCGACGTACCCGAGATGTAGACGTAGATGTTGTCTTTGTCCTTCGGATCGTCCACCACCGTATGCGTGTGCGAACCGCGGCAGGTCTGCACGTTCGCCATGTACTTCGGGTGGTCGATGTCGGTGATGTCGAAAATGCGAAGGCCGCGAATGCGGTCCTTGCTCACGGCCTCGCGCGGCGCCGTCGTTCCGCAATCGAGTCGGGCGGTGGGCGCTTCGGCGGAGACAAAGAGCAAATTCTTATAGACCGAGACGTCGCTCTGCGATGCCGGGCAGAGCGATCCAACACGAATGTGCGGCTTCGACGGATTGGAAATGTCCCAAATCTGGAAGCCGTTGTAGTTGCCCTGAATGACGTTCGTTCCGGAGAACGCGATATCGGAGTTCGTGATTCCAACGAACGGCTTTTCCGACGGTGAATGCGAGATCTTGCGTATGTTCCAAATCGCTTCGCCGGCATCCTGCAGTCCGGCCTTCAATCCGACGCGCGGATCGGGCGACGGCGCGGCGATCAGCGGCGCGGACATGTCCGGCCCGGGCAGCGAGCTGACCGGCGACATCGATGTCGTCGACGAGGAGGAGCCGCCGGCGCAACCGGCCATCGCCAGCCAAGCGAGCCCGGATCCCGCGGCGACGAGCGCGCGCGCGAGCGTGGGGCGAGTATTCGAGACGGATGCCATGGAGGTTCCGGTGCCTAGGAAGAGGTTGGGGAGGTCTCAGGATACTGGGTCTCAGGATAGTAGTAACTGCGTCAGCTACGATATCCTCAGACCAGCATCCCGCAGCCGGTTATGGCTGCAACGCGTCGAGCATTTGCTGCATGCGTTCGATCTCGGTGGTCTGATCGGCTTGCACGTCGTTGGAGAACTTGAATACGATTTCGTCCTGCGCGGCGCCGGGCGTCGCCATCAGCTTTTCAACCATCGTGAGCGCGCCGCGATGATGCTGCATCATGAAGCCGAGGAAGAGGCGGTCGAACGCGACCCCGTGTGCGGCGTCGAGCTGCTTCATCTGCTCGTCCGTCAACATGCCGGGCATGGAGACGAAGTGGTCCATGCCGCCCATGTCCATCTTCATCCCGCGAGGATCGGCCTCCGGAACGCGTTGGTTGCGCTCCTTGAGCCATTGCTGCATCAACCCGATCTCGGCCGTTTGACCGAGCGCGATTCGTCCGCAGAAGATCTGCAGGGATTTGCTCGCTCCATGCGATTCCGCCCAGCCGGCCATTTTTACTGCCTGGGAGTGATGCGCGATCATTCCCGACATGAATTCAATGTCGGCCGCGGTATACGGCCGGCGAATGCTGTCGATCCTCGCCTGTTCGACGCCGCTGACGGGTGCCTGCGCCACGGCGCGGCTGCGAGGTGCGCCAAGAGCCGCAACGGCGAGCGTGGCCGCGACGGCTGTTCGAAATAGTGAGCGTGACATCATATGTATGGTGCGCCTCCCTCCCCTGGTCCGCCTGGGACCTGCGGCTCGAAAGCAGAGACCAAGCGGACCAAGCAGTAGTCTCCACAGTCGAGCTGGCCCGCCGCTGTCGTCAACGGCATCGCCATCATTCCTTCTACGGATAAGCCCGCGCAAGAGTTGGGATCGCACCGACAATGAGTTGCAAACCTTTTTCTCCTTTCGACGGTCTAAAGATGATCCTCGTCCGGAGACCGCCATGCCCTCGTTGATCGCCCGCCTCCGCGCCGCCCTGTTCCGCCTGCTTGGGCTCGCCCGGCGACACTCGCTCGACGACCGCATGCGGGAAGAGATGACCTTCCACGTCGACATGCTCGCCGAACGAAACGCCGGCGGTCGACAGCCCAGCGATGACGCCCGACGAGCCGCCCTCATCGCGTTCGGTGCGCGACAACAGCACAGCGAAGACGCCCGCGACGCCTGGCGAAGCCGCGTCGTCGAGGAGTCGGCGCGCGATGTCCGCTTCGCTCTCCGCGCCCTCAGGAGGGCGCCCACCTTCACCGCGGCCGTCGTCCTCTCGCTCGGCATCGGCATCGGCGCCACCAGCACCATCTACACGATCACCGAGCGCGTCGTTCTCCGCCCACTTCCCTACGGAGGCGGCGGTCCGCTCGCCCTGGTCACCGGCATTGTGCGGAACGATCCTGGCGCCATCAAGTCGGCGTCCTTCCCCGACTACGCCGACTGGGTCACCGGCAATCCGCTCGTCGAGAGCAGCGCGGCCTTCTCGGTGTGGGGCGCGACGCTGAGCGGCACCGGCGCACCCGAGCAGCTCGGCGGCTCACGCGTGTCGGCCAATTTCTTCCGCACGCTCGGCGTTGCGCCGCGGCTGGGCCGCGGCTTTCGCGCCGACGACGACGTGCCCGGCGCGCCTCCGGTCGTCGTCATTGCCCACTCGCTGTGGACACGGCGGTTCAATAGCGATCCGCAGCTCATTGGCCAGACGATCAAGTTGAGCGGCACGATGCACACCGTGATCGGCGTGCTGCCGGACGACTTTAGAGATCCAGAACCGTTTTATCACCAGCACGCCGAACTGTGGAAGCCGCTCAACATTCCGCCGACCGCGGCGCGAGGATCACGCTTTCTCCGCGCGCTCATTCGCTTTCGCCCGGGCGTGACGATCGACCGGGCGCAACGGAATCTCGACGTCATCGCGCATCGGTTGGCCGATGAATTCCCGGCCAGCAATCGCAATCGCGGCGTCCGCGTGACGTCGCTTCAGGAGCAGGTCGTCGGCGCCTCGCGTCCGATCCTGTTCGCCGTGCTTGGTGCTGCGGCCTGCCTGTTGCTCATCGTGTGCGGAAACGTGGCCAGTCTCGTGTTGGCGCGCCACACGGTGCGCTCGCCGGAGATCGCGCTGCGTACGGCCATGGGTGCGGCCCGTGAGCGCGTCGCGCGACTGCTGTTCGCCGAAAGCGCCGTGTTGGCGCTGGGCGGCGGTGTGGTGGCGATTGGGATCGCGGTCGCGGCGACGGCGGCGCTCCGTCGGTTGGCGCCGGCGGATCTCCCGCGCGCGCAGGAGATCGTCGTCGATCCCCAGGTGGTCGCGGTGACGATGGCGATCACCGTGCTCACGGCCGTCATTTTCGGTCTGGTCCCGGCGGTTCGCGCATCGCGCGCCGATCTCGCGACCATGTTGCGCGACGGCGGACGCCGTTCGACGTCGTCGGGCACCTCGAGGAGCGCCATCGTGGTGGTGGAGCTGGCGCTGTCGCTCGTGCTGCTCGCGTCGGCGGGCTTGCTCACCAAGAGTTTGGTTCGACTCACCGCGGTGCCCACGGGCCTTGATCCAACGCACTTGCTGTCGTTCCGCGTTTCCGTGCCCGGCGCGCGCTATCAAACCGACTCGTCGCGGCGCGCGTTCTTTAGAGTTCTCGAACAACGCGTCTCGAGCGCGACGGGTCTCGCCGATGTAGCGACGGTCTCGGCGGTGCCGTTCACGCAGATCAACGACATCATGCTCAGCATCGCCGGCGACGAACGCAATCCGTCGCCCACCGGCGAGCGATTCATGGCGCGCTCGGCAAGCCCGGGCTACTTCAAAGTCATGCGCATTCCGATCCTCGCCGGGCGCGAGTTCACGATCGCGGACACCGCCCGCGGGCAAGCCGTGGCGATTCTCACTCACGCCGGCGCCATCCGAGCCTTTGGAACGGACAACCCGATCGGCCGCCGTCTCATCATAAATCCCGGCGACTCGACGCGGATCACGGTGGTCGGCGTGGTCGCGGATGTTCGCTTCAAAGGACCGCGCGAGGAGAGCGACCCGGAGCTGTATCAACCCGAAGAGCAGCAACCGTGGTCGAGCAACGCGATCGTCCTGAGAACTGCGGGCGATCCGATGGCCATGCTGGCGCGCGTGCGCACTGCGACCCAGTCGCTCGACGCCGACATTGCGGTGGCCGACGTCAAGCCAATGAGCGAGTTGCTCGGCGCATACATGGCCCGGCAGCGCTTCTACGCGTCGGTGTTCGGCCTGTTCGCGGTGACGGCGCTCCTGCTTTCGGCGATTGGCATCTATGGCGTGATCGCGTATGTCGTCGCGCAGCGCCGGAAGGAGATTGCGGTGCGCATCGCGCTCGGTGCGCAGACGAGCGACATCCTGCGAAAGTTCGTTCTGCAAGCGGTGACGCTGACCGGGATCGGACTGGCGATTGGCGTGGCGGGTTCGTTGTCGGTGGCGCGGGTGCTCGGGTCGCTGCTCTTTCAGGTGGCGCCCAGCGATGTGACGACAATGGTGGGCGCGGGAGTCATTCTGTCAGCGATCGGCGTCGCGGCGAGCATCGTTCCAGCGATAGCCGCGACGAGGATTTCGCCCGCGAGCGCGTTGCGATCGGAGTAGCGGAGGTCGCTTTGCGACCGCCAGCGCTATCGGAGACGGTCCACGTTCGCCAAGTTGAATATCGACGCTCCTCGAATTCGGGTGCGTCCCGCGTCGCAATCGCCTCCATCGGAGCCCACCATGCGTGCTTTCACCCGCACTGTTCTGTTTGCTGCATCGGCACTGCCGGCTGCGCTGTTCGCACAGGGCGTCACTGTGCAGAGCAACGCCGACGTTCATATGTATGGAGCGCTGGGCGCCGTCGCCGGATTCGCTGCCAAGCTGGGCGGCGGCAGCATGCACGACATGCAGTCCACGACGGTCGTGGCGGGTCACAAGCTGCGCAGCGAGTCGGCGAACTCCGCCACGATCATCGATGCGGACGCGGGCCGATTCACCCACTTGGACATGAAGGCGAAGACCTACACGTCCATGACGTTCGCCGACATGGCCGCGGCGATGGAGCAGGCCAAGCAATCGGCGCAGCAGAACGCGCAGAAGACAAAGGCGGAGCAGGCCAAGGATCCGAAGGCGCCCAAGGGCGACCTGAACGTCAAGTACAAGGTGGGTGTTGATCGCCCTGGCCAGCATGAAAAAGTCGCCGGCTACGACGCGGAGCGCGTGTTCATCACCATCACGCTGGAAGGCGAAGCGACACCGGAAGGACAGAAGACGGAGCAGGTCGGCAGCATGGTCTTCCTGCTCGATCAATGGATGTCCAAAGATGCGCCGCAAATTGCCGCCCTTCAGGAATTTCAGCGCGCCTACGCCACGAAAGTCGGACAGACCTTTCAAGCGCAGGTCGAGGGAATGCAGGCGGCGCTCGCCAGTGACCCGCGCATCAAGGACGGCTTTGCCGCCGCCGCGAAGGAATTGGCAAAGGTCCCCGGCGTGTCGTTGCGCAGTGTGACCTATGTCGCCCTGGTACCGGCCGGCATGACGTTCGATCGTCAGCTCGTGCTCAACGACGCCGGCACTGCCGCGAAGGCCGACAGCGTGGCAAAGAAGGACGACAAGCCCAAGGCCGGCGGATTCCGAGGACTTATGGGCGCGATCAAGTCCGCCGCCGACGACGCCAACAAGAAGGCCGCGGACAAGAACGCCGCGCCGGCGACGCCTGAACAAGCCACATTGATGTCGGTCAAGACTGAGGTCACGAGCATCACACCCGGCTCGGTGGCCGCCGACGCGTTCGACGTACCGGCGGGCTACCGCGAGATCAAACCCAGGACGCCGCCGTCGCATTAGCCATTTGCGCGCTGACCGCTTTGCGATGAGCCCAGCTGTGTCGTGACAGCTGGGCCTTTTGCGTTCATTTCTGTGAATCGCGCGCTCGTCACTGATCGGCGAAACGCGCGGCGGTCCCACCAAATTCGCTTTCATTCACAGTCACGTGACCACTCAGGCCTCAATCCGCGCGGCGTCGAACTACACGCCCGACGCTGTCTCCAGATCGGATCCAGCCGACTCCGCGCCACGCTGGCATCCAGCAGTGCGCATCGCGTTCCGCCTCTGCTTGATCTATTTCGTGCTCTACGTCGTGACGACGCAGATGCTTCCGGAGATGTTCCCAATCCCCGGCGTGGATGTTCCCGACCTCGGCGGCCTTCCGCCGCTGCGGAATCTCACGCTGTGGGTTGGCACACACATCCTCCGGATCAGCCGAGCGATTCCGTATGCCGCCACGGGAAGCGGCGACAAGACGTTCGATTTTGTGGCGGCGTTCACACTGCTCGTCGTCGCTCTCGCGGCAACGATCATCTGGACGGCGATCGCCAAGCACCGGTCGCATCACGAGCGCCTCTTCGCGTGGTTTCGCCTGTTCCTTCGCTTCGCGCTCGGAACCACCATGCTCACGTATGGTCTCGCGAAGGCGGTTCCACTGCAGATGCCGATTCCCTCGCTCAACCGCCTCATTCAACCGTACGGTGATTTTTCGCCGATGGGCGTGCTGTGGGCATCGATCGGTGCATCGCCGGCATATGAGATCTTTGTCGGCGTCGCGGAGGTTGCTGGCGGGCTGCTGCTCTTCTGGCCGCGCACCGCGACGATCGGCGCGCTGATGTGCCTCATGGACACGATCGCGGTCTTCACGCTGAACATGACGTACGATGTTCCGGTCAAGCTATTCTCGTTCAATCTTGTCCTGATGTCGCTCGTGCTCCTTGCACCGAACATCCGGCGGCTGTTCGATCTGCTCGTCTTGCAGCGGAGCGCGATACTTCGGCAGGAGCCGCCGATTGGACACACCGCGACTGCACGCCGGAATTGGGTCGTCGCCCAACTGGCGTTCGGCGTTGTGGTGCTGCTGATCGGCGTGCATGATCGGGCGGACAATTGGAGGGAGCGCGGCGGTGCCGCGCCCAAGTCTCCGCTGTACGGCGTGTGGGACGTGGATGTGATGACCGTGGACGGTGAGACGCGTGCGCCGCTGCTCACCGACTCGACCCGGTGGCGGCGCCTGACGTTCCAGCAACCGACTTACATGACGTTCCAGCGACCGAACGACCACACCAAGACCTACGACACGGCGATGGACACCGGCATACGAACGCTCACGTTGACAGGGCCCGACTCGACGATCAAAGGCCGCCTGTCCTACGAGCGACAGAATCATGAGCGTTTAATGATCAACGGCACGATGGAAGGCCATGCCATCCACCTCGAGCTTGCGTTCCGCGATCCCGATTCATTCCTTCAACGGAGCCGTGGATTTCATTTGATTTCCGAAGCCCCGTTCAACCGGTGATCACAACCGGAGCCACGGCCCGTGGCGACTGACGCGATCGTCGTTGGCTCGGGGCCGAACGGTCTCGCCGCGGCGATCGCCCTGGCGATCGCCGGCCGCTCCGTGCGCGTCTACGAAGCCGAGTCGACGATCGGCGGAAGCACGCGCTCGGCGGAGCTGACGGAGCCCGGCTACGTGCACGATGTCTGCGCCACCGTACATGCGTTGGCGCTCGTGTCACCATTTCTCAAGGCGCTCCCGCTCAGCGAGCATGGGCTGGAGCTCGTTCATCCGCACGCACCCTTCGCGCATCCGTTGGACGACGGCACGGCGGTCGTCGTGCATCGATCGCTGGCGCAGACGATCGACACGCTGTCCAAGCGCGATGCCAAGGCGTATCGCGCACTCATCGCGCCATTCGTCGACCGCGCGGACGACCTGATGCATGCGTTGCTCGGACCATTCGGGTTTCGGCATCCATTTCTCATGGCGAACTTCGGCCGGCACGCCATACGCTCGGCCGAGGGGTTTGCGCGCCGGTCGTTTGCCGACGAGCGCACGCGCGCAATGTTCGCCGGCGTGGCGGCGCACAGCGTGGTGCCCCTCGACCAGCTCGCGACAGCGGGCTATGGACTCGGCTTGCTCGTTGCGGCGCACGCCGTGGGGTGGCCGGTCGCCCGCGGCGGATCGCAACGCTTGAGCGACGCGATGGCCGCCTACCTTCGCTCGCTCGGCGGCGAAATCATTACGGACACACGCGTCGGACGGCTCGAGGAATTGCCGCCTTCCCGCACGACGTTGTGCGACGTCACACCGCGACAGCTGCTTCGTTTGGCCGGTGATCGATTTCCCGCCCGCTATCGCCGGCGGCTCGGCAGATATCGTTACGGGCCTGGAGTGTTCAAGATGGATTGGGCGCTGAACGCGCCCGTGCCGTGGCGTGCGAGCGAGTGCAACTCCGCCGGCACGATTCATCTCGGCGGATCGATGGGCGAGATCGCTTTCTCCGAGCGAGAGGTGTGGGACGGGCGCCACGTCGAGCGACCGTATGTGCTCGTAGTGCAGTCCAGTCTGTTCGACGACTCCCGCGCTCCGGCTGGACGGCACACACTCTGGGCGTACTGTCACGTGCCGAATGGATCGACAGAGGACATGCGGGCGCGCATCGAGAACCAGATCGAGCGCTTCGCGCCTGGCTTTCGCGATTGCGTGATCGCGCGAAGCGCGATGTATCCGGCGGACATGGAAGCACGAAACGCCAACCTGGTCGGCGGGGATATCGCGGGCGGAGCGGCGGATCTCGCCCAACTCTTCACGCGCCCGGTCGCGAGCCTCAATCCATATCGGACGCCGCTGCCCGGTGTGTACCTCTGCTCATCGTCAACGCCACCAGGGATCGGCGTGCATGGGATGTGCGGGTACTACGCCGCGCAGGCGGCTCTGTCGACTCTTCGTTAACCGGCGCGGAAAGGACGGAGGGTTGGATCGCTTCGCTTCGCGGGATACGCTCGTCCACGAACGGCCTTGAGCTCCGAGGTTTCAGCTGAACGTCGTCAATCAGTCCCAGTTCGACCCTCCGTAGGGTGCTCGGACGCACTGGTCACTGGGACTGACTGACGACTTCGCCTCGACTCAGCGAAGTCCAAGCTCACTTGACCAGCCGGATCTCTAGTGGTGCCCCCGGCGGCATGATCTTCACGATCCGGTGCGGCGCGGCGACAGTCACGAGAATATTCACCGTTTGCTTGCCGGCCACCTCCACGCGATACGCCTCGAACGTTCCGGCGGGAACAGTCGCTGTCTCGCGACCAGTCACGCGCACCGTATTCGTCTCCGTGGTTCCGGAACCCGAATCGAAGGCGTTCACCGTCATTTTGAAACCGTCCGCCAAGTCCATTCCGTGAAGGATCGCCACGAGTTGCGAGCCGTCGATTGTCCCGGGCGCGAACGTGGTGTCGACGGCGGTCGTCTTGGGTCCACCCGCCTGCGGCGCCATGGCGGAACCTTTCACGCGATTGCCGGAAAAGGTGAGTGACGTCGTCAGCGTTTGGCCTTGAACCGAGCCATTTTGTTTGATTTCCTTGAGCGCGAGGGACGGCGCGAAGGTGATCGTGCTATTCTGCTGCAAGCCGGCCAGGGGAATCGAGACCGCCTCGGTGTACACGAAGTCGTTGCCGCGCTTTGCCAGCTCGGATCTCTGATAGCCCACCGAGCGCGACTGCCCGCCCTGGGTCAGCACGACGTCGAACGAATCCACGCCGAGTCGAAGCTTTGCCGGATCGACCGCGATCGCCGACGCCTTGACCTCGAGCTCCGACGGCGACATGGGCGTGCCGTCCACCGTGAGCAGGGTGACCGGCGCGATTTTCTTCAATTTCTCATATGTCTTGGTCGCGTCGCCAACGACCACGATGACCGCCGGGCCCATGACGCGCTTGGCTGCCGCCATGACCTCGGGCCCGGTAACCGCGGCCAGCCGCGTACGGTAGGTCTGCAGGTAGGTCGCCGGCAGTCCGAGCAGTTTTGCGTCCGTCACCGCCTGCGCGACGTCGTCCGCCGTTTGGATCGTGAGCGGGAATTGGCCCACAAGGGAGTTCTTGGCGTCGTCCAATTCCTTCGCTGGAACGGGCTCGGACTGAATACGCCGCACTTGCGCGAGCACTTCCGCCAGCGCCGAGTCAGTGACCTCGGTTCGAACTTGCGTCACCGCGCGGAAGGTGCCGACGCCCTTCGGCCTCGCCGTCTCGGTGTGTGCGTCGTACGCGTAGCTCTTCTGCTCGCGTACGATCAGGAACAGGCGGCTCTGCGGTCCGCCGCCCAAAATACGGCTGGCGATACGGAGCGGGTAAGACTGCGCATCGGTGGGCAGAAATGTGGGCCCGCCGGTATAGATGTTCGACTGCACTGAGCCCGGCCGATGCACCAGTAGTATTTCCTGATTGGCGTGCGCGGCCGGCGGCGTCATGGCAACGGTCCCCGTCGGCGCGCCAGTCCAACCAGTCAACGCGCGAGTGGCCAACTCCGTCGCCTTGGCGAGCGTGATATCGCCGGCGACGACGAGGAGCGCGCCGCTCGGACGCAACCTCGCTTTGTGGAACGCGACGACGTCATCGCGGGTGATCGTTTGAACGGTTGTGGGCTTGGCGCGCTTGGCGTACGGGCCGGTTCCATAGACCGCGCGGGAAAATGTGGCCGAGGCAATCGCCGCTGGATCGGACAGTTCGAGCTGCAGTCCTGAGAGCGTTTGCGTGCGAAGCAATTCCAGCTCTTTATCCGGGAAGGTTGGCCGAGCCACCGCGTCGCCGACAAGCTCAAAGGCGAGCGGCGCGCTCGACGTGAGCGCGTTAGCGCGTACCGTCGTGAAATCGAGATTCGCGCCGGCGAACAGCGAACCGCCGACGCTTTCGATCGCCTCGGAGATCTGGTCGGCACCGCGCGCCCCTCCGCCCTTGGTCAATAGCCCAGCCACGATGCTGGCCAAACCCTCCTTCCCAGTCGGATCGTAGATCCCGCCCGCCGCCATGGAGAGCGAGATGGACACAACCGGCGCTTTGTGATTCTCAACGACAACGAGCCGTACGCCGTTCGGCAGCGTTGCTTCCTGGAACGGCGGGAACTGCGCTGGTTTGACCGGGGCAGGCAGCGGAGGCGACGTGGGATATTGCGCGCCGACAGAGACAAACGGGATGAACAGAGCGACGAGGCATAGGGTGCGGTTGGTCACTTGCCCTCCTTGCTCACCAACAGTGTGAGCGAGTTGTCCGGACGCAGATAGGTCGCCGCAACGCGCGTGATGTCTGCCACAGACACCTTCATATAGCGAGCAAGCTGCTCGTTGACCGCCGCCGGCGATCCAAGAAATTGGTTCGCTGTCTGCAGCGCCTCGGCAACGCTGGCCGCGTACTGGCGGGCGTTGATGACACTCGATCGATACGCGTTCTTTGCCTTCGTCAGCTCGGCGTCAGTCACACCGTCGCGCGCGACCTTCGCCAGCTCGGACGCGAGCTGCGCGTCAAGCGTATCCATGCTCACCCCCTGATTCACGATGCCTCCGGCCAAGAAGACGCCCGCCCCATTGCGTGGACCGAAGGGATTGAAGATCGTGAATGCCTGCGCGGCCGATTTCTTTTCGCGGGCGAGTGACCGATTGAGCCGCGAGCTTTCGCCGCCGCCCAGTATGGTCGACAAGAGATTGAGCGCCGGATAGTCGGCACTCTTGTATTCGGGAACGCGAAACACCTGGAACACGGCGGGAAGATTCGCGTTGACATCCTTCACATTCCGACGAACGGCGCCGGTGTTGAACTTGGGGGTGCACTCGACGTTCGCCGGATCGGCCCCGCGCGGGATGTCGCCGAAGTACTGTTGCACCAGCTTTTTCGCTTCGGCGGGCGCGATATCGCCCACGACCGTGAGAGTTGCATTGTTCGGCACGTAGTACTGCTTATAGAATGCGAGCACGTCGTTCGTCTGAGCGGCGTCCAGGTCGGACATCGATCCGATGACCGAGTGTGCGTATGGAAAGCAGGTCGTCGAGTCGTAGACGCCGTACGATCCCTCAAACAGTGCCCAGGTGTATGGCTGATTATCAACGCGCAGGCGCCGCTCCTCCTTCACGGCCTGTCGCTGGTTCTCGAAGTTGTCCTTGTTGACGGCGAGCGACCGCATGTGCTCCGCCTCGAGCCACAGGCCGAGGTTGAGGCGGTTGGACGGCAACGTCTCGAAGAAGTTGGTGCGGTCTTCGGTGGTGCTGCCGTTGTTGATTCCGCCGGCGTTGGTGACCAGCGCGCTATGTTGTGCCTTGGGGACGTTGGCCGAGCCCTGAAACATCATGTGCTCGAACAGGTGCGCGAAGCCGGTGCGGCCCCGGACTTCGTTGCGCGATCCCACATGATACCAAACGTTGACCTCGACCACCTGGCTCGCGTGATCCTCGGCGAGCACAACGCTCAGACCGTTCGGGAGGGAGTAGGTTTCGAACTTGATCGGAGCCGGATCCTGCGCAAGCGTGGGTCGCGATGACGAGAGCAGCGCGACTCCGCAGACTGTCACGAAGAGGGGGCAGCGCATGGTGCACATACCTCGGGGCGGGTGGGGCGGGTGGGTGGCCGCAGTCCGTAGCGGCACTAAAGAATCCAAATTGGCCTGCAAACTCTAAATACTCAATCCGGCGCTGTTTAGTTCGCGGTCGAACGCAGCACCATCATCCTGCATACCACGCACAGGAGTTCTGGAGTACTCACGATGTTTCTTGGGCACTATGGAGTTGCATTCGGCGTCAAGCGGGTCGTACCGAAGACTTCACTCGGAGTTTTCGCGTTCGCAACCCAGTTTCTCGATGAGCTATGGCCCATTCTCCTCCTATTGGGCGTGGAGCAGGTACGTATCCAACCCGGGGCGATGGCGGGCAATCCGCTGGTGTTTACGTCATATCCGTACTCGCACAGCCTTGCGATGGCAGTGCTGTGGGGGGTGATCATCGCGGCGGGCTACTATGGATTCCAGCGAAATCTGCGAGCCGCGTGCGTCGTCGGTCTCGTCGTGATCAGCCACTGGTTCCTCGACTTTCCGATGCACGCGCCAGACCTGCAACTGTGGCCCGGCGGATCGGCTCGCGTGGGTCTTTCGCTATGGAATTCGATCCCCGCGACCCTCGTGGTGGAGCTCGGATTCTTTGGTGGCGGCCTGCTTCTCTACCTGGCACGAACCCGGGCGCGCGATCACGTGGGAACGTGGGGCCTGTGGTCGATGGTGGTGGTGTTGCTGCTCATCTTCATCAGTGGCTACGTGACGCCGCCGCCGCCCAATGCGCGCGTCCTCGCGTGGAGCGCGCTCGCGCTCTGGCTATTCATACCGTGGAGCCATTGGGTAGACCAGCATCGTGAACGGATCTAGGATCGCCAAACCAACGCCGCAAGTCTCAGCGAGGTTTGAACAGGGCTCGGAACGCTCGAAGCGCCGCCGGATGATAGATCGTGCCGTGCGTCTCTTCGGGCATTCGTTCGTAGTGCCAGTTCAGATCGCGGCTCGCGTCCTTGGTGAGTAGGTCCGACAACCGCTCCGTGTTCTCGATGATTCCCTTCTCATCGCTGCTCGCGAAGTACAGCGTCTTCTTCGACGCCGGACGCGTTCGCAGCCGCTCGCTCGCCTTGGCGATCAGGCTTGCACCGTTCCACCAGAGACTTGGGTCGAACGCGATGTAGGTGTCGAAGAGGTCGGGCTCGAGAAAAAACGTTTCGACGACGAACAACCCGGCGAGCGATTCACCGACGATCGCCGTTTCATTGGTCGTGCGATAGCGTTGCTTGATTTCCGGCATCAACTCGCCGCGAATGAATTGTCGAAACACCGCCGATCCGCCGACGTGCACCGCAATCTTCTTGTCGTCATCGCGAGTTGTCGGTCCTGTCATGTCGCGCCGGCGCTCGGTATTCTCGATGCCCACGAGAATGAACGGACGCATGGTGCTATTTCCAACGGATACCTCGACCAACCCGGCGACATGCAGGAAGTCCTCCGCCATCCCGCCGTCGGGCATGTAGAGCACGGGGAGACGAACCGACGGCGAGTCGGCGTACACCTGCGGCAGGTACACATTGATCCGTCGCGACTCGCCCATCGTCTTGGAGACGATGGAGAACGTCTGACCCATGACGAGCGGTTGCGCGGATTTCGGCGCCGTGCCGGATCGACTCTGCGACGTTGCCGCAGGCGCGAGCGCGACGAGTAGCAAGACGGCGGCGAGGTACGACGGCATGTCAGCTGACGGGAAATGTGCTGAGGTGCGTGGCGACATTCATCTGCACCATGAGCTTCAGCGCGCGAAGTGCCGCTGGGCAGTTCGGATCTGGCGCGCCCATCGCGCACGCCTGCTGCAACCGCGTGCGCGACCTCCGAAGCCGCAGGCGTTGCCGCCTCGTCCTTGAAGCCGAGAAACGCGGCCACCAGAGCGACGACACCTCCGACGACGCTTTCCACCACTCTCGCTGCATTGAAACTCCGCCATCGGGTGTCCATCGGGCCGGGAATGATACGTCTCGCGAGTCAGATAGTGGGCTGCGACGGGCTCGCGCGCCAGATAGAAGCGCACAGAAGTACATACGGTACTGTGGTACCGAGTCCAAGGATTGGCACCCTGGCCATCCCAATTCGGCCTCTCTTGGCGAGTTCGTAGCACCTTCGCGGGCGATGGCATCATCCAGGCGGATGCGGTGATAGGCCATCCTCGCGAGCAATCATCCAAGAATTGGAATGGGCGGCCCGGTATCCTCGTAGCTCAATACCAACGTACGTACGCGCTGTTCGCGCTCTTGCCGCGTCATTTCGCAAGCAGTGCGCTCATCAACACTCGGACCACGGCGTCTCGCATCGGTCCTTCGTTCGTGAAATACCCCTGGGCGTTCGTGCCCAAATTCTGGCGATTGGTCAGCAGAACGAACGACAGTCTCGCTTCGGGAACGCCGAGCACATAGGTGCCGGTGAATCCCGTGTGTGAAAAGCTCGACGGCGGCAGATCCTTCGGTTGCATCCACCCGAGGTGGCTGCCGGGTTTCAAGAAGAGATCGATGACGGCCGGTTTGATGTACTGATGTCCGCCGTACGAGCCACGGTTGTTCAACAGATCGAGCAACACGCGCAGATCGCCGCCGGTCGAGAACAGTCCAGCGTGGCCGGCGATTCCGCCATTGGCGTACCACGAGTTGCCGTCGTTCGTCTCGCCGTCGTCAACGTGTTGTCGCCAGCCAGTCCACGATGTGGGATCGCCCTTGTAGCCGTAGCCGAAGTTCGGACCATACACCATGTGACGCTCGTAGCCGTTGCCCGCTTCGGTCGCCGCGAACTCGGTGCGACCGTGAGTTCTCGGAACGAACATCGTGTTCCTGAGACCGAGCGGGCCGTACAGATGTTGCTCGAGGAACGCGTCGATCGGTTGGCCGCTGACACGCTCGACGATGTAGCCGTTGAGCATGAATCCAAGATCGCTGTAGTGATAGCCTTCCCCGACACCCCACTGCAGCGGCATGTTGCGGATGACGTCGAACGTCTGCGCCTTCGTGGACGCGTGGTAGTAGAGCGGCTGCCATTGCACCAGGCCCGACGTGTGCGTGAGCAGATGCCGCACGGTGATGCTGTCGAGATGCACGCCACGGAAGTCGGGCAGGTATCGATAGACGGGCGCGTCGACGTCGACTTTGCCCTCGCCGACGAGCAGCATCATCGCGTTCGTCGTCGCCATCATCTTCGTGACCGACGCGAGGTCGAATTGCGTCGACGTCCGCATGGGCCGAGGCTGCGCCAGCGGATGCATGTCGAAGTCGTTGACCTGCGCGAACCCGAACGCACGCTCGTGCAACACCTTTCCATCGACCGCAATGACCATCTCGGCGCCGGGGATCACCTTGTTCTTGATCGCGGCCTCGACGATCGAGTCGGCGGCGGCGATAGCGGCGGTGATCGTCGGGCGCGGTGGCGACTGGGCGCCCGATGGTGCGGCGAGGACGATGGTCGCGATGGTAAGTGCCGAGCGAAGGGCGGGACGGAAGAGCAGATCCCTCGCTTTGCTCGGGATGACGACTGGACGCATCATTGCCGTTTTGAAAGCTGTCCCTTGACGATGGTTCCAATCCTCGTCACTTCAGTCACCGCGGCTTGTAGGACGCCGAGGCCAATGTTGGCGACTTCGTCGATTACGTTCTCGAGCTCGCGGACGCGGAGCGGATCCTCAGGCGTCGGCCGCGTCGCGCGACGCAGAGGAATGTGCTTCTCGTTCACGCGCTCGAGCGCGTCTTCACAGGCCTTCTGTGCCCGTTTATAGTTGTCGTCCCACACAACCTCGATGTTGTCGAATCGAACGCTCGTGACCTGCGTCTTGTCCTCATACAAGTTCTTCAATACACCAGGCGACGACTCCACCGACTTGACTTCGACGAACAATGACAGGTTGCCGGCCTCGGGCCTCGTCTGGATCTCGAGGCGATCGGCGCCGACCGTGTACTCGATCGACACGAGCGCGGTCGCGATCGACTTGCCCACCGGGCCAGGTATCTCGACGCTCGCCGACACCTTCGCCGAGTGGACGGTTGGATCGAGCACCACGCCATTGACGGTCCAGACGTACGTCGGCTGCTCGTACCCGAACGACGACACCACGAGCGTGTATTTGTTGGTCTTGTATTTCAAATAATAGAAATAGCCACCCGGAGCGAACATGAAGCACGGACTGATGTCGACCTTCGTCCAGTCCGTCTGCGACGTGTGCAGTACTTCCTTGTCCGTCTCGTCGATGTTGACGCCGAAGTTCCGCCAGAATTCCCGGCCGCCGATCGTGATGCCGACACTCCGAAAATCCGGGCCGATGTTGGTGACGCGAAATGTGAAGCCGCCGGTGAACGAGTGATAGTCGCGATCACCCAGGTGGTTGGCGAGCGGCAGCACATCCACATAGACCACGCGCTTGCGACTCTTGTCATAGTAGTGAATGACGATTCCGAGCGGTGGCGCCGGCGGCTTCGCCTGGTCATTGGCGTCGATGTGCAGGCCCGCGTCATATCCGCCGATGCGTCGCAGCTCGAGAAAGTACGTCGCGCCGGTCGGCGTCACCGGCGGAATTACCGCGGCAACCCGAAGGCGAACCGCCGGAAAGGCGACGATCGCCGTGTCACGCGCGTGCAGTGTGAATGACGCCGCACCCGTCGCATAACTCGGCGGCACATCGACGAACATGTTGTACGCCTTCAGCCGGTCGCCGAACGGGCTGTTGTATAGATGCGCCGCGCTGATGTAGGGCCCGATGTTTCGTTCGACGTCGGTGCCCGTCGCGTCCGCACCGACCGGAAGCTGCGGCATGACCGGTCGTTTGAACATCGACGAAAAATGTCCGCCGTACTTCTCCGACGCCATCGAGTCGTACGGATCGCCGTATTCCTCGAAGTTCACATCGAGTGGATGTTCGAACCCATAGGCGTGGCCGAGCTCCTGACAGATGGCGTCGAAGGGGCTGGCAATGTCGCACACGGCGACTGGAACGTTTTTGTATTGCTGATCGGGTCCGCCGAAGATGAAGTCAAGCGGCCCGCCATCCGCGAGCGGCAGCGGCAAGCCATAACTTCCGCCGCCGAACAAATCGGTCTTGTCCTGCGCGCCCCAGATGAGCAGGCCGTCGATGTCGCTCCAGTCCGGGTGGAACGTGTCGGTCACTGTTGCGATGATGCCATTCACCAGCGCAGGGCGCGACTTCGCGTTGATCTGCCGATCCGCGGGCGACAACGCCAGTCGCGGATCGTCCATCACGATCGGCGGAAACATCGTGAAGCGCAGGTCGGCAAAGCCGAATGACGACTCGCGCCAGAAGTGCGCGAGGCTGAATTGGATTCCGGGATTCAGCCAGTTGGTGAAGACCTGGTCACTCCAGACCGCGGACGCGGGCGTCGGCGTGAAGCGTACGCGAATGGCGGCGATCATGAGGCGTCTCCGGTCCGAGGCGATCAGGGATGGTCGATGCATCGACCCTGTCTAGAACAAGGTAGCCTCGAGGGTCCTGTCGCCAGGGCTCCGTGGTCGCGTCGGGTCGAACGCTGCCCGACCACGATCGACTGGAAACACCGCGCCTATCCCCGTCGCAACACCTCGGCTGGATTGCAACGCGCTGCACGCCACGCCGGCAAGGCGAAGGCGACGCCGGCAACACCAAACACCGCCGCAATGGCGCCAATGAAAGCGCGTGGAGGCGCGGACAACACCCGTCCGCGACTGTGATCACGCTCGTGGCGGCGCCAATTCTCAGCGCGATGCTCAAGATGGTGGCAACGGCGAAACCTGGTGCCACGCGGCCGTCACCCATCCCCTGATGAGCATACGCTGAAGGGCTGGATAGAGTGTTCCCTGCTTAGGGACGAGCCAACGCGGAACCGCCGACATCCCATGGTCGTCTCCTTATTGCGATCGCTGGATCAATGCTCGCAGTGTTCGCTGCTTCGGTTCACGACACGGGCCGATACTGTCCACGACAACGCCGTTTGACGTCCAGTCGGCGTATCCAGGTTTCCGCAAAGTTAGATCGTATCTGCCTGCGAAGTTGCCCGTGAGCATCGTGGAGTCATTGGCGATGCTTCCGGTTTCGTTGCCTGTAAACGAGTCGATATACACGACATCCGTCAATGAGGCGCCAATCGCCGCGGGGGCGCCTGAGCTCGCGTCGAGCACGGTCAGCGTGATGGCGCTGTGCAAGACGGCATCACAGGTTTCCGCGGCGGTGCCAGCGACTTTGTCGGTGCATCCGAGTACCGTGAGGACGAACAGCAATCCCGCAGCCCGGCCGGCGCGCTTATCGAGCGCCAGTGGATTGCCGTGGGTGGGCCGAGGCGGCGTGGGCCGAGGCGGCGTGGACCGAGCACGCCGACTTAGACTTCTCCAACCCAGACGGTTCATCATCGAAGAGCTATGGGCGGTGAGCCGCTGACGCAAGATGCTCGGGCGCGGTGCGGTCAGTTGATCGGACGCTGAGGCGGTGTGGTCCGATTGGCAACCGATTGATGAGATCGCCCTTAGGGCTTCTCCAATCTTATGCGCGATCCATCGACGTCCTCCGATGATCGATGTCGGGCTTTTTTTATACACGCTAGCGTGCTAAACTCATGATCGCGAAACCGATCTGGTACACCGACCACGCGCGACGACGGTTGCGAGAGCGAAACATCAGCCGCGCGACGTCCGATATGTGATCGCACGAGGCGACCGGTCCGTGATTCCCGGCGGTGCGGCGGAGCAACTTTGGGGTTCGCGGGCGTACCTCGGACGGCGAGAAGCTTCGGTGTTGTTCGTCGAAAACGCTCAACGGTATCTGGTCATCACCGTACAATGGACTGATGAGCGATGAACGAGATCGGGAGGAGCGCACGATGATCGAGATCAAGTACGACCGGGAAGCGGACGCGCTCGCCATTCAGCTGCGCTCCGGCGCGCGCAGCGCGCGCACAGTTCGCGTCACCGACACCGTGCGCATCGACTTCGACGCTAAAGGAAGATTGGTTCTCGTCGAGGTGCTGACCGCAAGCCATCACGTCGAGCGGAAGTCCTTGGATGCGCTACCGTCAGCGGTCGAATGGCTCACGCTCGCGGAAGCGGAGCAAGAGAGCGGGCTTCGCGCAACGACGCTGCGTGTGTTGCTCAACCGCGGACGCCTCATCGGAGAACGGAGAGGCCGCGATTGGTTTGTGAACGGAACGGCGCTTTGGAACTACCTCGAGTCGCGCGAGCCTCGTGGTCGAGCGGCAACGAATCCGAGGGCGCGCCTCCGGCGCGTCGCCAGCAGATCGTAGAATCGATGACGAAATGAACTCGTGCTCCGCTTTGTTCCGATGGCCATCAACCCGGTTGGCGGGGCAATGATCGTCGGTATCCCCGAGACCAGACGTTCTTGGGGATTGTCATCCCCGCGAGTCGCACCGGTCTACTCCGATCGCGAAATATTCTCAAAATGTCGCGGCTCGTGTCCTCAAACCGAATTTGGAATTCACTCCATCATTGATGGACCTCATTGGCTTGGTGTCCACCGTACATAGACTTCAGAAGCCGGATCGCGTGGTAGATCTGCGTTTTTCCAGAGCCATTGGGACCTGCGATGACGACGGTTTCTCCCGGGGCCTCCAACGTCAGACTCTCGATGGCACGGAAATTTTCAATCGCCAAGCGACGAATTTTCATGCGATCAGCACTGATTTGCAGTGACGGAACTGGATACTGTGGAAAAGAAACGCGGCGCTTTCCGCGCCGCGTTAAAGACAAGAGCAGCGAACGCGATCACCCGCATTCACTAAACCCACACACGTGGCACTTCACGCAGCCTTCTGCATATTCCATCTGACTCCCGCAATCCGGACACGTGCCGATGAACGTCTCCGCCGCGTGATGCAGCCCAAACTGCAGTTCCATCTCCGCCGCCGCATTCCCACGCGGCGTGAGCGCTGACGGCACCTGATGCGTCATCGACGTCACCATGTCCGACGCGGGTGACGGCGGCGCCCCTGCCCCAGGCTGCGTCGGCATCAACTCCCCTTGCACGCCGGTCACGCGATCCCGATGCCACTCCTCGATCGCGATGCCAATCGCATCAGGCAATGAGAGAACTTTGTTCGGTCCGAGCCCCACCGCGCGATCCGACGAAATCCCTCGCAGCTGCTTGTGGATCTGCATCATCGGAATGCCGGAGCGGAGCGCGAGCGAGATGAGACGACCCATCGCTTCCGCGTCGGCCATCGCCGAACCGCCCGCCTTGCCGAGCGTGAGGAACACTTCGAACGGTTGACCCTTTTCGTCCTCGGTGATGTTCACGAACATCACGCCGAGCGGTGTTTCCTTGCGGATGGTGGTGCCGCGAAGCTTGTCGGGACGGCTGCGCTTGGCGCGCCGCTGCAAATTCTCCGCTTCGCTTTCATATAGTTGCTTCTTGAGCTTCTCGATCTCGGCGTCCTTCTCGACGACGTTGCCGCGGAGGTCGGCGAGTGCCGCGCGCTCTTCCTCACGGCGCGGCGTGTTGTTTCCTTCGCGCGCTTCTTTGGCCTTGTCGGTGGCGCCGGTGGACAGCACCTGATTGTCGCGCGAGCCGTCGCGGTACACCGTGACGCCCTTGCAGTTCATGTCGTACGCCATCTCGTAGATGGCCCGCACATCGTCCATCGTGGCCGCGTACGAGAAGTTCGTCGTCTTGCTGATGGCCGAGTCGCAGTGCAGCTGGAAGGCCGCCTGCATCTTGATGTGCCATTCGGGCGCGATCTGGTTGGCGGTCACGAACACCCGCTGCCAGTTGGCCGGCACTTCCGGGAAGTCCACTCGGCCTTCCTTGGCGATGCGCTCCATCAGAGAATCAGAATACCACCCTTCGGCTTTGGCGATCTCGACGAAGTCCTCGTTGACGTCGGGCATCATCGAGCCGGCCTGATTGCGCATGAACGCAACGGCGAACAGCGGCTCGAGGCCGGACGAGCACCCCGCGATGATGCTGATCGTGCCCGTGGGCGCGACGGTAGTGACGTTACAGTTGCGAAGCAGCTGCATGGGACGGATGCGCTTGCCGTTCTCGTCGCGCGCGCACGTCTCATCCGGTCCCCAAATGCTCTTGGCCCACTCGGGGAACGGTCCACGCTCGGCGGCCAGACGCATGGACTCGCGCTTGCCTTCGACGTCCACGAACTCCATGATCTTGCGGCCGAACTCCACGCCGTCCGCCGTATCGTACGCGATGCCGAGACGAATCAACGCATCGGCGAAACCCATGACGCCGAGTCCGATGCGGCGGATGCGTTTGGAGAGATCGTTGATCTCCGGCAGCGGATACCGGTTGACGTCGATGATGTTGTCGAGGAAGTGCGTGCTCAGATGGATGTCGGCCTTGAAGGCGTTCCAATCCATCTTCCCGTCGACCACGTAGTAACCGACGTTGATCGAGCCCAAGTTGCAGACGTCGTACGGCAGGAGCGGCTGCTCGCCGCACGGGTTCGTTGCTTCGTAGCGGCCGAGGTGCGGAACCGGATTGTACTTGTTGGCTTCGTCGACGAAGAAGACGCCGGGCTCGCCCGTGCGCCATGCGCCCAGGATCATGCGATCCCACAGGGAACGCGCATTTTGTTGTCCTACGGGCTTACCACTCGCTGGGTCGATGAGATCGTAGTTGCTGTCAGCCTTCACCGCTTCCATGAACTTCCGCGTCACCGCGACGCTGATGTTGAAGTTCGTGACCTGCGTGAGGTCTTCCTTGCACGTAATGAAGTCGACGATGTCTGGATGGTCGACTCGAAGAATGCCCATGTTCGCGCCGCGCCGCGTGCCTCCCTGCTTCACCGCATCGGTGGAGGCATCATAGAGCTTCATGAAAGAGACCGGTCCGCTGGCGACCCCGGTGGTCGACCGAACCATCGATCCCTTGCCGCGCAGGCGCGAGAACGAAAAGCCCGTTCCGCCGCCACTCTGATGAATGAGCGCCATGGCGCTCAACGTGTCATAGATGCCGTTCTTGCCGTTGGCGAGCGCGTCTTCGACCGGAAGCACGAAGCACGCACTCAGCTGGCCCAGCGGACGTCCGGCGTTCATGAGCGTGGGCGAGTTGGGCTCGAACCGACGCTGTGTCATCAATGAATAGAACTGCTCCGCCGACGACTGCACGCTACTGTCTGATGCCCCATACCTCGAGTCCGCCGACGCGACGACCGTAGCTACGCGCCAGAACAAATCTTCTGGCTGCTCGACTGGTTTTCCTTTCTCGTTCTTGACCAAGTAGCGCTTTTCGAGAACGGTACGCGCATTGGACGAGAGCAGAACGGGACCCATTGGCGGGTTGAGGGGCAGCGACATGTCGACAGTACTCCTTGCAGCGAATCGATTGTGACGGGTTACGGCAGGCGGGAGACGAACGCGCCATCTGTGTGACGCTTGTGTTTCGATTGTATCGGTGCTTCGGTGCGCGCCTGAAATGCAGTCTCTACGACGGGAACTGCGGGCGGTGAATGTGACGACGTTCGTGTTTCCACGCCAGTAGTAAGGTAAACCGTGGTGAAAGCACGAGTTACGAATTTGACATCACGAAGCTGAATGCGGGCGGGCACTTGCGTTGAAAACGCAGGCACTCGTGTCGACAACTCTATCTGCGTAACCGGTCGCATATTCCTGCACTCCAGCGTGTACACCGATAAAGACACGACGCCTAACGACTTACGAACTGTGCTTTGCGTCACCCCGCACGAACGCTCGGATGACAATCCAACATCACAGCGACCTCGAGTTCGAGACCAGTCTGTGACCTTCTTGCCTCGAAACTCGTGCATAGTTGGGACCATTGCGAAACGCATAGCGGAGCAGGAAACGGACTCTGGGGCATCCAGAGAAGCGCGAGCAGCGAATTGTCGTGCAGGAGTGGAGCAACGGCGACGAAGGGGTCACCCAGCAGGAGCGGAAGCGACGAAGGGAGTCACCCAGAGGAGCGGAAGCGACGAAGGGTCAGCCGCGCTTCGTTTCTCGCGCGCCACTCGGCGCCCACCCCGCTTCCCCACCCTCGCCCCCGCTCTCACCGAGATCCTGACTAGTTCGCAACTCGGGCACCCGCCCGGCGCGATGATCATCCTGGAGCGCCAGGTACGCATCGACGGTTCGTCGAATGCGCGCTCGCTCGTCGGCCGTCGTGTCGCGTATGCGTCGCGCCGGTAGTCCGAGCACGAGCGAGTTCGGCGCGATCTGCATTCCTTCCGGACACATGGCGCCCGCCCCGACGATCGATCCCGTCCCCACGTGCACACCATTCAACAAGATCGCGCCCATCCCAATCAAGCAATCGTCCTCGACCGTCGATCCGTGCACGATCGCACGATGTCCGATCGCAACGCGCTTTCCAATCCTGGTCGGCACACCGTGGTCGACGTGCACAACCGTGCCGTCCTGCACATTGCTGTCGTCGCCAATCACGATCGAATCCGTGTCGCCGCGAATCACCGCGGTGGGCCACACCGACACGCGCGCACCAAGGGTCACGTCGCCAAGGACGAGTGCACGCGAATGGATGAATGCGGTCGGGTGAATGGACGACAACTGCGATGCACCGGAAAATGGTCGGCGGTGAACGTCACGCGGACGTCGAGCGAAGAAAAGAAGCTAGCGGTTTCGCGCGCCGACGGAATGAGGAAAAAAAGGAAAATCCGATCGGCTGTAACCGTTGACAGCGGTGATCGTCGCGTGGTGAGACTAAATCGATTTCTTCGTCGAGCCTCGACACAACGCACGACACAACGCACCCGCAGACTCGGGCGCCGTGAGTCTTGTCATACCGCACGGGTCCCGGAGGGCGCGGAGGGCGCAAAGAAACACACGCGCGCACCCTTCGGATTTCCGAACTCTGTCCGTTGCGCAGTAGTTGTTTCATCAGTTGGTGTCCGTTCCACCTGTTCAAGCCGTTCAAAGAAATGTTATGACCGGCCCAGGCGGCAGCGTGCGCGCAGGCC
>JBDUEJ010000040.1:0-49695 GCA_040002475.1 bacterium | reverse complement strand
CCGGCCCGATCCGACGCCGACAGGTCACGCCCGGCGATGATGGGAATCCCCATCGCGTTGAAGAAACCGTCGCTGGTGAACATCATCGTCGCCGTCGGCAACTGGCCGTTTGGCCCCGGCGTCGCGCCGGGCGGGAGAAGCCCCACCGTCTCGCCGTCGCCGCGAAAGGGCAGATCGCGCACCGCACCCGCCGCAATGACGCCTGGAATCGTGCGCACTTTCTCCAGAATCGAGCGATACACCTGCTGGGGCTCGCCCACCGCGGGGTGACGTTGTGTGGAAATGCTGAAGTTGACCGCAACGCGATGGTCGGGTGTGAAGCCCAGGTCCACCTGCATGAGCTTGATGAAGCTGCGCGTCATGAGCCCGGCGCCCACGACGAGGATCATTGCCAGCGCAACCTCGGTCACGACCAGCGCACTACGCAGCGAACCAGTCCCGCGCGTGCTGCCGCGCGTTCCGTCGCGAAGCGTCTGCTGCAGTTCCGGAGACGACGCACGAATCGCCGGCACGAGGCCGAATACCACGCCGGTCACCAACGACACGGCTACGGTGAACAGCACGACATTTCCATCGAGGCTGATGTCTTCGGCGCGCGGCAACTGTCCGCCGGCGAGTTGCACCAACAGCCGCATCCCAACCTGCGCGACGCCGAGTCCGAGCGCGCCGCCAATGGTCGCGAGCACCAGACTCTCGGTGAACAGCTGGCGGAGAATTCGTGCGCGCGCCGCGCCGAGTGCGACGCGGATTGCCAATTCTCGCTCGCGAGCAGTTGCCCTCGCCAACAGCAGGCTGGCCAAGTTCACCGACGCGATCAGCAACACGAAACCGACCGCGCCGAGCAACACGAGCAGACTCGCGCGAACCTTACCGACGATCGATTGCTGCAACGGCTCGGCCGACGCTGCGCCAACGATTCGGTCTTCCGGATACTCCGCCGCCAGTCCGCGCGCAATGGAATTGAGCTCGGCGCTTGCTTGCCCCGCCGTGATGCCGGGCTTCATTCTCGCCACCATGCTGAGAATGCGGACGGGCCGAATTCGCGGAATGGCGTCGTCGGGGATTGTGGAAAATGGGATGTAGACGTCGATGTGCGGCGACGGAAAGCGGAAGGACTCCGGCATCACGCCCACGATCTCGTACGATCCGCCGCCGAGCGTCACGCGACGGCCGATCACCGAGGGGTCACCGCCGAATTGACGGCGCCAGAACGCCTGCGAGAGAACGATGAGTCGATCGTTCGAGCCGCGAACCATTTCGTCGTCGCGAGGAACGCGGCCGAGCTGGGGCGCCACGGCGAGGGTGTTCCAGAATCCCGGAGTTACGAAGGTCGCCGCCAGCCGTTGTGGCTCGCCCGCGCCGGTGAGATCGGTTCCGCTCTGTCCTTCGCTGAACCAGTAGCCCGCGATGTCGGCGAGTCCGTGCCGGCGAGCGCGCCAGTCGTCGAGATTGACGGCTGAAATCGGACCGGGGTCGGTAGACGCCTGCGTCGTGTTGTTCTGCCACGCGCGAAGCAGTTGCTCCGGATGCGGAAAGGGAAGAGGCTTGAGCAAGACGCCATTCACCACGCTGAAAATCGCGCTGTTGGCGCCGACGCCGAGTGCGATGGTGAGCACCGCCACTAGGGTGAACGCGCGATTCTTGGCGAGCGTACGAACCGTGAACCGAATGTCCTGCTTCAGCTCATCGAAACGTTCGGCCCACTTCCCACTCGAACCTGCTGCCATGGCTCGCCCCCGTGCCGCGAAGTCGCGTTATGTTGAAAATTCAGCATCATGCATAATACACGTTGGACACCTGGGCAACAGCGATCGTTGTCGTAAGGGAATTGATAAGCGCTAATTTCGCCGGAGCTCGACGTCGCCTTTGCCGGTCCGCAGTTGCAGTAGCGGGCCGTGACCGTGCTCGAGCGTCGGGTGCCCGATCGTGGCCGTCAGATGATGCGCATCCAGCCGCCCAATGACCTGTAACTCGAAGTCCGACCTGAGCGTGCCCTTTCCGGTCTGTGTATCGAGGCGGCCGTTGAAGTCCTGGGGCAGACCTATCCTGAGCGTGCCGGATCCCGAACCGAAGCGCAGCACGCCGTCCGAGGGATTTGACGTCAGCCGCACGTCGATGCCGCCGTTGCCCGTGGTCATGTCGGCGCTCATCCCCGACGGAACGAGCACGGTGAACTCAACGACGATGGACGACAGGCCGCTCGTTCTTTCATCGCGACACGACGTCTCGCGACCGTACAAGGTACACACGCTCGCTCCGGTGTCCGATTCCCGAACATCGAACGCAACGGTGCGAATCGAATTGCGCGACCGCGCAAGCTTTGTCGCGCGCACCTCGACGCGATCGCCCGTCACTTCACGCATGTGAATCGGGCCCCTGCCGTTGCGAATCGTGATCGTCGATCCCGCCGGCAGCTGCTTCGACCATCCGAAGCTCACGTCATCGCGGCCTTGTTGCGCGTTCGCGCGAGGCGCCACGAGCGCAATACACATCACGGCAATGGCGGTGCGACGCATGGGATGCCTGGCGCTCGAAGGTCGGCACGACACCGCGGTTCACGGTGTACACCAGCTTCGACATCGCCATGGGCCCTGCGGTTTGAACGCGCTCAGGAAATCCAGTAAAGTGTCGCGAAGAACAACACGAACTTGAACGCCACGACCATCGGCACCAGGGTCAATGCCACCACCGCGGTGCGAGCCAACGTTGCCAGACGCCCGCTCCCGTAGACCACGCGCTGTGCCGCATACACGTAGGCACCGACGGCGATCATGATCGCCGTCCCGTACAGGATCTCGTCGTCCGGCGGTAGGATGTGGGTGACGGAGTACAGCGCAATGCGGTATCCTGAAATCGAAAGCCCCACGGCGGGGATCGCGATGAGCAGGTACGCCACAAAGTGCGTCGAGAAAATCAAGTGCTCGGCAAAGAACCTGCGCGCGCCCACGAACAGCACCTGCAGCAGAATCGCGTAGAGGGGAATCAGCACGACCACGATCACCTTCGCGATCCCCTCCGTCGCTCCGTCGTACTTGGTCTCGAAGGATTTCTGAATCGCCTCCCGGTGCGCTTTCTGCGCCGCGGTGACGGCAGGCTTCTCGAAGTGCAGCCGCTTGGTCAGAACGGCCTGCGTGATCGTGTGGTACGTCATCTCGTCGGCCTGCACGCGAAGCGGTGCGCTCAACACCGTGAATCCAAAATGCGCGACGGCGACGAAATACAGCAGGTTGCACAATAAAAAAACTCTAAACGGCGGCAGAAACCGGTAGCGTTCACCGGAAAGGTAGCTCGCGGTGAGCACTCCCGGCGTGTGAAACAAGGTCCGGAAGCTGGAGATGAGGGCCGAATCGAAATCGGTGACGGCCACCGTCGCCTCAGCGAGGAAATGCTTGACCGACAGGTCGCGCCGCACCGCGAGCTTCGCGCCGCAATTGCCGCAAAACCCGCCAATCCCCTCAGCGCCGCACTTGGCGCAGCGAAGAGGGGTGAGCGTCATGACGTCTCGGTCGGTTCCCGCCGTCATCCAGCCTCTTCGGCGAGAAGCTTCTTCTTTCGCTCGACGCCCCATTTGTACCCGGCCAACTCTCCGCCGGCCCGCACCACGCGATGACAGGGAATCACGACCGCCACGCGATTCGTGGCACAGGCGCGCGCCACGGCCCGCGTCGCCGTCGGACGGCCGAGCGACTCGGCGATCTCCGAGTAGCTGCGGCGTTCACCTGAGGGAATTGCCTGCAGCGCGGACCACACCTGCCGCTGGAACGCCGTGCCGGCGACATCGAGCGGAATGCGATTTACTCGGGCGCGCTTGGGGCTCCGCACGCGATCGAGCACGGCACGCACCCACGTGACATGCGCGTCGTCGTCGCGCTCGATCGTCGCGTTCGGAAAGTCGCCGCGCAACGCGCGTAGCGCCTCGGCGTCCGTCGTGCCCAACTCCACGGCGCACACGCCCCGATTCGTCGTTGCGACCAGCACGCGTCCAACCGGCGCGTCGGCGATCGTGTACCCAATGCGGACACCCTCGCCCCCACGCTTGTACGAGGCCGGCGTCATCCCCAGCAAATCGTCCGTCCGTTCGTAGACCCGGCTGCTCGAGCCGAATCCCGCTTCGTACGTGGCGCGACTCACCGTGTCGCCCGCCCGAAGGCGCGACTTGAACCGACTCACGCGGCTCGCGTCCTGATAGGCCTTTGGTGACACGCCCACGACCTGCTTGAACGATCGCTGCAGGTGCGAGGCGCTCACGCCGACATGCGACGCCAATTCACTCAGCGACACGGCGCGATCCACGTTCCGGTCGAGATACGCGCGAGCCTTGCCGATCGCCTTCGCGTTGCTCGAGTCGCCACGTTCGGCCCGCGGATCGCACCGCAGGCACGCGCGGTATCCGCCGCGCTCAGCGTCGTCTGGAGCGGAGAAGAAGGAGACGTTCGCGCGCAACGGGCGCCGCGATGGACAGGATGGCCGGCAATAGATTCGCGTCGAGCGCACCGCGTAGACGAACGCGCCGTCAAATCCGCCGTCGCGCGTCTCGACGGCACGCCACGCGTCGGCGTCGTTCGGGGGGGTCGGTCGTACGTGCTGGTCCATTGCCATGGTCGCCATTATTTGCTCTCTGAAGGGGGCGACCGCAAGCTAGGTCCGGGCGGAAAGGGGCGGCTATCCGAACCTTGCTTTCAAACTCTCCGGATTGGAAGGTCTTGGCGACCCTCCTGAGACCTCAAACTGGAGAAGACCCAAGACCGGCCCGTCAAACGTTCTTGATCTCACCTACCAGGGCCGTCAACGACGTCTTGGCGTCCCCGAACAGCATGCTTGTCCGGCGGTCGTAGAACAGCTCGTTCTCGATCCCGGCAAATCCGGCGGCCATTCCGCGCTTGAGCACGATGACGCTCTTCGCGTGGTCGGCGTCGAGGATCGGCATGCCGTAGATCGGCGAGCCCTTGTCGTTGCGCGCCGCCGGGTTGACCACGTCGTTCGCTCCGATCACCAACGCCACGTCGGCCCGATCGAATTCGCTGTTGATCTCATCCATGTCGTACAGTTTATCGTACGGCACGTTGGCCTCGGCGAGCAACACGTTCATGTGGCCCGGCATGCGGCCGGCTACCGGGTGAACGGCGAACTTCACTTCGCCGCCGCGCTTCTCAATGAGCTCGGACAATTCGCGCACCACGTGCTGCGCCTGTGCCACCGCCATCCCATACCCGGGGATCACGATGACCAACTGCGCATACGCGAGCTGAATCGCCGCGTCCTCCACACTGATCGAGCGCACCGTGAGTCCGGCCGACGACTTCCCGCTCGGGGCAACGGTTTCGCCGCCGAACGCGCCGAACAAGACGTTCGTGAAGGAGCGGTTCATCGCCTTGCTCATGAGGAGCGAGAGAATGAAACCCGACGCGCCGTCGAGCGCGCCGCTGATGATCAGGATGACGTTGCCGATCGCGAACCCAGTGGCGCACGACGCGAGCCCCGAATACGAGTTGAGCAACGCGACCACGACCGGCATATCCGCACCGCCGATCGGAATCACCAACATGATGCCGAACAGAAACGACCCGCCGATCATCGTGTAAAACGCCCACTGCTGCGACGGGTCGACGATCGTGTACACGAGCAGCGCAATGATGCCGAGGAAAAAGACACCGTTGACGAAATTCTGTCCCTTGTACGTCACCGGCTTGGACGTGATCCACTCTTGTAGCTTGCCGGCCGCCACGAGTGTGCCGCCCACCGTGATCGCGCCGAGCATGATCTCGAAGCCCAGCGCGCCCATCTTGAAATGCGATGGGATCATGCCGGCGCTCACATCCGTATAGTATTCGGCCACGCCGACGAGCGTGGCCGCGAGTGCGCTGAAGGTGAGCGAGAGGGCGATCCGTTGCGGCATCGCCGTCATCGGCACCCACATGCCCATTGGATACCCGATTACGATGCCGAGCACGAGCCCGCCCGTGATCCAGCGGTAGTCGATGATCGTGTGATTGAACAGCGTGCCGGCGATGGCGAACAGCATGCCCACCGCGGCCAACTGCATGCCGTTTCGGGCTTTGTCCGGGCGCGTGAGGCTGCGCAGTCCCAGAATGAACAGGACCGACGCGATGATGTAGCTGCCTTGAATGAAATAGTCGCGCATGACGGGAGGCGGGAATCGAGAGGGACGCGGAAGGGCGAAAACGGCGATCGCTGCGCTACGTCTTCACGCTCCCGGTCGCTTTCGGCGTCCCCTTCTTTGCATTTCCCGATTTAAACATCTTCAACATGCGATCTGTGATCAGGAATCCGCCCACGATGTTGCTCGTGGCGCAGACGACGGCCACGAATCCCAACAGCGTCGACACGCGGTTGTGCGCCGCGCCGGCCGCAATCAGCGAACCGACCAGCGAGATGCCCGAGATCGCGTTCGTCGCGGCCATGAGCGGTGTGTGCAACAGCGGCGGCACGCGCGAGATGACCATGTAGCCGACAAATGCCGCCAACACAAACACGTACAATTCGAGGATTGCCATTAGCGAAGCACCTTTCCGTCGTGGGTCATCATCATTGCGCCGGTGATCTCGTCGCTCGCATCGAGATGCAACGCGCCGTCGTTCACAAGATGCTTGAGGAGCTCGAAAATATTTCGGCCGAACATCTGGCTCGCGTGAAACGCCACCGTGCTCGCCACGTTCAGCGGCGCCATGATGGTGACGTCGTTTGCCTGAATCGTCTCACCGGGCGCGGACAGCGCGCAGTTGCCGCCCGTTTCGGCCGCCAGATCCACAATCACTGAACCCGCGCGCATCGTCTCCACCATTTGCGCGGTGATCAGGCGCGGCGCCGGTTTGCCCGGGATCTGCGCCGTGGTGATCACGAGGTCCATGTCCTTGATATGCGCTCCGATTGCCGCGAGCGTGTTCGCTTGCTCATCCTGCGTCTGCGCGCGCGCGTAACCGCCGGCCGCCTCAGCCGACGCGTTCACGAGCTCATTGGCGACAAACGACGCACCCAGGCTCTGAACCTGCTCGCGCGCGGCCGGACGAACGTCGAATGCCGACACAACTCCGCCCAAGCGCCTGGCGGTAGCGATGGCCTGTAGCCCCGCCACGCCCGCGCCAATCACGAAAACTTTGGCGGGAGAGATGCTCCCCGCCGCCGTGGTCAGCATCGGAAGAAACTTCCCAAGCTCCGACGCGCCCAGCAGAACGGCCTTGTAGCCCGCTGCCGTACTCTGCGAGCTCAAGACGTCCATCGACTGCGCTCGCGTGATCCGCGGAACCAGCTCGAGCGCGAGCGACGTGATGTTGCGGCCCGCGAGCGCAGTCGCGATCTCGGCGTGCTGGCCTGGACGCATCAGCGAGATCAACGTCGCGCCGCTATCGATGCAGCGTATCTCCGAAGGGCTCGGCGGCTGAACCTTGGCCACGATCTCTGCACCCGAGAATGCCCCGCCATCCGCGACCATGGTCGCGCCGGCGCTGACATAGGCGTCGTCACGAAAACCGGCCCGCAGGCCGGCACCGTGTTGCACCACCACTTCGAGTTTCAGCTGCTTGATCAGTCGACTGACACTATCCGGCGCGAGCGCAACCCTCTGCTCGCGCGGAGCGGTTTCTGTTGGGACGCTAATTCTCATTGAGACGCGACTGGGTGGCGCGGACGTGCTGGCTGTCCCTGTAACGCGCGCCAGACGGGGAATGCTGGGGACCGATGGATTCTACGCCTTTCGGCGCCGGCCGCAAATTCGGGCTCGAATCGCCACTCAAACCGCGCCAAAACCGGGCGGAGGCCGAGTGTGTACAGTCCGGCCGACGAATCGCGTCGTCGCGGAAGCGTCACGCCTGCTGGCGCGTCTGTATGTTGCAGGCTCAAGTGCGTATTCTTCCTGATCAACATGGCAGACCAGTCCCCTCCGAAAACGCGCCGAGCCATCGCGCTGCTCGCCGTCATCGCATTGAGCGCCTGCAACGGCGTGCACCTGCGGAGTCCGATCGCTCCGGCGTCCGGACCGCCGGAGGCGTTCGTGCGAACGAGCTCCGACGCACGTGCCACGCGCGTGATCGAGCTTGGCGACGGGACGACGAAGGCGGCGGCGTTCAGCGCCGCGAGCGAGTTGCTGACGCAGCGCTTTTCCATTGACGTGAGCGACCAGCATACCGGTTTCTTGATGACGCCCTGGCAAGCCAGCTTCAGTCGTGCCGGCGCACCCGACCTTCACTATCGCACGCGAATCATCATCCGCTTTCTCGGTGACGACTGGAAGCAGGTTTCGGTGCGTGCGGACGCCAATTGGCAGCGTGGCGAGGAATGGGATGTCGGCTACGACAGCAAGTTGCTCGACGACGTCATCACGGATCTGAAAAGCCGTATTGGAAAGACGCCGTAGTCGTCCGCCGCGCGGACGTTTGCGCGGAGGTTCCGCTCACGACAGCGGAACGAACTCGGTGACTTCCCACCGCGTGTCGCGGTGAACCAACTTCACGCGATACTTCCGCTCGGCGGTCCCGGGTCCCACGCCGCTCAGGTAGTCGTAGTTCAGGCGGAGCGTGACCGGCACCTCCGCTGTATCCCCGTCATAAACTGTTGAGCCGTACTTCGCCGTCGCGCGGACATTGTTGGCTGCGGCGAACAGTTGCGACAGCCATTGCCGGAGATCCTGGGGAATTGGAGCCGTGACCCCGACTTGATCAATGTTGCGCGTCTTCAGCGACGTGACGAACGGATCGATCGCTTTGTGGATCTGCGCGTCGGGCGAGTCCGGCCCTGGTTGATGGATCTGGATTGAATCCGCGCGGGCCTGGGTACTGGCGAGCGCTGCCAGTGAATCCGCGATGCTCTGCTTAGGAGGCTTTCGCGGGGGCTTTTGCGCCTGGCGCTGCTGTTGTGGCGCGGTCGTGTCGCGTTTCGGCGCCGTGGGTGGCGGGTTCAATACGACCGGGGTGATCGCCGGCGCGACCGTCATTGCCGTCGTTGGCGGTCCAATGACTTCAGCGTCCCTGGTCTGACGAGACCACACTATGAGTCCGCCAAACAGCGCGGCCGAGCCGACGACTGCCCCGAGGGCGATTCGTCTCACGCTCGCGTGCTGCCGCGGCAGCGGCATTGTCGGCTGGAGTGACGGATCCGACACGACCGGACCCGTGACCGTGAGCGCTGCCCGGCTCGTGAGCGGCACGCTCCGGAGCGATTTCGGCTCCCAGCCCACCAGGGTGAGCGATGGGTCGAGCGCGTCCCGGGCTTCGGCAGCACTCTTCATGCGGTCGCCGGGAGAGCGCGCGAGCATGTGCACGATCAGCGTGTCCAAGCGCCGGGGCAACTCGGGCATAAGGTCGCGAACGTGCGGCGGTGGTTCATGCAGACGCCGGCGGATCATCTGCTCTCGTGTGTCAGCGGCAAACGCCGCTTCTCCAGTGAGCATCTGAAAGAGAATACAACCCAAGCTATAGATGTCGGCGCGCGCGTCCACACGGTCGCCGAGCAGTTGCTCCGGGCTCATGTATTCCGGTGTGCCAATGACCAGTCCGCTGCGCGTCAACGCGTCTTCCGGCGTGTCGGACAGGGCCTTGGCGATTCCGAAGTCCACGACCTTTGGAACGTCTCGCCCGCCGCGGCTGCGCGCGACGATGACGTTGTCCGGTTTCAGGTCGCGGTGAATGATCTCCAGGTCATGGGCTGCCGAGAGCCCATCGGCGATCTGGCGCGCGATGTCGATGGCGCGGCGCGGATCGAGGCGTTTCTCGCGAGCGATGATCGTGGACAGCGACTCGCCGTCCACATACTCCATGACGAGGTAGACGATCTTGTCGGCCTCACCGTAGTCGAAGACGGCGGCGACGTTCGAATGAAGAATCCGGGCGGCGTTGGATGCCTCGCGCGCGAACCGTGCGGCCGACTCGGTGTCGTGAATGAGCGATGGGTTCATCACCTTGATCGCGCACTGCCGGTTCATCTTCACGTGCTCGGCGAGGTACACGCGGCCCATGCCGCCTTCGCCGATCTGCGCGAGAATGAGGTAGCGATCGGCGATGACCCGCCCAACGAGGGGGTCGCCGCCGCTTTTGGGCCGCAGGGACGAGCCGTCTTTGGGGCAAAAGCGGTCGCCCGTCTCGTATTCGCCTCCGCACTGCGGGCACACCTTGGCGACGGCGATCGCTTCGTCGGCGGACGGCGTGTGCTGCTGTGCAAGAAGGCCGGAGCCGATGCTCGTTTTGAGCACCGCTTCGCTTGCGGACTGTGCGTTAGAATCCCGGTCGTCGCGGGTGGGCATCGGTCTATAAAGGATCGGCAAGAGTATGCCCAGCCCGAAGGGACCGCTATCTGCGTGGGCGACCGATTGTACCACCCAAACAGGAAAACGGTCGGTCGAGCTTGCCATCTCTGACGACTCGGCGGGTCCGTCCGATACTCCCGTGAAAGGGGAGGGAACGGATGCCTCTCGACAACGCCCGTTCACCCCTCTAGCCCAAAACCTCGTGGCGAGAGGGGTGACGGAAGTTCGATTCTAAGCAAAGACCGCGCTCTTGTCACGGCCCAATTTCATTCCTGGGCCCTTGCGCCTAGTTTCGGATCTGCCGGCGGTCGTGGCGGACCTCGCGTTTGTCGGCGGCGACATCGTGGCGGTCCTGATGGATGTCCTTGCGGTCGCCCCACACTTCCCGCGCGTCGCGGCGGACTTCTTTCTTGTCGCCCTCCTTTCGATCCTGGCGCAGGTCGCGCTGATCGGCGTTCAAGTCTCTCACATCCGTCCGCGTATCGTGCTTGTCTCGAACGACGTCGTGCTTGTCGCGCCGGAGATCGCGAAGCTCCTGCCGCGTCGGCGGCGTGGTCGACTGCGCACGCGCGACTCCCGCCGTTGCCGCCATCATGACTGCTCCAAGTGCCACCGTCTTGAGGATTCTCATATATGCCCCCCGGCCTGTCCATCGGTGATGTCGTTCCGCCGTGCGCGGAGCGACGCTTCATACTGGGAGACGGACGCGGAGGCGAATTGTTAAACGGCGATTTTTCCCGAATGCTCGGAGACTGTGACGTGCATCACCCTAGCGCCAGCCGCTGCGGTCGCGAAGGCTCGTGATGTGCGCAACGTGGTGCTTGCTGTGCCACTCGTACACCGCCAGTACCTGGTCCAAGCTCATCATCCCATTTTCCGGATGATTCAGCTTTCGACTAAAGTCTGAAGCCGACATCGCGTTGAGGATCCGATTCCAGCGATCGTGCAGCATCTCGAGCAACGTCAGCGACGTCTCAGTGGGCGTGCTCCGCGTGTCCTCGAGCGTGGCCCACGCGGCCTCGTCATACGACTTGATGGTCGGCGTGTCCTCGGTGAGCGCCAGCTTGAATCGAATGAACGCATTCATGTGGCTGTCCGGGACGTGATGAACGACTTGGCGTACCGTCCATCCCGCCGGACGATACGGTGTGTCGAGCTGCGCGTCGTCGAGGCCATGCACCGCGGCGCGCAGCTTCGCCGGAGCGGCGGCAATCACGTCGATCGCGACGCGGCGCTGAGCGCTGGAGAGGGATTCGGACCGCTGATAGCGACCGACCGGGTAGCTGAGGTCTTCCATAGAACGAGGGACGAGAGGTGGATGCCAGGATTGATAGCGTAGATTGAATGTATCGCGCCCCTGAAAGTGGAGAGTGCATATGGGTGGGCAGGCAGAACTCAGTGGTCCCGATTTCGCCCTCGGCGTCGATGCCGCTTCGCTCCACCCCGGAGACAAACTGCTCGGTCATGCGAGCGGCGAGGCGGTCCTCCTCGTTCGCTTGGATGACGAGTTCGTGGCGATCGGCGCGAGCTGCACGCACTACGGCGGACCGCTCGCCGAGGGCGCGATTGTCGGCAACACGATCCGCTGCCCGTGGCATCACGGCTGTTTCAACCTTCGCACCGGCGAGGCGCTTCGCGCACCCGCACTCAACCCGGTCGCGTGTTGGAAGGTGGAGCAGCGCGGCGGCACCATCGTGGTCACGAACAAGCTCGAGCGAGATCCGCTTGCGCCGGAGTATCCGATCGCGGTCGACCGCGCCGTCATGCCGCGCGACGTCGTCATCGTGGGAGCAGGCGCCGCCGGATCCGCGGCGGCGGAGATGCTGCGCCGTTGCGGCTACGACGGTCGCATCACGATGGTCGACGACGATGACGGCTCGCCATACGACCGGCCCAATCTTTCAAAGGATTATCTCGCCGGCAACGCGCCCGAAGAATGGATCCCGCTCCGCCCCGAGGGATTCTACGCCGAGCACGACGTGCGTGTCGTTCGAGGACATGCAACGCGGCTCGACACGACGGCGCGCACAATCGCCGTGACGAACAACGGCGTGCTTTCGTACGACGCGTTGCTGTTGGCGACCGGTGCGGAGCCGGTTCATCTCAAGATGCCGGGCGACGATCAGCCGCACGTTCATTATCTACGATCGTTGAACGACAGTCGGTCGATCATTGCCGCCGCCAAGTCGGCGAAGCACGCGGTCGTCATTGGTTCGAGCTTCATCGGACTCGAAGTCGCGGCATCCCTTCGCGCTCGCGACGTCGACGTGCACATTGTCGCGCCGGAAAAACGCCCGCTCGAACGCGTCCTCGGCGAATACCTCGGCGCATTCATCCAGTCGCTGCATGAGACCAAAGGCGTGGTGTTCCATTTGGGGCACACGTCGAAACAGATCGAGCCGGACGCTGTGGTGCTCGACGACGGGACCCGACTCGCGTGCGACCTCGTCGTGATTGGCGTTGGAGTCAAACCACGTTTGGAGCTCGCCGAGCAGGCGGGATTGGTCGTCGATCGCGGCGTCGTGGTGAGCGGGCATCTCGAATCGAGCGTGCCGGGAATTTTCGCGGCGGGCGACATCGCGCGCTGGCCCGACCCGCACACCGGCGATCGAATTCGCGTTGAACATTGGGTCGTGGCGCAGCGGCAGGGCCAGGCGGCGGCTCGGAACATCCTGGGGGCGAACGAGCGCTTCGATCAGGTCCCGTTTTTCTGGAGCCACCACTATGACCTGAGCATCAACTACGTGGGGCATGCCGACAAATGGGATCGCGTGGACGTGGACGGGTCCGCCGATCGGCGGGACGTGGCGGTCCGGTTCGTTCAGGGCGGGAAGACGCTGGCCGTGGCGACGATTGCCCGCGACACGGAGAGCTTGGAGGCCGAGATCGCGATGGAACGGGCATTGACAGAACGCGCGTAAGATAAAATATTGTCTTGAGTAGATAAGCTTTTGTCTCCGTCGGACCACCTGTTGCCGCTCATCCGCCCTGTGCCTCGAAGTCCTGCGTCCCCCCAGCACCTCAGCCGCCGCGAGCGGCAGATCATGGATCTGGTCTATCGGCACGGTCACCTGACCGCCGTCGAGATCCACGACCAGCTGCCTGAGCCGCCGGTCGCTGCCGCCGTGCGCACCATGCTCCGGATTCTCGAGGAGAAGGGTCACCTGCGGCACGAAAAGGACGGTCCGCGGCATGTGTACTATCCCGTGACGCCGCGGAGCGTGGCCCAGCGCTCCGCCGTGCGGCATTTGGTCGGGACGTTTTTCAATGGATCGCGCGCCGCGGCGGTCGCGGCGTTGCTCGACGAATCGGATCGTCCGCTCACGCCGGACGAGCGCCAGCAGATCAGTGGCGCCGTTCGTCGGCTTCGCGACGACGGAAAATAGCGACCATGGTTCTCGCGCCGGCAGCCACGATTCCCGTCATGCAGGCCGACGCCGCTCGCGCGGTGGCGACGGTGTACACGGCCGGGCTGCTTGCGATGCTGCCGCTCGTGGCGGCGGGGGTCGTCGCCTTCGTGCTTCGCCGCGCGAGCGCCGCGTCACGCGTGCTCGTCTGGCGCTCGGCGATCGTTGCGATCGCGTTGGTGTTTGTCGGCCGGCAGTTGAGTCTGCAGTGGATTGCGTGGGTCGTGCCGTCCACGCTCTCGGCGCCCCTGGTTGCGCTCGGCCGAGTTCAGGTGACGGCATCGATGGCGCCGCTCAGAGCAATCATTGCCGCGCCTGACGCTGGCGGCGTTGCGCCGTACGCCGTGCTGTTGGTGCGCATGTTGTTCGCCGTGTACGTCGCGGGGATCGCGACGGTATTGCTGCCCACGCTGATCGCGTCGATTCGAGTTCGCAAATCCGTGCGCGGCGCGCGCGAGCTCGATGATGAGACGTGGGGACTCGGGGAAGTCCGTGGTGCGCTCGGGATTGGGCGCGCCGTGCGACTCTTCATGGCGCCGAGCATTGCGGTGCCAATGACGTGGGGATTTTGGCGGCCGGTGGTCGCGCTTCCCATGTCGGCGTCCGGTTGGAGCGCGTCGGAGCGGCGCATTGTTCTCCTCCACGAATTGGCGCACGTGCGCGCGTCGGACTGGGCGTTCAATCTGGCCGGGCGCGTGGTCTGCGCGTTGTATTGGTTTCATCCGGGCGCGTGGTGGATTGCGCGCGGATTGCGCAAAGACTGCGAGCTCGCGTGCGACGACCGCGTCATCGCGGCCGGTGTGCGCCGAAGCGACTACGCGGAGTTGCTCGTACGTGCCGCGGATGCAATGCGCATGGCGACGTCGGTGCGGAGCGCGGCGCTCGCGCTCTCGACACCCGCGGGACTGCGCGCTCGTCTCACCGCCGTGCTCGACACGCGGCACGATGTTCGTCCCGTCGCGCGCGGTTGGGCGGTCGTTGCGGCGGCGGGGACGTTGTCCCTGGCCGGCCCAATGAGCGCGGTGCGCCTTGCTCCAACGCGTGAAGTGTTGACGACGCTGATGAGCGATACGCGTTGGGAGTCGCGTGCGTATGCGGTGCTTGGCCTTGCGCAGCGGCAGGATTCAGTGGCCGTGGCGCGCAGCGCGGCGGAGCTCGACCCGAGCCCGCGAGTGCGCGCGTGGGCGCGATATGCGCTCGAGCAACGCTCAGCTCTGCCGGAGCTGCGCGCCATCATTCACGACTGATCGATCGTTCTGAGGAGAGCCGCATGAGTGTCGTGACGTACACCAAAGAGACAAAAATTTATCTTTATTTGGCCGCGGCATTGGCAATCGCCCTTGGGTTCGTCGATCTCGTGCGCGGCGGGACGACCATCTCCGCGTTCCTGCTTGCCGTCGCGTACTGCGTGCTGATTCCATTGGCGATTTGGCATTCCGGGCCGAGCGATCGTGTTGCGGAAGACGCGGCACGGCGGCCGTCGTATGGGGTGGCGGCTGTTGTGTCGCTCGCGGTGCTCGGGGTCTATCTGATCACGATGGCGCCGTCCACGGCGATGTGGGATACGAGCGAATACATCGCCGCGGCATACTCGTTCGGCCTGCCGCACCCGCCGGGCAATCCATTTTTCGTGATCATTGGTCACGTGTTTTCGCTGCTGCCCATCGCTCCGAACGTGGCGGCGCGCGTGAATGTCTTGGCGGCGGTGTGCAGTGCGGTGGCCGCGGGGATGTGGTTTCTCGTCACCGAACACGTGCTTCGCGACTGGTTGACGGAGCGGTGGCAGCGGATTGTGGGTGGCGTTGTGGCGGCGTTGATTGGCGCGACTGCGTTCACCGTCTGGAATCAGTCCGTCGTGAACGAGAAAGTGTACACCGTCTCACTGGCGGGCATCGCGATTGTGTCGTGGCTGGCGGTGCGGTGGTCCGATCGCCCGGACAGTCCAACGGCCGGGCGAACGCTCGTGCTGATCGCCTATCTCTGCGGTCTTGGGTACGCGAACCACATGGCGGGAATGCTGGCCGCGCCGGCCGTGGCGTTCGTGGTGGTCATGCGTCGGCCGGCCACGCTCCTTCGCGGGCGATTGCTGTTCGCGTGCCTGGTCGCGTTGTTCGTGGGGATCACGCCGTTTGCCACGCAGCCGATTCGCGCGGCGCATTTTCCGGCGCTGAACGAAGGTGAGCCCACCGCGTGTCGAACCAAGCTCGAGCTGTCGTGCACTTTATCGAGCGATACGTATCGCGTGTTCATGTACAACTTCAATCGCGGCCAATATGGAAAGCCGTCGTTGAGTGAACGTCAGGCGTCGCCGGGGGAGCAGGTCGGCATGTGGTGGTTGTACTTCAAGTGGCAGTGGCTTCGTGACGCCGGTGCGAGGCATCCGTTCACGCAGGCGCTGTTCGCCGCCACGTTTCTGGTGTTGGGACTTCTTGGAGCGGGCGCGCACTATCGGCGAGATCGACGAAGCTTCTGGTATTTTGGCGCGCTGATGTTCACGATGACGTTGATGTTGATCTACTACCTCAACTTCAAGCTCGGTTGGTCGCAGGATCAAGGCTCGCAGGCGCCGCATGAAGTCCGCGATCGCGACTACTTCTTTTTGTGGAGCTACTCGGCGTGGGGCGTGTGGGCGGCGCTTGGCTTGATCTATGTCTGGGAATCGATTGCGTCTCTCATTGGCACGCGGGAGCGACGCGACGCGGGCGACGTGCTCGCGCAACCCTCGTCGCGCGGATGGGTGCTGTCGTCTCCGGCGCTGCTCTTGGCCGTCGTACCGCTTGCCGGCAACTGGACGTCGGCGTCGCGGGCGCACCATCACTCCACGAGAAACGTCGCGGCAGACCTTCTCAACTCGGTGGAGCCGTACGGTGTGCTCGTAACTGTTGGAGACAACGACACGTTTCCGCTCTGGTACGCACAGGAAGTGGAAGGCATTCGTCGAGATGTCACCATCGCGTGCACTTCGTTGCTGAACACCGACTGGTACGGGCGACAGATCATCCGTCGTCCGATCTACGACTACGATGTGGCGAAAGGGCCGGCGATCTATCGCGGCCGCGCGTGGGTAAAGCCGATGAAGCCGCCGCTCCACATGACCTTTGCCGACGCCGACGCCGTTCCGGACTACTATCCGCTGTCGGCGCCGATGGTGTTCGCGTCGCATGACATTCACGCCACGATTGATCCAAAGAATCTGGAGTATGGCGTATTGATGCGGGCGGATGCGCTCGTGCTTCGAATGATTCAGGATTCATGGCAGGAGCGGCCAGTCTATTTCGCGCGGTCGGCGGTTGGCTATCCGCGTGCGCTCGGATTAGAGAACTATGTATTGACGCAGGGGCTCGCGGCCAAAGTGTTCGTTCCGCCCACGACGGGGCCGGCGTTACGCGACACCGTGTTCGTGCAGGGCGACGGATGGCTCGACGTGTCGCGAACGACCGCGCTATGGAACGATGTATTCGTTGGACCGGCGTCAGTCGTGAGCGAAGGACAATGGATCGATCGGCCGTCAGCGAGCATGCCGGCGCTCTACGTATTTGCCGGCGCCGAGCTTTCGGATGCGCTCGAGAGTACGGGGAAGGCGGCTGCGGCAGCCAAGGTGCTCGCGACGACCAAGGCGGTCGCGCGCGCCACGGGCTTGGGCGGCCTGATTCGTGATTTCGAATCGACTATGCCTGCACCTGTGTCCGGGGATTCGGCCGGCGTGTCGCTTCGCCTGAACCCAGGCAGTCAACCGAAGACGCAAAGCACCGAACCCGCGACGCGAAAACCGAAATCGTAAACCGAGTCGTCCAGAGGAGCGTCAGCGACGAAGGACCTGCTCTTCTGAACCCTTTTTCAGCAAGACACCTTCTCAGCAACAGCGTGACCCAAGAGCAGATCCTTCGTCGCTAACGCTCCTCTGGATGACGCGGGGGGCTACACGCTGCGATAGTAGTGGAGACCGCCCGTGCCGCGTTTGAAGCCGGCATCGCGAAATGAATCGAGATGAGCGCTTCCGCTCGCCGGTTGTCCGTTGATCGTTTCGACCGAGATGTCACGACTCACGCGCGGCGCAAGATGCGCCGCCAGCGCCGCCGCCGCGCGAGTGACGACTGCCGGCTCCAGCTCCGCGCGGATCGCAATGCGCGCGCCTCGGCCCTCGGCGATCATGACGACAATTCCATTGATCGTGACGAGTAGCGCGCCGCGACTGCGCGGTCGAACGAACAAATCGCGCGCCGGATCCTGCGGCATTGGCAGGGTGTAGACGTTCGCCGGATCGCTGGCGCGCATCACCACGGCGGGCATTGCGCCGTCGACGTCATTGGACCGCAACGCTTCGACCGCTTCAGGAAGCGCGAACTGAGCGCCCGACAACCCGCGCACGAAATAGCCGCGCCGCACTTCGCCGCGGAACTCGAGTCGCTTGAGCTCGCGGTAGATCGCGCGCCATCCAATCACAGGACGCTCACGACGCCAGATTTCGCGTGAGACGATGCCGTAGCGCTCGAGCCACTGTCGTCCGATCATCTCGGCCCACGCGGCTTCATCGACTTCCGGGCCGAGTACGCGCGCGACGCGCACGAGCGACCACCGGCCCGGCCAATTGACGATTTCGGCGCCCTCTTTGTCCGGACGCTTCCATCGCGGAACCCGGCGCAGGTTCGGGCGGCGCTGCACGACGTAACGACCCGCCGTCGGAGTGAAGTCGGCCGGCAGCCATCGCGTCGGATCGGGCTGCGTCCGCTCGCGCGGCGACAGCGTTGGCCGCCAACTGATCACGAGTCGCAGCGATTCCATCGTGTCGTTGGTCACGAGACCCGCGCCGACAAGCTCGCGCAATCCGTCGCGCAACTGACGCGACATCAGATTGGCAGCCGTCATCAACTCGTTGAAGAACGATGCCCCGTCGCGCGCGAGTGCTTCGAGAATCTGACGTGCATGGTCGCTGAGCGGCCGCTCGGTCGCGTCGGGAAGCCACGCGCGCGCCGTGCCGCGTCGAAGAAATCGAATCGTCGAAAGGTCCCCGGCTTCGTCGGGCTTCGCCGACGCGCTGCCGCCAACCCACACCACCTCGCCGGCGCCGATGAGACGCGAGATCGCGACGGGATCATAGTCATCGACGCGTGCCGGCAAATACTCACTCTCCCACTGCTCAGCCGGACGCGCCAGGCCGTACATCTGCCGTATCACAGCGACCGTCCCGTCGTCGCCGCTGAGCCGCGAGTTGGTCTCGAGATGCTGCCAGGTCTGGACAAAGCGTGAGAAGCGACCGAGGTCGACAGCTTCGATCTGCTTGCGAGCTTGGGCGAGCTCTCGACGGCGCGCCTGCTCGAGCAAGCGTCGCGAGCACCAGCGTGTGACGACGCGTTCGGTTTTGTTTCCGTCACCGCCGAACGTGCCACGGATGAGTCTTCCCAAACGCGTCCATTCGTCGAGCCGTTCCTCCACCCACGCGCGTTCGAAATCGTAGCGTGCGAGAACATCATCGACGGAGACGGCTCCGGCGAGCGAGATGAAACGCAGGAGTAGCTCGCGTCGCGCGACCATCGGCGTCACGACTGGCCGCGCGATCGATTCCGCTACGACATCGGCGGCGTGGCGCGGCTCGAGCGTTCCGCCGAAGTAGACCGTCGCAACGGCGTCGGCGCCGAACGCTGCGACGTAACGCCCATAGTTCTCGGTGAGGATGACGCGTTGTTGAGTATTGCCAGCAGCCGTTGGAACGTCGATCGCAATGACTCGCCCGCGCTCGAGAAGCTCGTACGCCGGGTCGCCTCGACGTCCTTCGTCGATGGTGGCGACGCGCTCGTACACCTCGTTCATGGTGAGATCCGGCGCGCGATCGATGAGTGCCGCGAGCTCGTCGGCCGTTCGCGCTCGTGCGCCCGCGGATGTGCCGCGCCGCCGGGCGAGCATGGATTCAAGCATTGCGAGGGTCGACTCGTCGGCGCCTTCGGAGCCCATCAACTCATCGAGCAGCGCACGGTCGAGCGACAGGAGCGCGGCTCGCTGCTCGGCGCGCGGTGCGTCGTCGGCGTACATCCAATCGATCACGAGCCCGAACTGGAGCGACTGTGCGAACGGCGACGGCAGCTCGGTCTCCACCGTTCGCAGCCCGATTGTTCCGGTGGACAGATCGTCGAGCACGCGCGTGAGAGCAGGAATATCGAAGGCGTCCTGCAGCACCTCGCGATAGCTCTCGAGGAGAATGGGGAAAGACGGAAACTCCTCGACTGCCTGCAACAGATCGGCAGCCTTGAGACGTTGGAGCCAGAGCGGCATGCGCCGTCGAGGGTTGCCGCGCGGCAACAGGAGCGCGCGCGCCGCGTTCATGCGGAACCGCGCCCCGAAGAGCGACGACTTTCCGATCGCGGTGAGCACTCGCTGCTCGGCCTCGCCGGCGGTCAGTTCGCGAAGCAGAGCGACGGGCAGCCATTCCCGAAGACTCGGCAGGCGAAGCATGATGCCGTCGTCGGTCGTTTGAACCTGCACCTCGAAATCCGGACCGTCGCGCGCGCCGCGGCCCTGCTCGCGCAGCCATTCACTGACGCGTGCCGCGAGCGCCATGCCCCACGGTGCGTTGACCCGTCCGCCGAACGGCGCATGCAGCACGACGCGCACCGACCCCATCTCGTCGCGGAATTGTTCGACGATGAGAATTTTCTCATCTGGCACACCATTGGTCGCCACGCTCTGTTGGTGCACGTACTCGGCCAATGACGCGACCGTGTTCGTGTCCGACCGATAGCGATTGGCAATCCGCGTGACATGCTCGTCGGTCCGCGCGGCATTCAGCTCGCGCCGGAGCGTCCCGATGCGCGTCGCCAAGTGCGACGATCGCGCCGCGTATTCGCCGTGCCAGAAGGGCATTCGCGCCGGCGCGCCCGGTGCGGGCGTGACGATCACGCGATCATGTTCGATGGCGTTCACACGCCACGTCGACGACCCGAGCTGAAACACATCACCCACTCGAGTTTCGTGGACGAACTCTTCATCGAGCTCGCCGAGCCGAGTCCGGTCGGGGAGGTTGACCGTGTAGAGGCCGCGGTCGGGGATTGTTCCGCCGGAGATGACGGCGACCATGCGCGACCCGCGCGCCGAGGTCAGCATGTCGGTGACGCGATCCCAGCTCATGCGCGCGTCGAGCTCGGCCGTGATGTCCGACGGATACTTGCCCGACAGCATCGCCAGCACTTCGTCGAATGCGCCGCGACTGAGCTGATGGTACGGATATGCGCGGCGCACGAGGTCAAACAGCGCGGCGCTCGTCCAATCGTCGTCGATCGCGACGATGGCGACGATCACTTGAGCGAGAACGTCAAGCGAATTCTGTACAACGCGCGTGGGCTCGACGTCACCGTCCAGCATGGCGCCGACCACGGCGAGCAGTTCCATGGCGTCGTCGCGGAAGGTGGGCACGAACACACCGCGACTCACCGCGTCGAGCGAGTGTCCGGCGCGTCCCACGCGCTGCAATCCGTTGGCAACGCGTTTGGGCGACTGCAGCTGCAGCACAACATCCACGGAGCCGATGTCGATCCCGAGCTCGAGCGAGCTCGTACTGACCAATGCGCGAAGCGTTCCGGCCTTGAGCGCGTTCTCGAGCAGCAGCCTGCGTTCGCGCGACAGCGAGCCATGGTAGGGAAGGGCGACTTCCTCGCCCGCCTCGGCGTTGATGCGCGCCGCCATCTTCTCGGCCTGCGCGCGATTGTTCACGAAGATCAACGTCGTGCGCGCGCTGCGAATGTGTTTGAGTACGAGCGGCGTGACCGACGTCCAGATCGTGCCGCCGACGTGCGCGAGATCTTCGACCGGAGATTCCACCGACAGCTCGAGCTTCTTCACGAGCCCGCAATCGACGATGGTGCATTCGCGCGTCGAGCCAACGAGGAATTTGGCGATCTCGTCCAACGGCTTTTGTGTTGCCGAGAGTCCAATGCGCTGCGGAGGTTGCGCGGCGATCTGCTCGAGACGCTCGAGCGTGAGCGCGAGGTGTGCGCCGCGTTTTGTCCCCGCGATTGCATGGATCTCATCGATGATGACGGCGCGAACGCCGCTGAACATGCCGCGGCCGCGCGTGGTCGTCAGCATGATGTGCAGCGACTCGGGCGTCGTGATGAGAATATGGGGCGACTTGCGGATCATCCGCGCGCGGGCGGACGCGGGCGTGTCGCCCGTGCGGACGGCGACGCGAATCTCCGGGAACTGCTCGCCGGCCTCGGTGAACCGCGCGCGCAACTCGGCGAGCGGGCGCTCGAGGTTTTTCTGAATGTCGTTGTTGAGCGCCTTGAGCGGCGAGATGTAGAGAATGTGAACCGCGTTCGACAGCGGTTCGGCCATTCCGTCAACGATGAGCTGGTTCAGCTCCCACAGGAATGCGGTGAGTGTTTTGCCGGTCCCCGTGGGCGCGAGAATGAGCGTGTGTGAACCGCCGGCGATCGCCGGCCATCCCTGCTGCTGCGGCGGGCTCGGGGCGCCGAGGGCGTCGCGAAACCACCCGCGGACAATCGGGTGAAACGGCTTAAGCGCCGGCGGTACGCGAGAGGAAGAGGAGGCCACTCACGATGATATCACGAGTGGTGCATTCAGTGTTAGACGCAACGATGCGCCGGCAGGGAGACACGCCTGCCACTTCTCTCCGCCGGACTTTGCGACCGCGGCGCCGGTTGCGGCGCCGGCGGCTGCGCCAATCACAGTGCCCTTCGTGTTGTGTCCGATCAACTGACCGAGAATTGCGCCGGCGATCGCGCCACCGATGACCTTCTTTTTGGCGGCGTTTGGATCGGCGTCGGGGATCTTCGTTTTTTCGAGCGGTGTGGTCGGCGTGATCGTGGCGTCTACGGTGTATGTCTTGTCGTTCACGATGATCGAACGAACGCGCAGACCGAGTTGCGCGGTTTCGGCGCTTTCACCGGGCGCAGTGCTGGCCACTTCGAGCACGACGGTCGAGCCGGAAGGAATCACGGCGCCGTTCGTTCCGGTGACGTCGCTTGTCAGCGTCGCGACGAGCTTGTCGCCGGGCAAGTTTGTGGACGAACACACTTTGGATCCGCTAGTCAACGTGCCGCCGGACCCAGCGCCAATCTCAGCTCGAAGGGGCGCTGGCGTGGGCGCCGGAATAGCGACCGGCTGGATTGTGGGAGTTGGCGCCGGTGCCTGCTCGACGGGCTTTGGCGTCGGAGGCTTGCGCCGCTCGGCTCTTGGTGCGCGGACGGGTGCAGGTGGCGCCTTTGGCGTTACGGCCGCGGGAGTTGGCGCCGGTGCAACGGCGGTGTCCTGAAATGTTGGTGCGGCGGATTGTTGGCCCGCGAGTGCGAGATCGCGCGCGAGAACGGAATCGGCGGCGGCTTTCTTCGCGACTTTGTCCGTACAAGCGGCGGCGAGCAGCAGTAGAACGGAAATGGAAACGGCGCGGCGCGAGCGATCGTGCGTCAACTGCGCCATCAGGGTTGGCATGGAAGGCTCCGGAGTAGTTCGATCCAATCGACGATCGAATACTACCCCGCCACCAAGGCGGGGTTTCCGCCCGCTCGGCTCGGTTCAGTCGGCCAGGTTTATTCCGTGCGTACCTTCGGAGTCGTCCGTCAAACCGCAAAAGCTGTACGGTGCGCGCGGTCCGATGACGAGGAACCTGAACTCGCCGCTCGATTGCACCGTGCGCATTGCGCGTTTGTACGCCGTGATATCGTCACGCGCGACGAGATGCGAGATCGTGCGCAGCGGCATCGGTGTGACTGATCGGTGCACCGTGGAGCGACGAACGATGTCGACGGTTGCCGCACGGATGTGGCTCGCCAGTTCATCCGTCGCGTGGGTGACGGCGCCGGTTGCGGCCTCGGTCGATCGAAGCTTGTCGAGATAGCTTGGGCTGCCGAGTCGCGTGCGCGGCTCGAGCATGTCGGGGATGACGGGCTCGAGGTCGCGCAACATTCGGCGGGTGGACGGCGTGATGATGATCGTCATCTCGACGAACCCTTGCATCGTTATGAGCAGCGTTTCGACCGACGACGCGCGGTTGACCAGCGCGGCTCGGCAGGCGTCATCGTCGTCGAACCTTTGGCCGAAGCGCGCGGGCACCGGCGTGGTGCCGGTATCGAGCGCGGCTTCGACGACGGCATCGTGCTCTCGAAGACCTTTGCCCCAGATGGGAACGTCACGTTCGACGTCGCTTACCCAAGCGATGAGACCGTCGACCGGCAACTCGCGGACGCGACTGCCGCCGACGCCGCTCAGTCCGGGTGGAATGGCGCCGGCGCCGCGCATCTGATGCGGCACCACGCAGTACAGATGCGTGCTCATGAGGCGTCGAGCTCCGGCGCGAGGACGATCGTGTTGCGGCCGCCGATAACAACCTCCTCGTGGACCACATGAACGATGCGATGGTCGAGCCTGCGCCGGCGACCGAGACATTCGAGACACTAGCGTCGCTTCCAGCACAGGGCGCGTCAAGGAGCTAGCGCACAACTCGGCGAAAGGAGATTCGTGTCGTGGCGGCGGAGATCGCAGTGGCGGGGCTGGAACAACGTTGCCACGACTCACATCCCGAATCCCTTTTTGTCATCGGGAAATTCCGGGAATTATCGCGCCGGCCCTAAACAGCATTAGCACCGGACATAGACCGACACCGCACTGACGAGCCACGGCGGCCTGTCGCGGCGCGATGGCTCCGCGTTTCATGCGCCGACAGGGTGCCGTGGGGTGCCCGTTGGAGTCCGTGCTGACTGTATCAGTCCGCGCTAGAGCAGTTCAGGCGGGCACCGCGTCCCCGAAAATTCCCAGAATTTTTTTTTGTGGCTACGCGGACGCGCGCTTGCGGGACACGGCGGGCCAGAGCTCGGTCTGTGGAAGTTCGCCGTCGAGCTCAATTCTCACGCGCGCGGCGATCTCTTCAACGGCATTGGAGTCCGCGACGAGATCATAGTCTCGCACGTCGAGCATGAGCGTGGGACAGTGCCTGAACTCCGTGATCCAATCGGCGTAACGCTCGTGGAGCGCGGCCCAATACTCGACAGGCGTGTCCTTTTCCACCGGCCGGCCGCGGGCCGCGACGCGATCCACGATCACGCCGAGCGGGCCATGCAGATAGATCAACAACCGGGGCGGGCGCGCCGCGGGCGAGTGTAGAAGTTCGGCATACAGGCGCCGATACAGCGACCACTCGTCGGAGGTCATGAGACCTTGCTCGAACAATCCGCTGGCAAAGATCTCAGCGTCCTCGTACCACGTGCGGTCCAGAATCCAACTCCCGCCGAGTCCGCGCATGCGTCGCATACCTGCGAAACGCGTCGCGAGGAAATGCAGCTGGAGCGGCAGGGCATACGTGCGCATCTCTTCCTGCCCGGCATAAAAACTTTCAAGCCACGGATTGTCCGCGTCGACACTCTCCGGCGCGATCTGCAATCCGAAGCGGGCCGCGAGCGCACGCGACAGAGTCGTCTTTCCCGTCCCAACCATTCCCGCAACGCCGATCAGCATGGAGCGCAAACTAAGAAAGCAATAGCGCGCGCGGCAACGGTTACGTTTTCGCTACGCGATCGTGATCGTGCCCGAGGCGGCGTCGAACGTACAGGTTAGCTGTCGCAGCGGCGTGTTCGGCGGCGCCTGGATGTTTGGTCCGCGCACGACGGCACCGTCCGCCGCGAAGATCGAACCGTGGCACGGGCATTCGAACCGGTTGTTCGTCACCTCGGTGTCGCACTGCTGATGCGTGCAGATGCGCGAGAGCCCGAGAAAAGTCGCCGCGCCGGTTCGAATCACGGCGCGCTGGCTTCCAATGTCGACCACCGTACCGACGTTCGCGAGCGCGGGAAACTTCGACACGTTGAACGGCGCGACCGTGGTGAGCGGCACGTTGGGATCGCCGCCGCCGCTGATATGGGGAATCGGCGGACCAATCTGTCCGTCGCCGCACGCCTCGGCGATAACGAGCGTGGCGGCCGCCAGCGCGGACTTGGCGAAAAAAGCACGTCGGTTGAGGCAATCATCGCAGGACATGTCGTGACCGGTCGGGGAGAATCGGGTGTCAGACGGTGACGAACGCGACTTTCCAGTCCGCTTCGTTCTCGTCTTGCTGCAACAGCTTATCCAGATTGGCCACCACATTGTTCCCGTCTTTCCGAACGACGAACCGATCCATGTCGCGCGTGGCTCGACCGCTGTCCTTGACGTAGACGCCGGCCGCGTCGAACCGCGAGTGGTGTTTCGGGCATTCGAACGCGTTGTCCTTTTCGTACCACCGCAGCACCGTGTTCTGATGCGGACATCCCAGCGAGAAGACGTACACCTTCCCCTGCCAGCGCGTGATGATGGTGCTGTTGTCCTTGTCGATCTGGGTGCCGTCCTTCGCCGGTATTGGGTATGACTTGTCCTCGCGGCTGCCGCCGAGTGCGGAGACGAACTCAATCGGTGCGGCCATTGCGCCGGCGGGCGCGGCACCCAACGCCACGAGCACGCTCGCGGCGATCGCCGCGGCGTCGCGGAGAAAACTTCGGCGGCCAACCAGCGGACACGTGTCGCAATCTGCGGTGGGCGTGTTTTGTCCTTCCATGCGAGCCATGCAAACCTCCGTCAGCGCGCGAGGATCGCGCGCCAATTGTCGTCTTGAGTTATGTGAAATTCACGAGAGCGATGCCGAAGAACGCGATCGTGAACCACAGACCGAGACTCGTCATGGCAACGCGACGCAGCGAACTCCAATGAGGCGACGTTGCGCTCGCCTCTTTCTGGAGCCCCTGCTCGATACGGGTCATCATGAACCCGTTGATCAACAACAGCACGACCAAGCCCATCTTGGTCCAATAGATCCACGAACCGAAAAACGTTTCGATGTCGGCGGTCACGAGCGCCACACCACTCGCGACGACGAGCGTGAGGCCGGTGACGACCCATTTGTGGACCGTGCCGAGCTCCTTCATGTAGTGCTCGCGCTCGCCCGCCGCGACCCGCAACGCACGCAGCGTGCTGCGATCCGCGGCGATCGCCAGACCTCCCGCGAGGAGCAAACCGGCGACGTGCACATACGTGACGATCGTCGTCGCCATTTTCGAATGGCTATAGAAATCAGCCCACGGCTTTAAAAAATGAACCAGCGCTTCCGGTGGAGTCATGGGTCCTTGCTTATCGGTTCCAGAGTTTCATGGCGACTTCGCTCACCACGGTTACGCCGATGGCCGAGAGAGCGATGGTGCGATGGAGCTTTCGCTTGCTCTGGTCTGTTTCAGCCTCGTTCGAGAGCTTGGCGCCCGCATACGTGAAGGCCCCGTCGGCGGCCAACATGGTTAACGCGTGCAGCGTCCTGAGCGTTCGCCCCTTTGGAGCGGATCGCGAATCCCACCAGTTCCACACGCCGGTCACGGTGTTCACGGTGAACATCCCGGCGAGGGACGTGGCCCCCACGCGGTGCATGCTCTTGGCCCACGTTGGAGCGCCGGCGCCCTTCTTATAGAGTTGGTCTCCGGCGGCGTACTGAAGGGCAAATACCGGGATCGTAGCGTACGCCACGTACCGGTGGATCGTGAGGCGGCGCGAATACCAATCGCTGACCTCGACAGCCTTGCGCCGCACCCGCGGAGTATCCAACGGAGCAACCATGAGCCCGGCAACAAGAGTATCCCCCAAGGTCCCTGGCCCCTGGGTCGACACTATTGCAATATCCGGCATTGGAGGTTGGCGAAACGCCGTATCCGGGATCAAGGGAATGGCGTTCGCGCCGATAATCAAAGACAGGACTTCTAGCACGAGCATTTGGCGTCCTGGAAGCAGGGTAGATCGTCAAACCGTCCATCAACCGGTCGCGGCAGGCTCGCACGCGGCCGGAATCTGTTCGTCCCGTATCAACCCCGGAAGCGGGGTGTCACGTTCCCACCACCCCGGATCGACGTAATGAGCTCCATTTTCGTGGCGCGACAACCGATCTTCGAGCTCGGTCGGGGGCTGTACGGCTACGAGCTGCTCTACCGGCGCGACGCATCCATGGAGCGCGCGGACGGGGAGGATGGCTACATGAGTGCCGAAGTCATCGTCGGCTCCCTGCTGGGCATCGGCCTGCCGGCAATTTCCGGGGGCGGCGTGGCGTTCATCAATTTTTCGCGCGGCCAGCTCCTCAACCAGAGTTGGGAGCTTTTTGAGCCGGGCGCCGTGATCATCGAATTGCTCGAAAGCGTGCAATGCGATCACGATACGATCACCGCGTGCCGTCGCATGGTCAAAGCCGGTTATCGCTTGGCGCTCGACGACTACGTGCACACCGAGGAAAACCTTCCGCTGCTCGAGCTCGCGTCCATCGTCAAAGTCGACGTCCTGGGCCGCCAGCTGAAGGACCTGGCTCTCGTCGCAAAGCAGTTGCAACCCGCGGGCGTTCGTCTACTCGCCGAGCGCGTGGAAACCGCGACGGTGCGCGACATCTGCGCGGACATGGGCTTCGAGCTGTTCCAGGGATATCTGTTCAGCCGCCCCGAGATGCTGACGAAGACCGATGTCTCGCCGAGTCAGCTTTCGATCATGCGGCTGCTCAACCTGCTGCAAGACCCGGATACGAGCGACGCGGCGCTGGACGCCGCCTTCCAAGGCGACGTCGCGCTCTGCTACAAACTGCTGCGCATCGTCAACGCGGCGTCCATGGGCGGACGCGGGATCACGTCGATTCCACACGCCGTTCGCATGGTGGGACGCGACATGCTGCACCGGTGGCTGGCGGTGATTCTCGTCGCGTCACTGGGCCGGAGAGGCGACGTGAGTCATGAGCTCGCGCTCACCGCCATCACGCGCGGCCGCATGTGCGAGCTCCTGTCAGGGAAATCAGCCGACCGTCGTCAGGCCGGCTCGGCGTTTATCGTGGGCTTGCTGTCCCTGCTCGACGTGTTGCTCGAAGTGCCGATGGAAAAGATCCTCTCTCGCCTCGAGCTGAGCCCAGACGTCGTCGGCGCGCTGCTCGCGCGAACCGGACCGCTGGGCGCCCCGCTCAGGCTCGTGGAATCCTACGAAAAGGCAGATTGGGACGGCGCAAAAAATATTGCGATCGAGACGGCGGTGTCGGAGGAGTCACTGCCGAGTCTCTATCTCGATGCGCTACAGTGGGCCGCACTGCGCGTCACGTCGACCTGAGCCAGCTGATCACGATCCTCGCAGGACGTTCATTGGGTCCACGCGCGCCGCGCGCCTGGCGGGCACCCAGCTCGCCAGCAACGCCACCACCGTCAACAACGCGATCACGCCGCCGAACGCCAGCGGGTCGGTCGTGCTGACGCCGTAAACGAGCCCCTTGAGCAAACGCGTCAGGAACAGCGCGCCTACGCCGCCCACAACGATTCCCGCAACCGCGAGGGTCGCGCCCTGTCGCAGCACGAGCTGCAAGACGTCGCCGCGTTGCGCACCGAGCGCAATGCGAACGCCGATCTCCTGGCGCCGCTGCGCAACGAGATACGAGATCACGCTGTAGACACCGAGCGTCGCGAGCAGAAGCGCGGCGCTGCCGAACACGCCCACGAGCACCAGGACGAAACGACGGTCGGCGACCGACGTCGACACAACCGTTTCCATGGTGCGAAGGACCGGCGGCACATCGGGACGCAACTGTCGAACAATCCCGCGGGCCGCGGCGATGATCGATGTGGGGTCGCCCGCGGTCTGCATCACCACGTGGAGGTCTCTCGCCGCGCTCACCCGCTGCGGTTGATACGCGTAGAAGCTCGGCACCGGATCCGCGGCCAGACTCTGATCTCGCACGTCGCCCACGACGCCGACCACTGTGAACGGACGCAGGTCGCCATCCATGTTGCCGTACTGGATGACCTTCCCGAGTGGATTCTCGTTCGGCCATTTGGCTCGCGCCAACGACGCACTGATCAAGGCGGCGTGCGGAGCACTCGGAACGTCGCCGGTTCCGAACATCCGCCCACGCAGAAGCGGAATGCCCATCGCGTCGAAGTAGTTGCCGTCGACGACGAAGAAGTTCGCATAGCCGCTGCGCGCCGGATCTTTGGCGAGCTTCGGGATGTCCGCCATGTTGAGCGGCTCGTCGATGCGACTCATGATGAGGTACGCGCCGTCGCTGCCGCCGCCGATGAGCGGAACGCCGCTCGCCGCTCCCACGTTCGTCACGCCGGGAATTGCGCGAACCCGTGCCAAGAGATCCTGGTAGAACGCGACGCGTCGCTGCGCTCCCTGCGGGCCGTCTTCGCTTGGAATGGATGCGTCGAGCACCACCGCGCGCCGCGTGCGGAATCCGGGGTTCACCTCGCTCAATCGCACGAAGCTCCGCGCCAGCAGTCCGGCGCCAACGAGCAGCACGACCGTGAGCGCCATCTGGGTCATCACGAGCGTGCTTCGGATCCGTCCGCTCGAACCGGCGCCGGCCTGCGTTCGCTGAGACGCCGAAAGGGTCTCTCGAATGTCGCCCCGAGCTCCGTTCCATACCGCGAGCAGGCCGAGTGAGAGCGCCGTTGCGACCGACACGAGCAGCGCAAACACCAATACGGGCCAATTCAAATGCACTTCTCCCGCACGAGGCAGATTTCCGGTCTGCATCGCCAACAGCACGCGAACTCCGCCGGCCGCGATCGTGACGCCCAGGATGCCGCCCCACAGCGCGAGCACCGCGGCCTCGGTGAGGAACTGCTGCGCCAGCCGGGCGCGACTGGCGCCCAGCGCGAGACGCAGACCGATCTCGCCGCGCCGGATGGTCATGCGCGCGACGAGCAGATTGACGACGTTGGCGCAGGCGATGAGCAGCAGAAAGGCCGATGCGCCGAGCAGGACGAGCAGCGTGGTGCGAATTTTTCCGACGAGTTGTTCGTGAAGTGTGATGAGCTCCGCGTCCGACATCCACGTGGCGTCGCCATACTCTTGTTTCAGTCGCCGCGACGTGCTGCTCAGGTTCAGCATCGCTTGCGGTAGACTCACGCCGTCCTTGAGTCGCGCGACGACCCGCCAACCGTGTGATGTGCGGCTGGGGTTCCGCTGTTCAATCTCGTGCGGCATCCACAGCTCATTGCCGGCCGGATAATCCATCTCCGGGGGCATCACGCCCACGATGGTGTAGAGGAGGAGGCCAATCTTCACCCTGCGGCCAACGGCCGCGGGACTCGCGTCGAGGTATCGCTGCCAGAACGCGTGGCTCACAATGACAGTCGCCGGCGCTCCGGGACGCAGCTCCTCGTCGACAAAAGTGCGACCCAACTCGGGTTTCAGTCCAAAGACTGGAAAGAAATCGCGCGAGACCGAGGTGGCGTGAGCACGCGCCGGTTCACTCAAACCGTTCACCGTGATCATCGCGGTCGGCGTCGACAGTGCCATTGCGCCGAACGCCCGCGTCTGACTCTTCCAGTCCTCAAAGTTCGGCTCGGACACGCTGATCCGCTTTCCGTCCTTGTCGATTTGAAAGAGCTGAACGATCCGTTCAGAGGTGGGGTAGGGCAGCGGCTGCAGGAGCACGCCGTTCACCACGCTGAAGATCGCGGTGGTGGCGCCGATTCCGAGCGCGAGCGTGAGCACCGCCACGACGAAGAAGCTCGGATTGCGCGCCAGCGAGCGAATCGCATAGCGGAGGTCGCGCTGAAAGCCGTCCATGGAGCCGCCCTTATCGGTGATTCCGAAAGTACGAGGAAGGGTTTGTCCTCGTTTCGACAATGGGACGAGTCGAAGGGTTTTGGCCGACTATTGTTCTTTTCGGCTCATCGGGAGATTCCCGGAAATTCCAAACAGTCCCTTCTTACGCGCCGGGCGTCGTAGGCTTTCCCAGCGACGGCAGTCGTGGTGGCGACATCTTCAACGAGTCGGCGGGATTCGCCGTCGTGAAGGGCAGTAGAATCGTGATGCGCCGGTTGCGCGGGTCGAGTGGATTCTCCGGATTGCGCAGCTGGCGGTCGGCCATGCCGCGCACCTCGAGGATGCGCACCGGGCTGAGCCCCGACGTTTCGAGCACGCGTCGCGCCGCGTTCGCGCGGTCGGCGGACAATTCCCAGTTGCTGTAGAGACCCGCGTACTGCGCCGCGTCGGTGTGTCCCTCGATGATCACCGGGTTCCGCAGCGGCGCCAGCTCCTGGCCCACAATCTCCAGCGTTCGCTGCATCGTGCTCGTCATGGTCGACGACGCGACGCCGAAGAACTCTTGCCCTTTGATACTCTCGGCGAGCTCGATCCGCAGACCTTCGGTCGACTCGACGATCTCGATGCGATCGCCAATCGCGGACAAGCCCGCGTCCTTGAGACGTGACTTGATTCGCCCCCCGGTGCTCGCAAGGTCGGCCGCCTCCTGCTGGCGGCTCACGATCATCTTGAGCGCCGTCGACTGCACGGCGCCCGGCGACGAGCCCGACGACATCGGACTCTTTCCCGCCGAGTAGCCCTTCTTGAAGCCGACCGGATTAGAGAAATATCCTTCGATCGAATTCTTGAGGTTCTGATCCATTCCGAGAATCCACATCACCATGAAGAACGCCATCATGGCGGTGACGAAATCCGCGTACGCGACTTTCCAGGCTCCGCCGTGATGACCGCCGTGACCCTTCACCTTCTTTCGAACGATGATGATCGGGCGCTTATCGCCCTTTGCGGCGGCCACAGCTACGCAGCTCGGCGCGTGAGCGCTTCGAGCTCGGCGAAGGTTGGGCGCTCGACCGGCTCGATGTTGCGGCGCGCAAACTCGACGCACGTCATGGGGGCGTCGCCGCGGGCGAAGGCGAGCAGCGCGGTGCGGATGCAGCTCATGTAATCGTGTTCAGCGCGCAGGCGGCCTTCGATCGCGCTGGCGATCGGGTTGACCAAGCCGTACGCGAGCAGAATGCCGAGGAACGTTCCGACGAGCGCCGCGGCAACCTTCTCGCCGATTTCGCTTGCCGTGCCGCCGATCGAGCCCATGGTGATGACGACGCCGAGCACCGCCGCGACGATGCCGAATCCTGGCAGCGCGTCGCCGACCTTCGCCAGCGCCGCCGGTATCGCGTGCGCTTCCTCGGCTTGGCGTTCCAGATCGAGATCGAGGATCTCGGCGAGGTGATGGTCCTCAACCGCGCCGGTGAGCAGCACCTTCAACGTGTCGCAGAGGAAGGGGAGCGCATGATGATCATTTCGGAAAAACGTGTACTTTGCAAAGAGGTCGCTCTTCTCCGGTTCCTCGATGTGTGCCTCGAGTCCGACCAGACCGTCCTTGCGGGCCTTCTGAAAAACGTCGTACAGTACCTGCAGCAATTCCGCGTAGGCCTTTTCGTTGTAGGGGTTGGGCTTGAGCAAGCCAAGGATCGAGGCCACGCTGCCCTTGACGACGCTCATCGGATTGCTGACGAGGAATGCTCCGATCGCGGACCCACCAATAATCAGGAACTCGGACCACTGAAGCAGCACGCCGATGTGGCCGTGATGCAACGTGTAGCCCATCAAAATGCTCCCAAAAACAACGACTAGTCCGACGATGACGAACACGTTTGGCTCGGTAGGGGCGATCGAGTGTCAACTATGGGTTGAATCAGAAGTATCGGGCTCCAAGGCCCGATTCTGGATCGAGACGACGACGTGATGCAGGATCAAGCGATGACCCGCTCGTTCGAGGGGGTCGAGGAATGGCTGGACCTGGTGGATCAAGCGCTCCAGGGCCTCCATCATGCCCTTAATAACCGTATCGGCTCCCTGTCTGCCTTAGTTGAGCTTTATCAACTCGGGGACTTACCCCCCGACGGGTCGGGGTTTGAGAACCTGGCTGCCGATCTGACACGGTTGGAGGACTGCAACCGGATCGTTCGCTTGCTCCCTCGGGATGTGGTGGCCGGCGAAGAGCCGCTGATTCTCGACGATGTGCTCGCGGATGTGTTCGCGATTCATCGGTTTCTCCACGACGTTCGCGACCTGCAAGTGACGATCGTCCCAACGCGCTATGTCGAACCGGTGCGCGTGGAGCGGTGGGCGCTGGTGCGAGTCCTCACGCTGTTGCTCGCGGACGCAAAGCGCTTGGCCAAAACGTTCAACACGGGTGTTCGCGCCGTCACCGAGTCCGACGAACAGGCAGTGCGCATTGAATTTCGAGTCGGCTCGCCGCTCGTCGACGAATTGCCGCTGTCGGCGCGCGGCCGTTATGCGGAGCTCGTGGCGTCGTCGATCGGGGGAATGGTGACGCGCCGCGCGGGAGTTGCCGAGCTGCGTCTTCCGACGCTCAAGGCTCGTCGCGCCGCTGACCGCCAATGACCTGCAACCACTCCTGGCCGCCCGCACCAGTCGCGTTGGCTCGCTGATTCTCCGCGGTCACGTCGGTCACGATCTCGCCGCGCAGAATGGTCACGTCGGCAGGCGCTTCGATGCCCAGCCGCACGCCACCGCGATCGCACGCCAGCACCACGACCTTGATGGCGTCGCCGATGAGAATCGTGTCGCCGACTTTTCGGCCCAGGATCAGCATCCCTAATACTACTGCCCGAGGGTGACGAGCACCTGGGTCATTTCGTCGACGACGCTCACCAGGCGCGCCGCGGCCTGGTAGGCATGCTGGTGGTCGATGATGCTGAGGAGCTCTTCATCTGTCGACACACCACTGACGCTTTCGCGGCGATTCAACGCATTCGAGGCAAGCGTGCCCTGAATCGACGACTCGTCCTGCGCCTGCTGCGCCGAGCTGGCGACCTCGCCCACAGCCTGGCTGTAGAATCCGCTGAAGCTCGTCGTTGCGACGGTGGCCGCGCCCGATGTGAACGTGACCACCTGATCGCTGAGCGCGGCAAGCGAGAGCGCGACAGTGTTGTTTCCTGGGCCGGTGGCCCCGGCACCAGAGGCAGCGACCGTGGCCGCTGTGAGGGTCGGCGCCAAACGAATACCGCGAGCCGTTTGGAGCGGGTCTCCGCCGGCGGGCGGCGGCACGGTCACGTCGAAGAAATTGCCTGCCGCGCTCGCGACCGGCGGATTCCCCGTGAAGACCGTACCGGCGGAATGAATTCCGTTGACCGTCTGCACCAGTCCCGACGCCAATGAGTCGAGGCGAGCCATGACGTCGGGAATCGTCGTCTTGGACACGGTGATTCGTGCGCCAAGGCTTCCGGCGATACCGTCGAGGGGGTTCACACTTCCGGCATAGCTCACCGAGGGCGGCTGTCCGTTGTTCAGCTGCAACTGCTTTACCGTCGTATCGTCGACCAGCATCCGGCCGCCACTGTAGATGGCGATGCTTCCGTTCGTGTGCTCGATCACCTGACCGCCGACCAGCGTCGACATCTGGTCCACCAAGCGATCGCGCGCGTCGCGCAGATCGTACGCCGGCTGCCCGCCCGACTCAGCAGACACGATTTGCCGGTTGAACTCCGCGATATGCTTCGACAGATCGTTGACCTGACCCACCTCGGCGTTCATCCCCTCGCGGTTGTCCTGGTCGAGCTGAGAGAGCTGGCTGCCAAAACGATTGAGCGTAACGGCTACGTTGTTTCCCGTCTGCACAACGACGCTCTTGGCGGCGCTGTTGGTCGGGTCACTGGCAAGATCGCTCCACGACGACCAGAACGCGTCGATCGACGCGCTCAAGCCGGAGTCGCTGGGCTCACCAAAGATTGATTGAATTTGCGAGAGCGCGGTGTTCGTCGTGTCGGCACCGGCGGCGCCGGCCGAGTTTTGGCGATAGGCGGTGTCGAGCAGCGCGTCGCGTGAGCGCGTGATGCTCTGAATGCCGACGCCTGTGCCGACGCTGCCGTACGGAAATACCGTCGGCTGCGTCGTCGCGAGATCAACGCGCTGGCGCGAATATCCCGCCGTGGTCGCGTTGCTGATGTTCTGAGAGGCGACCTGCACGGCAGTCTGTTGCGCGGCCATCGCCGTTCGCGCCATGTTGAGAATGCTGCCGATGCTCATCAGATCCTCCGGTCGAGCAGACTGTTGGCCTGTGACCGAACGGGGGCCGCGGGCTGCGATGCGTACACCGGCGACTCTTCGGCGCCGGCGAGGGTCCGCGCGTATGCGTCGCCGCATGCGAGGGCCTCCCGGAGAATGCGACGATTGAGCGACACTTCACGTGACAAGGCACGAGCCGCCGTGTGCAGCTCGTCCCGTGCCGAGCGGAGCGCGTCGGTCATGCGCGACCCAAGCGCCTCGTCCAGCGCGTGAATGCCAAGGTCTTCACGGTGCCCGATCAGTGCGTTGAGATTGCGTCGGCGGCGACGTGCCTCGCTCAGGGTGACGAGCACCCGGTGCGTGGCGAACACGCTGTCGTCGACCGCTTGCAGATCGTCTTCCCCCACGGCGCTTCGCTGGCGCCGCATCACGGCGATCAACTCGTCGAGGAGACGGCGTTCCGTAGCCAGGGCGTCGGTGAGCGAATCGACCGGTGAGATCACCGTTCGATTCGCCGCATGCTCTTCGTGTTTCAATTCGGTCTGCGTCATCGCGGAAGCGCGTTGGGCGTGGAGCGTGAAGCGTCGACTGCGACGGCGGGGGCGGGGGCGGAAGCCGCTGCCTCGGCAGGCGACGAAAGTCGCGCACGGAGTTGGTGATACAATGCCTGCGCGAGCGAATGAGCTCCGCTCCACTGCGCCGGGACCTGTTCAGACAGCTTTTCGTCCATCATTCCCGTAAACGTGCTTTCCGCGTTGCTCGGCGCCATCTCGCCGTCGGTCGGCACGGTGTCACGCATCGCGGCGAACATTCTCTGAACGAAGAGTCCCTCGAGTTGTAGGGCGGTTTTCTTCAAACGAGCCTCGTCGCTTTGCGGGACAGCAGCGTGAACCGACAACCTGCCAGGCGGGAGCGTGCTGATCGAGGTCATCGAACGACGACCTCGGCGGCGATCGCCCCGATGGCACGTAAGGCTTCGAAAATCGCTGCAATCTCCGCGGGCGGTGCTTGTACGGCGTGCAGAGCGGACGCGATTCTCGTGACCGGCGTGCCAGGTGCCATCCGCAGGTTATTCGGGGTGGTAGCGGAAGTATCGGTCGCACCAATGGTGATCGTGATGCCGCCGTGACTTACTGTTGCTTCTCCCACACTTAAGTCGCCGCCGGCGATGATAGTGCCGTCGCGGCTGTCGATAATGAGGCGCGCGTTTCGCTGCGGTTGGACGCGAAGATCCTGAATCCGCGCGAACACCGCGGCGTGATCCTCTTTCTGATCCTTGAACGTCAGCGCGATGGAGCCTGGATCTTCCACGGAGGCCATGCCGTCGCCGAGCTCTTTGTTGATTGCCGTGGCGATGCGCGTGGCCATTGCGACGTCGGGCTCGCGGAGCAGCAGCTTCGAGCTCGAGGCGAACGCCGGGTGCGGCATGTCCGTTTCCATCAAGCCGCCGGTTGGAATGCGCGACGAGTTCTCGATCGACGACGCCTTGCCGCCGCCAACGTCGGCCATGAGCAACGGCCCTTGGGCCGATGCCATTGGCTGGCCGCCGACTTCGGAAAGCATTGGAGTCATCCATAGGACGCCGCCGCGCAACGAACGCGCGTCACCCACCGACGACACGTGAATCTCGAAGCGGCCACCGGGTCGCAGATACGGCGACACTTCCGCGGTGACCAGCACCGCCGCGACGTTGCGCGTCTTCAGCGCTTCGACCGGCACCTGAATGCCGAAACGCCGCAGCAGGTTCACCACGGAGTTCACCGTCATGCCGCCCAACTTTCCGCCGCCGGAGCGATCGCCGGTTCCATCCAGGCCGATCACGAGGCCGTAACCGAGAAGACGAACGGGCAGCGCCTTGTCTTCGATTGTGAGATCGCGAAGGCGGATCATTTCTTGGGCGCTCAAGCTCGAGGCGAGAGGATGCAGTCCCGTCCCCACCGCAACGATCCCGAGCAACGCAGTAAGCCCCCTCAGACCTATCATCCTGTAGCCTGCGACCTGGCAGTTCATGGCCAGAACACCGAAAGCAAACGTCCCACAATTCCGCCGCGTGTCTTTCCGAGATCGCCGTTCAGCGCGTACGTCATTTGGACGTCGGCGACTCGCTCGCTCACGACAAGATTGGCCGGTGAAATGTCTTCGGGCCGAACCCAGCCGGTGAGATTGAGCGTTTGCTTATTCTTGTCGACATCCACGAGCTTGGTGCCCTTGACCTGGAGCTGCCCGTTCTTGTCCACGGCGACGACTCGAACGCTGATGTCGCCCTTGAAGGTGAGATTGCGCTTCGCGTCGCCGCTCTGCTTGGACGTCGAGTTTTTGTCCGTCGACATGTCGGCCGAGATGGACGGAAGCGGCGTGGTTCCAATCTGCGGCGGGTTGAGTCCCATGTCGTTCTTCCGCGTTTGCTGATCGGTGCCGCTCTGCGATTTCGTCGCCGTCGCGAGCGTTGCTTCGCTCACGAGCACGGTGATGATGTCGCCCACCTGAAACTCGCGCCGGTCGCCCGTCCACGAGATGAGCCGGCGAGCCGGCTGCGGTTGCTGATCCTTCGCCTGCGCCAACAGCATGGGCGCGCCGAGGACCAGCAGCGCGAATGAAATCGCAAATCTCGAGTGACGCTTCATATATAGTGTTGATGACCTCAATCGATACGGACGCGGCCGGGTGCCACGACAGTTGCTTCTATGCGGCGACCGCGATCCATGCGAACGGTCACGCGCTGACCCATCGACGCGTTTCGCGTGACGATCCCGCGCAACGTGAGACAGATATTCTGATCCTTCCATTCGACTTCGACCGACTGATTCGCTGCGACCATCGTCGGCGGCTCGACCGCCGGTGAGCGCAATACTTCGCCTGCCGCGATCGCGCGCCGCGTCACCCAGCCCGCGGCGATCTGATTCGTGTCGAGCAACGCGCGCATCGTGGTATCGCGAAACTCGATGTCGTCGGCCGACAGCACTTCGCCGCGCGCCAAGGCGTGGGCCGCGATCGCCATGCGTCGCGATGCCGGCGCGGCCTGTTGGGCCACGGCCGCCCGCGCCGTCAACAACGACAGCGCCGCAAACCCGCTGACTGCGAGCCCGTGCATCGATCGGTGAGTCACGGCTAGCGCACCATCTCCGTCGCCGTCTGCGACATCTCATCGGCGGCTTTGACCGCCTTGGAGTTGAGCTCGTATGCGCGCTGTGCGCTGATCATGTCCACCATCTCCTGCACGATCTCGACGTTGCTGCCCTCGAGCTGTCCCTGCACCAAGCGGCCCATGCCGTCGTCCTGTGGGAAGCCCGACGTCGCCTCGCCCGATGCCGGCGTCTCGGCGTAGAGATTTTGTCCCAAGGCCATCAGGCCGGCGGGATTGGCGAACCGCGACAGCTCGATACGTCCGAGCTCGGTCTGCTCGCTGCCCGCGCCCTTTGATCCGGCCACGACACCCGTCGCCGAGATCGTGACGTCGGTGACGTCGGCCGGGATCTTGATGCCGGAGCCGATCTGGAAGCCGTCGGACGTGACCAGAACGCCTTGATCAGAGATCTGGAAGCTTCCGTCGCGCGTGTAGGCCGTTCCGCCGCTGGGCGTCGTGACCTGGAAAAAACCTTCGCCGTCGATTGCGACGTCGAGGGAGCGTCCCGTCTGCTCGAGCGCGCCCTGGCTGTGCAAGCGCTGCACGGCCGTGAGGTGCGTGCCGCGGCCGATCTGGATCGCCGGCGCCGTGTTGGTCTCGGAGCTGCCGAGCACCTGTGGGCCTTGCATCGTTTGATAGAGCAAGTCCTCGAACTGCGCGCGACCGCGCTTGAAGCCGGTCGTGTTCACGTTGGCCAGGTTGTTGGCGATGACTTCGGTGCGCGTCTGCTGCGCAGCCATGCCGGATGCGGCGGTGCTCAGGGCGGGATTCATATTTATCTATCGATTAAAGAGGCTTGGCGAGCTGCGTCGTGACCGTTTCGTTCGTCTTGTCCATTTCGATGATGGTCTTCTGCACCGACGCGTACGCGCGCTGGATCGAGACCATGTCCACCAACGAGCTCATTGAGTTGACGTTGCTTTCTTCGATGTAGCCCTGCTTCACGCTGCGTGCTTCGGGTTTCATGACTTCGCGCGTCGCCGGGGGCGTCCAGAGCGCTTCGCCTTCGCGCTGCAACTCGGTGCCTTTGGGCGCCGCTTCTATCTTGAGGCGATCGACGATCTGGCCGTTCTGCTTCACTTCGCCGCTCGAGTCGATGTCGACCGTGCCGGCAGTCAGTGTGATCGGAAGTCCCTTCGATCCAATGAGCGCGCGGCCGTTGGCGTCGACGAGATGATGCTTCTCGTCGAGCCGGAGGCTGCCACCGCGCGTGTATCGGTCGCCGTTGGGTGTCGCGACGACGAAGAATCCCGGGCCGTTGAGCGAGATGTCCATCGCGTTGCCCGTCTGCTTGAGGCTTCCGGTCGAGAGATCAGAGCTCGTCTCGGCCACCGGATTGATTCCGTCGAGCAGGCGCGCGAAAACGCGCTGCGCCTTGTAGCCGTCGGTGGAGACGTTCGCGAGGTTGTTCGCGATGACTTCCTGCTTGCGCTCCCAGTAGCGGAGGGCGCTGGCGGCGCTTTCCAGACCGTTCAGAGGAGGCATTTGTCGGGAGCGAAGAGAAGGGCGGGAGGAGGACCGCGGATCAAAGGCTTGGGTCCGCTGGCCATGAGAAAGGCAACCCACATGCCCCGTCCGGTTCGAAGATGGGCTGCGCCATAACTAGTTACTATATAATGACTTACGTGAGAAGTATCAGTTGAAGAGCTCGGTGACGATAGGGCCAACGGGCGGCACTTCTTGCCGATCGGGAGTTTTCTGCCGGGTGGAAACGGTGATGAGGGGAAGGGTTGCAATCCATTCGCGACGACGGCATTCGCAGTACGTTGTTCAAAACTTCTGATACCAATGAGCGCGATTCCGGACTACCTCGCTTTTCGCGGCAAGGCACAACCCGACGCCGATTCGACCCTGGGCTGGCATCCCGCTGCGTACCACTGCCTCGACGTCGCCGCGTGCGTTGATGCCCTGTTCGACGCGCGTCCAGGAACGCTTGCGCGCGCTGCGGCGCTGTTCCGTCTGCCGCAGGCCGATGCGCGCCGGCTGGTCCGAACCATGGTGTGCCTTCACGACATCGGAAAGTTCTCAGAGAGTTTCTTTGGTCAAGCCGAAGTACTGTGGCCATCGTGCCTCGGCGATTTCGATGACGGGCACGTGAGAAAGCCACACACCGCTGCTGGTTATGCGTTGTGGTGCAGTCGGCTGCGGGACACGCTGGGTCATCGGCTGCTGCGAGGAGATGCTCACGATCTTCAGCCACTCGTTCTTGCTGTGTTCGGCCATCATGGAGGCCCACTCGCTGGCGCCCTGGTGGACGCGCGAACGTTCTTCGCGTCGAAGGCCTCAGTGGCTGCCGCAGAGTTGTTCGCCACGGAGGCTGTGCAGTTGCTTTGCGATGGTCCAGTCATCGCGCCCCCAGCGTGGGAGGCTACTGCCATTCGCGCCAGTTGGTGGCTTGCTGGTGCTGTATCGATTGCCGATTGGCTTGGCTCGAACCAACGATGGTTCCCGTACCACTCGCCGACCCTCGGTCTCGAGGCGTACTGGGACTACGCTCGCAAACAGGCCGCGCTCGCAGTATCGGAGGCCGGGTTGGCTTCACCACCGCCAGCGTCACTCAAGACTTTTGCCGAACTCATTCATCCGACGCTGCGACCGTCTCCCTTGCAGGATTGGGCGATGCACGTGCCGCTGTCTGGGGACGGCGAATTGTTTGTTGTCGAAGACGTGACTGGAGCTGGTAAGACGGAGGCTGCCCATATTCTCGTCCATCGACTGATGGCTGGGCGGGCAGCGAGTGGCGCATACTGGGCAATGCCGACACAGGCGACGGCGAACGCGATGTATGAGCGGCAACACAAGTTGATTGCCGGGCTATTTGAGAATACTGGTCGTTCTGTATCGTTGGTGCTCAGTCATGGCCAGGCACGGCTCCACGATAAGTTTCGAGCGTCGGTATTAGACGACTGTGTATCACAGAGTCTTGCGGCGGCAAGCAGCGGAGACGAGCTTGATGGAAACGCGCCGAGTACGATTGCGTGCGCTGCATTTTTGGCCGACGATCGGCGTGCCAGCCTTCTTGCCGATGTAGGCGCCGGCACCATCGACCAAGCCCTATTGGGGATATTACCGAGCCGATTCAACACCGTACGGCTGTTTGGCCTTGCCGAGAAGGTGCTGATTCTCGATGAGGTGCATGCGTATGACAGGTACATGCAAGAGGAAATAAAGACGCTGCTGCAATTTCACGCGGCACTGGGAGGAAGTGCAATCATTCTTTCAGCCACGCTTCCAAATGAATTTCGCCGCTCGTTGATCGAGGCGTGGCGAAGCGGGTCACGCGGCAGCGGGACCCGCACGCAAGACGTGTCTGAGGACTCGAGCGAATCGCGTGACGGCGTCGAAGCGCCATATCCGCTGGCGACGGTCGTAGATGGTCAGGACGCGATGACAGAGACTCCGCTCGAAGCCGCGCCATGGTCGCGCCGTTCGGTGCCTGTCTGCCTCGTGCACGACGAGAACAACCTCGTGCACCAAATCGTCGCCGCGGCACATCGCGGTGAGGCGGTGGCGTGGATTCGGAATACGGTCGACAGTTGTCTCGAGGCCGCGGCCGAACTCCGTGCTTGGGACATCGAACCCATGGTCTTTCATGCGCGCTTCGCGCAGTGCGACCGGCAAGCGCGTGAACAGGAAGTGATCGCGGCGTTCGGACCTGCTTCTGAAGGCACGACGCGCGCTCGTGTGCTCGTCGCTACTCAGGTGATCGAGCAGTCTCTCGATCTCGATTTTGATATGCTCATCAGCGATCTGGCGCCGGTCGATCTCATCATCCAGCGAGCCGGTCGATTGTGGCGGCATTCGCGGACCGGTCGCCGGCCGCCGGGCAGCAGATGTGAACTGACCGTTCTGACACCACGATTCTCCGAAGACCCCGCTACGAACTGGCTCGATGGCGTTTTGCCGAAGACCAAGAACGTGTATGACGACGTCGGGCTGCTTTGGCGGACCCTCCGTGAGCTCTCCCGCCCCAATGCGGCTATTGAGACACCGGACGGCGTGCGTTCACTCGTCGAGCGAGTCTACGCTGACGATGTCGTGCCGGCGTCGCTCTCGAATGCCGCTGAAAAGGCCGACGGAAAATCGCGGGGTGAAGCGGCGACGGCTCGCATGTTTGTGCTTCGCCTCAGCGACGGCTACTGTTCCGACTTCTATGCGAACTGGTATTCCGATGTTCGTATTCCAACTCGGCTCATCGATGAGCAGACCGTGGTACGATTGGCGCGGCTCAACGCGGACGGGACGATAAGCCCGTGGACGGAAGCGGAAGAAATCGAGTGGCGGGCGTGGGCCCTGTCGGAAGTCAGAGTGAGCGCGGGCAAAATCCCGCGCGATGCGAAGGTTGAAAGCAAACTCCAATCGGCCGTCGACCGCGTAACGCGAACGTGGCCCGAGTACGAGCGCGATTTGATCATCGTGCCTATGACCGCAGAGGGTGGTGGATGGACCGGGCGGATCGTGACTTCCAAGGGTGAGCTGACGCTTAGGTACGCCGCGGGCGAAGGTCTTCGCCTGTGAGTAAGTTTCCAGCCTCCTGCCATCGCGGGGATGATCCGTGCTCCTCTGAGTTAGGTCAGCACGCTCAAGCATGTTCCCGGCCATCGCCGGGATCTCAGTGTGGAGGATTGATTGAAGTGTTCATCTGAGTTAGTATGTAATGTCAACGGTTCTAAAAGATCGAACCCCGTCTGCAGGACACCGATGCCTGGGTATCACGCCAGCGCCTTCCTTGAGACTGCGATTCTCAACGAATCTCCCGTCGAGTTGAGCATCTCGCACCGGCTCCGTAACGTGGTTCTTCCAACTTGTCTCGCTCACGACCGCGCTGGAGTCGAATTGCTTGGTTTTGTGCGCACGGGCGCAACAAACGCGTCCCTCTGTTCCACCGTCTGCGTCGCGCTTGCCCATCTTCGTCGCATTCGAGTTGGCACCGAGATCCTCCCATCCGCTGCCGTGGATTGGATTCCGCGTCGGGACCCGGGATTTGTCTGCGTCACTTTTGGTCCGAGCGAGAGGCTGGCTCGGTTGCCTAGGCTTGCCGCATGAGCTTCGATCTGAGACACGCGATTTGGTTGCCCTATCGAAGACGCAGCGGAAAGATCGAATGGTCCGCTCCTGCGGCCATGGTCGACCGGATCACGGACGATCCTGTCGTCGCCATCGCGACGCCGCGACCGGACTTCGACGGCGCCGTCACCGAGTTTCTCATCGGCCTCATGACTGCGGCGCTTCTACCGGAAACCGAAGAAGAGTGGCGAGCACTATGGCTGCAGCCTCCCTCTGAATCAGTCCTACAAGCTCGGCTTGAGGCTCTGCCGAACGCATTCGATCTCGATGGCAGTGGACCGCGGTTCTTACAGGACCAGAGTGTCGCGGACTTCGCCGACGTTGACGTCGACCCAATTCAGGATCTTCTGGTCAACGCCAAGAACAGCGGCCTATTCATCAAGCCTGGAGTCGTCAACAGAATGGGTCGACCGGCTGCGGCCATGGCGCTCATCACGATGCAGGCATATTCGACCGCCGGCGGTCGTGGATTTAGAACTTCCGTGCGCGGCGGCGGTCCGCTGACGACGCTTGTCGATCCTCGGCGACTCGACGAGGCCGAGTCGACGCTCTGGCAGCTCGTTTGGGCCAACGTTGAAACGATGGCGCAACTCAAGGCGCGCGGCGACACCAGCACCGACCGAGTGAGCGACACCTATCCTTGGATGGGCGTTACGAGAACATCTGAAGCGAAGGGTGCCAGCACGACGTCAGTGGATGCACATCCGCTACAGGCCTACTTCGGGATGCCCCGTCGAATCCGTCTCGAGTTCGCCAATCAATCCGGGGCCTGCGACATCACCGGCCAGGACGACACTGACGTGGCAATCGGTTTTCGTGGGAGACCGTACGGGGTCAACTATGAGCGATGGCACCACCCACTGTCGCCGTATTACGCCGGCAAAGAACCAAACGAGCTGCTCCCAGTGCATGGTCAGCCTGGCGGAGTCGGATGGCGCGACTGGCTTGGGCTTCTGCATGGAGGCAGCGCGGCGCCGGGAAAAGCGCCCGCGCTTACGGTCGCGAATTTCGGTGCAAAGAGAGCTCAACGGATTGGGCGAGCGCGACATTCGTTGCGCATTTTTGGTTACGACGCCTCGAATGCCAAGATCCGCGCTTGGATTTCGTCTGTGTTGCCCGCGTTCGCCGAGTCCGACCCCGATCGTTTAGCGGCTATCGACGCAGCAGTGAGAGCCCTGGTCGATGCAACCGAGCGCGCCGGCTACGTGCTGCAGCAATCGGTAGCAACGGCGTTGCACGCCAGAGCCGATGACGCGCCGGGCGATCTCACTTATATAAAGGCGGCGCTCTGGAATGCCACACAGGATTGGTTCTACCGCGAGCTCGATCAGCTCGTCACGGGGGGTGAGATCGCTTTCGCGGCGATCGACCTGAAGAGGCGGTACCGACATCTGCTGACGACGGAGACGCTCCGTGTGTTCGACGAGCTCGTTCCGGGCGATGCGACGAGCGCCGATTTGCTTCGCCGAATTGTGCGAGCGCGATTTGGACTGTTCACGACTCTCCACGGCGGCGGGAACATCGGTCAACAGATCTTCGCGGCGCTCGGTGAAGTAACATCTGTTGAAAAGGCCAAGCGCAGGAAGCAATCAGTCAAATCGAAAGCGGGAGAGAGCGAATGACGGATCAAAGCGTCAGCGTCGCACGCGTCTCGACGGCGCGCGAGTGGTGGAATCAAGTCCGTCTCAATCCTGGGGCTCAAGCGAAGCTGCGACGGTCTCGCGATCGAATCGAGGGAATGCTCATTCCGCAGGCGCTCCAACTTGCGCGGCGGCTCAAAGCCACCGGTCCGGACGACCCACAGTTCGGAACGGCGATTGATTTGGCCCGTGTTCTCGCGCACATCCGCTCCGATAACGGCGAGCGCCCGATGCGCGCGGTTGGCTGGCCGTCGTTTCCTCGGGACGGCGGTGACGGGAGCTCCGACGCCCGACCGAGACTGTCCGAGGTGCGATTCAAACGTCTCCTCCGATCCACCGCAGGGGAAGACCGCGTGAGTGCATTCATCCGTCTCATCGCTCTCATGGAAGGGCATGCGAACGTTGCGGCAATCGCCGATGCATTTCGGCAGTGGGACCATCCCGATGGACGAGTCAAGCAACGCTGGGCATTTGAGTACTTTAACGCGGCGCAGGCCGCGCCCGCCGCCGCCACCACCGTCAGTGAGGAGAATAGCCAGTCATGACGACATTTCTGCAGGTCCATCTGCTCACTGCGTATCCGGCATCCAATCTCAATCGCGACGACACGGGACGTCCCAAAACCGTGATGTTCGGCGGCAAATCACGACTTCGGATTTCATCGCAGAGCCTCAAGCGGGCGTGGCGAACGTCAGCTGTATTCGAGGCGCGCGTCGGCGAACACGTTGGGAAACGCACACAGAGGCTGGGTGAACAGATCAATGATCGCCTCGTGGGCGGCGGAATGAACGACGCCGATGCGATCAAAGTGACGCGCATGATCGCGGAGCGATTCGGAAAGCTTAAGGACGCCAAGGATCCCGATCCGTCGTACATCAAACAATTGGCGTTCATTGCGCCGGAGGAGCGCAACGCAGCGTTCGCGTTGGCGGACAAGGCGCTCGCTGGATCAGATATTTCTAAAGAAGATTTGGACTCATTGCTGGTGAAATCCGATAGCGCAGTCGATATCGCGATGTTCGGACGTATGCTCGCCGACGCGCCGGCATTCAATCGGGAGGCTGCCGTCCAGGTGGCGCACGCGATGACCACGCATGCGGTCGACGTCGAGGACGATTATTATGTCGCCGTCGACGATCTCAAGAACGCGGCAGATCACGATGACGTCGGAACGTCGTTTATCGGGGTTCACGAGTATGGCGCTGGCCTCTTTTACATGTATGCGTGTATTGATGCCAATTCGCTGGTATCCAATCTCAATGGGAACGCTGAGCTTGCGCGCGATGGAGTCGCCGCACTGATCGAGGCCGCGGCGACGGTTTCCCCGCGCGGAAAACAGGCGAGCTATGCGTCGCGCGCGCGCGCGTCATATCTCCTGGTGGAGCGCGGCACGCAGCAGCCGCGCACACTTGCCGCCGCGTTCTTGAGGCCCGTGACCGAAGGAGACGTGCTCGGCGAGTCCGTCAAGCGCCTTGACGGCTACCGAAAGAACCTCGACCTGGCGTACGGGACCAACGCCGATGCGTCGGAAGCGCTCCGAGTGGCGCCGGATGGAACGGAGGGATCCCTTGATGCTGTACTTAAGTTCGCGACCGAGGCCGTATCGTGACCGACTTTCTCGTGTTCACCCTGTACGCTCCGCTATCGAGCTGGGGGGATACCGCGGTGGGTGAAGTGCGGAGCTCGTGGGACCGCCCTAGTCGGTCCGCGATTCTCGGCATCGTCGCGGCAGCGCTTGGCCTTTTGAGGACGGACCAGGCCGGCCACGAGGAACTCGATGCTATGTGCGGTATTGGCGTTCGGATCGCCCTGAGAGGATTCGCATTCACAGACTATCATACCGCCCAGGATCCAACCGGCGTCTCGCTGCGGCGTTTCAAGCCAACGACCCGGCGAGCTGCACTCGACTGCGCGGATCCGGTGACCAGCCTGTCGCAGCGCACACTAAGACAGGATGCCCTGTCGATCGTCGCCCTATGGCAGCGCCACTCATCGACGCGGTCGCTTAGCGAGCTCGCCACGGCCATGGGAAACCCTCAATTTGTGTTGTACGCCGGGCGCAAGGCCAATGTGCTCGGCCTGCCTTTAGGTGCACGGATCCTTGCGGCGAACACCTTGGCCGCCGCGCTCCGTGACGTGCCGCCGCTTCCTTCGGAGATGGAGCGTCTCAAGCCGCGTGACGGCTGGGGGCGCGAAGTCTCGCACGATCGATGTGATGAATTCGAAGCCGGGTTGTCGACCACTCACACGGTCGTCCGTCGCGATGCGCGACCGCACCGAACAAGATGGCAGTTCGCCGAGCGTGAGGTCCGCATTGGTACGCTCACCGGAGATTACGAAGCATGAGCGCCGATTTGCTCCTTTCGAAGGTGACGTTACGCCGCGATGCGCCGATTGCCGCGCTGCGCGATGTGTTTGTTCCGGACGAAGAAACGCGTCGAACGACGGTTGGCCATCAACTGATGTGGACGCTGTTCGGTGATGCGCCTGATCGAACGCGCGATTTTCTGTGGCGCGAAGCGGGCGACGGTCGATTCTATGTTCTTTCGCGGCGCGAGCCCCTCGATCGACACGACCTCTTTCATATCGATCCGCCCAAGCCATTCGTCCCCAAGCTCGCTGCGGGTGATCGGCTCAGGTTTTCACTTCGAGCAAATGCAACGGTTGCACGGCGCGTCGATGGCATGAAGCGAGGGAAGCCTGTGGATGTGGTTATGGACGCTCTGTACAATATCCCTAAAGGTGAAGCACGCGCGCTCGCGAGAGCCGATGCGGTTCAGGCCGCAGGGCTGCAATGGCTCGCGCGACTGGGCGAACGCGCAGGGTACTCCATCGCCATAAACACCGCCGACAGTGGTACGTGGACGGCGCGAGTTGCGAGTCACCGCGTGTTAACGCTCGATCATCGACAGTCCGAGATGACGATCGGAGTCTTGGATTTCGAGGGAGAGCTCGAGGTCGTCGACCCCGTTGCGTTGCTGACGTCGATTGCGGCGGGGTTGGGTCGAGCGAAGGCGTTTGGATGCGGCTTGATGCTGATTCGGCGCGCGCCAGGCGCGTGAGCGATACGCCGTACGTGCCGCTCCGTCCGATCGCGATCAAGGACCGGTCGGCCATTGTGTTCCTCGAGAGGGGGCAGGTTGACGTCATCGACGGTGCGTTCGTTCTCGTCGATGAGAATGGCGTGCGCGTTCAAATTCCAATTGGTGGACTCGCTTGTCTCATGCTCGAGCCGGGGACCCGGATTACCCACGCAGCGGTAGCGCTCGCAGCCCGCGTTGGATGCTTGCTCGTCTGGGTCGGCGAAGCGGGTGTCCGAGTGTATGCGGCGGGTCAACCCGGAGGCGCGCGCGCTGACCGGCTTCTCTATCAAGCTGCGGCGGCGCTTGATGAGAGTGCGCGCCTCAGGGTAGTGCGGGCGATGTTCGCGCTTCGTTTCGGCGAAGAACCGCCGGCGCGACGTTCAGTGGACCAATTGCGCGGGATCGAGGGCGCGAGAGTGCGCGAGTTGTATCGAGCCTTCGCGCAGATTCACGGCGTCCCGTGGGAAGGCCGGCGATACGATCCGACCGACTGGGACAAAGCAGACGTGATCAATCGCTGCTTGTCGGCCGGCACGGCGTGTCTCTATGGACTTTGTGAAGCGGCGATACTCGCGGCCGGCTACGCACCGGCGATCGGGTTTCTTCATCGCGGAAAGCCACTGAGTTTCGTCTACGACATCGCGGACATTTTCAAATTCGAGACGATCGTGCCCGCCGCGTTCAAGATCGCTGCGAAGATCGCCGCGGCGGAAGGGCGCGCGGGCGTGCCGATCGAACGACAGGTCAGAATCGCGTGCCGCGACGCGTTCAGAATGAGCAATCTGTTGGAGCGGATCATTCCGTCAATTGGGACTCTCCTTGCGACGAGTGGGATCAACCCGCCGGTCGAAGCACCGGAGGGTCAACCGCCCGCACTCCCCGTCTCGATGTCCGGTGATGCTGGTCATCGTGGTTGAGAATGCGCCTCCCAGGTTGCGAGGGAGATTGTCGCTCTGGCTCGCGGAGGTGCGAGCCGGGGTATACGTCGGCTCGTACTCGGCTCGTACTCGCGAACGAATTTGGAGCGAGACGCTCGCGTTACTCGGCGATGGTTCGGCCGTGCTCGCATGGGCGGCCCCAACCGATTCGGGGTTCCAGTTTGAGACAGCGGGTGCGAATCGGCGGGAGGCAGTCGACTTTGACGGGTTGACGCTGGTCCGGTTCCTACCAACGTCGAGCGAACCAGGCGAAACTCAGGCATAACGGCCCGCCAAGGGTCCTCGATTGCGTGGCGACATCATCGCCGATTTTGCTCGGTAGCAGCGGGGCCGCGTTGCAAATCGTTGGTGGGTCTCGATTTGCTAAGAAGAGTGTTCCCCGCGCGCGCGGGGATGATCCG
>JBDUEJ010000039.1:0-52727 GCA_040002475.1 bacterium | reverse complement strand
AGGCGACGAGGCGGCCGAGGAGCAGTGTCACGACAATCCCGCAAGACACGCCGACCGCGAGCGTCTTCATGCTCTGACCAACCACCAGCCGCACCAGCTGCGCGTTCCCTGCACCAAGCGCAATGCGAATGCCCAGCTCGTGCAGTCGCTGATTCACCGAATACGCGAGCATACTGTAAACGCCAATCGTGCTACAGCGACGGCATGCCGTAGTGCGGAAAATGATCCGCCGCGCTCACGAACGCCGTCTTCGCGACATCCATGACATTGTTGTAGTCAGGATACCAGTCATGCGCGACCGTCGGCTCACCGGCCCAGCAGGCGACATAACCCCAATCACCGTTGAACTGGACGACACTGTGCGCATCACTGATGCTGCCGCCTTTCTGCGCGTAGAACGAATCCCCTCCCAGATCCGCCGCGCCGTCGAAGCCGTAACCCGCGCGACCCCCGCCGGCCGCGCTCACCGTGGAAGCATGCTGCAGCATCGCCGAGATGGCATGGCGCGGCATGGCGGGATTGTCGTCTTTGCTCACGAGAATCGCGATCAGGCGTGCGACATCCGTCACCGCCGCGGTAAGGCCGCCGTCTCCATCGAGGATCTCGAAATGCGCCGTGCCGTAGTCGGTGGCGACCAAGGGCTGGAGCGGTGAAAAGACGCTTGGTCCGACCGAAAGCCGCGGATGCTGATAGCGCGCTTCATCTTTTGGTTGATCGGCAATGAGATCCTTGGCGCGTCGAATGCGCTTGATGTGCAGCGGATCCAGTAGATGCTTCTGGTAGGCGTCGATCGGACGGGCTTCGTCCCATTTCGCCTTCGCAATCCGTCCCAACAGATAGTAGCCGCAATTGTTGTACGTCTGCGTGATGCCAGGAGGGTTGTTCAGGGTGAGCGTGGCGATGAACGAATCCGTCGCCGCCGAGCTGACGGGCAGTTCCACGATCTGACCCGCGCCGAGAAACGCGGCGCGAAGTGCGGCGAGGTTTTCAAACTGGGTCGGTTGCAGCCCACTCGTGTGCTCCAACAGGTGTTGGACTGTGATCAAATTGAAGAGCAGATCGGTCGGCGGATTCCCGGCGGGAGTTTTCAGTCCCAGAATGCTCTGTGCCGTGTCGGTCAACTTCAGCTTGCCTTGATGAATGAGCTGATAGATGGCCAGCGCGGTAATCATCTTGGAACAACTCGCCAGTCGAAAACAGTCCGTCGGCTGCACAACGGGCCAATCGGGCTCGGCCAACGTGTACCCGCGAGCGTAGACCAATCGTTTTTTGTGCACGATGGCCAGCGCCGCATGACGAACCGGCGATTCCCGCATTGCCTTCTTGAAGATGCCATCGATCGTCGCGTTCCCGGTCGTGCCGGCGGCGGTCCACTTGAGTGGCGTCGGCTTTTGCTGCTGAATAAAAATGACGTCGAAGCCGGCTGACTTCTCATCGTCGCCGCCCGCCTGCACCACCACCGGCAAATATTTCTTCCCCACGACCCACGTTTCGTACTCGGCGTGATATCCGTCGGAGTCGAGACCGTGGCGCGCATGCCATCCGCCGACTTCATTGCCCACGAACACCGACAGACGTTTGCGATCGCTGTTCAGCGTGACGAACTCCGGACGTGACCACGACGCCGTCTGTGCGTCGAAGCGCGCCTGATAGTCGTCACCGTTGTCGAGCACACCGTCGGCGTTCCACAGCACGATGTCGTCGCCCGAGTTCGGCACCCAGATGCCCGCAAACAGCGGCACGAAGGTATCGCCATAACTCGCTGCCCAGCGGAGTTTCAAATTCTTGTCACGGGCCTTCTTGTTCATTCCTTGAATCGTCTGGTCGTTGCCGTCGTCGCCGTTGACGAGCTGCAGGGCAACGACCGGCGCCGTCTTCGGGTCGTCGAACTTCTCGAAGACGCCGGCAAAGAGCGGATCGGCGGCCGAGCCGGTCGCGCAGATCATCACCGGACTCCATCCGTGAGTCTCCTGGTCGGCGATGGTGGCTTTGAAGTCGTGCAGCGACTGTGCGGCGAAGTCGCGTTGGGCGGGACGGCCGGCCTGTTTGATCATCACCGCGGCATAGAGCGGGGAGGCCTTTGTGCCGTACAAACTCAGGGTGAGAAAGACGTATCCGTCGTTCTTTGCCGCATCGCGCAACTGCTGATGCTCGCTGAGAGTCTTAGCGTGCCACGGTTTGAGTGTGTACATGAGAAGAGTGTGTCGGAACTCGATGATGATGGCTCAGTGGCTTCATGGACGCGCTGCCTCGCTCTTCCAGAAGTCGATGCCGCCGGCCTGCTGACCCACGTCGACGCTCGCCACCTTTTGCAGCGCGGCAAGATCGATGATGTCCACCGTCCCCGGCTGCGATCCAACTCCCTCAACGGAGATGAACGCGTAACGATCGTCGTCCGACACCGCGACGCCGTTCACCACCTTGCGCGTCGTCGGAATTCGCGCGAGCTCCTTGCCGCTCGCGACATCGATCACGGAAATCGACTGATCTCGCTTGTTCGTGCCAATGAGCTTGGTTCCATCGTGCGTGACGCCGAGGTTGTAAACGCCGGGCCCGGTTGGAATGCGGCGCGATAGCGTCCACGTCTTCGCGTTGACCTCGACGATCTCGCTCGACTTGTTGCACGCGACCCACACGCGCGACCCGTCGGCCGACGGCTGCGCCCACGTCGGCGAGCAGGACACGTCGCCGGGTTTCGGCGGCTCCATCCCATGTCCGCTCATGTCGTGCATCGCTGCGGCAGGAGTCTCGCCGTTGTGCAGCGCCGGCGCGCCCGTCATACCCATCTCCTTGCCCGCCGTGAGCAGGAAATGCCGCGACACCGCGAGCGTGCGCGTGTCGATCTCGACCAGCATGTCTTCCATCATGCACGCCGAGTAGTGATGCGTGCCGTCGGCGGTGAGGCGCGAACCATGCGGCATCGTACACGTGCTAATGCGCGCGATCTCCACCATGTCGGCGGCCGAGACGACCGACACGTCGCTGGTCACCATGTCGCCGTGCAGATTGAAATTCACGACGTAGACATAGTATCCGTCCGGCGACACCTGCAGCGTCGCGGGAAAGTTGCCAAGCATCACGCTGCCTTCGGCGGCGTTGGTGGCGGCGTTGTACTTCTGCAGCCGCCCGAACGGCGCGCCGTGCGCCGTCGAGACGAAGAAGTGCTGTTTGTCCGGCGAGACCCCGAGCCCGTGCGGACCGGCGACTTCCGTCGGCGACCAGCCCACATAGAGCTCGCGTTGAATCGACGCGCCTTTCGGGCCGAACCGGATGAGCGCGACGCGATCGACGGATTCACTGCCGACGAGCGCGAGGTAGTCCTTGGTGGGCGGCGTGGCGTGCGACGTCGCCGCCTGCGCGCTGATCGTGCCAACGAACGCACAAGCGACGAACATCTGCGTCGTCGCTCGCCCCCAACGCGTCACGGCACGACCTTCGGCTTCGGCTCGATCTTGATGACCCACAATCCGTTGTTGTCGTCGTTCACGTAGGCCAGACCGTCTTTGGGATTCACCACGACGCCCCACGTCATCGCCGAGTTCTTCACGTGACCGTCCAAATCGGCCGTGTTGATGTGTCCGATCTCGCGTCCCTGCGCCCGTAAGTCGCCACGCAGCTCGCCGGAAATGTCGAACACGCGGAAGCCGGCGTTGTACGCACCCATGTAGAGCGTGTCGCCCAGCACCCACACGTTGTGCACGCCGCCGTATTCGGGCTCGTACCACGCGACGGATTTGGGATGCAGAATGTCGCTCACGTCGAGCACCTGCAGCCGACCGTACGCGCGACCCGCGGCGGCGTCCTTCGTGCCCTTGGGATAGCTCGCCGGAAAGACTTCGTCGGCGATGAAGACATAATTCTTGTGCCGCCACGCGGTGTGCGTGCCGCGAATGAACCCGGGGCCGCCATCCACCTCGACCTGCTTGTAGAGAGAATTCAAATCATACTTGTACTGCGACACGAACGTCGGCTTGGACGGCGACCCGCCCTTGATGCCGTTGCCGATGTCGAGCACGATCATGCCGTCGTTCCAATAGCTCGCGTACATCAAGCCGTCGCGAATGTCGATGTCATGCAGCGACCGGCCGGCGTCTGGACGACCTTCGGTCTTCCAGCGCGCCACTTCCTTCGGATGATACGGGTCGTTGACATCGAGCACGTGCAGCGCGCCCGTGCCGTCGTTGGTGAGATAGATGAACGTGCCGTACTTCTCCTGCTTGTTCACGAAGATCGAATGCACGCCGCCCGTGACGCCGTCGGTGAACTCGGCAATCACTTTCGGGTGCGCCGGGTCGTCGATGGAGCAGATGACGATGCCGTTCTTGCGGTCGCTCGCGCCCTCGCGCGTGAACACCAGAAACTTTCCGTCGGGGAAGGTCATCACATCGTTGACGCGGCGCGTGTTCGTCTGCACCGAGTCGGTGACGGTGGGATTGGACGGATCGCTGATGTCGATGGCGTAGAGCACGTCGCCGCCGGAGCCCGATCCGAGATACGCGTGCTTGCCGTCCTGATGCAGCCACACTTCTTCGGTGCTGAAGCGCGAGCGCGGCAGCCGTCCGACCAGCGTGAGTGGGCGGCGCACATCCCGCTCGGCGAGGTTCACCGTTGCTTCGACACTCCGCGTACCGAACGAGGCGATCACGGTATACTCCCCCGCCTCGTAGCCGACAAAAGCACCGTCGTCGTCCATCGTGCCGTGCCCTGGTGAAAAGCTCCACGTGGGCGTGAGACCGGTGATCGTCTTTCCGGCGGCGTCTTTGGCGGTGATACCAAATCGCAACACGTCGCCCGCGCGCGCTTCGACGGCGGTGGGCAGTAAAGAAAGCGACGAGATCTGGCCGGCAACCACCTGTACGGCGAGCGGCTTCGAAACTTTGCCCACGGTCGCCACTATGTTGGCTGTCCCCGCGGCGACCGCGGTGACGAGGCCGGCGTCGGTCACCGTCGCGACGGCAGGGTTGGAGCTTTTCCACGAAACCCGATCGGTGCGTCTATCGCCCGCTTCTGAAAACACTCGGCCCGCCAGACGCAGACGCTGCCCGGCGACGAGTTTGGCGGCGCCCGGCGCGATCTCGAGCGACGCAGCGGGTCCGGGAAGCGCCTTGATTTCTACGACCGTGAACTGCGGGCGCACGCCGGCGAGCGTCGCGGTCACGGTGACTGGCAACGTACTCGTCGATCCGGCGGTTACGAGGCCCAGCGAATCCACACGGCCCTCGAAGCGCGCGCTGGCGCCAAGCCTATATCGGAACGTCACGCCGGGGATGACCTTACCCTGTGCGTCGCGAGCCTCGGCGGTGAGGCGAAGCGTGTCGCCAGCGGTCATGGTTCGGCTCGCTGGACTGACGACGATCCGCGCGATCTCAGGACCCTGCGCGGGGGTCTGTGGCTGCTGCAACGCGAGGAGAGCAAGGAGAATATGCATGGTTCTCAGGGTCGGTCGTCGAGGGGCGGTCGCGGTCGGCAGAACGAAGGGGAAAAGAGTATCAGGAAGCGTCTCCAGAAGCCAGTTTTGCCGTGACGCGCGCGCGCGCGTCGGCGTCTTACTGACGACGTAACATTTCTCGAACAACTGAGCATGCGCGCGAGATACGCGGTTCTTCTTTTGGTAGCCGCGGCATCATGCCGCTCTCACAAGGCCAAGTACGTTCCGCAGGAAGTCTCGGCCGTGCTCGGCGTCGAGGCGCCGGACGTCAAGTCGGCGGTCAGAGCGCGCGTCGACAGCGGAACGGCTCCGAGCTGGGTCACGCCGGAGCGATGGAAGATCGTACGCGCGCTCTATGCGGTGTACGACGACGCTCCGCTCTGGTTGGAGCCCGACGGCGTGAGGGAGCGCGCCTCGGCGCTCCTCGCGGCGCTCGACTCGGCGCCCGAACACGCACTTCGAACCGACGCCTATCCGCTCGATTCGATTCGTCGCGTGGTCGATACGAAAAAGATCGACAGCGGCGCGACGGCCCGAGATATCGCGAATGCCGACGTGCTCCTCACCGCCGCGTACGTCGGCTATGCGTCGGATATGCTCGTCGGTCAGATCAATCCAAGCACCGTGTCGCAATCGTGGCACATTCCAGCGCGACTGTCGGCCGTGGATTCGGCGCTCGTCCACACGCTCGAGGATTCATCGATCGCCGAAGGTCTGGCCCACATGTCGCCGCAAGACTCCAACTATGCGGTGCTCAAACGCGAGTACGCGCACTATCGCGCGATCGACTCAGCGGGTGGCTGGCCAAAGACCACGGCATCCGCAAGTGCGAAAGAGCTTACCGCGAGGCTCGCTGCCGAGGGCTTCGTGGTAGCCGAGCCTGATTCCCTCGCGGCGGTGCTTTCACTCTGGCAGGACCGCCATGATCTCGAACCGACTGGAAAAGTTGGGCGCGGCACGTTGGCGGCGTTGAATGTCCCCGCGGTCGAGCGCGTCAAGCAGATTGGATCGAACATGGAGCGGCATCGGTGGCTGCCCCGCGCGCTGGGCGAACGATACGTGTATGTGAACGTGCCGTCGTTCCGTCTCGACGCGTACGACTCCGGCCAGCGTGTGCTATCGATGAAGGTCGTGGTGGGCGCGGAGTACGACGGTCACGCCACGCCGGTGTTCAGCGACTCCATGCGCTGGGTGGTGTTTCGTCCGTACTGGACGCCGACCGAGCACATTCTCAAGTCGGAGATTCTGCCCAAGATTGCGAAGGATCCTACGTACCTGGCGCGCAACGACATGGAGTATGCGCGCGAAGGAGGAGCGAAGATCATTCGCCAGCGCCCCGGAGAGCACAATTCTCTCGGACTCGTGAAGTTCTTGTTCCCGAACGAGTACAACATCTATCTGCACGACACGAATCAAAAGTCGTTGTTCGACAAGAGCGCTCGTGCGGCGAGTCACGGTTGCATTCGTCTCGAGCACCCGGACAAGCTCGCCGAGTATGTGCTTGGATGGGCGCCGGACAGCGTGAAGGCGGCGATGCAGACCGGGAAGAACGACCACTCGGTGGTCCTCGCGAAAAAGCTGCCGGTGTACATCGTATACTTCACGGCGTACGAGCGTGACGGGCAGCTGCACTTTGCGGACGACATCTATCGGCGCGACGAGGGGCTGAAGACTCGCCTGACTGTTGGTACATTAGGGAATGGAAGTAATCCACGACCCTGAGCACACGCGCTTCTTCATCGCCGCCGACGGGGGAGTCGCTGAGCTGGTGTACAACCGCATGGACGAGCACACGCTCGAGTTGGTGCACACCGGCGTTTCACCAGCATTGGGGCATCACGGCATGGGTGACGCGCTGGCGAAAGCCGCCTTCGCCTACGCCCACGCGAACGACATTCACGTCATTCTCACCTGTCCGTTTCTCCGGCGCTGGATACTTTCGCACCCTGAGGAACGCGACATCGTCACTAGGCAATCTGACGAGCAGGAACGCCATTAGGCCGGCTGTGGTCTATCCGTTATTGTCTGTTCCATCCGGCCTACCCGTTCACCGAATGTTACGCGCCATCTCGGCCATAACGATTCGAGAACCGACACGAACGGATTGAACGAACGAAAACGGATGACTGGGAACGCTCGTTGAGATTCGTTAGGAACGGCCTTTCGGAGAACATACATGGGAATCGTCGTCTCGATGCGTTGGCGTGCAGTTGGTCTCCTTGCAGCCACACCGCTGCTCCTTCGCGCCCAGGCGAAGTCCGTCGATTGGCCGGTGTACGGGGGCAACACCGACCACACGCACTACTCCACGCTGAATCAGATCACGCCGGCGAACGTGGGGAAGTTGCAAGTGGCGTGGACGTACGAAACGCACGACGAGTTTCAGGGTTCGGAGATGCAGGCGAACCCGGTTGTCGTAGACGGCGTTCTTTACGCAACCACCCCCAAATTGCGCGTGTTCGCGCTTGAAGCGGCAACGGGACGCGAGTTGTGGAAGTTCGACGCGAACGGCGGGAATCCGCCGGCGAGTCGCTTTCGCCATCGCGGTGTCGTCGTCACCGGCGATCGCGTGCTGTTCACGTATCGCAACAAACTCTGGGCGCTCGACAAGCGGACCGGCAAACCGATCCCGACCTTCGGCGACAGCGGGTTCGTGGATTTGCGCGAAGGATTGGGGCGTCCGGCCGCCAGCCTGTCGGTGAGTGCGAGCACGCCCGGCGTCGTGTTTGAGGATATGCTCATCATCGGCAGCACGGTGAGCGAAACGTTGCCCGGGTCGCCCGGCGACATTCGCGCGTACGATCTCAAGACGGGCGCCATGCGCTGGATCTTCCACACGATTCCGCATCCCGGCGAGTTTGGCTACGAGACCTGGCCGCCCAACGCGTACCAGGTCAACGGCGGAGCGAATGCGTGGGCCGGTGTCACGGTCGATCCCAAACGCGCAATGGTGTTCGCCGCGACAGGCTCGGCGTCTTCCGATTTTTATGGCTCGAATCGCATTGGCGACAATCTGTTCGCCAACACGGTGCTCGCGCTCGACGCGCGAACGGGGAAACGGATCTGGCATTTTCAAGGCGTGAAGCACGATCTGTGGGATCGCGACTTTCCCGCGGCGCCAACGCTCGTGTCGGTAACGCGCGACGGGCGTAAGGTCGATGCAGTCGCACAGATCACGAAGTCCGGACACGTATACGTTTTCGATCGCGACAACGGGAAGCCGCTCTTTCCGATCGAGTATCGGAGCGTGCCGGCCTCGCATCTCGACGGAGAGCGCGCCGCCGAGACGCAGCCGTTTCCGGTGATGCCGCCGCCCTTCGCGCGACAAGCGCTCACCGAGGACATGATCACGACGCGGACGCCTGAAGCGCACGCGGCCGCGCTCGAGATGTTCAAGAAGTTCAAGACGAGTGGAATGTTCGATCCGCCCAACCTCGAGGGAACGATCATTTTCCCGGGCGTTGACGGCGGCGGCGAATGGGGCGGCCCGGCGTTCGATCCGGAGACCGGCCTGCTATATGTAAACTCGAATGAGATGGGCTGGATGCTCAAGATGGTGCCGCGGAACGACAAATCGCTCTTTGGCTCCAACTGTGCGAGCTGTCACGGAGACAGTCTCAAAGGATCGCCCGATGTCCCGTCGCTGGTCGGCGTGGGCACTCGACGTACGCGCGAGCAGATCGCGCAGGTCATCCGCCAGGGCACGGGTCGCATGCCCGCCTTCGCGACGGCACTCGACAACACCGCGGTCAACGATCTCGTTACCTACCTCATGACGGGCAAGGACATTGCCGAGTCGGCGGGGAGCAATCCGAACTACATGAAGTATCGGAGCACGGGGTTCGACATCTTCCTCGACCCCGACGGCTATCCCGCGATCACGCCGCCGTGGGGCACGCTCAACGCGATCGATTTGAACAAGGGAGATATTCGTTGGACCATACCGTTCGGCGAATATCCCAAGCTCGCCGCGCAGGGGTTGAAGAACACCGGCACCGACAACTACGGCGGCGCCATCGTCACGACGAATGGGTTGCTGCTCATTGGCGCGACGACGTACGACAACAAATTCCATGCGTACGACAAGCTGACGGGCAAGTTGCTCTGGGAAGCAACCCTTCCCGCGGCCGGGAACGCCACGCCGTCGTTGTACGTAGTAGATGGGCGGGAGTTCATCGTCATTGCCTGCGGCGGCGGCAAGAACGGCGCGCCATCGGGTGGGACGTACGTGGCGTTTGCCCTGCCGCAGCCGGTCAATCAAAAGGGGAGCGCTTCGCACTCACGCGGGGCGACAGTTCCGAAACGGAGCGCTAGGTAAATGTCTTCGCCGTCGTTGTTGAAGTCCTCGAATCGCGTCGCACTCGCTGCCGGCCTGTTGGCGCTTGCGTCCTGCATGTCAGGATCACCAGCGTCATCGTCGGCGTCGCCAACTCCAGCAGCAACGGGTTCGCCCGCCGAATTTGCGATCGAGGGGCCGCTCAAGTTCACGGCGCGTCCGACGTCGGCCGACATCACGCCGATCGATCTGATGTCGCGACTCTACGTGTTCTCCGACGACTCGATGATGGGGCGCGACGACGGCGGCAGATTTGGCGCGACTAAGGCTACCGCGTACATCGAGCGAGAGTTGCGGCGGCTCGAGCTGACGCCGGCCGGCGACAACGGGACGTTCTTTCAGGACATCGGGTATCGCACCGTCGTGGCCGATGCGCGGTCCACCTTCAGCGTGGACGGTCAGCCGCTCGCACTCGGCCGCGACTACGCGCCGGTGCTGCGCGTGGGCGCGCGTCCGCTGCGCGGAGAGTTGCAAATCGTCTTTGGTGGCCAACTGGATTCGGTTGCGCACATCACCAGCGAGCAAGCGAACGGCAAGATGGTGATGCTCACGGCGCCGGGTGGCGGTCGTGGTGGGCGTGGCGGCGGCCGCGGCGGAGCGGCAGCGCTTCCGACTGCGCTCATGTCAGCGGACGCCATTCTCATCGTGCAGGGAGACTCGCTCACTGGCGCCAATGCGCCGGCGCGCGGGATTGTCCCCGACGACGCAGATAGAATCGCGGCCGGCCCGCAACGCATCAACGTCACGAGCGCCGCTGCGCGCCGTCTCCTTGGTGCCGATATTGCCGCGGCTGCCGTCGGAGCCGTGGGTCCGCGCGCGCACGTCGACATTTTGTTTGCCGAGACGCGGTGGCCCGTGCGGAATGTCGTGGCGATCGTGCCTGGGTCGGACCGCACACTCAAGAATGAGTATGTGGCGATCGGTGCGCACACGGACCATGTGGGTTTCACCACGCGACCGGTCGATCACGATTCGCTTCGAGCATTCAATAAGGTGATGCGGCCACGCGGGCTGAACGATCCGCTCACGGTCCCAACGCCCGAGCAATTGGCGCAGATCAATCATCTGCGCGACAGCTTGAGCAAGCTGCATCCGGCGCGCATCGATTCGATTTCCAATGGTGCCGACGACGATGGTTCCGGCTCGATCGCGCTGTTAGAGATGGCTGAATCGTTCGCGCGTCGGTCGCGGCCCAAGCGTTCGGTGGTTCTCGTCTGGCATGCCGCGGAGGAAGACGGACTGCTCGGCTCCCGCTACTTCACCGATCACCCCACCGTGCCGCGCGATTCCATCGTTGCGGAGCTGAACATGGATATGGTCGGCCGCGGCCGGGCGAGCGATCACGCCGGCGGGGGCGCGTCCTATTTGCGATTGATCGGGTCGCGACGGCTGTCCACCGAGTTGGGCGATATCGTCGAGCGCGTGAATACTGAGGGCCGCTACGGATATGTGTTCGACTACACGTTCGACGCACCTGGGCATCCTCAGAATTCATATTGCCGCAGCGATCACGCGAACTATGCGCGCTTCGCTATCCCCATCGTGTTCTTCGGCACCGGGGTGCAAGCCGACTACCACATGGTGACGGACGAGCCGCAGTACATCGACTATCCGCACATGGCGCGCAACGCGAACTTCATAAAGGATGTCGCCTTTGTGGTCGGCAACCTGGATCACCGCGTTGTGGTGGACAAACCCAAGCCGGACCCCAAGGCACCCTGCCGCCAGTAGCGTCGATGGTCAGCGCGTCGTTGGCGCGCCCAGACCATCGAGGTCTACCCGCGCATCATGACGACGCCCGCTCGATACATGGTTCGCACAAAGGGTGATTTCTGCAGATCGATTGTCATCTGGACGAAACGCGCCTTCCCTAACCGGGCGACGCGCTTCCTCCGGGACGCCGCGCAAGCAACACCGTCGCCGTCATATGCCCCGTGACGTTCAACAGCGTCTTGAACAAATCGGGAATCACGTCGAGCGCGATGAGAATTCCAATGCCCTCGATCGGCAACCCAACCGTCATGAAGAACGGCGCGATCACGAACAGCCCGCCGCTCGGAATGCCCGGCACGCTAAAGCTCATTGGCACCGATGCGGCGGCGAGCAGCGCCAACTGGCCAAATGAGAGATGAACTCCATACAGCTTCCCGATGAACAGCGCCGTGACCACCCACGACACGCCCTGATTGAGTCGAAACACGGACACGCCGAACGGGAGCACGAAGCTCGTGATCTTCGTCGGCAACCGGAGCGCGCGCTCTGCGCCGTCAATCATCGCCGGCAACGCGGCCACGGATGAGCGCGTGCTGATCGCCACCACCTGCGCGGGCAGCATCGCGCGAGCGAAACGCGCCACGGGCATTCCTGCGCCCAGCCGAACGACGACGTAGAGCAGCAACCCGGCGATCGCCAGCAGGCCGCTGTGCACTGCGAGGTAGAATCCGACCGCGCCGGCCACACCGACGCCGACTTTCACCGCAAGCGAGACAGCGAGCGCGAACACGCCGATCGGTGCAAGAGCGAGCACCCATCCAACAATGATCAGCATCGCGTCCGCGATTCCACGAAAGAACACGCTGCCCGCGTTCCGCATTTCCGGCGGCGTCCGCGCCAACGCTGCGGCGAACAGGACCGCGAAGATGATCAGCGGCAGCATCGCTCCCTCCGCTGCCGCCTGAATCGCGTTCGACGGAACGAGGCTGACGACCCAACTCGCAAAGCTCGGAACCTTGACGTTGTTCACAGCAGAGCTCGCTGTTCCGCGCAGTGACGCCGCCGAGGCAGGGTCAATGTCGAGCAAGCTGAACAGTGGCGGCCCGGCGAGAAAGCCAAGCGCCGCAACACCCGAAAGCAGCGCGACAAAGATCGCGACGGCGCGTCCGCCGAGCCGGCCCATGGCGCCCAAGTCTTTTTCCTGCGCGATCGTGGCGATAAGGAGCGACACGACGAGCGGTATCACCGTCATCCGAATCGCGCTCACCCACAACGTCCCAATCGGCTCGAGCGCCGCGGCAAACGAGCGAAGCGCGAGCGACGAAGTCGACGCGATGGCGACTCCGACGACGAGACCGGATCCCAGACCAATCGACGCGCGAACCGCCGGCGAGCGGGGAATTAGTCTCACGGTGCACGTCCAAATTGCTGCGCCGGCGGTCGAACCGCATGGGTGTTCATTTTGTAAACTGACGGCCGTCTGGAGCAGCGTCCAGATCGTCGACGCGCCAATTCCGCTCGCGCCGCTCGCAACCGTGACGCTTGCTCACGACTCCGCTCCGACGTATTCATCTTCGCGACGGTTGAACCCAAGACCCGTGGAGCAATGACTGACGACGTCACCCCGGCCGGCGATAGCGGCGCGGCGGGCAAGGCCGAACCGAAACCTTTCGATCCCGCGATCCTGGAAGCGGCGATCATTGCGCCGCCTCTGCTCGTGCGGATGAAAGCGAAGCCGACCGAGCCGATCGACATCATCATCGACGCCGACCTCGGCTATCGCGAGACGCGAGACGTCGCCAAGCAGAAGATCATTGATCTCTTCACGGAGCTCCTCGGCTCGGACGCCGGCATCAAGAAACAGCGAACCCTGCGAAGCGCGCAATACGTCTACGCGTCGATTTCCGCAGACAAGATTCGCACGATCGCGCTGCATCAAACGTCGCTGCCATCGCGCGCGGGATCCGCGTCGGGAACGAGGCCGAGCGAGCGGTGCATCCATCGCATCTGGCTCGATCATGAGCTCAAGAGTCTCATCTCGCGCACACCGGCGACCGTGAAGGTCGATGCGGCCCGGACGTCGTTCTCAGCGATGGGCGATGGTGTCGTATGGGCGGTGATCGACTCCGGGGTTCACGCTCATCCGCATTTCACGCTTCATGAGAACCTCAAGGTCACCGCGCCGGTGCGGCATATGTCGTTTGTCGGCGCCGACGAGGACGCGGATCCAAAGACAAGCGAAGAAGCGGCGCTCAACGACCAGTTCGGCCACGGTACGCACGTCGCCGGTATCATCTGCGGCGAGATCGCAACGGAGCTCGACCAGAACGGCAAACCCAAGAAGCGCATTGTCACGATGTCGCGCCGTCTCCTTGAATCGGGAGACGTGCAGGTCGACGTCGAGTTGCTCGATCGCATCGGCGGCATGGCGCCCAAATGCAAGATCGTCAGCATGAAAGTGCTCGACGCCGAAGGGAATGGTCTCACGAGCAACGTGCTCGCGGCGATCGAAGAGATTCAGCGCGTGAACGGATACGGACGCGAGCTGTTGATTCACGGCGTGAATCTCAGCGTGGGATACGATTTCGATCCCGAATGGTTCGCGTGCGGCCAGAGTCCGCTGTGCATCGAGGTGGATCGGCTGGTTCGTTCGGGCGTCGTCGTCGTCGTGGCCGCCGGCAATACCGGCTACGGGTTTCAGTCGACGGCATTTCGCGGCGCGGTGCCCGCCGGCCTGTCGATGACGATCAACGATCCCGGCAACGCCGAGCTCGCGATCACTGTCGGATCAACGCATCGCGACATGCCGCACATGTACGGCGTGTCGTATTTCTCGTCCAAGGGCCCCACGGGCGATGGGCGTCGCAAACCCGATCTCGTCGCGCCGGGAGAGCGGATTCTGTCGTGCGCGGCCGGCGCCAAGCTCGATGCGCTGACGTCCAAGCTGGCGGGCGCCGACACGGGCGGCGATCCTGGCTGCGTGTACATCCCGGACAGCGGAACGAGCATGGCCGCACCGCACGTCTCGGGGGCGATCGCCGCGTTTCTCTCCGTTCGCCGCGAGTTTGTCGGACGCCCCGACACGGTGAAGCAAGTTTTTCTTGACTCGGCCACCGATCTGAAGCGAGAGCCGTATTTCCAGGGACATGGGCTCGTCGATCTCATGCGCGCCATTCAATCCGTTTAGGAGAACATTCATCATGCCAGACCTCGCCGGCGTTCCGTACTTCGAGCTCGAGTTCGACAAGGACGCGAAACTGGTTCATCCGGAGCAGCAGAAGGCGATTCTCGATTCGCTCGCCGGCGACACCATGCCGACCGATCTCGTGGTGATGTCGCACGGCTGGAATAACGACATGGGCGAGGCGCGCGACCTGTACGCGGAGTTCTTCAAGAACTACATCGCCGACCTGACGAGCGACGGCACGATCCCGGCGCGGCGGCTATCGATCCTCGGCGTGTTGTGGCCGTCGAAGAAGTTTGCCGAACACGATCTCATTCCGGGCGGCGCGGCGAGCGCGGGGAACGATGTCGCGGCCGACAAGGTCCTGTTCGAACAGATTGGCATTCTCGAAAGTATCGTCGGCAAGGATCTGTCGGATCTTCGTGCGCTGGTGCCGCAGCTCAAGGACGCGAAATCGGCGCGCCTCGCATTCTCCAACGCGGTCCTCGCGCTCATCCCGCAGGACGCTGGCGCCGACGACGATTCGAACCTCAAGCCGGCGTCGGTCGCCGTCGCAGTCGCCGAGGACAAATTGCTCGACCGCCTGTCGCGGCCTGCCGTCACCGGCTCTCTGAGTGGAGGCGGAGGCGGCGCCACGTCGCTTGGCGGCGGGCCGATCCGGATGGGCGGCAGCGCGGCGGGATTGGGCGATCTGTTCAGCGGAATCAAGGCCGGCGCGATGAATCTGCTGAACGTCACGACGTACTATCAAATGAAGACCCGCGCCGGTATCGTCGGGGAACAGGGACTCAATCCGATATTGCGCGCGGTGCGCGCCAAAGCGCCCGGCGTCCGCATTCACATGATCGGGCATAGCTTCGGCGCGCGCGTCGTGACCGCCGCGGCCGCCGGCAAGGATACGGAAGTGCCTATCGCCGTGAACTCCATCTCGTTGTTGCAGGCGGCGTTCTCGCACTACGCATTCGCCGAGAATTGGGATGGCAAGAACGGCGACGGTTTGTTCCGGCGTGTCATCGCGCCGCCCGGCAAGTATGTCACTGGACCGATGATCGTCACGCACACCCATTCGGACAAAGCCGTTGGCGTCGCATACGCCATCGCCTCGCGTGCCGGAAAGCAAAACGCATCGGGACTCGGCGACGCGAACGATCAATACGGCGGGCTGGGCGGAAACGGCGCGCAGAAGACGCCCGGCTCGGTTCAGGTGAAGATCAACACCAAGGGCGAGCGGTATGCATTCACCGCCGGCATGGTGCACAACGTGGACGGCAACGGCGTGATCGAGGGCCACAGCGACATTCGGCGGACGGAAGTGACGCACGCCGCCGCGGACGTGCTGCGCACCACATAGGCCGTCCGCGTTCAACCCGCTCGCGCCATCGCGAGCGGGTTTCGCTCGTTGTGGCTAGTGCTTGGGCGACGCCTGCGGGTCGCCGCTGCCAACGCGGTCGCCGGCCAGCGGCCGTCCGCCGCCTTCGGAGTCCATCGTCATCCGCGCGGCTCGACCATCGCGCATCACGAACGCGATCCGAACGCGCGGCGCCGACAGCGTGGCAAAGCTTCCGTCGGCCTGTTTGAGCAGACGCTCCGCGCCCTGGCCTACCGCCTCGATCATCAGGCGTCCGTTCTCGTCGAAGACGCGATAGGTTCGCCGGTATTGTGTGAATGATCCGTGAAGGTCGGCGGGCAACTTGTCATACTTCACTGTGAACGCACCGCCCACACTCGCCCGCTCGGCAGGCGTCATCGACGCGTCGGCCAGCACCTTTTCGGCCGACCCGGACGAGGGCGCCGGAAGCTCAGGGAGTCCGAGCACTGCGCGCGCCAGTGCGCGACCAACGGCGTAGGCGTTCTGTCCTTCGGTGTTGGTCAGGACCACGACGGTCAGATGATCATCAGGAAACTCATATAGGCTGCCGGCGTAGCCGAGGAGCGAACCGTGTTGGCCGCGGCTCCGATGGTCGTCTTCGTGGTTGAGCGAGAGCGCCAGCCCGTAGTGCGCCTTGGGGTCGGTCGCGCTCATCTGCACGGCGGGACCCTCGGCGGTGCTCATCATGGCGAGCGTCTTCGGCTGCAGGAGCTTGCCGTCGCGCACTGAACGCCACGCCTGATAGAGGTCGCCGACCGTGCTGCAATACCGGAGGTCGTAGTTGAACGCCATATCGTTTTCGTTCGCCAGGACCCAGCTCTTTCCGAGACGCCGGTAGCCGTGCGACAGGCCGTGCACGAGCGAGAAGTCGTCACAGTAGCTGGTGGTCTTCACGCCGGACGGCGTGAGAATGTTCTTCTGCACGTAGTCCACGAAGCTCTGCCCGCTCACGCGCTCCACGATCGTGACGAGGAGCTGGAATCCGGAGATCGACCAATCCCATTTCGTTCCGGGTTCGTTCACCCACGGCTTACCGGCGAACAGCGCCATCACCTCGTCGAGCGATTTGGGTTGGCGGCTCGTACCGTCGATGGCGTCGCCCAGGTAGTGGTAGTCGACGATGCCCGTCGTGTGGTTGAGCAGGTTCCGAACGCTCACGCGATGTCCCTGCATTGGAAACTCAGGGATGTACTTCGACATGTCGTCGTCGAGCGAGAGCTTGCCGCGCTCGACCAATTGCAGCACCGCGACGCCGGTGAACGGCATCATCGGCCCAACGACGTGATAGACAGTCTCGTCTTTGGATGGAGCCTCCAACCCGAGATCGGCGAACCCGTATCCCTTGTGCAGCAGAACGCGCTCGTTGTGCACGACCAACACCGAAGCGCCCACCACGTGTTCGCGCGCGATGACGCGCTTGGCGATGGCGTCGAGATCCGGACCGGAGCTTTGTCCAACGGCGCTCTGTGAAATCAAGACGAGTGCCGCAACCAGCGTGATCGATGGGGTGCGCATGAATGGCGTGGCGAGGGTGAACGGGATTCAGCGATCTAACGTACAGGGCAGGGTGCTTCGGGGCCACGCATGCGGGTGGTGCCTCGCGATATTATACGCGTCCACGGTGCGACGAAGACTTCGACAGGCGTCATGGCCCACTCCGAGACCGGAATGCAGGAGCAGGAAATCGAATCACGGGAGACGTTCGCGGTGATCGGCCGGGGCAAGTTGGGGAATGCTATCACGGCCGCGATAAAGCGAGCCGGCCTGGTGGTCGGTGGCCCGCTTGGTCGGAATGCGGATGTCGGAAGCGCCTCGGTCGTGATCCTTTGTGTCCCCGACGGGCAAATTGCGGCGGTCGCCGGCGCAATCACGGGTGACCGCATCGTAGCGCACTGCTCGGGCGTGGCGACGCTGGCGCTGCTCGCGCCCCACAAAGCGTTTTCGCTGCACCCTCTTCTCACGGTGACGAGCACAATGGCCGAGTTCGCCGGGGCGGGATGTGCGGTCGACGCGAATAGTCCACGCGCCAAAGCCGCGTGCGACGCGCTTGTCACAGCGCTACGGATGCGGCCGTTCCACGTCGCTGACGAGCTCCGCCCGTTGTACCACGCCGCCGCGTCGGTCGCTTCCAACTATATCATCACCGTCGCCACACTCGGCGAGGACTTGATGCAACGCGCTGGAGTTCCGCGAGAGCATCTGATCCCGCTGATCCGCGCGGCGACCGAGAACTGGGCGCTCGCCGGAGCGGCGGCGCTCACCGGTCCGATCCAACGAGGCGACGACACGACGGTTGCGCGACAACGCGCCGCCATTGCGGCTGACGCGCCTGAATCGCTGCCGCTTTGGGACGCGCTCACCGACGGGACGCGATCGTTGGCACGGCGGCTCGCGGGCCCAACCGCCGGAGCTCGCGCATGAAGGTCGCGAAAACAATCTCGTCGCTGCGCGACTTGCTCGACGAACCGCGCCGAGCCCACCGCGGCATCGGCTTCGTGCCGACAATGGGTGCTCTCCACGACGGCCACCTGTCGCTCATTCGTCGAGCGCGTGCGGAGACCAACGTGGTCGTGGTGTCGATCTTCGTGAATCCGCTCCAATTCAACGAGCAGACCGATCTCGCAAATTATCCGCGCGATCTCGACACCGACGCCGAGCTCGTGTCGGGCGAGCGGGCGGACATTCTGTTTGCGCCCGAGGCGGCGGAGATCTATCCGGGGGGCTTCAAGACCACGGTTGCGGTTCGCGATCTGACCGAGCCGCTCGAAGGCGTCATTCGCGGCGCGGCGCATTTCACCGGTGTGACGACCGTCGTCGCAAAGCTGTTCAACATCGTGCAGCCGTCCGTTGCGTACTTCGGACAGAAGGACGCTCAGCAGGCGTTGGTTGTCCAACGCATGGTTCGCGACCTGGCGTTTCCAACGCGCGTCGAAATCTGCCCCACGATCCGCGAGCCCGACGGTCTGGCGATGTCGAGCCGGAACGTGCGGCTCGATGCGGACAGCCGTCGACGTGCGCTCGCGCTGAAACGCGCGCTCGACGTCGCCGAGAACATGATTGCCGCGGGCGAACGCGACGTCGCTACCGTTGTTGACGCGGCGAAGCGTCGGATGGCGGAGTTCGGGGTACAACCGGAGTACTTCGACATCGTATCGGCCGACGAGCTCACCTCGATGAAATCGATCGAGAACGAGGTCCTGGTTGCGGTTGCCGCACGCGTGGGCCCGGTGCGATTGATCGACAACATTCTCATCCAAGTGCCACGCGTTCCGAACGACTGATGACTATCGCCACACCGAAGGAACGCGCCACGCGCGCCACGCTGGCCAGCCTCGGCGAAAAGAAGAAGCGTCGCGAGCCGATCGTCATGGCTACGGCCTACGACTATGTCTTGGCATCGGCTGTTTCGGCGGCCGGCGTGGACATCACGCTGGTGGGAGACTCCGCGGCCACCGTCATGCTCGGATATGAAGTCACGCGAGAAGTGACGCTTGATGAAATGCTCATGCTCACTCGCGCCGTGCGCCGCGGCACCAACGGCCCGGTGCTCGTTGGAGATCTGCCGTTCGGCACGTACGAAAGCTCGAACGCTCTGGCCGTAGAGACTGCACGACGCTTTGCTGATGCCGGGTGCGATGCCGTCAAGATGGAGGGAGCGGGTGATATTGTTGACCGCGCGGCAGCGGTTGTCGCGGCGGGGATCGAGGTAGTGGGGCATGTTGGGTTGACGCCGCAGGAGCTCGTTCCCGGCGAGGCGGCACGCGTGAAGGGTCGCTCGGCAGACGCGGCGTTTCGCGTGCTCGCCGATGCCCGTGCGCTCGAGGCGGCGGGCTGCGGCGCGCTCATCTTCGAGGCCGTACCAGCCCTCGTGAGTGAGAAGCTCGTCCCGCGCATCGGAATTCCCGTGATCGGAATCGGTGCCGGTGCCGCGACCGACGGCCAAGTGCTCGTCACGTACGATCTGCTCGGCCTCACCGACGGACACATCCCGAAGTTCGTGCAGCGGTATGCGGAGCTCAAACGCGACATGATCGACGCGATCCACCGATACGCCGCCGATGTGCGCGCCCACCGCTTTCCTACGGGGCAGCACGTGTATGGCATCGACGCGTCGGAGATCGAGAAGCTCGATCAGTTGCTTCGAAACACATAGCCGGTCCGCAACGCCGCAGCCCAATCAGGACGACCCGCGCTCTCCGATTGCGCGGCGGCTGCCGCGCAATCGTATTCCACTGCGTGGAAGCTCACGCGGCAGGCATTGTTCGTTAGTTCCAGTGTCGCGTAGCGTGCGTGGGGCGATCCCGTCTCACTAACGTGTGGATCCGATCCGGTGTCGTCGAACGCCGGCAGGCCGACGCTTCCCGGATTCATCACGATTGCCCCGCCTTCGCTCCTTACCAATCGTGGCATATGGGAATGCCCACAGAGCACGATCCGCGCTGTTTGCACACCGAGTTGCTGTGACACCTCGGCTGGGCGGGCAATCCGCAGACGCCGATGCTCGATCCGTTCGAGCAGATAAGCCAGATCGCTCGACGGTGTGCCATGACACAACAGCACGTCCTGCGCGATGGCCGCGATTGGCGGCAGGGTCGCGAGCCACGCGATGTGCGACGGATCGAGTCGCTCGAACGCGTAGCGATCTGACGGTCCATGCGTCGCCGGATCGTCGGCGACGAGCTGCCGGTCGTGGTTGCCGGCGATGTGCAGCCATGATTGCTGCATGAGAAAATCCAGCGTTTCGCGCGGCCATAGCGCACCCGACACCAGGTCGCCGAGGTTGACGACGCGATCGACGACACGCGACTCGATGTCGGCAACGACCGCGTGAAGCGCGGGCAGATTTCCATGAATGTCGGCAACAACGGCAATGCGTGTCATCGAGCTCGGCGTGTGAAGTGTTCACGCGCCGACGATGCAACGAAACCCGGCGAAGATCAACGCACGGCGGTCGCCGTCGTCCCGGTCACGCGCCAAATCACGTTGCCCACGTCGTCGGCGACCAGAAGCGCACCGTGCTTATCGATCGCGACGCCCACCGGCCGTCCCTGTGCATCGCCGTGCTCGTTCAGAAACCCCGTGAGCACGTCGATCGGATCGCCGGCCGGCTTGCCGTTGCTGAACGGAACAAAAATCACCTTGTAGCCGCTGGCCGGCGTGCGATTCCACGAGCCGTGTTGTCCCACGAACATTCCGTCGCGAAACGGCGCGGGCAGCGCTGTCCCACGCGACGAAGTCAGGCCCAGCGATGCGGTATGGGGGCCTAGCGCGTAGTCAGGCTCGATTGCCGTTGCAACGAGATCTGGTCGCTGCGGTTTCACCCGCGTGTCCACGTGTTGGCCGTAGTAACTGTATGGCCATCCGTAGAAGCCTCCGTCGCGCACCGACGTCATGTAGTCGGGTACGAGATCGCTTCCCAACTCGTCGCGTTCGTTGACTGAGACCCAAAGCGCTCCGGTTTCAGCGTTCCACGCCATGCCGTTTGGATTTCGTAAACCCGACGCGAAGACGCGATGCGAGCCGGACTTCAGGTCGATCTCCCAAATCGCCGCTCGCCCCGTTTCGTTATCGATTCCATTCTCGGCGGCGTTGCTGTTGGACCCGACCGTGGCGTAGAGTTTCGATCCATCGGCGCTGGCGATGATGTTTTTCGTCCAATGATGGTTGATCGAGCCGGCGGGCAGGTCAATCAGCTTCGTTGGCGCGGCGGTGATGTGTGTTTCGCCAGCCACGTAGGGAAAATGGACAATGGCGTCGGTGTTGGCGACGTAGAGCGTGTTGCCCACCAGTGCGATTCCAAACGGCGAGCTGAGTGAATCGAGAAAGACCGAACGCGTTTCGGCGATGCCGTCACCATCGGCGTCGCGCAAGAGCGTGATGCGATTGGCGCTCGGCACCGCGGCGCCCGCTTTCTTTTGAAAATGATCGAAGAACTTGCCCTTCAACCCTTTGTTGTCATCGGGCCGCACTGGTCCGTTCGTCTCGGACACGAGCACGTCGCCATTCGGAAGGACATACAGCCAACGCGGATGATCGAGTCGTTCGGCGAACGCCGCGGCAATCGTTCCCGCGGCGGCGGCCGGCTTCGCTCCCGCCGGCCAACCTTTCGCGTTCGCGACGTTGACGACCGGAATGAGCGAGGTGCTTGGTTCGGGGACGGCCGGATGTGGACCGATGCCGTCCGAGACGGCGAGTCGCGCCGCCGACCCGCACGCCGCGAGGGCGAGCATGGATGCGATGACCGCAGTTGTGTGACGGATGAGCTTGAGTCTTATCATGTGCGAGCTGGGTTGAGATCGACGTCCTGGCGCTCGCTCATAGGCAAGAATCAGAGCGCAACACAGCAGACGGAGCGACCTGAGCGTAACTTTGCTGACGTGACCACTCCGACCATTCCTCATCATCCGCCCGCGGCGGCCACTCGTCCGGCACAACTGCCATTCGAGCAAGCGGCCGCCCTCGTTCAGCGCCTTGACGACGAAGTCGGTCGTGTGATCATTGGGCAGCAGCAAGTGCGCCGAGAGATCCTCACCTGCCTGTTCGCCGGCGGTCACTGTCTGCTGCGCGGCGTGCCTGGTCTGGCGAAAACGCTGCTGATCAAGACGCTCGCCGACGCCGTCAGCCTGAAGTTCAGTCGCATTCAGTTCACGCCCGACCTCATGCCGTCCGACATCCTCGGCACCGAGGTCATTGAGGACGACGCGGTCGCCGGCAAACGGCACGTCCGGTTCATTCCGGGGCCGGTGTTCGCAAACATCATTCTCGCCGACGAGATCAACCGCACGCCGCCGCGCACGCAGGCGGCCCTGCTCGAGGCCATGCAGGAGTATCAGGTCACGGTGGGCGGCATTCGCTATGGACTCGACCGTCCATTGTTCGTGCTGGCGACGGAGAATCCCATCGAGCAGGAGGGCACGTATCCGCTGCCGGAGGCGCAGCTCGATCGCTTCATGTTCAACGTCGTCATCGACTACCCCGACGCGGCCGACGAACGTCGCATCCTCGCCGAAACGACGTCGAGCGCCGATCGCACGGCACGGCATGTGACGACGGGCGCCGAGCTCGAATCCGCGCGCATGCTCGTGCGCGAACTACCCGCGGCGGCCAACGTGGTCGACTATGCGCTGCGCTTGATCCGTGCGACGCGGCCCGGCGACCCCGCGGCGCCGCCGCCGGTTCGTGAGTGGGTGCGATGGGGCGTCGGTCCGCGCGCCGGTCAGGCACTTCTGCTCGGCGCCAAAGCTTCGGCGCTGCTCGACGGACGCGCCGTGCCGGCGCTCGACGATGTGACGAGCGTCGCTCTTCCCGTGTTGCGCCATCGCTTGTTGGTGAACTTTCAAGCGGAGGCCGACGGTATTACTCCGGATGTCGTCATCGGCAAGTTGCTCGCGGCCGTGAGACCATGACGCCCGGCTCGGGGAGCAACTAGTGTCGGCGCTGTCGCCGACCGTTGTCGCGGCGATCGACGACCTGGAGTTGGCCGCCCGTATCGTCGTCGAGGGACTGCGCACCGGTGGACATCGCAGCCCGTTTCACGGATACAGCACGGAGTTTCGCCAGCATCGCCCGTATCGCGCCGGCGACGATCTCAAGTACCTCGACTGGAAACTCTTCGCGCGCAGCGACCGCCTGTATACGCGGCAGTTTCGCGAGACGACGAATCTGTCGGTCATGATCGTGCTCGACACGAGCGCGTCGATGGCCTTTCCGCCCGAGGGTGTCTCAAAGTGTCAGTACGGGCAGATCGTCGCCGCGGCGCTCTCATATCTCGTATCCGAACAGGGCCACGCCGTTGGGCTGATGACGATGGACGCCGGCAAGCTGTCGTATGTCGCCGCGCGCGGGGGACGGCAGCATCTGCGCGCACTTCTGGCGCGCATCGATCGGTTCACGCCGGCGGGTGCGTGGGACCCTGCGCGTGTGATCGCACGGAGCGCTCAGCTGTTGCAGCGGCGCGGCGTGGTCATTGTCATTTCGGACTTTTATGACGCCGAGGAGGAGACGCGCCGCGAGATGCGGCGTGTGGCGCAGCGCGGCCACGACGTGGCGATGTTGCAGCTCATCTCGCCTTCGGAAATGGAGTTGCCGTACACGGACCATGTCGAGCTCGAGGATCTGGAATCCGGCGAGCGCCGCTTGGTCGATGCGACGACCATCGCCCCAGCGTACCACGACGCGATTCACGATTTCATCGCCCGCTGTCGCGGCAACGCGCTGCGCGATGGCGTCGACTACGCCTTGATGTCGACTGCTACGCCGCCCGAGACGGCGTTGCGCGACTATCTGCTGCGCCGCAGTCGCGGGCTCGCCGCCGGCCACGCGCCGCGCGCGGTGCAGAAATGACCTGGGGAAATGCGTGGGCGTGGGCGGGCCTCGTCACGCTCGCGCTGCCCGTGCTCATTCATCTGTTGAGCCGCGGACACGCGCGCGTGCAGCGCTTTCCTACGCTTCGTTTTCTCGAAGCGTCGCGCCTGTTACCCACGCGGCGTACGCGATTGCACGATCTGCTGCTTCTCGCCGTGCGCGCGTCGATTCTCGCAGCGGCGGTCATTGCCCTCGCACAACCCGCGTTGCGGACCGCCAACCGAAGCCGCGCGGTGGGCCGAACGTTGGTGCGGGCAATCGTGCTCGACACCAGCGCGAGCATGGAGCGCGCGACCACGAGTGGCGGACGCGCCGTCGATTCCGCGCGTGCCATGGCGCGGCGCATCGCCGGCGAGGCGCAGGCGAGCATGCTGATCGAAACGCGCTTTCCGCCGCGCGCCATCGCTGGAGCGGTCGAGTGGTTGAACACGCAAACGGGTCGCGGCGAGTTGGTCGTGGTGTCGGACTTTCAACGAGGAACGTTGAGCGCGGCGGACCTCGCGATCGTGCCGCCGACGGTTGGTGTCCGGTTGCAGCGCATTTTGGTGCGCGAGCCGACCTTGCCGGTCGACCTGATCGCGCGCTCGGGCCACGACGACGTGATTGCGCGCACGACGCTCACTCCGCAGAGCACCAACGTCGAATGGAGTCTGCGACGTTCGGCTGTACACACCAGCAACGACCAATTGTCGCTGCTCGCCGGGCCGAGTGAAGGGGTGCGCGCCGACGCATCGAGGCGCGCCGCGGAAACGTTCGCGGTGCGCGCGCCGCTCGACTCGGCGCACGCGATCGCGATCGTCTACCCGCAATTCGCGCAACGGGCCGACCTTCTCCGCACGGCGAGCGTACCGGCTGCTCGCTGGGCGACCGAGATCGTCGCTCGTCTTCACGCCGATTCGATACTTGCCGTAAGCTCCATGTCGGCTGTGGCCGCGATTTCAACGACGGGTGGCGACACCACGCGCGGACTGGTCGTCGCGCGCACTATCGCTGGCAAACCAACCGTGGTTGCGATGCAGGACAGTAGCGACGGTGCCCAACGGCTTCTGTTATTCTCGTTCGTTGATGCTGGAAGTCTTACGTCGGCGGCGCTGATCACCGCCGTCAACGGCGCGCGGTCGCTGGCCACGCCGCTCTCCGAACTGGAGCCGTCAACGCTGTCGGACGCCACGCTCGCAGCGTTGCGGCGCGAACCGGCGGTTGAAGCGGCGGCCCGGAACAGCACGAACAGGACCGCCGGCGCGTCCGATGGTCGCTGGCTCTGGCTCTTGGCGCTCCTTCTCCTCGCTCTGGAAACGTGGATGCGCCGGGCACTCCCGCCGGCGTCGTTGTCGCGTCCAAGGCTCGATGCCAATGAACGCGCCGCCTGACGCATCGGCGCTCCGCGCCTTTCTTGCCCGTGTTTCCCGGCGGCTCGCCTGGACGACGGCCGCCGAGGGCGCCGCGGCCGGTCTCGTCGTCGCGCTAGTCTTGGTGATGGCCGGCTGGCCGTCACGCGGCGCGCCGGCGAAAGCCATTGCCGCTGCTGCGAGTCTCGCCGCGGCCGGCATGTTCGTTCGCTGGTTGTTCATGCGCGGGCGCGGCGAGCGCGTCGCTCTCATCGTCGAACGCCGCGCGCCGCAGTGTCGCAACCTCGTCGTCACTGCCGACGAGCTGACGATGTCGAACACGGTCGTTGATCACATCGCCGTGCTCGTGTTCTCGCAAACCGCGCGATTGGTGAACGGGCTCGATCTTGCCGCACTGTTTCCGCTGCGGAACTCGCTCATCGCGCTCGCGCTCAGCACCGGCCTGTGGACGTTGGCGGTCGCACGCGCGACAACTTCGGAGGCCGAATCCCGCGGGGGCGGAGGCGGCTCTTCGCGAGCGGCACTTGCCGCCATCAGCGCGATCGACGTCACGGTCATACCGCCGGCGTACACCGGCAAACACGTCGAGTCCATGGTCGACCCGGCACGCATCGAAGCGCTCGTGGGCAGCCGCGTTCGTCTCACGGTTCATGCGCGTGCCGCCGGCGTATCCATGGAGTCCATCCACACGCGCGATTCACTCGTCGCGTCTTCCTCGGGCACGTTCGAAGGCGAGTTGATCGCCGACGCCGACGGATACGTCGCCATTGAGCCGCGATCCGCCGACGGACACGCGGGCGTGCGGCGGCTCATCGGCATCTCGGTCCTGCCGGACAACGCGCCGCGCGTGCGCATCACGGCGCCCGCCCGTGATCTCTTCCTCCGCGACGCACATCAGACGATCGACATTGCCGTTGACGCGAGCGACGATCTCCGCTTGGCGTCGCTGCGCTTGCGCTTTACAAAGGTCTCGGGTTCAGGCGAACGCTTCACCTTCACCGAAGGCGAAGTGCCGATGGATATCGTCCGAACCAACGAGCGCATGTGGAAGGGACATACGACCTGGCGTCTCGACGCTCTCGGTCTCTCACCTGGCGACATGGTCGTCTACCGCGCGGTCGCCGCCGACTATCGCCCCGGCGCGACGCCGGGGGAGTCGGACTCGTTCATCGCTGAGATCCTCTTGCCGGGCGGCGACGCCGCGGCCGGCTTTGCGCTCGATCCCGAACAGGAGCGCTACGCCGTCAGTCAGCAAATGGTGATTCTCAAGACCGAGCGCCTCTCCGCCCGCCGCGCCGCGACGTCGGCCGACGCGTTCACGACGGCCGCGCAGGAGCTCGCGGCGGAGCAACGAAAGGTTCGCGCCGAGTTCGTGTTCATGATGGGCGGCGAGCTCGCCGACGCGCCCGACCTCTCCGGCAGCTTGACCGACATCAACGAAGAAGCCGAGGCTGAGGGCGAGTCCGATCTGTTGGCCGGACGAATGGCCAACCAGGGACGTGTCGCACTGCTGCGCGCCATTCGCTCGATGAGTCGCGCGGCGGCGTCGCTCACCACCGCCGATCTCGGTCCCGCGCTCACCCATGAACGCGCGGCGCTCGCGCAACTCGAGCGCGCGTTCTCGCGTACGCGCATCATCCTTCGCGCCCTCACGGAGCGCGAGCGCCTCGATCTCACTCGCCGGCTCACCGGCGTTCTCACCGACGCCGCGCGCGACGTGCATCCCGCCGTTGACGCCCAGCCGAGCGCGCGCGTGCTCGGACTCCGGCGAACGCTGGCCGGCATCGCTGCGCTTGCCGGCGCGTCGCCGTTCACCGCCGATGCGCCGGCGCAGACCGCGGCACTCGCCGAGAGCGTGCTGCGAGTCGATGCGTCGTCCAAACCATTGCAGGACGCCGCCGCGCTCCTCAACAACGCAGGCGACGCTATCGCGCACGGCCGCTCCGTCGATGCGCGCGCGCTCCTCGATCGCGCGGCGACTGGTATCGCGGCGTCATTGCGCGGCGACCTCGCCGATGCACCGGCAGCCGCGCTCCCCGCCGATGTGAATCGACTCAACGGCGCACTCAATGACGCGCTGCGTCATCCGCGAGCCACGCCATGACCCACGACCTGGCGACACGTTGGACGCTCCGCGCGATCGCGATTGCCATTGCGGTGCTCGCCGCGCTTGATCCGGCGATCGCGTCCAAGCGAAGGACGAAGCCGGCGATCGCCGTCGCGGCCATGGACTCGCACCGCGACTCCGCGCTCGCCGATCGCGTGGCGCGCGAGCTCGGAAAGACCTTCGCGGTCACACGCGCGCCCGTGTCGAACGCCGAGGGAACTGTTCTCGTCGGCAACGGCCTGCCGTCGACCTCCGACGAGATCGCGACGCCGGTGTTTGCCGTTCTACCGGAGCGCCGACCAGCAGTGGCGTTGAATGCCGTGCGCGCGCCGGCGTGGACACCGCGCGAAGCTCGCGTGCCCGTTCGCGCCGTCGCGCACATTGCCGGGGCTCGCGGTCGCACGCTCGAGGTCACGCTGAGCGCGAACGGCCTGATTGTTGATCGCGTCACGCAACCGGTGCCGAGCGACGACGAGCGTGTGCCCGTGTCGTTAGCGCTCGTGCCCACAGCCGCTGGCGTCGCGCGACTCCGTCTCAGCGCGGTTCTCGCCGGGGCGCGCGACACGGTGGCTTCCGACGTCGCCGTCGATGTACGCGACCAACGGTGGCGCGTGCTTTTTTTCGATCCGCGCCCCTCATGGATGTCGACGTTCGTCCGCCGCGCCGTCGAACGCGATGCGCGATTTGTCGTGACGAGCCGCGTGGTCACATCGCGCAACATCAGCACGGACGCAGGCCAACCACCGGGGCGTCTCGACGATCTCGCCGCCCTAGGCCTGTTCGACGCCGTCGTCGTTGGCGCACCCGAAACACTCGGCGACAATGACGTGGTGGCGATCGACGCGTTTCTTCGCCGGCGCGGCGGCGGAGTGGTGCTGTTGTTCGATCGGCGCGCGCCGGGTCGCTATGACAAGCTCACGAACGTGGACACCTGGGTGGACGACAGCACAGGCAAGACGCTGTCGGTTGTTCCAATAAACGGGGACAGCGCGACGCTTCGCGCATCCGACCTCGCGTGGCCGTCCCACCTTCCGGCGGGCGCCGAGGCCATTGCGCACATTGTTTCGCCGGCGAGCGACACCGGTCGCGCGATCGTCTGGAGGTCGGCGGTCGGCGCGGGCCGGCTCGTCGTCAACGGCGCGCTCGACTCGTGGCGCTTTCGCGATCCCACGCTCTCGGGCTTCGATCGTTTTTGGACGACGACGATTGCCGAAGCGGCGAGCGCGGCACCGGCGCCCATCACTATTCATCTGGCGACCGCGGTTCTCGCGCCGGGCGAGGAGTCCAAGATCGCCGTGTCCGTGCGCGACGCCGAGCTTTCCGGCGATCGGCCGTCGCACTCGAGCGTGACGGCAACGCTCGAGTCCACGACGTCCGGCGCCGCACCCATTTCGGTGCGACTCCAACCGAGTGGCGCGGCAGGCCAATTCGAAGGCGCGATTGGTGCGCCCATCCTCGCCGGTGTCTACCGCGTCGTCGTCTCGGCGGACGGCAATCGCGCCGAGGCGCCCGTCGTTGTCGCGACGAATGCGATGCACCCGGCGACCGACGCTCCCGACCTTCTGACCGCGTGGGTCAACGCGCGCGGTGGTCGCGCGCTGTCCGAATCACGATTGGGCGAATTGACCGCCGCACTCCGGCAGGCGATCCATCCCGCGCCGCATTTAGAGATCTGGAATCCCATGCGGTCGCCGTGGTGGATCGTGCCGTTCGCTCTGGCGCTGAGCGCCGAATGGTGGCTGCGGCGCCGGCGAGGCATGGCGTAGCGCGGCTCGCGAACGTCAGATCGTCGAAACCCGTGTCAACTGCGCCGACACCACCTTCCATTCTCCGTCCGTCTTCACGTACGCGTCGATGTAGCGCGTCTGTCCCGTGGTTCCGTCCTTTCTCCGCCAGCTGCCGAGCGCGGTGACGTAGGCGGAATCGCCGTGGATGCGAACGGCAACGTCGTCGAGGAGATACTCGGCGGCGGCCGATCCGGGCTTTGTCCCCGCGAGGAAATCGGCGCGGTTCACCACCAAGCCGTCGGCCCGCACGCAGATAAAATCATCGGCCAAATGCGCGTCGTACCAGCCCGCGTCTTCTTGCATGAACGCCTGAATATAGCCGGCATTCAATTGCCTGAGTTCCGCATAGTCGGCGGCTGATGCGCGCGAAGCCGTTTGGGTCGACATCGTATTTGTCCTGTGCTTGAGTGTTTGTGAATACTCGGAGCGTTGCGCCGAGTGCACGCTATCGCGCGCCCATCATCCAGAGCTGCATCGCCGCGTAGGCGCGCCACGGTCGCCAGTGTTCCGCGGCCTTGAGCAATTGGGCGGCGGTACAGTTTCCCGCATTCCGCCGGAGCACGAGATCGGTCGACGGAAAGGCGTCGGGCCAATGCAGCGCGCGCATGGCGACGTACTCGGCGGTCCATGGTCCAATGCCGGCAATGGCCGTCATTTGCGTCGCGAGCGCGCGTACGTCGGCGTCGGGTTCGATTCGCAGGCGGCCGTCGGCGACGTGCTGAGCGAGCGCGTGGATCGTCGTGGCGCGCGTCGCCGGCAATCCGATCGCCTTGATGCGCACCTGACCCGCCTCGGCGATCCGCTCGGCGGTCACCGCAAGTCGCGTGAGTCCCGACGCGTCGCCCGCGTAGGGTTCGCCGAACGTCGTCGTCAAACGCGACATCAGCGTCGTGGCTCCTCTCACGCTGACTTGCTGGCCGAGTATTGCTCGAACCGCGAGCTCGAATCCATCGACAGCGCCCGGAACGCGGAGACCCGGCCGAATTTTGCGAATGGGACCGAGACCGCCGCGCTTCAAATGCCCCTCGATCTTTGCCGGCTCCGCGTCGAGATCGAACAGCTGCCTCACGCGCGCGCACACCTGCATGAGCACGGGCACGAGCGTCGCGCTCAGCTCGAGGTGAAGTACGGGAAAGATCACGCTGTCTCGCCGCGTGCCCGACGGCCGGTCGCGCGCGACGCGAACAATCCCGGCATGACCGTCGATGCGCATCGTGCGAGCATATCCGTTCGTGTCGACAACCTCGACGCCGGGCGTCGCGCGCGCACCGAGGAAGCCGAGCAGCGCGTCCCAGTCGAGCGGCGGACGGTACGAGAGCGTGAGGTGCACGCCGTCGCTCGACTCGGCGCTCGCCGGTGACGCGCCGCGGCGCCGCATGGCCTCGGGATTCAAGCGATAGCGTGCGCGAAACAGGGCGTTGAATCGCCGCAGACTCTGAAACCCACTCGCGAACGCGACCTGCGTCATCGGCAGGCGAGTGTCGGCGAGGAGATGCTTGGCCAAAAGCAAACGGTGCGTCTGCGCGAGCTCGATCGGCGACACGCCCAACTCCTGCTGCAGCGCACGCCGAAGCTGCCGTCCGCTCACGCCAAGGTCGCGCGCGAGCACGTCGACGCCGTGACCGTTCAACGCACCGGCGGCGATGCGTGCCGCGGCCGACTGCGCGAGACGCGGCACCGCGTCGACGCGCGCGAATCCCGGCGCAAGCTCCGGCCGGCAGCGCAGACATGGGCGAAAGCCGGCCCGTTCGGCGGCGGCCGCGTTCGAGAAGAACCGGCGGTTCTTGCGAAGCGTGGCGCGCGCCGGACAGATAGGGCGACAGTAAATCCCCGTCGACGAAATTCCGACGAAGAACACGCCGTCGAATCGGGCGTCGCGTGTCTCGAGGGCACGGGTGCAACTCTCGCGATCCAGCAGGGGCATGCTCGAAGAATACGCGTCGCGCCCGCGCGCGGCTCGCCATTTTCGGACGTCGAAGATCGAGCGCTTTTTGCGACGTAGCGTCCCGCTCGGCCGGCGCTATTCTTTTATCGATGATTGACGGCGATGTCCACATTGTCCCGTTTCGCCCCGAGCACGCGGGCGCGTTCTACGCGCTCAATCGCGCGTGGTTGGACGCGCACGACCTGTACGAGGCGGCTGACGAGGCGCAGCTCAGCGATCCGGACGGCACCATTCTGTCCCTAGGCGGCGCGATCTTCGTTGCCATTCGCGACACCGACGTCGTCGGCACTGCCGCGGTCGTGCCACACGGGCCCGGCGAGGTCGAGATCGCGAAACTCACGGTCGCGGATGCGGCGCGCGGTCGTGGATTGGGACGACGACTCGCCGAAGTGTGCCTCGCGCGCGCGCGCCAAATGAAGATGCGCCGCGTGGTGCTGGTATCGAGCTCGCGTCTTGGCGCGGCGCTCGCGCTATACGAATCGATGGGGTTCGTCCACAAACCAATGCCGAGTACGCAGCCGTACGAGACGGCGGACGTTTACATGGAGCTGGAGCTCGGCTCGCTCGGGGCGCCATAGAGTTTCCGCAACAGCGTTGGCACGCAGATTTCTCCCAAGGCGCCATCCGGCTTGCCGCGTCCCGGAAATCCCTGAAGAGCAATACGAGCTACACCGGCGTTCCCGCGGGCTCGCGTGGGAACTTCAACATCGTCCCAATCTCGTCGTTCGCCGCGATCAGTCGCTCCACTTCCTCTGAGACGTCGGCCGCGAGACCGAGGTGCGTCGTCAAACTCTCGACCGTCGCGGACCCAGCGTGCAGGCGCAGAAGATTGAGTCGAATCGTCTCGAGCGCCCCCACCGCATCGCCGAGCTTTGCGTGAACGACGTCGCGCGCCTCTCGCACATCGGCGTAGCGCACTGATGCTGCCGCGTCGCCGGCGTCGCTCAGCGCTTCCTGCAGTTCGTCGTACTGGATGCGAAGCTGCTGCGCGTCTCGCTGCAGACGACCGAGCAGCGACGGCAGATCGCCGAGCGCGCGTTGCGACGCCTTCGGCAGACTTCCATAAAGTTGCTCGGCAGCCATTCCCAACGAGAGCTCTGTCGCGCGATGCGTCATGGCCGACCCGAGCGTTCGGTTGCCGAGCGATTTGCGCGCGAGGGAGAACGCGACTTTGCCAACGCGACCGAGCCACACCTTCGACCAGAACTCGGTGCTCACGTCGGAGCGGCGTTGCAACAGAGAGAGATGGCCGATCATCGACAGAATTGCAGTCGTCGCCGACAAAACCGTTCCAAACGCCAGCAAACTAAAACTACCGCTGTACCGCGTTGCGATACCCGCGACAGTGAGCACCGCGAGTGTCGCGGCCGATACCCGCGCGACACGGGGGAGCCAACGCTCCAATTCAAACGGACGCGTCATTCCGTTGGCCGCGAACTCTTCGCGCGATTGTTCGATCTCGCCTTTGAAGGCCGGCTCCAGATCCCGATGCCCAAACCCGAGTGTGAGCACGCGTCGCGCGGCCCCAACGAAATACGCCAGCGGTCCAGCGACCGCTCCAACGCCGAGCGTCGCGAACCCGGCGAACATGCCGAACCCCACCGACATGACGATCGACGCTCCGACCAGCCCCCCGCCGGCGAGCAACGTTCCGGCGCCGTCCGTCCGCCCGGTGCGTTTCACGAATGCACGCAGCGCGGCCGGCTGCTCTCGCCGCTGCTCGAGCGCAACGCCGAGCTGTTCGGCGAGCGACTCCGCGCTCGGCGGGCGCTGGTCGGGCTCCTTGGCGAGACACCGGTCAATGATCGCGGCCAGCTTTCGCGGAATGCCAACGCCGAGGGACGCGAGCGGCGGCGCGGGCTCGGTGACCTGTTTCGCGAGCACCGCCGTGGCCGTGATTCCCTCGAACGGCAGACGCCCCGAAAACGCGTAGAACGCGGTCGCGCCCAACCCATAGAGGTCGCTCCGCGCGTCGACCTTGCCGCCGAGTGCTTGTTCAGGACTCATAAACTCGGGTGTGCCGGCGATGCCGTCGGCGGTCGTCTCACCTGCCGCGGCAGCAATTCCGAAGTCCGCGACGAGCACACGGCCGCTCGATGACTCGAGCAGGATGTTGTCGGGCTTCACGTCGCGATGCACCACGCCGTTCGCATGCGCATACGCGAGCGCCCACGCGACTTCGCGCAGCACGCGCGATCCTTCGGAGCTCGACAGTGGTCCGCGCGTGCGCACGCGATGCGCCAGCGTCTCGCCGTCGACGAACGCCATCACGTAGAAGACGAAACCGTCCGCTTCTTCGACGGCGTGGATCGGAATGATGTTCGGGTGCGAGAGACGCGCGGCGAGCCGCGCCTCTCGGAGGAATCTGTCGCGGAACAACGGTTGGGTCGCCAGCTCCGGAGGGAGGAGTTTGATCGCGACCAGTCGGTCCAGGTGCACCTCGCGGGCGAGATACACGATTCCCATGCCGCCGCGCCCCAGCTCGCGGTCGATCGAGTAACGGCCGGCAAGCGACAGCTGCAGGGACAGAAACAGCGGGTCAATCGGCGAGCCGGATTGGACCATGAAGCAATATGGATCCCAACTTGGCTTGGGTTCAATCCACGACAGTTATTGCCGCATGGGAATTCCGGAGCCTACATTGCGAGTATGTCGAGCTTCGTGGCGCTGACTCTCGGGGCGTGTGCCCTCGCGGCACAGGTGGCGCGCGCGCAGGGCTCCGCGACCATCAGCGGGATCGTGCGCGACTCGGCCGCGGCTCCCGTTCGGCAGGCCGACGTAAGCGTGATTCCCGGCAACCGCCGCGCCCGCACCGACTCCACTGGGCGCTTTGTGATCAGCGCCTTGGACGCCGGGAAGTACACCGTCAAAGCGCGGCACGTCGGGTACGTCCCGGTCGAATGGACCGTGGACCTGTCGCGTGCCGGCCGCACGGACGTCCAGCTCGTGCTCGGCGTGAAATTGCCCACGTTGGACACCGTGGTGGTGACCGCCGGGCGCCAATGCACGCTTCGCGACATCGAAGGCTTTCTCTGCCGTCGCGCGTCGACCAAGGGTGTGTTTCTCGACTATACCGATATCGACGACCTGAATGTGAACTTCACCGGCGACCTGTTCAACAACGTTGATGGCTTCGCAGTGGACGTAAAGCCGACGCGAAGCGGGCCGGTGCGCGTGCCGATGGGCCGGCGGTGCATCAACACTTTGGTCAACGGGTTGCCCGCGTCGTGGAGTGCGGTGCCGAGCGACCCCGCCGACATCATGGCCGTCGAGATCTACGAGGCGCCGAAAGACATTCCGAGCGAGTACAATCGCTACACGTGGGGCAAGGAGCAGTGCTCGCTCATCGCCTACTGGACGGTCAATTTTTCGCGGCCGGCAACACGGTACAGGGCGCCATAGACTGCAAACTCCAGGCTGCGAACTGCAGACTGCGAACTGTGGACACTCCGAGCACGTTCGACCGTGTTGTGGGTTTGCGGCGGGGTGGAGCAACGCGCCATGCGGAGTTCGACCGTTCAATGCCGAGGCGAGCCTGACCTCGAGCTGCGCGCGATTGCCTCCGATCGCCTAGACTATCGCGCATGACGACTGCCGCTGTGCCGAGCCCCTGCGCCGACCAAACCCAGTCTCCAACCTCGTCTCGCCGAATTGCGCTCGTCTGCGACTGGTGTCTCCCTCGTTTCGGCGGGCTCGAGCTTCAGTTGATCGACCTTGCCACTTCCCTCCGCGACGCCGGCCATTCGGTCGAGATCATCACGGCGACGCCGGGCGCTTCGTCCCTCTCGGGCATTCCAGTCCGCCGTCTGCCGGGCCTGCGCTTTCCATATTTCGGATTCTCGGCGTCACCGCGCCAGTTTCGCGAGTTTCGCCGCCTCATCGAGAAAGGCGATTTCGACGTCGTCCACGTCCATTCCGGCGTTATCGCTCCGCTCGCGTATGGCACGGCGAGAATTGCCGCAAAGAGCGGAATTCCTACGGCGCTCACGTTCCATAGCGTCTATGACTATCTGGCGCCGGCGTTGAAGGCGTTGGCCGCGATGAGCGGTGCTCCGCGTCTTCCCATTGCCTGGTCGGCCGTGAGCCGGTATGTCGCACGGGAAACGTCGCGTGCGCTCGCCGGATCGGTCGTCGACGTCTTGCCGAACGGCATCGACCCCGCCGCGTGGGTGACGGCGCCGCACGCGAGGCAGGCCGCTGAGTTTCGAATGGTCGCCGTGATGCGACTTCAAGTTCGTAAGCGTCCGCGCGACCTGTTCCCCATTCTCGACGGCGCCCAGCGCCAGCTCGGTTCGGCAGTTCGCGTCACGCTCGACATCGTTGGGGACGGACCGGAGCGGCGCGCCGTTGACCGACTGGCCGCGCGGGCGGGAATCGATCGTGTTCGAATTCACGGGCGCCGGTCTCGCGATGAGATCCGGGCTCTCCTTGGATCGGCCCACGCGTTTGTGCTTCCGACGCGCATGGAATCGTTCGGCATCGCGGCGCTCGAAGCGCTGTGTGCCGGCGTGCCCGTGATCGCGCGACGGAATACCGGCGTCGAGGACTTCGTGGTCCACGGCGAAAACGGGCTGCTTTCCGACTCGGTGGCCGGACTCACGGCGGCCGTCGTCGAACTCGCCGCGAACGAACCACGTCGTGCTTCGATTGCTCAGCGGAACCACGAGGCTCGACCGCCCTATGCCTGGCCGGATATCGTAGCCGCTACAATTGGACAGTACGAGCGCGCTGAGAGCCTGCAGCGTGGACCCCGCGACTCCGCATGCGCTTCCTCCACTGCTCCGACGTCCACATAACGCAGGACTACGCGTCGGCGCCCTTTTTCAAGTTGGGCTGGCGGCGTTGGACGGCGCTGCTCGAGTTGAGCATCGGCGGGCGGGCGACTGCCTATCGCGACGCGAGGCGGACGCTGCAGTGGATTTCCGGAGCGATTGGCCGCGGCGAAGCCGACCATCTGTTGCTTTCTGGAGACCTCACCGGCTACGCCATGGAGGAGGAATTCCGGGCGGCGCGCGAGGCGCTCGGCCGCGTGGCGGATAGTCGCAAGAATTTTGCGGTCATTCCCGGAAACCATGATTGTTTCACACCTAACGCTATTCGCAGCAACAGGTTCGAGCGACATTTCGGCCATCTTATCTCGACAGATATGCCTGAATACTGTCGCGATGGTGCCTATCCGTTCGTGCACCTCAAGGGCGACGACGCCGTCGTGGTTGGATTGCATTCGTCGCGTGTGCCGATCGTTCCCGGCTTGGCGTACGGCTCGGTTGGTGGCGCCCAACTCTCTGCGCTTCGAGACATCGTGAATGATGGGCGACTCGCCAATCGAGCCGTGCTCGTCATGGTCCACCATGCCCCGCTGCGAGCGAACGGTCGCAAGGATTCGCGCATTCACGGACTCTCGGACGCCGACGCACTGCTCGACCTGTTGCCCGGGCCGCGCTTTGCGGTGCTGCACGGACACATTCACCGGCGCTTCTACCATGCTCCCACTGCTGCCCGCCCGCACGTCTTTTGCGCAGGCTCATCCACGGAACTTGGGCGCGAAGGATACTGGTTGGTGGACGTACGCGACGGTGTCGTGACGGGAGGTTCCGCTTGCACTCCGCTCCGGTCGTCCGCGCGCTAACTTGGCGTTCACGATGACACTCTAGTACGAGGTATTGCCCGCAGTGAATGCACGAGAGTCCCGTGAGACGAGTACCACGAACCACGCCGAGCGCGGCCGGATTTTTCCGGCCGCTCCGGTGCAATCCGATGATGAAATCGTCAGTCCGGACGTCTGGGGTTTTCGTGATACGGCGTTCACCATCCTGCCCAACGGCAGCGTGACGCTGACGGGATCACGCTACGCATTGAGCGGATCGGAGCTACCCGATCTGTTGCCGTGGATGAAACACGCGATCGGCGTCGAGATCCCCATCACCGATACGCACGACTCGCAGTTCCCGCCGCCGGTACCGTCGGCCGTGGAGAACGCGGCGTTCTCGTGCACCGCGAAGAAGCTCCTGTCGGTCAACGCGATCACCACCGATCCGCTCATTCGCCTCCGACATGGGCACGGCCACACGCTCGGGGCGATGTACGCGATCAAGTACGATCGCGTCGAGCGCGTGCCGGATCTCGTGGTATTTCCGGACACCGTCGATCAGGTCACTGCATTGGTGGAAGCGGCCGCGGAGCACGACGTCTGCATTGTTCCCTACGGCGGCGGCACGAACGTGACGGACGCGCTCCGCTGCCCGGCCGACGAGCGTCGCATGATCGTGTCGTTGGATCTGAGCCGGCTCAATCGCATTCTGTGGATCGACCCGGTGAACCAGATGGCGTGCATCCAAGCCGGCGCTGTCGGTCGCCACCTTCAAGCGCAGTTGGGCGAACATGGATTCACGCTGGGGCACGAACCCGACAGCGTCGAATTTTCTACGCTGGGCGGTTGGATTGCGACGCACGCAAGCGGCATGAAGAAAAACCGCTACGGCAACATCGAAGATCTGGTGCTCGACGTGCACGTGGTCACGGCGCGCGGCGCCCTCTCGCGGGCTGGCGATTCGCCGGCGCCGCGCGAGTCGGTCGGCATCGACCCACGGCGATGGATGTTCGGCTCCGAGGGGACACTCGGCGTCATCACGCACGCGGTGGTCAAGGTGTTTCCGCTTCCGGAAGTCGAGAAGTACGACGCGATCCTTTTTCCAACTTTCGAGCGCGGCGTCGCGTTCTTGCACGATCTCACACGCGAAGGGACGCAGCCGGCCAGCGTGCGGCTGGTGGACAATCTGCAGTTTCAGCTCAGCCAGATGCTCAAGCCCAAGGCAACGGGCTTCAAGGCAACCGTTCGCCGGGCCGAGAAGTTGTTTGTCACCAAGCTCAAGGGATTCGACGTCAATCGGATGGCGGCGTGCACCCTGGTCTTCGAGGGGAGCCGGGAGCAAGTTGCACGGGAGGAAGCGGTCGTCCGACGGATCGCCAAGCGGCACGGCGGCATGCGCGCCGGCGCCGAGAACGGAAAGAAGGGCTACCAGCTCACGTTCGGCATCGCCTACTTCCGCGACTTCATCATGAAGCACTACATCCTCGGAGAATCGTTCGAGACGTCTGTTTCATGGAGTCAGGTGTTGCCGCTCTGCGCCAACGTGAAGCGGCGACTCACCGAGGAGTACGAGGCTCGCGAGCTTCCTGGAATTCCGTTCATCACGGCCCGTGTGACGCAGTTGTACCAGACCGGGGTCGCGGTGTATTTCTATTTCGGATTCTATCATAAGAATGTCGAGCGTCCCGACGAGGTCTATGCCGAGTTGGAGCATGCGGCGCGAGACGAGATTCTCAAGTGCGGAGGGTCGCTGTCACACCATCACGGCGTGGGCAAGATTCGCCGCGACTTCCTGCCGCGAATCGCGTCGAGTGTGAGCATGGAATGGGCGGCGGATGTAAAACGCGCCGTCGACCCGGCGAACATTTTCGGAATCGCGAATCAGTGACGCAATCGGCGCCGGCGCAGCGCACGTTTCTGCTTACGGGAGTCACCGGCTTTCTGGGCAAGGTGCTCCTGGAAGAACTGGTGCGTCGAAAGAGCGAGCTCGGCATCGATCGCATTGGTGTCGTCATTCGCCCCATGCGCGGGCTACGCGCCGACGAGCGATTCCGCCGCGAGGTCGTGCGCTCCGAGTGCTTTTCGCGGTTGCCGGCGCACTGGACGCAACTCGTCACGGTCATCGAGGCGAACCTCGAGGAGCCTGGCCTGGGCGGCGTCGAACGCGAGGGATTTTTGCGACGCGTGACCCATGTGGTGCATGCCGCGGCGTCCGTGAAATTCGACATTCCGGCGGAATCCGCGGCTCGCATCAACGTGTCGGCGAGCCTCAACCTGCTGGAGTTGGTGCGAACGCTGCCGCATGTCGCGCGCTTCGTGTACGTGTCCACGGCGTACGTCACGCCCAATCCGGACGGTGGCGCGCCCATCGAAGAGGCGTTGGCCGCGCTGCCCATTCCTGCCGGCGAGCTGTACGGCGCATGTTTGGATCGCACGATCACCGATGAGGATTTACTAGAGCGAACGGGACATCCCAACAGCTATACGCTGTCCAAGAGTGTCGCTGAGCATTTGCTCGTGGCGCGGCGTGGCGACGTACCGCTGACGATTCTCCGTCCGAGCATCATGACTGCGAGTCGCCAGCACCCCTTCCCGGGATGGATCGACAGCACGTCGGGCTTGGGAGCATTCGTCATGCTCGCAGGCGCGGGTCATCTGCGCGCGCTCGTCTGCGACGCCGGCGCGCGGTTGGACCTCATGCCGGTGGACGAAGTCACGAAGCGGATTGTGCAGTCGTGCGTGAGCGATACCGAATCGGTGGTGATTCGCCATGCCGTAGCCGGAGTGGGTAACTCGCCAACAGTGAAGCAGTGCAGGGACGCGACGCAAAAATTCTTCGGTGCCAACCGCGTAGACGAGCGGCCCGACGTGCGCTACCTCGGACCGCGCGGTCCCGGCTTCACCGTTGCTGATTTCCTCTATCATCGCTTGCCCATCGCTGTTGCCGGTTTGCGCTCACGCGCCAAGAAGCGTCGCGCCGAAAAGCGGCACGCGAGGTTGTCGTATCTCAACAATGAGTTCACCTCGTTCACGACGCGCACATTCAACTTTCGCACGTCGCTTCCGTTGGACGACGCCTACGACGCGGTCGCGTTCGTCGACACGATCTGCCGCGGCGTGTATCGTCATCTGTTCGGGCGCGACGAATCCGAGTGGGTGTTGGCGGGGCGGGCGCGCGTCGCGCGCGACGCCGACCTTCCGTGGGTCATGCGCCGCCCGCACGGAAATTTCTGGATTCGCGCGGCGTCCTGGGTCGTGACCAAGGTCCTTCGCCGCTCGGTGGACGCCGTGACGGTGGACGTGCCGTCGTTCGAGCGGGCGCTCCGTGCCGCGCCGCATGGCGCGGCGATTGTGCTCACGCCGAGTCATCGCAGCTATCTGGATTTCGTATTGTGCACGTACCTGGCGTTTGCGCGGCCGGATCTGCTCCCGATTCCGCACATTGCGGCAACAATGGAGTTCGCGCGCATTCCGATTCTCGGTCGCATTCTCCAGTCGATGCACGCATTCTATTTGCGTCGCGGACAAGCAACGACGGACCCGGATCTCGCGCCGCGCGTGGATGCGCTGATCAAACAAGGGAAGACACTTGCCTTCTTCATTGAAGGAGGACGCAGCCGCTCGGGCGAGTTTCTCCAACCCAAGCGCGGACTGCTGCGCTGTTTGCAGGCCACGGGTCGCACATGCGCGCTACTGCCGATCGCCATCACCTACGAACGTGTTCCCGAACACGCGACGTTTGCGCGCGAGCTCGCCGGGCATCCCAAGGCGAAGATGCGATTGAGCGCACTCGTGTCGTGGACGATCGACGCCTGGCGCGGACGCATCGACCTCGGACGCGTGCATATCGCCTGCGGCACGCCGGTGCTGCTCGACGAAACGTCGGATGTACACGCCGTGAGCCACGATGTCATCCGGCGGCTGCGCGAAGCGATGCTGGGCACGACCATTCCGCAGCCGTTGGCCGCGCGGCAACGCGGTGAAACTCGAATGCCACCCTCGACTGCCAACCGACGGGTGAAGGCGGCGCGATGATTCCGCGCGGCGCGCCATACATCTCGTGGTCGGACTTGGTCGCGGCGGCGATGTACACCGTGACGCCGGGCAACGCTCGCGCCGCACAGAAGAGAGTCGAGACGCGGTGGGCGGGCGCCGCGGCGGCGAATTCCGTTCTCTGCCTGTCGGTGCGCAGTGGTCTGGATGCGCTGCTCCAGGTGTTGGACCTCCCGCCCCAGAGCGAGATCATCGTTTCGGCGATCACGATCCCGCACATCCTCGACATCATCGCGCGACACGGACTCGTCGCCGTGCCGGTCGACGTCGAGCTCAACACGCTGGCCGTCGGCGCAAGCACGGTGCGGCAGGCAATTACTCGCAGCACGAAGGCGATCCTCATCGCGCATCTGTTCGGCAGTCGAATGCCGCTCGATGAGATCAGCAAGCTCGCGCGCGAGCGCGAACTGCTTCTCATCGAAGATTGCGCCCAGGCCAACGACGGATCGTCGTATCGCGGCCACCCCGGCAGCGACGTCAGCATGTTCAGCTTCGGGCTCATCAAGCGGCAAACCGCACTGGGAGGCGCGCTGCTGCGCTTCACGAGTTCCTCTCTCGCCCAACGCGTGCGAGAGAAACAAGCCGCGTATCCCCGCCAATCGCGTCGAGCATACTTGCGGCGCGTCGTGACGATGTCGGCGATGAAGTTCGTTGGACTTCGCCCGGTGTTTCGAGTTTTCGTATCTCTTTGCAAGGCGACCGGCCGCAACCACGACACGTCGCTGGGCACCGCGCTTCGGAGCTTTTCCGGTGGCGATTTGTTTGTCCGGCTCAGGCAGCAGCCGAGTGTTCCGCTCGTTCGCCTGCTGGAGCGGCGACTGAGCCAACCGGCGACGAAGCCGATCGCCGAACGCGTCGCCCTCGTCCAGGCGGTGACGACGATGTTTCCCGAGCTCAATCGTCCGGGCGCCAGTGCGAACCACCACACGCACTGGCTGTTTCCGATGCTGACGCCGGACCCCGAGCGCTTGATGCGACATCTCTGGACGCGGGGCTTCGACGCAACGTGCGGAGCGTCCAATTTGCTGTTCGTCCCGGCGCCGAACGGTCGCGCGCTTCCTGCGCAATCGATGCGGTTGATGACGGAAGTGTTGTATCTGCCGCTGTTCCCCGGCGCGACGACAACGGAGTTGCGGGAGTTGGCGAACGCTGTCCGCGAACACGAGACTTCATTTCGCGACGAGCGGTCGTTGACGACCGTTTCTTGATGCCGCGGGTCATGCCGCGGGTCATATCGCGGGTCATGCAGCGCGCCGCGTTCTGGCTTCGCGCCAGCGCCGGCGTGACGGGATTCGGCATTGCCGTGACGTGGTACGCATTCACGCGACTCCTGCCCATGTCTCCCGGCGACAGACGTCAATCGTTCGCCCGATTGTTGGGTCGTCTCTGCTGCGGTGCGGCCGGCCTTCGCGTCCGAATCGTGGGACAAGAGCGGTTGTTGACGCACCATCCATGCGTGTACGTGGCGAATCACCAGAGCCAGATCGACTACCCGATCGTCGGTCTGATCTTTCCCGGCAGCGCAGTGGTGATGGGCCGTCAGGTGGGTGACTGGCCGATCATTGGCCCGCTGTTTCGTGGCGCGGAGAATATTGCGCTCGACCGCGATGTGCCCGTGCGCGCGGCGGCGGCTCTCCTGCAGGCTGAGCGGACGATTCGTGAGCAGAAGCTTTCGGTCTGGATGTTCGCCGAGGGGACGCGCGGCAAGGTGCCGGGAGTGCTTGGGCCGTTCAAGCGAGGAGCGTTCCGCCTTGCGGCGGCCACCGGCGCGCCGATCGTTCCAGTCGTGATCTCGCCGCTCAAGCCGCACACGGATTTACGAGCGAGGCGCCTCTCGCCGCACGACGTCGTGATTCACGTGCTGGAACCCGTGTTCGCCGCGGGCGCGTCGCGCGACGACGAAGACAGCCTGCGCGAGAAAGTCCGAGGGCAAATGCAACGCACGCTCGCCGCGGACATCACCACGAAATCGTCAACGAAACATGAGGCTCGCGCGCATACTGCTTGATAGTCTCGGGCACCATCCATAGCTTCCGCCCCCTTATGTATACACGCGAAGAAGCCAAAGCCATCGTCGACAAGGTCCTCAACATGACCAAGGCCGACGCCGTCGAAGTGAATCTCACCGGCGGTGAACGGTCGGGCACCCGATGGGCCAACTCGTCGATCACCACCAACCTCGTGCAGTACGATCGCCAGGTCACGGCGACCGTTCACGTCGGCCAGAAATCCGCCAGCGCGAACACCCGCGACTTCAGCGACGCCGGGTTGCAGAAGATGGTCGACGAGGCGCTGGCCGAAGTCCAGAAGGCCACCGACAATCCCAACCTTCCGGCGCTGCTCGGCGCCCAGGAGTACGTGTCGGTCGACGCCGCGCTCCCAGAGGCGATCAAGTTTGGTCCCGGCGAGCGCGCGCGCATGGTCAAAGACAGCGTCGACGCCGCCGAGAAGAAAGGAGTGCTCGGCGCCGGCTATATCCCGAAGGTCGATCAGACGACCTGCAACGCGAACTCCAAGGGACTGTTCGCGTACTATCGTTCGGCCGAAGCGGGATTTGTTCTCACCTGTCGCATGCCCGACGGAAGTGGTTCGGGTTGGTCGGGGACGACGGGCATCAAAGACATTCGAATGATCGACGCCAAGGCGCTCACGGAAGTGGCCGCCAACAAGGCGCTCATGAGCCGGAAGGCGAAAGCGATCGAGCCGGGTCGCTACACGGTGATTCTCGAACCGCGCGCCAACGCGCGGTTCCTGTCATTGATGACCGGTATCTTCAATCCGAACGGCGGTGGTTTTGGTGGTCCGGGCGGCGGCGGTGGTGGTCCGCCGGGTGCCGGCGCGCCTGACGGTGGTCCTCCCGGTGGAGGCGGCGGTGGAGGAGGCGGTGGCGGTGGAGGAGGCGGTGGCGGTGGTGGTGGTGGAGGCGGTGGTGGTGGCGGCGGCGGACTCGGACAGGCAACTGGCCCCGGTTCGGTTGCTGCGTTCATGGCGAACAAAAAGCCTGGTGACAAGCTGTTCAGCGAGCTGTTCTCCCTGAAGAGCGACATCGGCAACGCGATGCTGCGTCAGTCGCCGATCATGAACGACTTCAAGCCTGCAAAGCCGGTGCAGTGGGTCGAGAAGGGATTGCTGCGCAATCTCGTTCCGGGTCAGCCGGCCACGGTGAACCAGAGTCTGGTGCAAGAAGGCTCGGAGATGTCCATCGAGGACATGATCAAGCAGACGCGGCGCGGGCTGCTGGTGACGTCCTTCTGGTACATTCGCGGCGTGCCGTCGCAGGAACAGCCGCTGCTCAACACCGGGATGACGCGCGACGGATTGTTTCTCATCGAGAACGGCGAGATTGCCGGGCCGGTGCAGAACTTCCGCTGGAACATGTCGCCGCTCGTCGGCTACAACAATCTCACGCTCGTCGGCAAGCCGGTCCCCATGGACCTCGGCGAAGCGTTTGGTGCCGGCAATGCGGCGCTCGTTCCGCCCGTGCGCATCGAAGAGTTCTACATGACGTCCGTTTCCCCAGCGGTTTAGAGTTTTCTAGTCATGCGTCAACTTCAGGCAACGACATGAGCCCGACTCGTCGCGATTTTCTCAAGAATATCGGTAAGGGCGTGGGCGCGACCGCCGCGATCGCCCTCTACTCGAACGATCTCGTCGCGCAGTTGATCGCCGACAGTCCCAAAGGCAAGGCGATCGAATCCAAGTTCAAAGGGTTGTCGGACATCGTCCTGGGCGAAGCAAAGCTTGGCGGTTGCACGTACGCCGACGTGCGCTTCACGATGACGACCAACCCGCCCGGCGGCATGGCCAACTTTCGCGTTGCTGCTGAGGGAACTGGCGGCGCGGCCGGCGCGCCCGGTGGTGGTGGTCGCGGCGGCCGCGGCGGTCGTGGTGCTGGCGGTGGCGCTGGTGGCGCTGGTGGTGGCGGAGGAGGTGGTGGAGGAGGCGGAGGCCGCGGTGGTCGTGGCGGCGCTCCGTTCAAGGGCATTCCCACCGACGCCGATCGTCAGGCCGCGGGCTTTGGTGTTCGCGTGGTGCATAGCGGCGTGTGGGGTTTCGCGAGCAGCCCAATCGTTACCGAGGATGAGATTCGCCGCGTGACGCGCGTTGCCGTGGAAGTGGCGAAGGCCAGCGCGATCGCCAAGAAGACCGACCTCAAGCTGGCGCCTGTTCCGGCGTACGTTGAGAATTTCATCACGCCGATGACCAAGCCGCCGACGACCGTGTCGGCGACTGACAAGCAGGCGTGGGCGCAGGCGATCGTCGACAAGGCGAAAGACGTGAAGGGCGTGACGGCAGTGAACGTCGCTGCCAATCACGGCTACGAGTGGCGTTACTTCGCGTCGAGCCAGGGTTCGTACATCGAGCAAGAGCTCTACACGACCACGCCCACGTTTACCGTCACGGCCAAGGTCGGCGACATCACGCGCACGCGAAACTACACGGGCGTCGCGGCGTGTGGCGGTTGGGAGATCGCGGAGCAGACCGATTATCTCCAGGCCGCCGAGCGCGTTGCCAACGACGCGGTGGAGATGTGCACCGCCAAGCCACTCGGCTCGAGCGGTTTGCGCGATCTGATTCTGTCGCCGTCGCACGCGATGTTGACGATCCACGAGATCGTCGCGCACGCCACCGAGGTCGATCGCATCGTCGGCTACGAAGCCAACTATGCCGGTACGAGCTTCGTGAAGCTCACCGACATCGGCAAACTGAAATACGGTTCCAAGCACATGAACATCACCGCCGACAAAACCGACAACGGGCTTGGCGCGACCGGCTTTGACGACGACGGCGTGAAAGCCATGAAGTGGCCGATCGTTCGCGAAGGAATTCTTGTTGGGTTGCAGACCAACCGCGAGACGGCGCATTTGATCGGCGAGAATTTCAGCCGCGGCTGTACGTTCGGCAATTCGTGGCGCGACTATCCGTTCCTCAGAATGCCCAACGTGCATCTCGAGCCGGGACCGGCCAACTCACCAACGCGCGACGCGCTCATCGCCGATGTGAAGAACGGCGTGATGATCGACGGCCGCGGCAGCTACTCGATCGACCAGCAGCGGTACAACGGCCAGTTTGGCGGCCACATTTTCTGGGAGATCAAGAACGGCAAGATCACGCGGCAGGTGACCGACGTGACTTACAACGCCATTACCACCGATTTTTGGGGCAATCTCGACGGCATCACGGGTCCCAGCGAGTATCAGAAGTTTGGAACGGGCGGCGACGCGAAAGGCCAACCGACGCAGACGAATTCCATCTCGCACGGCTCGCCGTGGTTGTTGATTCGCAAGATGATGGTGGGCGCGGCGTTCGACTGACGCGCGCACACGAACGATAGTCGCCGACGAATCGTGGAGAACCTCGCACACTCCCTCGTCGGCGCGTCATTCGCGGAGCTGGCACTTCCGGCGGGCGCCAGCACGGCGCACCGCCGGATTTTTTTTACTGCGGGTGTGATCGCCGCCAACCTGCCGGACGCCGATCTGCTGTACACACGGATCATGGCGCCGCCGCTCGGCTACTCGCTCCACCATCGCGGTCACACGCACACGTTGGTGGGGCTTGTCGTTCAGTGGATGCTCGTCGCGCTCGTGTGTTCGCTCCCGGCCATTCGAACGGCAATCGCGCCGGTTCGAGCCAGGTTCTGGACGCTCGTCGCGGCGAGCCTGCTCAGTCATATCGTGCTCGATTCGTGGAACAGCTACGGCGTGCATCCGTTCTATCCGTTCGACAATCGGTGGTTTTACGGCGATGCCGTCAGCGTCGTGGAACCGTGGCTCTGGGTGTTGCTCGGCGTGGCGGTCGCGGTGAATACGAAGAATCGCTACGGCCGACTCGTTGTCGCCGGGTTGATTGTTGGTCTGCCGTTCGTGTTCGTGCGTGTCGGCTTTGTGTCGATCGGTTCACTGATCGCGCCCGTCGTGATCGGCGCCGCGCTGGCATTGTTTGCTGTCCGCGTCTCGCCCCGAGCGCGCACGATCACGGCGCTCGCGTCCACGGCGCTGTTCGTGATCTCGTTGTTCGGGTTGAAGCAGGTTGCGCGCGCTCGCGTGTTGGCGCGGGCGTCGGCGGACACTGGCGGTGAGATCGTGGACATGATCATGAGTCCGAAAGAGGCAAACCCGCTGTGTTGGACGACGATTGTCGTTGCAAAGAACGAGAGTCTTGGCACGTTCTCATTGCGTCGCGGCGTGGTGGCGGTGGCGCGCGGTTGGGGCGGCGCGCGGTGCGACGAATGGAACAACGCGGACGTGCAATCGCTGACGCGTCTGCGCGATCTCGCTCGCGACGACTGCTGGGTGCGCGCGTGGCTCGAGTTCGGCCGTGCGCCCTACATCGAAGGCGACGAGATTGCCGACTATCGCTTTGGAAATCGCCGAGGGAATTTTAGTGGCATGACCATTGTGCGCGGCCGTGGATGTCCGGCGTACGTGCCGGGGTGGGGGCGGCCGCGGCGGGACCTTCTCCGAAGCACTGCCACCGAAGGACCGAGTACTTAGTACACTAGTACAAGGACTGGCATACTCGCCCTCCCAATTCATGGTTGGAGTAGCGCCATGAGATGATGTCGGGTGCAGGGCAGCGATGCGCCGCGCGGTGCTCTCGATTCCATCGAACATCGTCGAGGGATGTGGCAAGAGCTCGCGGAAGGCAACAATCCGTTTTTTACGGATCGCGTCGGGTTCAGCCCGCGAAACGGAGAATCATCTCATGATCGCCGCCGACCTCGGCTACATCTCAACTCGAACGAGCGAGGCATTGCAGGGCGACACCAAGTCAGTGCAGCGCATCCTCGCCGCATGCTCGCCGCCTTGATGAACAAGCTCCCCGGCTGAGGCCCAAATTTGGGATGGCTAGTATGCCAGTCCCTGTACCAGTGGACTTAGTACCAGGTACTTCGGTGGCGTTTGCCAGATTACGTCATCGCATACACGATGAGATTGACCGAGAAGCGGGTGTTGTCCCTTACGCGAAAGCGCTTGTTCTTCCAGTCGTAATCCCACTCACAGCCAAAATCCTGGTTCGCGTACACCACGCCGAGGCGTCCGCGACGCTCGACGCCTCGGAGATAGCCGTGCACGATGTTGTCGCCCCAGCCGTTCAACTCGTGGCTCGTTTGCGGCGGGCCGTCGAACTTGAAGAACGAATGGTACAGCGCGTGGCTATTCGGGATCTTTGACAGTACATCGGCGCCGGCGAACGCGCGGTGCATCTCCGCCTCGAACGACTTGGCGTAGAGTCCGTTCACATCGTGGTTGCAATCGTCGGAGAAGAGCAGGCCGCCGTTGTCCACGTACCGCACGAGCCCCTGTCGCTCCTTCTCGCTGAAACGCACCAGCTTGTGTCCCGTCATGAACAAAAACGGATACGACGTCAGCTCGGCAGAATCGAGCGTGATGACGACTTCCTGTTGCTGCACCGGGATTTCGGTGTACTGCACCACTGCGTCGAGGACGTTGGCGCAAACTTTGGGATTGTAATCCCAGTCGCCCGAGTCGTAGCGAAGCCGCGCGAAGACGAATTCATATGCGCGCGATGTGGACGCCGGGCGCGCCACTTCCGCGCGCGCCAAAAGCGGTGCGGCAACAACGCCACCGGCCGCCAAGCCCATCCGCTGAAGAAAATCGCGACGATCCATACTTCAAGGTAGCCCGCGACGCACTCGCGCGCGTGGTGCGCCTAGGGCGTGCCGCGAGCGCCGGCGGTCGACAACCCTGCCGTATCGGTGAGCGCGCCCAGAAAGGCCACGATCGCCCGCCGTTCCGTGGCCGATAGATGCAACGAATCCGCGCTCAGTGTCTGATTGGCGATGCGTGCTCCCGCCCCAGCCCCGCCACCGGCATCGTAGAACAGCAGAACATCGTCGAGCGTACGGAATGCTCCGTTATGCATGTACGGCGCCGTGAGAGCCACATTCCGCAGTGACGGCGTCTTGAACGCCCGCAGATGCGTCGGCAGACGATCGATCGCGGCTCGCCCCGAGTCCGCATCAAGCAACGCCGGCGTTCGCGGCGAAACCGGCGTCCCGATCACCTCGACGTCGGAGCTCATGTACAGCGGCGGCGTATTTCCGCTGAACAACGGCGCGAAATGACAGGTGCCGCACGCGGCCTTGCCCATGAATATCGTGAAGCCGCGACGCTCCTCGACGGAAAGCGCGTTCGTGTCGCCGCGCACCGCGCGATCGAATCGCGAGTCGAGCGACACGAGTGTTCGCACGTACGCGGCCAGCGCTTGTCGCACATGCAGCGGTGTGACCGCGTTCGCCGGTGTATCGCCAAAAGCGCGGGCGAACAAAGCCACATACGACGCGCTCGCCCCCAACGTCGCGGCCGCGTGTTCGGCGGAGCTCGACATCTCGGCCGGGCTGCGCAGCACCTCGAGCACCTGATCTTCGAGCGTGGCGCTTCGCTCGTCCGCGAACTGGGCGGGCTGGATGGCGGCGTTGATCAACGTCGGCGTGTTGCGCGCGACCGGCGGTCCATTCGGATTGATGCTACGCGCTTTCCCCAAGCCGTCTGTGAACGCCTGCGCCGGGTTGTGACACGACGCGCAACTGCGCGTTCCGGTGCCCGAGAGCGACTGGTCGAAAAAGAGACGCGCCCCAAGCTCGACGAGCTCGTGTGACGAGGCCGGTGCCGTCGTCGGCGCGTACGCCACCGAGTTGAACGCGCCAACGGAGTACACCGACGGCGCATCGAAACGCCAGGCACGCGGAATCCGGATCGCCGTCGTGCGCCCGGCGCGCCGCAACGCATCGAGCGCCGTGGCCGCGGGCTGAGCGTAGTGCGTGATGAACGTCAGTCGGTCGAACGTGTCGAAGTCCGTGTTCGCCTCGAGGTACGCCTGTGCGCGCTTGAACGTGCTGTCAACCGCGCGGCGCTCTCGCGCGAAATCACCCCAAAATCCGGGCCCGGCGACACTTACCAGTTCTCGCACGCCTTCGAATGCCTGCGCGCCCTCGCGCATCGAATCGTGTGTGCCCGGCGCGTCGAATCCGGAAATACCGAGCGTGGATACGCGCGCGATCTCGAGTCGCGCGATCTCGATCGTCTGGGCTTCCGTTGGAACGAGCGCCGGTATGAGCGACCGCAGTCGCGTGACCAGCGGTCGCATGCTCTCGGTGATGTGGCGTGCCGAGTCGGCGAGGTTGGGCTCGCGATGTGGCCAGAGAATCGTCTCGAGTGCTGGGAAACCCGTTGGCGAAAGCGTGGACGGCGGCGGTGCGTCGTCGTCGTCCACTTCCTGTCGACGTGAATTGAATGCTGCCGCCAACGCCGGCGCGTAAAACTCTACCGCGCCTTCGAGGCGCTTGTATCGTCCCCGCGCGGTCCGAAACACCGAGCGGATTCGCGGCTCGCCGCCCGCCTCAGTTGGCGTTGCAAGCGCGGTGCTCAGGTTCTTCAAAGCCGCGTCGAGCGAATCGACATCGTCGGCGAGCAGGGCGCGAATGTCGCCGGCGGGTCCAGCGTTCGGCGAACGCCGCGTCGCCGCGCCAAGCAGAACGAGAAGTGCGAATACTACGACTCCGGCGCCCGCGATGACTCCCGGACGCCGGAGAAAACTGTGGCTCGATGTGGTCCGCAGCGGCCTACTTCCAGGTGATTTCGAAGGAATCGCGGAGCGTCGCGGGAACGGACGGCGTCGTGGCGGCGTAGCCGGCGGCGGGGATGTCACGCCCGTAGCTCTTGGAGAATACGCGTCCGCTATTCGTCACGGTCACGATGGTGTAGCCGAAATAAGCGCCGGTGCCTGGAATGGTGACGTCGACGGCGGCGTCGAGCGGCGATCCACCGTTGCCCGCGATCACCTGCCACGTTTTTCCCGTGGGCTGTGCACGCCAGTACGCGTGATTGTGCGCCGAGAACATGCCTTCGACCTGATTGTTCACGAGGGCGTTCCAAAACGCGTCGCGTGCCGCCATGTCGAACGCTAGTCCGTCGGTCGCGAGCGTGGGATACGAATACGCGGGCTTGTGCGCGATGGCGAAAACGTGCTTGGCGCCGCGGCCGCGCGCCGCCGCCAGATCAGTGGTCATCCACGCGGTTGGTACGTGCCAATCCTTGCCCACCGGGTCGGTGTTGAGCAGCACGAAGTGCGCGTCCTTGAAATCGAACGAGTACGTGAGCTTGCTCTGATCGGTTTGCAGGCCATCCGGGCCGCCCGCCGCCGGACCGTTGCCGCCACGACCGATGTACGCCGCCATGTCGCGCAGCCACACCCGTTCGCCCGACGGCACCGCGACCTTGGCGAGGTTGTCCGTCTCGTGATTGCCCGGAATCGTCACCAGCTCAACACCCGAGTTGGCGAGCGGCGACGCCTGGTACAGCGCGATCCAACCCTTCAGCTCGCGGTCGAGCGCGGTGCTGTCGTTCGTGTAACCGAACACGAGGTCGCCGGCGAAGAACAGAAAGTTGGGCCTCGGCGACATCGCTGCGATATCGGCAAATGTTCGATTGAGCTGCGGCACGTTGGCCGTGCTCACAACGCCGAGGCTTTCAGGAGCGGCGACACGATTGCAGCCCAAGACGGCGAACGAATACGCGACCCCGTTCGGGTCGAGCTGCGGTTCCGTGGCGTCTTTGGTACACGAGAGCATGAGGGCGCTCGTGGCGATGAGCAGTGTGCTGGCGACGACTACCTTCGCGATGCGCATGGCGACCGATGGGCAAGGAGAGAATTGATGGTGGCGCGATCGCCCCAAACCTTCATCTCGCCGGTCACGAAATAGCCAAGGCGATGTAACGGCCCGCTCACCCTATCGCCCTCATCGCACGCGATGCACATTGCTCGAAAGCTCGCCGCAAGCGGACTCAACCCACCTAGTACCTAGTACCTCATGAAAAAGTCGTTCTATCTTGGCGTCCTCCTCGCCGTGCTGTTCGAGGCCGCCAACGTGTACTTCATCATGCCGATGCCGTACAGCCAGCGCGTCCGCAGCATCGACCTGGCGTACGCCCTCTATTCATGGCGCTGGCTGTTTCGGGTGGTCTACGGCGGAATGATTGTGGCCGGGATTGCTCCCGCCTGGAGGGTTGGGGGCGGGCGAAAGGCGTTCGTCGCGGCGGCGCTGCTGATCGTGGCCGGCGTATCCTATATGACGAACTTCATGATGTCGGCCGATCACATGTTCCTGCCGCCGACCCTGGTCTCAATGCGGCCGGCCGACGCCAACGTCGTCGAATCGAGTCGCTTAGTCGTCGGCGTCGTGGTGAATGGCGAGTCTCGCGCCTACCCCGTGCAGTTCATCGGGTATCATCACCAGGTCCGCGACACGATCGGCGGAAAGCCGGTGATGGTGAGCTTCTGCACCGTCTGCCGCACGGGCCGCGTGTTCGATCCGCTCGTGGGCGGCAAGTCAGAGTCGTTTCGTCTGGTGGGCATGGACCACTTCAACGCCATGTTCGAGGACAAGACGACGGGCAGCTGGTGGAGACAGGCGACCGGGCAGGCCGTCGCCGGGCCGATGAAGGGCAAAGCGCTCGTCGAGCTGCCGAGCCAACA
>JBDUEJ010000038.1:0-53744 GCA_040002475.1 bacterium | reverse complement strand
CGTTGCCGGGTGCAACCGTAGGTCGCGAGACCGAAGATCGGTCTCCGCGCACTCAACACACGGCGGCGCCGCAAAGGCCGCGCTGTCGTTGCTGGCTGCGCGTGCGATCCAAATTCATAGGGGGCGTTCAACATGAGTGTTACACGAGCGTGGAACGTGGGATCATTCCTCCGTTCTGCCCTGGCAGCCGCCGCAATACTTGCCGTTCCGGCGGTGAGTCATGCACAGTCGGCAACTCTCAGCGGTCGCGTCACCGCTGCGGGGACGGGCGAGCCTTTGGGCGACGCCAAAGTGTTCGTAGTGAACTCGAGCACGAACACCACGACAAATTCCGAAGGGAAATACACCCTTCGCGCCGTCCCAGCGGGCACGTTCGAGATTCGCGTGCTTCGCGTCGGCTATCAGGAGCAGAAGAAGTCGATCGCCGTGAGCGCGGGCGCCACGATGACGCTCGATTTCACAATGGCGCAGGCCGTCGTTCAGCTGCAAGACGTCGTCACCACCGCCACCGGCGAGCAGCGACGCGTCGAGCTCGGCAACACAGTTTCAACGCTCGGCGATGTTGGCAAGCGTGTCGAGACGTCGTCGGTCACCAACATGAGCGACCTGCTGGTCGCCAAGGCACCCGGCGTCAACATTCTGCCCGGCAACATGACGGGCAGCGCCGGCCAGATCCACATTCGCGGCGTCAACTCGCTCTCGCTCAACAACAACCCGATCTGGATCGTCGATGGCGTGCGCTTCAACGCCGGTTCGGTCAACGTCGGCGTGGGCGGAACGTCCACCACGTTCCTCAATGGATTGAATCCCGAGGAGATCGAGGACATCGAAATCGTGAAGGGACCGTCGGCGGCAACGCTGTACGGCACCGACGCGGCGAACGGCGTCATCGTCGTCACCACGAAGAAGGGCCGCTCGGGAAGCACTCGGTGGACGTGGTTCGGTGAAGGCGGTCTGGTCCAGGACAAGAACAACTATCCCACCGCGTACGCCGAGTGGGGGCACAACGGCGCGGGCGCCACGACGCGTTGCTTCAACTACACGTCGAACAACGGCTGCACGGTCGACAGCGTCACCTCACTCAACGTGCTCGCCACGCCGGGACTCACGCCGCTCGCCAACGGTCACCGCGACCAGTACGGTCTCCAGGTGTCCGGCGGCAATGACGCGGTTCGCTATTTCATCAGCGGCGATCTCGAGAACGAGCTCGGCCCGATCAAGATGCCCGGGCACGACATCAACACCTTCAACACGCTCGGCACTCCGATCCGCGACGAGTGGATCAACCCCGAGGCGCTGCAGCGCCAGTCCATCCGCGCCAACATGAACATGGCGCTGAGCCCGAAGGTCGATCTCTCGTTCAACGGCGGATTCATCAAGACGAATCAGCGGCTGCCCGAAGTCGACAACAACTTCTTCTCGATCTACTACCAGTCCATGATGAGCCCGGGCTTCCAGGGCGCCGGACTGGGCGTGACCGGCTTGGGCACGCGCGGCGAGAACCTGTTTGGCAACAACGGCTACAACTACGGCGACATCATGCAGGTCTACACCGAGGAGGATGTCCAGCGTTCGCTCGGAAGCGTGACCGCCAACTGGCGCCCGTTCGACTGGATGCAGAATGAAGGAACGGTCGGCATCGATTTGGCCAACCGCCAGGATCCGTTCACCTGCCGCTTCAACGAATGTCCTGATCAGGGAACGCTGCGCCAGGGCTCGGTCGGCGATCAGAGCGCGAACAACCGCAACTTCTCGGCGAAGCTCACCAGCAACTCCACCTGGCAGGCGAAGAGCTGGGCGAACATGAAAACGTCGGTCGGCGCGGACTACACGAATGTCGAAAGCGACTTCACCGCGTCGAGCGGCACCAACCTTCCGCCGGGCTCGCAGTCGGTCGGATCGGCCGCGACACGCATCGGCTCCAACCAATTGGCCACCGCGACGAAGACGCTCGGTCTCTACGTGCAGGAGCAAGCGGGTCTTCGCGATCGCCTGTTCCTGACGGCCGCAATTCGCACGGACCAGAACAGCGCGTTCGGTACGAACTTCCAGCGCGTGTTCTATCCGAAGCTTGCCGCATCGTGGGTTGCCTCCGACGAGAGCTTCTTCCCGCACTTTGATTGGCTCAACCAGTTCCGTCTGCGCTCGGCGTTTGGCGCATCGGGCGTGCAGCCGGGCGCGACGTCGTCGCTCCAGACGGTTGCCACGACCACGGTCAATGTGGCCAACGTCGATCGCCCGGGCCTTCGCGCGAGCGCGCTCGGCAATCCGGACCTCAAGCCCGAGACGTCCTCGGAGCTCGAGATGGGCTTTGATTCGAGGATGCTCAACAACCGCGTGAATTTAGAGTTCACGTACTACAACAAGCGGACGACGGACGCGCTGATCTCGCAGCCAATCGGTCCGTCGGCCGGCGCCTCGGGCGGCAACAACGCGGTCACCACGGTCCTTCGCAACCTCGGCTCGGTTCGCAATTCCGGTCTCGAGCTGACGATGAATACCACGCTCATCGATCGGCGCAGCTTCGGCTGGGATGTCACCATCACGGCATCGCACAACAGCAACAAGATCCTGTCGCTTGGCACCGATTCGAAGGGCAATCAGAATCCCACGATCGGAACCGGCAACACGCGCGATTCGGTTGGCCTGCCGGTGAACGCGTATTTCTTCCGCCCGTACACCTACACCGATGTCAACAACGACGGACGCATCACGGCGAGCGAAGTGACCGTTGGCCCGAACGTGGAGTATCGCGGCTACTCGCTGCCGCGCGATCTCGTCTCGTTCCAGAGCGGCATCGATCTCTTCAGCCGCAAGCTGCACGTCGCCGGCCTGCTCGACTACAAGGGCGGCTCGGGCGTGTTCAACAGCACCATGCAGTTCCAGTGTCAGCAGACGCCGATTCCGTGCTTCGATGCGTCGAGCCCGGATGCGTCGCTCGCTCGCCAGGCGCGCGTGGTCGCACAGAACCTCATCACCAATCCGGCGTCGAGCACCGGCGGGTTCGTCGAGAACTCGCAGTTTTGGCGTCTTCGCGAAGTGTCCGGCACGCTCACGCTGCCCGCGTCGCTCGCCGCCCGTGCTCGCGCACGCGACATGAGCCTCACCTTCGCGGCTCGCAACCTCAAGCTGTGGAGCAACTACACCGGCGCGGATCCGGAGTCGAATTATGGAACGGGCGACACGCAGAACGATTTTGCGACGACCGCACCGCCGCGCTACTACGTCCTGCGCCTCAACCTCCACTACTGAGCTTTTCTTAAGGATCTAACTCATATGATGAATATTCAAACTCCGGCTCGGTGGGTGGCGGCGGGCGCAATGGTCTGCGCGGCCGTTCTCTCGGGCTGCGACGTCAAACAGGAGTTGCTGGCGCCGCAGCAACCCGGCACGCTCGTTCCGGGCGACGTCTCGAGCGCCGGCGTGGCCGGCGCCGAAGCGCTGCGCGTCGGCGCGCTGGGCGGTCTGCAGCAGATGACGGGCGGTGGCACGGTCAACCAAGAGAATCTGTGGATGATGGCCGACCTCCTGACCGATGAATGGAAGTCGAGCGACACGTTCCTGGAGCGCAACGAGACCGACCAGCGCCGAATTCAGTCGAGCAACGGCGTGTGGGCGAGCGCGTACCTCATGGCGCATCGTGCCCGCGGCTACGCTCGCGACGCGATCCCGCCGCTGGTAGCGTCCGTGGCAAATCAACCCGGCGAGCAGGCCGAGATGTGGTTCGTCATCGGGTTCGCCGAGTTGAACCTCGCGCAGGACTTCTGCAACGGAACGCCCTTCAGCATCACCGTGGGCGGCATCCCGCAGTACCAGGCCGGGGTCACCAATCAGGCCGGTTTCAATCTCGCCATCACGCATTTGGATTCGGCGATCTCGCTGTCGGGCGGCACGGATTCGGTTGCGCCCCGCGCGCGAATGGCCTCGTTGGTCGCCAAGGCGCAGGCGCTGATCAACCTCGGCCAGTACGCCGCGGCGGCTGCGCTTGTCCCCACATCGGCCGTGCCGACGTCGTTCCAGTACAACGAGACGTTCTCGCAGGCAACGCAGAGCAACGAGATCTGGTCGCTCAACTTCGCCGCGAGCTCGGCCCGTTATGCGGTGGGCGACAGCTTTGACCTGAGTGGCAGAATCAGCAATGCCCTGCCGTTTGCGTCAGCCAAGGATCCCCGCGTGTTCATCAGCGGCGGAACGTCGGACAATGCAAAGGTTACTGGCATCGACAAGGCGACGCCGTGGGTTGGCGGACCATGGACGGTGCGCACGCAGGCGATCATCGTGGTGTCGGGTGTGGACGCGCGCTTGATCGAAGCCGAGGCCAAGCTGAATACCGCCGACTTTGCCGGTATGACGACGATCCTCAACGCGCTGCGTGCGGCACCGCAGAACCTTGGTCCGATCACGACGGTTGCGATGCCGGCGCTGACCGCTCCCACGTCGAAGGATGCCGCGGTCAATTTGTTTTTCCGTGAGAAGGCGTTCTGGCAGTTCGGACGCGGTCAGCGGTTGAGCGATCTGCGCCGCCTGGTCCGTCAGTACGGTCGGACGCAGGATCAGGTGTTCCCGAGTGGCACGTTCCACAAGGGCGGGACGTATTCCGCCGACGTCAACGCGCCGTTGCCGGATGTGGAGAAGAGCAATCCGTTGTCGACGGGCTGCATCGACCGGAGCGCATGAGTATTTGATGGAAGGGGGAGAGAAGGCAGGGGGCGCCACTCGGCGCCCCCTGTTTTTTTACGGTGACGGGGATTCCGACGGAATGTTCGGCCCCGGGCTGAACGGTTTTCGCACCGATTTGATACGGTCGAGGCACGGACCACGCCCGGAAACTCCCGCGACATTGATGTTGTCGCCCAGCGGACGGACGGTGCTATGGGCCCGCCGCTCCAAATGCCCTTCGACGCGTCCCGAACGCATTCCCGAAGAAAGAATCGTCCGGGAAAGCACTACGCACCCACTGGACCTTGCGATCGACGTGAAAAACGAAGGGACGAACCGGCCGGACATTGACGAGTCGGGAACGCAAACACCGTGTCGGCGGATTAGGCTTGCATGTCCCCCGGATACCCTATACAATCGTCCCAACTGCTCGCATTGCCTCACGTTTAGGCCGGTCTATCCCATCCGCAAAGCTCCCCTCCCCATGTGACCAAGGGGACCGCTATCGGGGTTGACGGTACGAAGTCGCAACTCGTTTGGAACGCCCGTCGCTTCCCCAGCTGATCTCAGAGCGGCTTCGTCGGCGCGTTCACGGTTGCACGTGGTTGCACTGCCTCTACTTACACCTCGCCCAGCTAAACCCGCAGTCGCCCAAAAATTTCGGCGCACGACAGTTTCGCGCTCGCTGATAGATCGAGTTGACGGGTGTTCGAGACCGGCGTTTGGTCTCGGTTGTTGCGCGATGGCGGCTGCCGACGCCCCGCGTGCGGTTGTTCGCGATGTCCTAATCCCCAGGGGGAGATCCAAATGAGAGTGACACGAACGTGGAACGCCGGAATTTTGGTGCGTTCTACACTCGCCGCGCTGGTAGCACTCGCGGCGCCAACGATGGCGCAGGCGCAGCAAGGGACGATCTCGGGGCGCGTCACGGCCGCGGCCGGGGAACCGCTCGCGGAAAGTCGCGTCATGTTGGCCGGAACGAGCACCATCGTAAGCACGACGCAGGATGGTAAATACACCCTCCGCAACGTGCCGTTGGGCAAAGTTGTCGTTCGCGTGATTCGCGTGGGCTTTGTCGAGCAGAAGAAATCGGTCGACGTCGCGTCGGGCAACGTGTTGACGCTCGACTTCACGATGGTGCCGGCGGTCGTCCAACTGCAGGAAATCGTCACGACGGCCACGGGCGAACAGCGCCGCGTCGAAATCGGCAACTCCATCTCGACCCTCGGCGACGTCAACAAGCGGGTCGAAGAGTCGCCGGTGACGAACCTCTCCGACCTCATGGTCGCCAAGTCGCCAGGCGTCATCATCCTCCCTGGCAACATGACGAGCTCCGCGCCGACGGTGCGCATCCGCGGCCTCAACTCCATGTCGCTGACCAACGCGCCGATCTACGTGATCGACGGCGTGCGCATGAACTCCGGCTCCATCGCCGGCGGCGTTGGCGGAACGAATACCAGCTACATCAACGACTTGAATCCGGCCGAGATCGAGGATATCGAAATCGTCAAGGGTCCGTCGGCCGCAACCCTATATGGGACCGACGCCGCCAACGGCGTCATCGTGATCACCACCAAGAAGGGCAAAGCCGGCAGCTCGCGGTGGACGTGGTACGGCGAGCAGGGCACTGTGCAGGATCGGAACAACTATCCGAGCTCGTACGCGCTCTGGGGCCACACGGCGGCCAACCCGACGGCGGCAAACCCGGTGCGTTGCAACCTGGTCACGGTTGGACAAGGCACGTGCATCGTCGACAGCACCACGTCGGCGAACATGTTCGAAGAATCCAACTCGGGCATCGGCATGCTCGCGACGGTTCCGCACAGCCAGTTCGGTGGACAGGTGAGCGGCGGCAACGATGCCCTCCGCTTCTTCATCAGCAGCGACATCACCAACGAGCTCGGACCGGTCAAGATGCCGGGCGCGTTCATCTCGCGTTTCGACTCGATCAAGGTTGCGCAGGCGCTGCAGATCGGCGTGCGCGACGAGTGGGTGCGTCCAGAGATGTTCCAGCGCGCCAACGTGCGCACGAACATCAACGCCGCCATCTCTCCCAAGCTCGACATGTCGATCAACGCGGGCTTCGGCAAGACGGACCAGCGGTTGCCGAACGTCGACAACAACACGTTCAGCTATTTGTACAACTCGTATCAAAACCCGGGCTTCATTCCCGAGCGGATCGGTGAGAGCGCCGTCAAGTGCAATGCCAACCCGGCCAAGTGTCTCGGCTACTCGGACACCGACGGTAACGGCTACGACTTGCACGGGTACGGACTGTACTCGCCGGGCGAACTGTTCCAGCGCGTCGTGAGCCAGGATATTCAGCGGTTCATCGGCTCGGCGCAGGCCAACTGGCGTCCGCTCGCGTGGATGCAGAACGATGCGACGGTCGGCATGGACCTCGCAGACCGCGAGAACTTGATTTTCAACCGCCTCAACGAAGGTCCGGCGTCGGGGACCACCCGCGACGGTACGGTCACCGACTCGCACAACAACGACCGGAATTTCTCGGCGAAGATCACGAGCAACTCCACGTGGCAGGCAAAGCAGTACTTGAACTTCAAGACGTCGCTTGGCGCAGACTACGTGAACGTCGAGACCGACGGTGCGTCCGCGTCCGGAACCGGTCTTCCTCCGGGTGGCCAGAACGTCGGCCAGACGGCGACGCGCAGCACGGGCAACACGAATAACCAGCTTCCGCAGGCGAACAAGACGCTCGGCGTCTACATCCAGGAACTGGCGTCCATCCGCGATCGCTTGTTCCTCACGGCCGCTGTTCGCTCCGACCAGAACAGCGCGTTCGGTACGAACTTCCAGCGCGTGTTCTACCCGAAGGCGAGCGCGTCGTACATCATCTCCGACGAATCGTTCTTTCCGAAGTTCAACGCGCTCGACCAGTTGCGGTTACGCTTTGCGTACGGTGCATCGGGCGTGCAGCCTGGCGCGACGACCACGTTCAGAACGTACCAGGCCTCGACGGCCAACGTCGCAACGCCGGGTTCCACCGCCGGCACGGACAAGTCTGGCCTCATCGCCAACGCGCTCGGCAACGCCGACCTGAAGCCAGAAAAATCGACTGAAGCTGAAATGGGCTTCGAGGCCCGGTTGTTCACCAACCGGATCAACTTCGACCTCACGTACTACAACAAGAAGACGCAGGACGCCCTCGTGAACAAGCCGATTGCGCCGTCGTCCGGTGCATCAGCGACGAGCGTGCTCACCAACCTGGCGTCGGTGCAGAACAACGGCATCGAAGCGGTGTTGACCACGACGATCTTCGACCGCCGAAACTTCGGATGGGACGTGACGCTGAGCGGGTCCCACGGATCGAACAAGATTCTCAAGGTCTTTGGCCCGAACGGATACTGCTCGTCCACGATCACGACGGCGTGCGACTCGGTCGGCACGGGCACCACGCGAAACATCAAGGGCAAGCCGGTCAACGGCGAGTTCTACGTGCCGTTCACGTATGCTGACTCGAACTCCGACGGCATCATCACGCCGAACGAAGTGATTGTCGGAACGCGCAAGGCCGACGGCACGCTCGACCAGACGACGGTGCAGTACAGGGGCTACTCGAACCCGCGCGACATCGTCAGCATCCAGAGCGGCTTCGATCTGTTCCAGCACAAGCTGCGCATCACGGGTCTGTTCGACTACAAGGGCGGATTCGACCTGTTCAACTCAACGAGCCAGTTCTATTGCCAGCAAACGAATTTCTGCTACGACGTGAGCATCGGACCGGGCTCCAAGGTGGGCGCGCCGGCAACGCTGTTCAATCAGGCGAGAAACGTCGCGCAGCGCTTCGTCACCGGCACCAAGACGCAGGTGGGCTACTTGGAGAGCGGCCAGTTCTGGCGCTTCCGTGAGCTCGCGGCAACCATCCAGATGCCGAACGCGATTGCGGCGAAGCTGCGCGCGCGCGACGCGAACATCAACATCAGCGGCCGCAATCTCCACGTCTGGACGCCGTACAAGGGCATCGATCCTGAATCGGGATACGGCAACAACGACATTCAGAACGATTTCTCCACGACTTCGCCGCCGACGTACTTCACGGTCCGGCTCAATCTCCACTACTAATCGCTCTCTCGAGGACGATAACGATGAATAGATTGACACATCGCGCTCGACTGGCGATTGCCGGCGTTGTTTGCGCCGCACCGCTGTTCGCCGGCGCGTGCGCCTTCAAAGATCAATTGCTGCAGCCGCAGCAGCCGCAGATCATTCTTCCGGAAGACGTGAGCGGCGTGAGTGGCGCTGAGGCGTTGTACCTCGGAGCCCTGGGACGACTGAAGTCATGGTCGGTGGGCGGCAACGTGAACCAGGAAAGTCTCTGGCCCATGCTCTCGCTCATGACCGACGAGTACAAGTCGTCGGACACGTTCTCGCAGCGGAACGAAACCGATCAGCGTTCGGTGCAGACCAACGACGCGTTGGTGCTCAGCGTGTATACGCAAGCGCAGCAGGCTCGCGGATACACACAGGATGCCATCAATTCGCTGCTCAAGTCGGAGCCGACGGCCACCGGCAAGATTGGCGAGATGTATTTCGCCCTCGGATTTGCCGAGATGCAGTTGGCCGAGGATTTCTGCAACGGACTGCCATTCGGCTTGACCCTCGATGGCGTTCCGAGCTACACCGCGCCGCTCAGCTCCGCCGACGCGATGAAGGTGGCGATTGTGCACCTCGACTCGGCGATCAACATGGCGTCGGGAACGGATGCCATTTCGGTGAACGCGAAGAATGCCGCGCTGATTGCCAAAGGTCGGGCGCAGGTGTTCCTCGGGCAGTGGGCCGCGGCTGCCACGACCGTCGCGTCGGTTGCGACGAGCTATCAGTATGTGCTCACGTTCCTCGCCGGCAGCACGTCTGACGCCAACGGCTTCTGGATCATGACCACGAATAGCCAACGGTACAGCGTTGGCGACAGCGTGGATGCGTCGGGCCAGATTACGAATGCAATCCCGTTCGCATCGGCGAAAGATCCGCGCGTTCCGGCGGCAAACGGCGCCTCGCTTTCACCGGTGCTCAAGCCGTTCGACGCGCAGACGCTGCCGTACTTCGTTCAGCAGATGTTCGGGCGCAACGATCCAATCGCGCTCGTGGACGGCTTGGATGCACGTCTGGTCGAGGCCGAAGCCAAGTTGCAGGTGGCGGACTACGCGGGCATGATGACGATTCTCAACGCGCTTCGCACGAGCCCACCGCAGCAGGGCACCTTCAAGCCCGTCGCTCTGGCGGCGATCGCAACAACGCCGGCAACCAAGGATGCGGCGACGAGTCTGTTCTTCCGTGAGAAGGCGTTCTGGACATTCTCGCGCGGCCAGCGGTTCGGCGACCTTCGCCGCTTGGTTCGCCAGTACAACCGTACGGGTAACCAGGTCTGGCCGTCGGGCACGTTCCATAAGGGCGGCGTATATGGCCCGGATGTGAACTGGCCGGTGACGGACAACGAAAAGACCAATCCGAACTTCACGGGCTGCACCGATCGCAATGCGTGATTGATCGGTAGGGCGATTCAAGAAAAAGGGGATGCCTTTCGGCATCCCCTTTTTCTTTGGTTCTTCGGGATTTCCGGAAACGCGGTGCTTGGCCTGGCCTGCTTTGTACGTCCGTGCGAAGGCCGTTCACATCCGGGGCGACTATTCCCGAAACTCCCCGAAGAACACTTTCTTGAATGTGTGTTCTCTCCGTGTTCTTCCGCTCTTCCGCGCATTCCGCGGCCCCAAAAAACACGACGAATCTCCAACTCCAGCAATCTCGAACGGCGAAGCAACTACCGCTGTCCTTTCGCCGGCGCGACCACGGACGCGCTTCCAACGAACGGCGCCTTCAGAGACAACAGATCGGCCGGGTCGACTGTCAAAGCTCCAAAGCGCGCGCTCCAATGCAAATGCGGACCGGTCACCCGGCCCGTCGCTCCCACGAGTCCAATCTCCTGTCCACGCGCCACGGTGTCGCCAATGGCAACCTCCGGCTGGCTCATATGGAAGTAGCCCGTCACCAGGCCGTCGCCGTGATCGATGTACACCACGTTGCCGGCGAGAAAAAACTCGGCCACCAGCGCGACAACGCCGCGGTTCGCCGCGTAGATCGGCTCGCCCAGCAAGCCGCGGTAGTCGATCCCCAAATGACTACTCGACACCCGACCATTGAACACACGGCCCGATCCGAACTGACTGGTGACCTTCGTTGGTCGCGGACGCAGGAAGGGAAGCTCCCAGAGCTGCGGGGTTTCCTGCGCGCGCCGACCCACTTCGCGGGCGAGCTCGTTCTCGTGGTCGATGCGCGCGGTCGTCTCCGAGTCCATTCGCTGTGTGAAGCGCTTATCCACCTGCAGGCGACGCGCGCCGGCCACACGACTGCGTGCCGATGTTGCCGCCGGCGGCTGCGGGGCGCGGTGGGGATACTTGAGAAAGACGCGAAGCGTGTCCACCGCGCCGGACTCCCGATCGATCTGCACGCGCGCCACAACCGAATCAGACGCGTCGATAGGAATTGCTCCGAGCGCTTGAAGCCGACCGCCGGATGCCGGGCGAAAGTGCAGCGGCTCGCCGGCCATGTTCCCGGAGATGGCGACGGCAGAGTCCCCGTGGCCCGGCAGGCGGTCGATCGTCAAACGCACAAGAGAGCCGCTCGACGGCTGTCGCGGCTCCATAGTCAGCCTCGGCTGCTGCGTCGCCGGTACCGCCGCTACCTTTTGGGCATTCGTCGCTCGGGTCCCCGCGGCACTTGCGAGCAGGGCAGCGGCGATCAATTCACAGGATCGCATCGGAGCAAAGTACATCCGGCTTCGGCGGGAAGGGCAACCGGTTTCATCTGGGCGGGTACCAACTACCCATGGACGTAGTTCGGCGCGTTTCGCTGGTCGTTACGATAGGCCTCCTGGGCATTGCGGTGATGCTGGGGTGGGTGAGCGCGCGTCCGACTCTCAATGCGGGAACGGCAAAGCAGCTCGCCGCGGCGACATCATACTTCGACACGACGATCGTCCTGGCCCGCGCGGCCGGCCCGCGCGGCAGCCGCGGCGACGAGTTGGCAATCTCCCTCGGCTATCTCGAGCGTCTGCGTCTCGGACTGGGAAGTCCATTTCGACTCGTGGCTGAGGCGACGGTGGATCCTCGCCTGAGCAGAGTGAATCGGTCGCGCGTCGCCTGGGCGCTGCTCGGACGACTCGACCGTGGAGACGCGTACGTCGTCGATTCTACCGTTCTCGACGGCGTTGGTCCGTGGGGAAGCGACGGTCACGGCGCCACCGGCGCGGCCCACATGGCGCTCATCGACCGCGTGATCCACTCGGCGTCAGATCCGCGGGCTGGCGAGCTCACCGTTCGACTCGCGTATCTCATCGAGTCGGCGAAGGGCGGCATCGCTCCCGCCGGCGCATCGATCGCCGCGCAGGTCGCCGCGCTCGTGCGCGATCGCGACCTGGCCGAAACCGACCTGCACGATCTGTTTGCCACGGCCGCTGAGCAGCATGTCGGCGCGTTGGGCCTCGTGAGCGGTGGTCGGGCGAATCACGCGTTTCGTGTAGAGCAACCGCCGCTCGCGCCCCTCAGCTCGTCGCTTCAAATGGAGGCGATGAACGATGTTCCAGACCTTGTCCGCGCGCTGGACACACTCGAACGTACTGCCGCGTTGAGGGCGGGCGGCTCCGCCGTGGCGATGGCGTCGTCGCCTGTGCTCGGCTCGCATTTCGCCGCGAGACTTCGCTCGCTGGCCGCCGATCGGCCACCCGTCCCGCAGATTGTCATCACGTTGCGCGGACACGCGCGGCCCGACTTGCCGTTGCGCGCGACCAACGACGAGATGCTCGCCGCGGCGTATGCATCGCTCGGAGTGACGAGCGATTCCGTGCGACGCGCGGGCGCGCTCGCGATGCTGTCGAGCGCCGTTGCACTTCGCTCGCTCGCGCAAGCGGAGCCGTGGTTTCCGGGTGACGCCGGGCCGGGCGTCGGTGATTTGACGACGGAATTCGGTCTCGCTGATGTTTCGTTCGCGCGTTCGGTGCCCGGCTCGTGGCGACCGTACTACTTACGTGAGCTGCAGAACGGACTGCGTGATCTGCAGGGCGTGCTTCCCGCATTCTCCGTCGCCGGACTGAGCGTCCGTTTTTCGACGGACGCGCTTCGCGACTCGGCGCTTGCAATGCACGACCCGCGCACGCGGACGATCCAACTTTCTATCGCGACGTCGGCGGGAACGCTCGCGCACGAGTTGTCTCACGATCTCGACTGGCAGGCAGCGCGGCGACTCTTTCCCGACGGCGGCGGATATAGCAGTGATCGCGCGGTGCGTGAGCGGCGTGGACAGCTGGCGAGCTCGCTGCGCGGACTCACTGAGGCGCGGCTGCTCCGCCCCTACAGTGCCGCGGCGTCGACACAGCCGGGCGACCGGCCCGCCGAGTTGTTTGCGCGCGGCACCGATTGGTTCGTGGCGTCCACGCTCGCGCAGCAGGGCCGGATGAATGGCTTTCTGTCGGCGATCGAAGACGGGTGGTTCGCCGGCTATGCGGCGGGTCCGCCTACCGCGATCGGTTCGGCGGCAACGGAATCGCTGGTGTCGGCGATCGAAGAGATGACGTACGTTCCCGATTCCGTTCGGCTCGGTTTCGAGTCGCAGTGGTCGGATCCGCAGGTGGTCGATCCGCTGCTGCTGGTGCGCCGCGCGCTGGAGATGCCGATCGGCCGACGGTCTGCGCTGCCGTGGCGCAGTGGTCCGGCGGCGGGGCTTCGTCTGCCACCGACGCCGCTCTGCACGAGCGACCGCTCGCCACAATCGCGCGTTCGTGAGAATTTGCTCATGCTCGCCGTGGACGCGCGCGCGCAGGGGATGGCGCTTCGACGCGCGCGGTATTGGCCCGTGGCGACGCGACCCGCCTGGGCGAGCAGCGTCCTGGGCATTCCGCCGTATTCGTCGGACGAGCGCGAGCGGATGGTCGACGCGCTGCACTCATCGATCATCGGTGAGCTCACGACGGCCGTTCCCGATCAAGGTGTGGTGCCCGTCGTGCCGGCGATCTTCCGTTCCAGCGCCGCCAGCTGTTCGACGAGCGCGCACTGACGGGTCTCCATTTGGCTCAGTAGGCCGATGGTCTCGTGGTGGCGCACGTCGTCGTCGTTCGGCGACTTTTGCACGAACGTGAGCGCGCCGCCCGTCTCGATACGACACTCGCTCACGTGCGCGAGAGACGGGATGCCCTGTCGCCGCGCGGCCGATTCCAGCTCGGCCACCGTGATGAGCTCTCGCTCGAGGTGATGGCGCATGATCCGGCCGTTGCGCATCAGCGTGTCGGGCTTTCCCTCGATACGATCGAGCTTTCCGTAGTGATACAGCGTGCGGACGACGACGGCGTTGAGGATGAGCAGCGCCGCGGCGCCGATGAGTCCACCGAGCAGCGAATTGTCGGGGCCGATGATCGCGTTTTGCACCGTGTTCGACAACAGCAGCAGCACGACGAGATCGAACGGGTTGAGCTGCGACAGCTCGCGCTTGCCGGCCAGGCGCAGCCCAAGGAGGAGAAATCCGTAGACGATCACCGTACGAAAGAGTTTTTCGGCGACGGGAATCTCAGGCAGAAAGAAGTGCATGGCGAGACCGAGCAGAGGTGGACAGATAAACGCGTCTCTCTCGTAGCTAAGCTCTCACGGCTCCAGATGTCCCACCAGGTGATTGACCGAAAAGATTCGTCGATCCCCGTCACCGTCGCGCATCACGACACGCTCATATCGAGAACGCTCGAGCGCGGACTCGGAGAACAGATCGTGCGCTCGCATTCGGGCAACCCGATGCCGATCGCCTCAGAGTCCGTTGAGCTTGGTAGCCAAACGGGCTACTATGTCGAATGGCGCGAAACGATCGAGAAATCGAACGGAAGTATCTGCTCAGCGGACTGCCTGTGGGTATCGGGCGGCATCCGGTGGTCGAGATCGATCAGGGATATCTCGCGGGCGAGAACGTGCGCGAGCGCGTCCGGCGGATTCGCGAGGCGGATTCGGTTCGGTATGTGCGAACGGTCAAGGTCGGGACGGGAATGAACCGCTTCGAGTTCGAGGAAGACGCGTCGGAAGAATTCTTCGCCGCCGTCTGGCCGTTGACCCTGGGCCATCGTGTCCACAAGCGGCGCTACCTCGTGCCCGAGGGACGCGTGGTGTGGGAGGTCGATGAATTTCTCGACCGGGAGCTCGTGATCGCCGAGATCGAGCTGGATACGGAGGATGAGCGTATTCAGATGCCGGCGTTGATCACGTCGGTACTGGTCCGCGAAGTCACCACCGAACCAGAGTTCTCGAACTATCGTTTGTCGCGCTGACGCTGCGGCAGGGCGTCGGGGCGGGCCGCGGTTGAATGCATGCCGACCTTGACCCACCGTGACGGGAATTGCACGACGATCTCGCCGGGCACCGTGGCGCCGCGCCAGCTTCCTTCGCCGTGGAAGAACTCGGCGCCTTCGTGCGCGACGAGCTTGCGGTCCGACATCACGACGGCCCGCCGCGCACCGCGAGCCATGAGCGCGCTTGCAGGTACGAGCGGCGTCGCGTTTTTGGAAGTCACTGTGCCCGCGTCCGTCACTTCGCCGGCGTCGAAGCCAAACGCGACGGTATTTCCTTTGGCAACCGCGCCGTACGCATGGCGGTCGTCGCCGACGAACGTCACGGTGCGTACGTCTTGTGTGCGAAGGAGGCGGCGATAGACGGCGACGGCGGCAAGGAGCTGTTTACTGTTCGTGAAACTGCCGTAGTTGCTCGCGTCGCAATCGAGAATGCCTGCGATGCCGCCGGTGGGCTTGGTCCCTGTGGCGTGCTCGTGCCAGAGCGCCCAGCTGATGTCGGGCGCGGTGCACGGATTATTGGTGTAGAGTCGGATTTCCGGGGCGGTGAGGCGAATGGCTGACTGCGCGATACCAATGCGCGGCATTCCCGCGCTGACGAGCGCGGCCATGGCAACTCTGGAGAACAGCGTCGCTCTCCGCGTCATTCTTTGCTCCGTTGGGTGGATCTGCGAGGGGCAAAAAACTTATGTGACCGCCGAGGGAACGGCTAGACCGATGTGACGAACTGTCCGAGGGTCGACAGAACTGTATGCACCCACGCTCGAGCTGGGTTGTCCACGATTAGGAGTACCTCCAGCGCTCAGTTCGTTCCGCCCAAAGCTCGCGATTGTGTTGCAGGGCGGACTCGCTTATATTCCTTCTTAACAGCGGACGCGCGGTTGCGCGCCACAATCCCTGGGAGAACTGAAGGCCCCGGCAACGCTTGGGGTCTTTTTTTATTTCGGGCGCTGTACTCGCTAGGTGTTCGGCCGAGGTCGGCAGCGCATTTTGCGGGACCCATCGTGAGGGAATGATCACGAAACAACAAGGTACGTCGGCCAGTACGGTATTCCGGACTCCGACACGCCACACACCAGGAGTTCGAGAATGCGTACAAAGGGCACCGTTAAGTGGTTCAACGACGCTAAGGGCTTTGGCTTCATCACGCCCGAAGACGGTCAGAAGGACTGCTTCGTCCACCATTCGGCCATTCAGGGCGGCGGCTACAAGTCGTTGGCTGAAGGCGAGCGCGTGGAGTTCGACGTCGTGCAGGGCCAGAAGGGTCCGGCGGCTGAGAACGTCTCTAAGATCGGCTAATACCGACCTCGGCTGGGCGACCATTCGCCCAACGGCAATGCCCCGCTCGACGTTTGTCGCGCGGGGCTTTGTCGTCTTTAGCCGGCGGTTGTCGTCTTTACTAAGTGGGCGGGGACGCGTTGCTCGTGGAGTCCACCGACTTGAGGAGCTTTGAATGAGAGTTGTGCCTGCACGCATAAATACCGAGTGGATCGTGACCCTGACCGATGACGACCTGATCTCTGTCGAGTCGAGATTGCACGAGCGATTCTCCGTGCTCGAGCGCCGGGAGAAACGCTTACGCGGTCCGAAGTATCAGTTGTGCTGCAGCCCCACCGACGTCATGGAAGCGTGGGACCGCTGGAGCCGCGTGAATGCGGCGACGCGCGCCCGCTCGCTCCACCCCAAGAGACCCCGATGACCGGAATGTCCGTGAATGCGCGCCCCGAGTGGCGCACAGTCGTTGCGCGGTACCAGCAATCCGACCTCTTCAGATCGGTCATGCAGATGGTGACCACGCTCGGACCGCTGGTCGTCGTTCTATACCTGATGTACCGTTCGCTCGTGTTGCCGTATTGGGTGACGCTCCTGCTCGCGGTCCCCGCGGGTGGTTTGCTCATTCGTACGTTCATCATCATGCACGATTGCGCCCACGGCTCCTTCTTTTCGTCGCGGCGCGCGAATGAAATCGTCGGGTGGATCACCGGGCTCCTCACGCTGACGGCCTTCGCCGCCTGGCGCCATAGCCACGCGTTGCACCATGCGTCGTCCGGCGACCTCGATCGCCGCGGCAATGGCGACGTCGACACGTTGACGGTCCGCGAATACCTGTCTCGAACGCGTTGGGAACGGTTCAAGTACCGCATGCTGCGCAATCCGGCCGTCCTGTTCGGGATTGGCCCGATTCACTTCATGATCGACAATCGAATCCCTCCAAAGGGATCGGATCTGAAAACATCGGTCGGGCGGAGTGTCTGGTCGATCAATGTCGCGCTCGCCGTGTTGATCGCTGCGGCATCACTTTGGATTGGATGGAAGGCCGTTCTGCTTGTGTACTTCCCGGCCATCTACATCGCCGCGGCGTCGGGGATCTGGTTGTTCTACGTCCAGCACCAGTTCGAAGGCACGTACTGGCAGGAGCACAAGGAGTGGGACTACGCCACCGCCGCCGTCAAAGGCAGTTCCTACCTCAAGCTGCCCGCCGTGCTTCAGTGGTTCAGTGGAAACATCGGTCTGCACCACGTGCATCACCTCGGACCGCGCATCCCCAACTATGCGCTCGAACAGTGTCACGAAGAGAATCCGTTGTTCCATGAGGTCACCGTCATCACGTTGACCCAGAGTTTTCGCACGCTGCGTTTGACGCTGTGGGATGAGGAGGGCCAGCGCCTCATTGGATTTAGCGATTTGCGCCGTTCCCTCCGAAACTCGGCGTAGGGGAACGAGCCCTGCATCTGCGTAGTCGTCGTGGGTGGGCGATTCTGTCCCACCGACTACTACTACTAGGAGGACGCAGATTCAGGGTACGGAAGACATCACGGCAGTCGATGGGCGTGCGATCAAAGGCGAGCTCTTCGGCGCCGGTCGTCTCGCAGCGCACGCGCGCGATATTGCCCGCGCGCACCGAATCGCTCCGATACAATCACGAAAGTGGCTCGAGCGTCAGCGGCGTGGTCCGCTGCTGGCGCGGCTCGACGATTCCGAGCGATTGCTTGCCGAAGCCCGCGATATTCTCTCGAATCCCGCAGGCTCGAGACTCGAGGTAAGCCCCGCCGGCGCCTGGTTCCTCGACAATTTCTTTGTCGTCCTGGAACAGATCCGCGAAATTCGCGCGACCCTGCCGAGCGGCTACTACCATGAGCTGCCAAAGCTCGCGGAGGGAGCATACGCGGGCTACCCGCGCGTGTACAACATCGTGCTCGAGTTCATCGCCCACACCGACGGTCGGCTGTCGCTGCCGGGTATCGAGCGGATGGTGCGCGAATATCAGACGATCGCGCCGCTGACGATGGGAGAACTCTGGGCAATTCCGGCGATGTTGCGCATGGGATTCCTGGAGAACATTCGACGCATGGCGCTCGTCGCCGTGCGCGATCTCCGCGACCGTGAGCTCGCGGACGAGTGGGTCGCCAACGTGCTCGGCGCGCCGGCCGACGACGCGCTCACGGCGACGCTGATGAGATTCGTGCACCAATCGCCGCACTTGAGCCCCACCTTCGTCACGCGCTTTCTGCAGCAGATTCGCAGCCGGCGCTCCGACTTCACCCCGCTCCTGTGGCTCGAGCAGTGGGTCGCCGACGAATACATGCCGATCGAAGAAGCGGCGCAGCAGTCGATGCAGGAGCAGGCGCTGACGCAGCTCGTGATGGCCAACAGCATCGTGAGTCTGCGGGCGGTCGGGAGCATCGATTGGAATGCCTTTGTCGAGTCGTCGAATACGACGGAGGCCGTGCTTCGATGTGATCCCGCTGGTGTCTATCCGACCATGACCACCGCGACGCGTGACCGCTACCGTCACGTGGTCGAGCGAATCGCGAAGGAAACGAACGCGTCGGAGCCCGACGTCGCCGCCGCGTCGGTCGAACTGGCCGAGGCCGGCGCTTTGGCAAATGGGCGCGAGTCGCGGTTCGCGCACGTCGGACATTATCTCGTTGGAGAGGGTCGCAAAGAGTTCGAGCGCACACTGGGGTATCGTGCGCCCGGCTGGTCGCGGCTGACCGAGTTGGTGCTCGCGTATCCGGGACGTGCGTATTTCGGCGGACTCGTCACCGCGGTCGCTCTCCTCTTTACTCTCCTTGCGCAGCCGCTCGAGCACGCGTCGCCCGCCTGGGTAGCCATCCTGGTGATTCTCGCGCTGCTTCCGGCGTCGGACGCCGCGATCGCGATCGTGAATCAGCTCGCGATGCTCATCGTTCCTCCGGCACGGCTGGCCCGTCTCGACTACCAGCTCGGCGTTCCCGAGCAGGATCGCACGGTGGTCGTCGTTCCACTGCTCCTGGGGAGCGTCGACGCAGTTGACGACGCGCTCAAACATCTCGAAGCGCAGCATCTCGCGAATCGCGATCCGGAGATTCGCTTTGCCATTCTCAGCGACTTCACCGACGCACCGACTGAAACGGCCGAGACCGACGACGCGATCATCGAAGCCGCGCTGTCTGGAATTCGCGCGCTGAACGACGCGCATGGCGTGCCGGCCAAGGAGGGTGCGACGCCGACAGCGCCGTTCTATCTCTTTCATCGGCGCCGTCTCTGGAACGCCGTCGACGGCATCTGGATGGGTTGGGAGCGGAAGCGCGGAAAGCTCGTGGAGTTCAACGCGTTCGCCAGCGGGATCAACGATCACTCATTCGCCACGGCCGAAGGCGACATGGGGTGGCTGCTCGGCGCGCGTTACGTCATCACGCTGGATGCCGACACGAACCTTCCCCGAGGTGCGGCGGCCGCACTCATCGGTACGATGGCGCATCCGCTCAACCGCGCCGAGTTCGATGCCGAGCGCGGTCGCGTGGTTCGCGGCTACGGAATTCTGCAGCCTCGCGTGAGCGTGTCGCTGGCGAGCGCGAACGAGTCTCGTTTCGCGGCGATCTATGCCGGACACCCAGGTGTCGATCCATACACCACCGCGGTATCGGACGTCTATCAGGATCTGTTTGGCGAAGGCACGTTCACCGGAAAGGGGATTTACGATCTCGAAGTCTTTCGTCAGTCCACCGCCGGACGCTTTCCCGACAACACGCTGCTCAGTCACGATTTGATCGAAGGAACGTTTGCGCGGGCGGGCCTCGTTACCGATGTCGAGGTCTTCGACGACTATCCAGCACGGTATCTCACGTCCACGCGCCGGCTGCACCGGTGGATCCGTGGGGATTGGCAGTTGTTGCCGTGGCTGTCGCGCCGCGTTCCCGGCCCGAATGGTCGGAGCAACAATCCGCTCTCGGCGCTCTCGCGTTGGAAGATTGTCGACAACATGCGCCGAAGCGCGACGCCGGTTTCGTTGCTCGCGTGGCTGGTCGCGGGTTGGACCTTCCTTCCCGGTTCGGGCATCACGTGGACCGTCCTTGCACTCGCGACGTACAGCGTACAGTGGGCGGCCGCACTCGTGGTCGCGGCATGTCTTCCGCCGCCGCGCCAGTCGTGGCGACCGTACTACGCCTCGCTTGGTCACGATGCATCAAACGCCGCGATGCAGTTCGTCCTCGCGGTCGTGCTGCTTCCCGATCAAGCGTTCCTCGCCGCCGACGCGATCGCGCGCAGTTTGGTTCGCATATTCGTCACGAAGCGACGGATGCTCGAGTGGCAGACGGCCTCGCAGGTCGAGCGCGCGACGGCGCTCGGACGCGGATCGGTCTGGCGGCGAATGTGGCCGTCGGTAGCACTCGCGGCGCTCCTCATGCTCATGGTGGTTTGGGAAGTACGGAAGAACACACCGGGCTACGCGACCCAGTGGCTGCTTCCGGTTGCCGCCATGTTGCTGACGTTGTGTTGGCTTGCATCGCCCGAGGTCGCGATCGCGCTGAGCGCGCCGCGGCAGAGAACAGACCTCTTCTTGAGTAACGCGGAGCGCGCGACGGCGATTCGCTACGCACTCCAGCACTGGCGCTATTTCGAGCGGTTCGTGACGGCCGAAACGCATTGGCTCGTGCCCGACAATTTTCAGGAGACGCCGGAGCCGGTCATCGCCTCACGGACGTCACCGACCAACATGGGACTCCAATTGCTCGCCACGATGTCGGCGTTCGATCTGGGATTCCTCACGCGCCATGAGATGCTCGATCGGTTGGAGCGCGCGTTCGATACTATGGGCAGGTTGACGCGCGTCCACGGACATTTCTTGAACTGGTACGACCTCGGCGATTTGCGCGTGCTCGATCCGCCGTACGTGTCGACGGTCGACTCCGGCAATCTCGCCGGTCACCTTGTGGCGTTGTGCGAGGGTTGCCTGGCCGTGATCGACGCGCCGGTGGATGACGGTCGCCTGTGGGTCTCTCTCGAAGCAGAGGGCTCGGCGAAGCCCGGTGATCGCCGATCGGAATCGAGCGGCGCCACCGCCACTGGATGGATCGGTGAACGCCTCGTCGCATATCAAAAGGCGGAGCTCGCGTTGCGACGGCACTCGTCCACGATCAGCAGCGAGAAAGACGAAGAAGCATCGGACGATCTGTGGGCGCGCCAGCGTCTCGAGGCCACCATTCATGAGTTGACGGAGATGGGATTGGAGACCGACGTCGAGGCGACGCTGACGTTGCGCGCAGCCGCAGAGACGTCACCCGCGGCAGCGGCATTGGTTGCGCGCCTCGAGTCCATCGCGGCGCGCGCCGGTCTCATGGCGATGGAAATGGATTTCCGTGTGCTCTTCGAGCCGCAGCGCAAGTTGCTTGCGATCGGGTACGACGTCCGCAGCGGCACGCTCGACGACGCAGCGTACGATCTGCTGGCGTCGGAATCCCGCCTCGCCAGTTTCATCGCGGTGGCCAAGGGCGACATCGCCGCCGAGCACTGGTTCCGTCTCGGCCGGTCGTTGACGACGAACGACGGCGCGACGGCACTCGTGTCGTGGAGCGGCAGCATGTTCGAGTATCTGATGCCGCTGCTCGTCATGCCGCTGCGGCCGTTCTCGTTGCTCGATCAGACCTGTCGCGCGGCGGTCCGTCGCCAGATCGCGTACGGACACATGCGAAAGGTGCCGTGGGGCATCTCGGAGTCGGCCTACAATGTGCGCGACCGCCACGACACGTATCAGTATCGCGCGTTCGGCGTGCCGGACCTCGCGCTCAAGCGCGGGCTGGCCGGCGACCTCGTCGTGGCTCCGTACGCAACGGTACTCGCTGCGGTCATTGACCCGCACAAGGCGTTGAACAATCTGGCTGAGTTGGAACGCGAGCATTCGTTGGGCGCATACGGTTTTTATGATGCGCTCGACTACACGCATCTCGCGGCAGGCGAAGCGGTGGCGGTGGTTCGAACCTACATGGCGCACCACATTGGCATGAGCCTCGTCGCGCTCGACAATGCGCTCAGCGTTGCCGGGGGAAATGGCGAGGGGATTTGGTCGCGGCGTTTCATGAGCGCGGGGGTTGTGCGCGGCGCGGCGCTTCTCCTCGACGAGCGTGTGCCGCGCCGGTACCTGGCGCAGCCGCCGCAGTCGGATGCGCCGGGCGAGCCGACGGTGCAGTCGCAGCGGGCGCAGACCCTGGTGCACGAAATCGACACCGCCGACACGCCGGAACCTCATGTCGCGTTGCTCGGCGGCATTCCATACAGTGTGTTGATCACCAACGCCGGCAGCGGCTACAGTCGCGCCAACGGCATGGACGTGCTGCGCTGGCGCGCCGACGCGACCCAAGACGACACGGGGCAGTGGATCTACATCCGCGATACGTCGAACGACGCCATCTGGTCGGTGACGCATCAGCCCACGCACGTGCGGGCGGACCACTATCGCGTGGCGTTCTCCACCGATCGTGTCGTGTTCGACCGGCGCGACGGCGGGATCGACACCCGGATGGAAGTCGTCGTCATGCCGAGCGACCAGGCGGAGATTCGACGCGTGACGTTGGTGAACCGATCGCGAACGACCCGTGAGTTGGAGCTCACCAGCTACGGCGAGGTTGTGCTCTCCGATCCCGCCGCCGATCGCGCGCATCCAGCGTTTCAGAAGTTGTTCGTCCAAACCGAATGGCTGCCGGAGAGCGGCGCGCTCCTCGCGACCCGGCGTCCACGCTCGGCCGACGAGCCACGTCCGTGGTGTGCACACGTCGTGGCCAGTGGACTGCAGCGTGTGGGCCGCGTGACCTGTGAGACAGATCGAGCTCGATTCCTTGGCCGCGGACGGACCGCGCGCGCGCCCCGCGCCCTCGATCCTGGCGTCAAGTTGTCGGGCACCGTTGGCGCCGTGCTCGATCCGATTGTTGCACTTCGCATTCGCGTGCGCCTCGAGCCGGGGCGTTCGGCAACCGTCGCGTTCACAACGGCGGTCGCCGGCACGCGCGAAGCGGCGGCGCAGCTTGCCGATCGCTATCGTGACCTCGGTGCGGCTGAGCGCGCGCTCAGTTTGAGCGCGACGGAGGCGCGCGTCGAGTTGAACGATCTCGACATCGAGTCGGCGGATGCCGGGCTTTATCAACAGCTCGCCGGTGCGTTGATCTATCCGCACGAAGCGCTGCGCGCGCCGGAACCCGAGCGCGCGGCCAATCGTCGTGGACAGAGTGCGCTGTGGGCGCAGGGCATCTCGGGCGATTGGCCGATCGTGCTCGCCACCATTCGCGTGGAAGCGGGGCTCGCGAGCGTGCGGCAACTGCTGGCGGCGCACAAATACTGGCGCATGAAGGGGCTGCGATCGGATCTCGTCATTCTCAACGCGAAGACGCACTCGTACGCGCGCGAACTGCACGATCAGCTCGTGGCGATGGCGATGGCGTCGAGCGAAGGCGGCGTGATCGAACGTCCGGGCGGCGTGTTCATTCGACGCGCGGACATGTTGTCGAAGGAGGACGAGTCGCTCCTCCGGGCCACGGCGAGCATTCACGTCATCTGCGACGGCGTTGGTCTCGGAGAAATCGTTGCGGCAAACATCACGCGACACGCGGCCGAGCCTTCGGTGGGCACGGCTGCCGCGCATGTGGTGCGCGCGAGCGCCATTCAACCGATCAAGAATCTGATCGAATCGACTGTGCCGGCGCTCGCGAACGGATATGGCGCGCTCACCGATCGCGGCGACTATGCCATCAGTGTTGCCGGTGACTCGGTCCCCCCGGCGCCGTGGGCGAATGTGATTGCCAATCCCAATGCCGGGTTCTGCGTGACCGAGCGCGGCGGCGGGTTTGTGTGGGTGGAAAACAGCCATTTCTTCCGCCTGACGCCGTGGTTCAACGACCCGGTGAGCGACCCGTGCGGCGAAGTGTTGTATCTGCAGGAGGCGACGGGCGGACCACACTGGACTCCTACGCCGGGGCCGTCGCTGGCTCGCGAGGCTCCGGGAGGCGCCGCGGCCGCGGCGTACGGCGTGCGCCATGCCCCCGGCATGACGACGTTCGTCCATGAGCATATTGGCATTGGCACCGAGCTGTCGCTGGGAGTCCCCAACACCGATCCGGTGAAGATCTCCCGTCTCCGCATCACGAATCGCGGTCGCGAACAGCGGCAACTGACGTTGACCAACTATGTCGAGTGGGCGTTGGGCGCGGATCGCGAAACGACGAGCCAACAGGTGCACACACGCCGCGACGACCAATCGGGTGCACTGTTTGCGCAGAACTTCTTTGCGCCGGATTTTGCGTCGCGCGTCGCCTTCTCGTGGATCAGCGAGCCGGTGGCGAGCCACACGTCGCGGCGCGACGAGTTCGTGGGACGCAACGGCGACCTCACCGGTCCCGCCGCCCTCACGCGACAAAAGCTGTCGGGCGCCTCGGGCGCGGGGTACGACCCGTGCGCGGCCCTTCGGTGCACGATCACTCTTGCACCGGGCGAAACGCGCGAGGTCATCACCTTGCTGGGTGCTGCCGCGAGCGACGACGAGGCGCGTGCCCTGATCGCGCGGTACGCGGAACCAGGTGCGGCGTCAACAGCGATCGATGACGCCGCGCGTGCGTGGGACGAGAGGCTGTCCGTCATCACCGTGCGCACGCCTGACGCGGACTTCGACGCCATGCTCAACCGGTGGTCGCTGTATCAAGCGTTGGCCTGCCGGATGTGGGCGCGCTCGGCGCTGTATCAATCCAGTGGCGCATACGGATTCCGTGATCAACTGCAGGACTCGATGGCGTTCGTGTACGCGGCGCCCGACGTCGCGCGCGAGCATCTCCTGCGCGCGGCGGCGCGCCAGTTCATCGAAGGCGATGTGCAACATTGGTGGCACGAGCCGAGCGGGCGGGGAGTGCGAACGCGGTTCTCCGACGATCTTGCGTGGCTGGCGTACGTGACCGACCACTACGTGAATGTCACGGGCGACACCGGCGTGTTGGATGCATGCGCGGCATACGTGAAGATGCGTCCGCTCGCGGCGAACGAGCACGAGGTCTACGATCTTCCGGAAACGAGCGAGGTCAAGGAATCGCTCTACACGCACTGCGTGCGCGCCCTCGACCACGCCTGCACGAGCGGACCCCACGGACTGCCGCTCATGGGAAGCGGTGACTGGAACGACGGGATGAATCGTGTGGGAGTGAAGGGAATCGGGGAAAGCGTATGGCTTGCGTGGTTCCTGATCGCGACGCTCCGGCGTTTCGCCGCGCATGCGACCGCGCGCGGCGACGCAGAGGTTGCCGCGCGATTCCTCGCTCGCGCCGACGGATACGTCACCGCGGTGGAGCGCGACGGGTGGGACGGCGCATGGTACGCGCGAGCCTACTACGACGATGGAACCATCCTGGGGTCCTCCAAGAACGACGAATGTCAGATCGACTCGATCGCGCAGAGTTGGGCCGTTCTCTCCGCGGCGGGCGATCCGGCGCGTGCGCACACGGCGATGCAGTCCGTCTTCGATCGTCTCGTTCGCGAAGACGCGCGCATCGTGCTGCTGCTCGCGCCTCCGTTTGACCATACCGATCACGACCCCGGCTACATCAAGGGGTATGTGCCGGGTGTCCGCGAGAACGGCGCACAGTACACACACGCTGCGTTCTGGACGGCATTGGCGGCCGCAAAGCTCGGCGACGGCAATCGCGCCGGCGCGCTTCTGAGTATGCTCAACCCCCTCACGCGAACGCGAACGCGCGCCGACGCCGACGTCTACAAGGTCGAGCCCTATGTTGTTGCCGCCGACGTCTACGCCGCACCCGGTCACATTGGCCGCGGCGGCTGGACGTGGTACACCGGTTCGGCGAGCTGGAGTTACCGCGCCAGCCTCGAGGGCCTGCTCGGTTTCGAGAAACGTGGTGACACGCTCTCACTCAATCCGTGCATCCCCACATCGTGGCCGGAGTTCACGATCGAATACCGCTTTAGAACGAGCCGCTACGAGATCGTGGTCCACAACCCACGCGGCGTATCTCGCGGCGTTACGGCCCTGACTGTAGACGGTACCGCTGTCCAAGGGAACGCGATCGCACTGGTCGACGACGGCGCGCATCACGCCGCCGTCGTCACGCTCGGGTGATGAAGGCAACGAAGGGACGCCGATCGACCGAGCTCAAGGGCCGGTCGGTCGGCGCGTCGATCTAGTCGTCCTTCGCCGGATTGCCATCGGCCGCTCGATAATTCTGGAGCTTGCGCGCCAGAGTCGGTCGGGAAATCCCGAGGCTGCGGGCGGCGGCGCTCTGGTTATTGCCGGTCAGTTCGAGCGTTCGCTCGACGGCTTCGCGTTCGATATCGCGCAGCGGGCGACCGGCGAATCGAATGGCGCCGGATGGTCGCGGTTTGTGACCGTTGGACCCACTGGGTCGATCGTTCGAGTTGGACATGGGGTGGCTCGGAACGAGGGAGTCGTGCGCCGCCTGAACGGGCTGAATGTCCGCTTCGCGACGCTACCGCCAGTACCCAGCATGCAACGTGCCGTTACACCCAACCGCGGACGCGCGCGAGGATCTAGTCTCTCTGCGGTCCTTCTGCCGCCGCGGGACTGCACGCCTCGTCCACCCACACGAGCATTAGTTCCGTGAGGGTCGCCGACTCTGATTCGCCGGTCAGTACCGAACTCTTATCGCTCGGTGCGGCGCTCACGTGGTTCGACACACACTGTCTGAACGCATCACGAATGGCGTCGGGCGCGGCACCGGCCGTAAGCATTTCGCGCGTGCCCTGCCGAACCAATGCGCGCAAGCCAGTGCGCGCGCCGTAGGTGTGCTGGTACGCGCGCGCGATCTGATTGTCGAGCCGCCGACTCAGCGATGACGTGAGCTTGGCTGGTCCGGTCGAGACGGGCGGTCGCCGTCGGGGCGGTGCGCTCATGTCGGCAGCACTCACGGCGCCACGGGCGACGTCAAACGGGACCGCGCACTGCTCTGCTGAATCACACGCGTCGCCTCGGTAAAGCACTACTCCAGGCGTCGCCAGGAGCGCCATTACTCTCGGATTCGCCGACTGGTGAAGGAAGCGAACCTACCCGAAATCTAACCGGTAGGAGCAAGATCGTCCTCCCGAGCGCGCTTGGGCGCCGAGGCGCGAGAAACACCGGCGGACTTCGCTACAACTGCCCTACGAGCGGTCCCCAACGCTCCACGAGCGCGCAATAGTCCGCGTCGTCGTATCGCGACGGCGCAAACCACTTCGCATGCGCCGGCAACGGCTCCTCGGCCACGTGTATTGCGAGCAACTCGGCGGCGGCGTGCGCCGCCATGACGCCAAAGCCGGACAGTGCGCCGAGGACGAATGCGCCTTCGATCGGCAGCGGACCAACGAGCGGCCGGTTCTCGCGCGTCTTGCAGTAGTAGCCGCCGTCCACCTGCCCGCGCGCTTGCGCCGAGACGTACGGCGCCATGCCCGGAATGGCGCGGGCGATGCCGCGAAGCAGGACGTCACCATAGCGCGGGTTGAACACGGGCGGCCACGCGTACGGGCGCGGGTCGCTTTCGAAAGTCCAAATGAGATAAACCTCATCGCCGTGCGCGAGATCCACCGGTCGCAGATGCACGCCGCCCGCCAACGGCTCGATCAACCGGCGCGTTTCTTCGTGACGCGCGAGCGCTTCCCGGTCCTCGTCGCTCCAGTCGAGCTCCATCCCGTCGGTCCAGATGACGAACGGTGCGTCTCTCCGCACGGCGCCGCGCGTGTCGCGAAAGGTCATCTTCGCGTGCAGTTCATGCGCGACCGGAAGCTCGAGATCGAGCAGGCGTCCGACGTCGGCAAGGGCAGGTCCCGCGGCGATCACGAACTTGTCCGTGGCGACGATGTCGCCCGATGCGAGTTGTACTTCGCGCACGCGCCCGCCGTCGGTACGCACCGACTGCACGCGATCGCGCACGAAGCTCGCGCCGCCGGCGAGGGCGCGTTTGAGCAGCCAAGATCCGAGCGCGACCGCGTTGACGAAACCCGCGCGACGCACATGCAGCGCGGCAGCCGTGTCCTCCGCCAAATACGGAAACGCGCGCCGCGCTTCGTCGCCGAGCAGCAGGTCGGCGCCAATTGGTTGGCCGGCGAATCCGTCGCCCGGCGCCGCGTGATATGGGGCGTTGCCCGGATGGATGCGAAGCGGACCCATTCCAAACTCCGACACCTGCTGCGCCGTGGACTCGAACCGCGCGACCTGCGACTCATCGGCGGTGACGAATAGATATCCACGACGATTCAGTCGGAATGCGTTGCCGCTCTCGGACGCGGTCTCCTCGAGCAGATCGATGCTCCGCGAGACGAAGCGCAGCATCGTGTCGTCCGGTCCGGGCCACCAATTGCGGTAGCCTTGCGTCCCTTTGTCGCTCGTGAGCGTGAGCGGATCGCGCTCGTCAATGAGCACAACGCGGCTGATGTTCTGTCGTACGGCGAGATGGTACGCTGCTGCGACTCCGGCGATGCCGGCCCCGCAGATCACGACGTCGGCGGTGGAGCGCACTAGCGTCCGTTTCCTCGGTGAGCGGTGACGCCGCCTCTCGACGCGGCAAGCCATAAAGTAAACACCGAACCCCGTCCATCGCCGTCGGCGAACGTGACGTCGCCGCCCAGGAGCCGCGCAATGCGGCGGCTGATCGCGAGCCCGAGCCCATTCCCATTCTCCGACTGCTCATCCGTGCGCACACGAAAGAATTCTTCGAAGATGCGGCTCCGCATTTCGCGAGGAATCCCCCGTCCGGTATCGCGAACTTCCACGCCCACGACGCCCGTTGCGGGCGCATTCGCGTCGTTTCGTTCGATGATGCTCACCCAAACGCTGCCGCCCGACGGCGTGTACTTGATGGCGTTGGAGAGCAGATTGGCCAGCACCTGTCTCACACGCGACGGGTCGGTCACGACCTGGGCGATGGGTGCCGTCACGTCAATCGTCACGCCGCGCTCCCGCGCCATGCCGCGATGATCCTCGACCGCCTCCGTCACGACGCGGGCCAAGTCGGTCGCCGTGTAGTCGATGTGCAATTCACCGTCGGCCCGCGCGAGCTCCAGCAGGTCGGTGACAGTCTGCACCGAGGTGTTGACGAGACGGCGAATGCGCTGCAGCATGTCGATCTGCGACCCGCTGAGCGGCCCCACGACGCCGTCTTCGAGCAATTGGGCATATCCCGCCGCGGCGCCGAGTGGATTCTTCACGTCGTGCGTCACACCGCGCAGGAGGGACGCGCGAGCGTTCGCCGCTCGAATAACCTCGGCGCGTTCCTGGTCGGCCAGGCGCGCGAAGCGCAAAACACGTCGGCCCGACCACGTCACGATGAGCATCGCGATGAGCGCGACCGGTGCCAACACCGCCGCAGAAATGAGGTTGATCCGCTCGAGACCGCGAACCTGATCGCGACGCGCGTCGGATACCGTTGTGAGAACGCTGTCGAGTCCTTCCGCGGCGGCGATAATCTTGAGTCCCTGCGTCGTCGAGTCCGCACCTTCATGATGCGCCGCGCTCCAGTCGCGCAAAAGCGAGCTCAACGCATTGAAGTGCGCGACGGCGTCCGGGCTGATATCGCGAACCGCCGCGCTCAATCCCGCTTCATCGGAGTCGAGTTGGCCAGGCGAGGACGCGGCCGGCGTCTCAGGGAATTCCAGCCGGCGATTCCTCACCACCAACTCGCTCGCGAACGACGCTTCGAGATCGTTGAGCAGGACGCGCGCGTGTTCGCTGCCGTATGCCAACGCGCTCCGCAATTGGCGGACGCGCCCCTCGACCACAATCGGCGTGAGGAACAGCAGCAACAGCGATAGCGACACGAGGGCCGATGGTACCCACCACCAGCGGCTCAGTGTCGGCGCGACTTCACGCGACGTGAGCCTCCTGTCCGATGCGGCGGCGTCCGCGGATTTCGGCAGATGACATCTCCGATCGAGACCAGAGCAGATCCAGAACGAATCTCACCCCGATCCCGTCAAAGGGTTCCTCGGCGAGCGTCGTCCAACTGCCTCTGACTATCGATACGTGTGGCGTGTCAGCCGCGTTGCGGCCCGTGCCGTCACCCTTCCCAGTGACTCCCAGTCACTCTGCCCGCATTACCTCGGTCGGGCTCACGCGCATCGCTCGGCGCGCCGGAATAATCGTCGCGATCGCCGCGGGTATGAGCAGTAGGATCGGCGTTGCGACAAACGTGACGGCATCGTGGCTGTCCACGCCAAACAGTTGCGATGCCAACACACGCGACAACGCCCACGCGCCGCCAAGGCCGAGCGCGACTCCAAGCGCGACGATCCACGCCATCTCGCCCCCCACGAGCGCCGCGATATTGCGACCCGTCGCGCCGAGCGCCGCGCGGATGCCGAATTCGCGTGCCCGCCGACTCACGCCGTACGACACGACGCCGTAGACACCGAACGCCGACAGCGACAACGCAATGCCGCCAAAGATCGCGATCAGCATGGTGTTCGTGCGACGCGGAGCGACCGCCGTCGCGATGACATCGTCGAGCATGCGAACGTTGTAGACGGCTTGTGCCGGATCCGCGGCGTGCACGGCGTTGGTGATCCGGGCGAGCAGCGCGCTCGGAGCCAACGCGCTGCGCGCCACAACCGCCAGGTTTTCCGGAGGTCTGCGGTCGAGCGGAAGATATACTTGCGGCAAGGCGTTGTTCTCGAGCGAAATCTCGCGGACATCGCCGACGACGCCGACCACGTGTATCAGAGTTGTGTCACCGCCGAAACGAAACGTCTGGCCGAGTGGATCCGCGTTTGCCCACCACCGTTTCGCCATGGCCATGTTGATCACCGCCACGCGCGGCGCGAGCGAATCGTCGCTTGCCATCAAGGTCCGGCCACGAAGCAACGGGATGCCGAGCGTCTTGAAGTAGGTGCCGCTTGCCTCGAGCATACGGGCATACGGGACGCCGTCTGCGGACCGAGAGGTCGGAGCGCCGTTTGCTTCGACGCGAAACGCCACGTTGCCGCCACCGCGAAGTGGGACGTCGGTGACCACGCCGGCCGCCTGGATGGCGGGGTCCGCGGAAAGCCGGTCGAGGATTGCGTGGATTGTGCGCAGTCGCTGCGCCTTGGGCACGCCGTCTGGGTATGAGATTTCTAACGTCCCAACGTGGTCGGCGCTGGCGCCAAGCTCCTGAGACAATACGCTACGCAGGCTCCGCAGCATCAAGCCCGACCCCACGAGCAACATCACGGTGAGGGCGACCTCCGCCGTGATCAGAGCGCGCCAAAGTCCGCCCAATCCCCCGGCCGTCGCGCCGCCGCTGGCACCCGCTTTGATCGTTTCAACGGGATCGTTTCGCGAGGTGCCGAGCGCGGGCCATATACCGAAGACCAGCCCAGTGACCAGAGCTAAGACGGTCGCGAAGGCAAGAACGCGCAGGTTGAGCTCCGCCGGCGCGATGCCGGCGAGGTCGCCAGGCATCATTGCGCGTAGAACACCCAATGCCGCGGGAGACAACAGGAAACCGACCGCCGTGCCGGCGAACGCGAGCAGCACGCTCTCGGCGAGCAGTTGCCGAACGATGCGGCCGCGCGTGGCACCGAGCAATTCACGGAGTGCGACTTCGCGGCGGCGAGACGCGGCGTCGGAGAGAAGCAGATTCGCCACGTTGCTGCACGCGATCAGCAGCAGCAGCGCGGTGGCGCCCATGAGGATCACAAATGCCTTCTCGCGGTCACCCACCAGTTGCTGCTTCAGCGGAACGGCCGCGCCCTTCGTCGTCGCTTCCGCGATGAATTCGTCCACTCCTCCGGGCTTGCCGGTTGGCGGGCCGGCGAGCCGCTTCCAATTGGCGAGGAGGCGCGCGCTGGCGACCGGCACGGACACGCCGGGTGCCACGCGCGCGATGACCCACGACGGCAGATAGCCGCGGAATGGCGCGAAGACCTCGTCGGTCGTCGGCACGGTGAGCGGGACCCACAGATCGCTTTCATTAGGAAAGTTGAATCCCGGTCCCATGACGCCGACGATCTCGTATTTGGTTCCGCTGAGGTCGAGCGGCTTGCCGATGACGTTCTCGCCGCCAAACCGCTGCTGCCAGAGCGCATTCGAAAGCACAACGGCGTGCGTTCCGTGCGGACGTCCCTCGTCGCCGGTGAATACGCGGCCGACCTGAGGCGCCGCGCCGAGCGTGGCAAAAAAGCCCGAGGTGACGACACCAACCCGCACGCGGCGCGGGTTGGTTGGGTCGGACAAATTCAGCCCGCCTGCCGCGAACGCCGCCGTGCTGGCAAAAACGTCGCGCATGGCCACGGCGTCGTTGATGTCGAGCGAGTGGCGCCCTTCGGGAAACCGCTCCGTGCTCTGCTCGAACGGAATGTTCACGTCGGTCAGCGTGACCAGCTCGGCCGGCCGCGCGAAGGGCAGGGGACGAAACAGTGCGGCGTCCACTGCGCTGAACACCGCGGTCGTTGCGCCGATGCCGAGCGCCGCGACGGCGATGGTCGCGACGGTGAAGCCCGGCCTGTGGCGCAAGCGCCGCACGGCGAATCGCACATCGGCGGCAGCGTGCTCCAACCACCTCAGGCCCCACATGTCGCGGCTGCGCTCCTGATGGTCGCCCGGGTTTCCGAATTGTCTCCGGGCAGCGTAGCGCGCGGCGCCCGGAGCGAGACCTCGTTCGCGAAAGCGCGCTTCACGATGCTGAATGTGGAGCCGCATCTCCTCTTCGAGCTCCGCGGTGTAGCGGTCCCGGAGCACCAGGTATCGGAGTCGGCGAACCAGTTCGAGCGGTGACGGCATTCGCTAGGCCGGGCTGAGAATGCGCGCGATGGCCGCAGACACGCGGTGATACGCGGCGATCTCCGACTGAAGCTGCTTGCGCCCGGCCGGCGTGATGCGATAGTAACGCGCTCGCCGGTTTTCAGCGGTACGTCCCCATTCCGCGACGAGCCAGCCTTTGATCATCGCGCGCTGCAGCGCTGGATACAGCGACCCTTCCTCCACCTGCAGCACATCGTTCGACGTCCGCTCGATCGCCTCGGCGATCTCGAACCCGTGCAGCTCGCGTCGCGGCGCGAGCGTTTTGAGAACGAGCATGTCCAAGGTGCCCGGCGGGATCTGGTCTCGCGACGAATTCATAACATAGGCTATCTATGTCACGCGCCTCCGTCAAGGCATTGGCGATCGGTGAAGGTGCTCCTCAACTCCCGCGCAACGTGCGCGCGGGATCCGTTCGACCGGCCGAACGCGCGGGGAAGAACGCCGCGGCCGCGGCGGCCGCGAACATCACGCCCACGGCACACACGTAGGCCATGGGATCGTTGGCGTCGACATTGTACAACACACGTTGTACGAAGCGCGACCCGGCCAGCGAAGTCACGGTGCCCATGGTCAGGCCAGCCACAAGCACGATCGCTCCCTGGCGGAATACGAGCCCGACGATCTCCGGCTCCGTCGCGCCGAGCGCTAGACGGACCCCAAACTCCGTTGCACGCCCGGCAACGGCATACGCGACGACGCTGTACAATCCAATCGCGCCGAGTAGCGCCGTGGCCACGGCGGCGACGGCCAAGACGAACATCATCAGGCGCGTGCGCGCCGTGGCGCTCGATACGATGGCATCGAGTGTCTTCACGCCGGCCACGGGCACGCGGTGGTCGATAAGCGCGACCGCCTGCCGGAACGCCGGTGCAAGCGTGCCAATTGGCAGAGTGCTCTGTACGATGTAATGAACGCTGGGATTATACGGAATCGGCGCCTTGATCAGCGACGCGGGCGCGAGATCGGCCAGCAGGGGAAAGTAGAGAACTCGAATCACGCCATCGGGAATGCGTTCGCCGAATACGTCTCCGACGACGCCCACCACGCGATACGCGGGATACGCCGGGTCAGAGACGAGGCGGATGGAGCGCCCAAGCGGATCGGCCGCGGCGAATAGCTCGCGTGCGAGCGAGGTGCTGAGAATGACGGACGGTGTTCCGGCGAGATCCCCCGGCGCGAATGATCGCCCCGTCCGCAGGCCGATTCCCATTACGGCGAAGTAGTTGGCCGAGACCACGTTCGCCTGCGCCGTGGCTTCCTGGTTGCGTGTCGGGTCGCCGGCGGCTTGAATGCGATGCTGCAGGGACGATTGCCCCGCGATGAGTGGGAGCCGCATTGCCGCAGCAACGTTGCCCATGCCCGGCTGTGCCGCCAGCGATCGCATCACTTCGAAATGGAAGGCGACTGTGCGCTGGTATGTTGGGTAGGCGCTAAACGGAAGTGCCGCATCGAACGTCGCTCGGTTTCGCGGAGTGAAGCCGATGTCGACTCGGCGCAGCTTGAGCAAACTCTGCCCCATGAGAGTTGCGCCAAGCAGCAACGCCAGCGCCAAGGCGATCTGCACTGCAACGAAGCCTTCTTGGGTGCGCCGCCATGTCCGCCCGGCCGTGACGCTGCGACGATCGTCACGCAGCGCGTCGGATGCGCCGCCGGCACCGGCGCGCGCCGCGGTGACGAGTCCAAGCACTACGCCGACAATCAAGGTGATCGCACTCACGACGGCAATTTCCTTTCCGCCGAGGTGAACGTCGTGCAGGCGCGGGATCTCGCCGGTCGTGAAGCCGAGTTTCGTCGAGACAGCGGCCGCGGCGATCGGGAGCGCGACCGCACCGCCCCCGACGGCGGCGACCACACCCTCGATCACGAAACGTTGAATGATCGCGCCACCGCTCGCACCCAACGCGCGTCCAACGGCGATCTCACCGCGCAGCCGCTCGGCGCGCAATAGAAAGAGCGTCGCTACGTTCACCGTGGCGATCAGCAGCACGATGCCCACCATGAGGCCGAGCAGCGTCAGCTCGCCTCGCACGGGCGCAACAATCGCCGCGCGGAGAGTTGTTACCGTTGCCCGAATGCCACTCTGCTGCATCACGTTCGGCGAGAGCTCGGGAAATCGCTCGGGCAACCGCGGAACCAGCGCGGCCAACTCGGCGTCGGCCTGCTCAACCGTCACGCCGCGTCGCAACCGCCCGATCCCTAGCACGGATCGACTCGTCAGGTCGGCACGCTTGGCCCTGTCGCCGCTCGGGTACCAGACGCCGACCGCGCGCGACGGAAAATCGAAATCCTTCGGCAGAACGCCGATGATCGTCCGCCGTCCGCGATTCAGCTCGATCTGCTTCCCGATCACAGCCGAGTCGCCGCCGAAACGCCGCTGCCAGATATCGTAACTCACGAGCACGGGCACAGTATCGGAGACGGCGTCCTCGTCACGAAACAGTCGACCGAGCGCCGGCACCGAGCCAAGAATGCGGAACACGCTCGGTGTGACCATCGCCGCGGTCGTGCGCTCGGGTTCGTCACCGTCGGTGATCGCGACGCCGTCGTTCTCGTAGTAGCCACCGAGCTCCGTGAACGACCGCGCGCGGTCACCAAAGAATTTGAGCGTGCCGGGGGAATGGTCAGTGGAGGTCGTTCCCAAACCAGGGGTGATCAGAGACACGCGAATGAGGCGCTCGGGATCGACGTAGGGAAGGGGACGGAGCATCACGCCATAGACCAACGCGCCAATGCCCGCGGCCGCGCCAAGCCCGATCCCAAGCGTGCCGACGACGCCGGCCGTAAACGCCGGCGCGCGACGCAGACGCCGGAGGGTGAAGCGAACGTCGCGTATGACGCGCTCCGCCGCGACGAATCCACGCGCATCATGGGTCTCTTCGCGAAAGCGCTGCACGCCTCCGAACGACAGCATCGCGGCGCGTCGCGCATCGGTCGCCGACATACCGCGCGCGACGTTGTGTTGGATTTCTTGTTCGAGGTGGAAGCGCAGCTCGTCGTCCAGGTCGGCGGCGAGGCGCCGGCGCTGGAACAGCTCGCGGACTCGGGCGATTGCGGCGCGCGCGGCTTCGATCATGGTCCCTATGATGTCGCGCCGAGGACCAGATCCATGGCGCCGACGAATCGCTTCCAGCTGGCCAGCTCCTCGCCCATCGCGCGACGGCCCGCGGGCGAGATTCTATAGTATTTGGCGCGGCGATTGTTCTCGGTGGTGCTCCATTCGGTCGCGATCAATCCGCGCTGCTCGAGCCGAACGAGCGCGGGATAGATGGACCCCTGTCCCACCTGAAGCGCATCGCGCGAGAGTTCTTGAATGCGATGCGTCAGGCCCCAGCCGTGCATGGGGGCGAGCGAGAGCGTTTTGAGGATGAGCAGGTCGAGCGTCCCTTGCAGGACGTGTTCATTGGTGTCGGTACGGGCCACGCGATCTCCTCCCGAATGTCGGGAGAAGTTGGCGTCCCTCCTCCCGAATGTCAATAGGAGACTCACCGTTTCGCCGGTGATGCGTTGTGACACGGTCGTGACATGCTCGCGCGTCGGACATCGGACGCGAACGCTACCGTGTCTCCACCCGCAACGCAGATGTCACCGTCCCCTCTCCGACGTTCATCCAATGACGAAGCGTTCTCTGTCCGCCGCGATTGTCGTTGCCCGACTGCTTGTTGGCGCATCGAGCGTTGGTGCGCAGTCTTCGGCCCCCGCCGAACGTCCCGCGCTCGTCGTTCTCATCGCCGTCGATCAGATGCGCGGCGACTACCTCGATCGATTCGGATCGCAGCTCACCGGCGGGCTCGCGCGCTTCCACAAGCAGGCGGCGTTCTTTCCGCACGCGTGGCAAGATCACTCGAACACCGAAACCGCGCCGGGTCACGCCACGATGCTCTCCGGTCGCGAACCGGTCCACACCGAAATCATCTCCAACAACCGCGGTGTGCCCGATGCGACCGCGCCGCTCATCGCGGCGAGCGGCGCCGGCGCATCACCGCGACGGTTCAACGGCACCACGCTCTACGACTGGATGCTCGCACGCGATTCGAGCGCTCGCGTACTCTCGGTGTCGCGCAAGGACCGTGGCGCAATCCTCCCCATCGGGCGCTCCAAAGGGGACGTCTATTGGTTCGCCGACGGTAAGTTCACGACGAGCCGCTATTACGCCGACACGCTCCCGAGCTGGGTAAACGAATTCGACGCACGAATTCCGTTCGACCGCCTTGCCGGAACGAAGTGGAACCTTCTGCTGCCGGCGGGCCAATATCCCGAAGCCGACTCGGTCTGGGCCGAGAACGACGGGGCGGATTATGTCTTTCCGCATACGCTGCCATCCGCGGATCTGCTTCGGTCTCGCCTCCAACAGTACCCGTGGATGGACTCCGTCACGCTCGCGTTCGCGCTCGACGGGGTCCGCGCGACTCGCATCGGCAAGCGTTCCATCGAATCGACGTCTCCCAACGCGATGCCCGATCTGCTTTCGATCTCGCTGTCGACGACCGACGCGGTTGGCCACGCGTACGGCCCCGACTCGCGCGAAATCCACGACCAGGTTCTGCGCGTCGACCGCTGGCTCGGCGACTTTATCACCGCGCTCGAACGCGAGGTGCCGGCGAGCCGCATTGTTTACGTGTTGACTGGCGATCATGGCATTGCGCCGATGCCCGAAGTCGCCGCGGCGAAAACCGGACGCGGTGGGCGCCTGTGGCTCGGCGACATCACCAGCGCTACCGAGCGTTCGCTCGAGAGCCGGTATCGCACCGAGTTCAGTCTGGAGTTCGACAATGGATTGGTCTACGCCGACGTCAGCGCGATGCGCGCACGCGGGATCAACGTCGATAGCGTCGCGCACGCGATCGTCGCGGCGGGCACAGGCCGCCTCGGCGTCAAGGTTGGATTCACCGCCGCAATGCTCGCGACGTCGAGCGACAGCGTCGCCGTTCGGTGGCGTCGCACGCTTCCACCCAGCGTTGGCTGGATCGCCGCGTTCGGCGCGGCACCGGATTTCGTCTGGTCGCCCGGGAAAACGAGCGCTGAACACGGAACGCCGAATGCAGAGAGCCTGTCGGTTCCGATCTCGTTCATTGGCGCGAACGTGACGAATGGACGCTACGACCGCCTCATTCGCACGGTGGACATTGCGCCGACGCTCGCGCTGCTCATCGGTATCACGCCCACGGAACCGATCGACGGAACGGCTGTCGGCGAAGTCATTCGCCGCCGCGCGGCGGCGGAGAATCGATAGCACGCATCGCGGCGCGCGCAGGAAAAGAAAATTGCCGGAAACGAATCGCGGACTCCACAGACCGGCTAGGTTAGACGGCATGCCCGAGCTGATTCCCGTCAACTATCGCGACGACATTCTGCCGTCGTACCAGGACACGCCCGTTGGACTGCTCCTCGAGTACCACAACCTAGGGCGCGCTCCGCGCTCCGGGGCGGCGCCGCAGTTGCTCATCGGCATGTGCATGGACAGCCGCAAGGCGCTGCGCATTCCCAACGACTTCGCCTTCGTGCTGCGCACGGCCGGTGCGAACATGCGCGACAACGAGTTCCGCATCTCGTACGCGATCGCCGTCGGCGGCGTGAACACCATTGTCCTGATCGCGCACACCGACTGCGGCATGGCACGGCTCGAGCAACGGCGCGACCAGTTCATCGACGGTATGGTCAGCAACGCCGGATGGGACAGAGCGCACGCCGAACAGCATTTCGCCGAGAGCGCGCCCAAGTTCGGAATCCGCGACGAGGTGGAGTTCGTTCTGCGCGAGGCCGATCGGCTGCGGAACATCTATCCGCGCGTCGTGGTTGCGCCGCTTCTCTATAGGGTGGAGGACGATCTGCTCTACCAGTTGCTGCCCTAAGACTGAGGACCCGCGTCGTCGCGGGCCCTCAGCGGCGAATCGACAGCGCGCCTACGGCCGATAAACGATGCGCCAGATTCGCCCGCCCTTGTCGTCTGAAACGTAGAGCGATCCGTCTGGTCCTTCCGTCACGCCCACCGGACGGTGCACTGCGGACGCTGGCAGCACGCCCGTCGAGCCCGCGAATCCGTCGGCGAACACTTCAGACGGTCCCGTCGGAACGCCGTCCGCACTCATTGGAACGAACATCACTTTGAACCCTTCGTTGGGCAGCGGCGCGCGATCGAAGCCGCCGTGGAACGCGACGAACGCGCCGCCGCGATAGTGATCGGGGAATTGATTGCCTGCGTAAAAACGCAGCCCATTCGGCGCCCAGTGCCCGCCAAACGTCGCGAGCGGCTGGTTGAAGGTCGCGCAGTTGATGCCGCGCGCCGCGTCGCTCACTCTCTGACCGTCGCCGCCAAATTCTGGCGCCAGCAGTTTCTTCTGCGTGAACACGGCGTCATAGAAGCAATACGGCCATCCATTGTTGCTCCCCTCGGCGATGCGTACGAATTCTTCGGCGGGAAGCACGGCGTCCTGGTCCACGCTGAAAAACTGGGGCCAGTTTTCGAACAGCATGTCGCGGCCGTGTTGTACCGCGTACAGCGAGTTGTTCTTCGGATTGAACGCGAGCGCCACGAGATTGCGATATCCCATCGCGTAGTGCTGACCCTGCGCCTCGGTCTGGTTGGTTCCGCTCGGATTGAACAACCACACACCGGCTCGGATCGGAAGATCACCGCACGGAAACACGCCCGGTGATTGCGCAATGCGGTTGGTGACCTGACAGGAATTCGACGCCGACCCGATGTTGACGAACAGTCGTTGCGCGTCCGCGAGGACCAGCGACTTACTTACGTGATCGCCCACGCTCGGCAAGCCGGATACGACGACTTCGGCATCGCCCGTTGGGCTGAGTTGACCGGACGGAAGCTTGTAGCGCATGACGCGATCGTTCGCGCCGAAGTAGAGCACGCCGTCGCCCCACGCGATCCCGCTGCCGCCGAGGTTGGCGCTGAACGTCGTCTGCTGGTCAGCCTTTCCGTCGCCGTCGTTGTCGCGCAACCCAATGATTCCAAACGGCGGCTGCCCGCTCGAGGCCGGGTTGATCGCAACGAACAGATCGCCACTTGGCGTTACGACCATGTGGCGCGCCTGGGCCGGCGCTCCGCCGCTGACGAGGTCGGCGACGACCACGGCGCAGAAGCCTGTGGGCAGCGTGATGCCACCGTTGTCGGCGTCACAACGAATACTCGCGTTCGGCGCGCCGTTGGTGTTGTTGGTGTCAGAGCATGAGGCGAGCAGGACCGCCGAAGCGGTAAGCGCGAATGTGCGGCGCATCGAGGCGAGCGATGAGAATTGTCGCATGGTCACATCGGGTGTTCGAGACAGCGTGCGCGGCGGAGTGTCGCTGTCCTGATGAGAGGCAGACGACGTGCCAATGGTTGACGCGACAACCATTATGTCCGTCGAGCTCGTCGCGAACGAATCCGCGCGCGATCTCAGGGCTTGGGCGTCAGGCTCGCTGAGAGAAGATTCACGAACAGCCGCGCGGCACCGGGGTTCGTCGCCAACAACTGGCGTTCGAACGCGAGGCTGGTGTAGATGAACATCCCTTTGCCGACAGGTGTGGACAGAACCCCTGCGCTCGTGGCCTTCTTGTCGTCGTCGCTCAATTCGACAACGGTTTTATAGTGCGAGTCGAACGTGGCCGGAAGCTCGCGGGCCTGCATCCCGCTCCAGTCGTCGAAATCAGACGATGTGATTCGATTCGGCCAGTCGAGCAGACGTGAACGCGACGCCGGAATACGAATGGGCATCTGTCCGCCGATCGCCGTAATCGGCTTGGGCGCACGAAAGGCAATCGGAAAGGGAAGAACGCCCGGCAGGAGAAGCTCTCCACGCCCGTACATGACGACCACCGTTCCGCCTCGGTCGGCAAACTGTCGTATCGCGGCGACGTTGGGAAGCAGCGCTTCTACCTCGGCGTACGCGCGCGGCGCAATGAGAATAGTAGTATAGATCGACAAGTCAGCGATACCGAGCGCGGACGGATCGATCGGATAGATCTCGACTCCCAATTCGCCCACTCGCGAGTCAATCTGCTCGTCGCGCAGTCCGCGGATAAAGGCCACACGCAACTTTGCCGGCGCACGAAAGTCCACCGCCTGAATGCTGTCGGTCGCGGACCGGGAGTATCGCTGCGTCGCAATATGAGGATACTCGAGCGCGACAAAACCCGTCTTCACGTCCCTGGTCGCGATGCCGAGGAGGCGGCGACCATTCTGCAATTCCGGTCGTGGAAGCTCCGGCCTTGGCGTCGCGACGACGTCGATTGGCGTGCGGCCGAGCAGCCAACGACCGCGCACGCGGAAGAACAGCGTGCGTCCGCCGCCGGCCGGCAACACGATCGAACGCGTGGCGGAATCGGTCTTCAGCCCCGGCGGCAGTTTCATCGTGACTTCCACCGTATCTTCGTGACTGAGTGCCGACCCGACCCACACGCGCATCAGCCGCTCGAACGGCACGTACGCGTGGGCGTATTGATTCCCTTGCTCGAGCAGGACTGAAAAACGCGGAACGCCGGCGACGGGGCGCCGCTCGTCGCCGCGAAGTCCGGTCTCGCCGCGCGCCACGATCGGGCCAACGTTCGCTGTGACCTCGACGTCGCTCACGCGGAGCTTGACGATCGCTCGCGTGTCGAGCCGACTGTCCTCTCCGTTGATCAACTGCGTGTTCACCGGCCGCGCTGGGTTCAACAGGACGCGATAGATCCACGTGCCGGCCAACAATCCGGACGGCAGCCACCACGGTGTGGTAACACCGCGCATCAACAGATATCCGCTCCAGGTTTGAACGCTGTCGGGCATGACCGTGGCCGCGTTCTCCGGGAAGAGCGCGTCACCCACCAACACACTCGATACGATGATGGGCGCACGGCCTCCGTTGAAGACCCGGGTTGTCACGCCCACTGTGTCCCCCATCGCGACCGCCTCACGTTCCGCGGTGACGTCGATGACCACTCCGCTCGCGTCGAGCAGCGCACGCGCCGAGCGATTGCGTGTCGACGCGAGGGACAGTGCGAGATCTCCCATTGCGCCGGAGCAGTTCAACTCCACGGGCTCGCCGCATGCGAGTCCGTCGTGTGCCCGTGCCGCGAGCCGCTCGATCCGGGCCAGTCGAACGACGACGGCCTCGCGCGGGTCGCCAGCGGCGATCGAGTCGATCGCGCGACGAACGCTGTCGGCGAGCGAGAGTGCTGCAAAACGCGTCCACCCGGTGTCCGACGCGGCGAAGATTGTGGACGCCGGCGAATGTGACAGGTCGTTGCCGCGCGACGCTTCAGTGTTCGATGAGTCGCCGCGGAGGTTCCGGAGGTAGCGACTGACGGCACCCACCGGCGGTGCTGGTGCCACGCCTTGCGTCCGCTGCAGCCGTCGGATGTCGGCGCCCAATTCGGCGTAGGTTCTGCCGCGCTCGCCGTCCATCTCGCCGACGTTCACGCGAAGGTCCGTTGGTCGGACGCTGTCGACCAGTTGATAGAACGCCTCAACGTTCCATGCGCCAAGAAGCGAGGAAAGCCTGGCGGGGTGGTGCACGGTGTCGCCGGCCAGCGCCACGGCTTGGCGGGCGAGTTGGCCGGCGACCTGATGCTGTCCGTCGCGATCGGTGGTGTCGCCATTGAACGGGGTGATGACGACGTGCGGCCGAAAGGCGCGAATCACCGCCACGACGTCGCGGAGCAGTGAATCGCGCGGCCACGCGTCGTAGGCGACGGAGTCGTTCTTGGCGAATCCGAAGTCGTAGGCACGCGTGAAGTATTGATGTGCGCCGTCCCGCTTTCGTTCCGCCAATGCTTCCGCCGTGCGGACCATGCCGAGCATCTGCTCGCGCTCTCGTCCTCCCGGGTTTACGCCATTCTCGCCGCGGGTGAGTGACAGGACCGCGGTCTCGACATGTCGTCCGAGCGACAGCCAGGCGATCAGCGCGTTGTCCTCATCGTCGGGATGCGCGCCGATGATCAAGACGCGCGCCGTGGTTCCAACGGCCGATGCCTCCTCACGCCATGGAGTGGGCACGACGGCGGGAGACGTCGACATCTGCGCGTTCGCGCGTGCGGCGAACAGCATGATGGCGCCGCACGCGATGATGCGGAGAGGGCTCGGGAGCATCATAGTACTATCACCGTAGTACTGAATGGCGCGACGGACAAGGAGGCGGGAAGTCGCGAACGATTAACTTTCGATGAAGAAGCGCGCCGCCCTGAAACGGAGAGGGCGGCGTGGGATGGCCGCGTTCGAGGCCCGAGCGGCGGCGGAATGGCCGCGCCGCGTGATCGCCAGGGTCCATGGGACCGGCGAGCGCGGGTGACCGTGCGAGAAGACTCATTCAAAAACGCGAATGTCACCTTTGCGCCGGTTCGTCCCAGTCGTGGCGGCCTCGCCCGCCCGCGGCCGGCCACCGCCCATCGCCGTGTACGGAAAGTGTACCCGGAAAGTCGCCTCTTGTAATTCAGCAAGCGCAGCGGTATATCCGCGCCAATACCGCATCGGCTGTTTCTCGACTGACGATGCAGTCGCCGCCACCCCATTCATTGCCCGCTCCCGTTGTTTTTGCCCTAGCGCCCGGATCACGACGCCGTGCCCGGACCATAGACACCCGTTCCCGCCTCAACGGCGGACCTCGTCGGGGGATTCATGACAACCGGTTTTACGCAGTTGGACCGTCCACGTTCTTTCGGCCGTACGAGGTGGGCGCTCGTTTGCGCGCTCACGGTCGCGCCCGCTTTGCTCCACGCGCAGCAGACGGGCATCGTCGTCGGCATCGTTTCGGACGGTGCGACCGGTCAGCCGCTCAGCGGCACCACCGTTTCCATCCTCGGCACGCAACTTGGCGGGCAGACCGATGGACGCGGGCACTTCATCATTCGCGGCGTCACTGCCGGTGCGGCCACCGTTCGGGCGCAGCGACTGGGCTTTCGTCCCGAGTCGAAACCGATGTCCGTGACGGCGGGCGACTCCGTGCGCGTGAACTTCTCGCTGCAGCAGAGTGCGGTGCAGCTGAGCGAAGTCGTGACCACAGGTACGGGCGGCGCGGTCTCGAAGCGCGAGCTTGGGGCGCCGATCGGCGTCGTCGACGCGAGCAAGATCGAAGACGTGAAGCCGTCGAGCGATATCGGATCGATCCTCGAAGGCCAAGTGGCCGGCGTGCGGTCGACGACCGTCGGCGGAGGGGTGGGCGGCGCCAAGGACCTGCGCATTCGCGGCACGTCGAGCTTCACGCTCAACCAGCGCCCGGTCGTGTACATCGACGGCGTTCGCGCTGACACGCGCGCCACCGACTGGACGGCCAACCTCGGCAACCAGGCGTGCTGCAATTTTAACGGCGGCACCGGTGAAGATCGCCTGTCGGATCTCAATCCGGACGACATCGATCATATAGAAGTACTCAAGGGCGCGGCCGCGGCCACGCTCTACGGATCCGAAGCATCCAACGGCGTCATCCAGATCTTCACCAAACGCGGTAAGGCGGAGAGCGCGCCTCAGTGGGCGCTCAGTGTCGGCACCGGTCTCGATCGCCAGCGCGAGAACTACCAGACGAAGCTCTATCCGCTGTTCACCGGGCCCGATGGAACGCATGCGCTGGACATGAACAAGACGCTGATCCAGAACGGGCCGTTCCAGTCGTACAACGCCGAAGTGCAGGGCGGCGCGAGCAAGGCCACCTACTTTGTGTCCGGCAACTTCTCGAAAGAGGTCGGCAGCATCCAGCCGAATGATCAGACCAAGGGCAACATTCGACTGAACGTGAACTGGAATGCGTCCGACAAATTGTCGTTCGACGTCCACTCCGGATTCGCGCGCGACTACATCAACGCGCTGCAATCGGGCAACAACTGGGCGACGCTCACCGGCAACGCCGAGAACGGCGATCCGCGCCAAGCCACGGCGGCGCGTCCGTACGGCGAAGCGTGGATCTCTGTCGCCGACATCAAACGGATCACGACGACCAGCGACGCGAATCGGTGGACGGGCAGCGGGACGGCGAACTATGCCGTGACGCCATACTTCTCCAACCGGCTCACGGTCGGTGCCGATATCGTCGGCGAACAGAAGGAGCGCTTCTTCCCGCAGGACGGCAGTTACGGATCGGCGTCGGTAACGAACGGTGAAAAGACCAACGCCTCACGCAACTACTCGGTCTACACGCTCGACTACCTCGGCACGCTCACGTTCAAGCTGCCCATGGGCATCGGGTCCACGTTCTCGTTCGGCGGCCAGGGCTTCTATGAAACGGAAGTGCTGACGGCGGCGATTGGGAAACAGTTCGCCGGCCCCGGCATCTCCACTGTGAGCGCCGCATCACAGACGTTCGGTGCTGAGCAGTACACGCACGCTGTGCAGGTGGGGGGTCTGGCGCAGAACCGGTTTGCGTTCGGCGATCGCTTCTTCACGACGGTCGGCGTTCGCGTTGATGGCAACAGTGCCTTCGGCTCTGGCTTTGGCTATCAAGCGTATCCCAAGATCGACGCGGCGTACAATCTCGATGCGTATGACTGGCTTCCGAAGTCGATCAGCAGTCTGAAAATTCGCGGCGCGCTCGGCACGGCGGGGAAGGCACCTGGTCCGTTCGATTCGTTCCAGACATTCCAACCGGTCGCGGTCTACAACAACACGCCGGCGCTCATTCCGCAGGGTCCGGGCAACCTGAAGCTCGGTCCTGAAAAGTCGACTGAGATCGACGTCGGGTTCGACGCGGGCTTCTTCAAGGATCGACTCGGCATCGAAGCGTCGATGTTCCAGACCAAGGTGAACAACGCGATCGTGCCGGTGTTGCTGCCGCCGTCGCAGGGCTTCACGAACACGCAGTCGCAGAACATCGGCGGTTTGAAGAATACCGGATGGGAGGCGAGCATCAGCCTGCTCACCGTGGAGCGCGCGAGTTTCAGCTGGCGCAACGAAATCCGCATGGACGGCTTGACGAACAAGGTCACGAGTCTGGGCGGCAACACGGGCGTCACCGACGCGTTCGGCAATCCGATCAAGGTTGGCTATCCGGTGGGCGCCGTGTTCGGCATCAAGCCGGTGTCGTATGCGCCGCCCACGGCGACCTCACCGAGCGGCACGTGGACTGGAACGGACACGGCGGAGTTTTTCGGACCGCCGCTCCCCAAGTTCAACCTGTCGTATTCGCCGACGTTGAAGTGGCGGTCGATGACGTTCTATACGCTGCTCACGATGGAGCGTGGAGCGTGGTTCAACAACGGCGACTATCCGTACCGCTTCCGCCAGCACACCGGCGACGACTTCCTCAAGCTGCTCGGCCCGAACGGCGCCAACACGTTCTCGTCGGATTCCGCCGTGAACTACTGGCACACCTTCGACGCATTCGACAAGCGCGACAACGTTCGGCTGCGCACTGTCTCGCTCGCGTTTGAGGTGCCCGACGAGTATGCCCGCTACGTGCGCTTCGGCAAGACGTCGGTGGTGCTCTCGGCCAACAACATCATGTGGTGGGACAAGTGTCGCTGCAACGATCCCAACTCCAACTGGGCTGGTGCTGACTCGTTTGGGAACAATGGCGCGTTCCTCACCGATCCGTCGCCGCGAACCTTCCGGATGACCGTCCGGACGCGATTCTGATCGGCACGCCAACGACTTTCCTCCTCAATGAGAAATCACACATGCAATCTATGAAGAAACGGCCGGCGGCCCGGCTCGCGTGGGCGGGAGCGATGCTCCTCGCCAGTGTCGGTTGCCACGATCTACTTTCGGTACAAAACCCGCAGGCATTCACGAACGACGCCGCCAACGCCGCGGAGCTGTTGCCCGCGGTCGCGGCCGGCGCCGAAGGCAATATGCAAGTGTCCATCGCGCGTCTCGCCACGATGACGGGCATGCTGTCGGACGAGTTCTGGCACACAGGAACGTGGAGCGATTGGCTCGACGTCTCCAAAGGCACGATCCGAAAGAACTGGCCGTTCAACGGCGCGTTCAGCGGTCCAGAGGACAACATGCTGCAGGCTCGCGGAACCGCGGAGTCGGCATCACGCCGGTTTGAGAGTGTGCTCAAGGATACCGCGAAGGTGAGCCCGCTCTGGATCACGTCGGAAATGGCCCGCGCGTGGACGGACCTCGAGCTGGCGATGTCGGTCTGTCAGGTTCCATCGTCGGCCGGCGCGGAGCTGGTCTCCGACACAGTGCTGTTCAAGCAGGCGGCCGATACGTTCGCGACATTGATTCCGCTGATCCAGGCGGCGCACTACGCAAAGGTGGAGGATCGCGCGGCCCGGTTGAACCAAGCGCGCGCCGGACTCGCGCGCGCTGATCTCATGATCGGAGCCTACGATGCAGCGCTGACCAATGCGCAACTCGTTCCGGCCGGCTTCCGCTACGACGCCGTCTATTCCAACAACAGCGGATTCCAGAACAACGGAATGGCCGACCAGGGCAACTCGAACTACAACCGGTCGTTCTCGATTCGCGCCAGCGTGTGGCAGAGTTTGATCGACACGGTGAACTTCACGTTGATCGATCCGTTCAGCAAGAAGCCTGATCAGCGCGTGCAGCTTGGACACGACAACAACAACGCCAAGGGCTATGCGCGCGGTTCAGACGGCGTGACGGTGTTCTACAGCATCAACAAGTATCCGTCGTATGCGTCGCCGATCGCCCTCACGAAATCCGAGGAGATGAACCTCATCGTCGCCGAGGTGAAGTGGCGCAAGGGCGACAACGCGGGTGCGTTGGCGGCGATGAACATCAACCGCGCCCTGCCGGGTGTGGCACTTCCCGCCCTCACACTGCCGACGAGCGGCGATGTGTCGACGCAGATTCGCGACATGATTCTCCAGGAGCGATTTGCCGTGCTGTTCGGCGAGGGATCGCGCATGCAGGATCTCTATCGTTTCAACCTCGTGACGCAGCGCCTCGGTCCCGGCCGCGCCACGAAGCTGCCACTGTCACGCACCGAGCAACTCACCAATCCGCACATCGGAGAGGGGAAGGAGACATGCCCGGGGGTGAGCTGATCAATGTGGGGAGCGTGGTAAAGCCCGCGATGAACCGGCGACGGTTCATCGCGGGGCTCAGCGCCGTCGTAGGCGGCGGCTCGATGTTGAGCATCATTCAGGCGTGCGGGGGCGATGTCACGCGAGCGGTGACCGCGCTGAAGCTCACGGGTACGTTGCGCGGCACCGTGGTGGATATGGATGGTCACCCGCAAAGTGTTGGACGGGTCTATCTGTTGGCGAAGAACGGCCTCAACTCCGGCGTCTTTGCCGATGTCGACGCGGGCGGGCGATACGACTTTGGGCCCGTCGCCGCCGGCGAGTATCTGGTTCGATTCTGGGGCGACAACTTGGGTACCGTTCCGGAGCCCTTCCCGAATCCGGTGCGCGTGAGCGTGATGGCCGACGAAACGACGACCGTGCCGTTTCAAATCACCATCGGATCGCGAGATGGTCTGTATCACGACATCTTCGCCGGCGATTTCTTCTTTCAGGGCCAGCCATCGGGCGAGCCGAACGGCACGGTGGTCGCGAAGCTCGGCACGGTGATCTGCTGGTACAACGTCGGTGAGGTGGTGCACAGCGTCACTGGCGGTCCCTGGGGTGATTCGGGGCCGATTGGGTTGGACGGCAACTTCAATTGGGCGTCGGATCGGGTCGGGACGTTTCCGTATCGGTGTCGGTATCACGGAACTCAAATGATCGCGACGGTGCAGATCATTCCGTGAACGCCCCCCGCCGGCGTCGGCGGTTCGGCGCCTAGCGCAACCACCCGCGTTTCCGAAACCACACCAGCACGGCGACGAGCACGCCGACGATCAAAAGCCATACTGACACGTACCCGTAGCGCCAATGGTACTCGGGTGCGTCGAAGTTCATGCCATACACGCCGGCGATGAACGTGAGCGGCATGAAGACGACCGACATGACTGTGAGCACGCGCATGACCTCGTTGGTGCGATGCGAGGCGACGGCGATTTGAAGATTCAGGAGGTTGTCGGTGTGCTCGACGACCTCCCGTGCGCGAAAATGCAGCGCATCGGCCGCGTCGCGAGCTTCGTGAAGCACCAGTCCGTGTTCGCCCGGGAGATGGGCGCGCGCCAATCCTTCGCGAGTTCGGAGCAGCATCCACGCGAGAACGGAGGCGCGTCGCTTTCGAACGAACACTTGTTCGAGGGCCCGCTCCGTCATCCGCGCGCTGAGCAGCGACCCCTCAAAATCGACGAGGTCCGCGGTGATTCGATCAAGCGGAGCGTCGAACGTGAAGATCACTTCTCTGATCAATTCGTCGAGAAGCTGGTCGGCGTCGTCGCTGTCGATCTCGGCGCCGCTGAGCCGATTGCGGACGCGGGAAAGCACCGTGTGGTCGCAACGATGGATCGTGAGCAGAAGGTCGCTACCCGCGTAAATCGCGAGCGGATGCGTGATCTCGTAGGCGCTGGTCGCCGTCGCATTGAGCGGCCCCACGTGCATGCGAAGCAGAATGAACACATGCCCGCCGTGTCGCTCCACCTTGGGCAGCTGATGCGCGTCGAGGCAGTCTTCAGCCGCGGCATCGGGCAAGCCGAACTCGTCGGTCAACGCTTGCAGGGTCGCACGGTCGGGTGCGACGACGTCGATCCAACGAAACTGGCCCTGGCGCGCCGACGCGACAAGTTGGCGAACGGGACCGCTGTCGGAAAGAATGAGCATCCGTTCCTCGAGGGTGGGTAGCCTCCAATCTCGTGGCGGAGCCCACGGTTCGCGCCAGCCGTCATGAATTCGTGACACTCCGTTCTTCCGGCCGTACCGCGCACGGACACACCGGCTATGGCGCGAAGAGGAAGTTATAATGAGAACCTCATCGACATCCGATCACCCCGATTGCGGATGGTCCATCCCTTGCAGCCCGATGAAACGCGTCGTACGAATTGTCTCATCCCAGCGTTCTCGAGGCCACCCAATGGATCGCCAAGACGAAAAGCGTCCCCCTCGCGATGCAAGTCGCAACACCGCTGACACCGCCGACAATGCTGTGAGCGCGGCCAAGAAGCCCTGGGTGAAGCCTGTCGTTGTCGAGCTCGACGTGGCTGCCGTGACTCGGAGCGCGTTTCAAGGGATCGGCCCGGATTTCGGTATCTATAGCTGATCGTCAACTGATCGTTTTGCCCGTGAACGTCTATGCCACCGCGGAGCAATCACCCGCGGCCGACCTGCGGCCGGTCGATGCCGCAGACGCGTTCGTGCGCCGCGACCGCTTCGCGCACCTGTCGCCCGAGGGATGGATCGTCGGTGACCCCGATCGGCCGATTGCGATCAGCGGCGTGGGTCTCCGAATCTGGGACCTGGCTGAGTATCCGACATCCATCGCGTCGCTGTGCCGCGTGTTGTGCGACGAATTCGATATCGATCCGGACGAATGCCAACGCGAGGTCGAAGCGTTCATCCTGGACTTGGACAGCCGCGGCCTGATTGCCCGATTTAGCGCAGGGGACCCGATGCGCGATCGGTATTTGCACCTTCTCAAGCGTTCGCTCACGAACTTGATCTATCCGGAGGACGAGCTACGCCTGTGGCTGCTCTCCGGATCACCAAATGAGAGCGTCGGAGCGACGGATCAGTCGTATCTGCGCGACGTCCGGTATCGCGAGCCGGAGTCATACGACGCCTTGGTCAACGCGAAGCGGATCGGCACCTTGATCCACCGCGAACCGGGGCGCTATAGCCACACGATGGTTGGGCTTCACGCGCTCACGAATATCGAGCGCCTGTCCGAGCGGATTTTCGCCGACGACATCCCGGGTGATTTCGTCGATGCCGGGACATGTCGCGGTGGATGCGCGATCCTCATGCGCGCCGTGCAGCGCGCCTTCCAGGAGGCGCACAGGACGGTATGGGTCGCGGACACATTCAGCGGCGTGCCGCAGTCCAGTGCGCGGGCAGACATAGACGCCGGACTGGATTTCACGGCGAAGCACTATCCGTGGCTTTCGGCGTCGCTCACGAGCGTGCGGGATAATTTCAGAACTTATGACTTGCTCGATGCCGGCGTGCGCTTTCTCCCCGGGCTCTTTGCCGACACGCTGCCCGATCCGCAGATGGGCGGCATTGCGCTTCTGCGTATCGACGCGGACCTCTACGGATCCACGCTCGACTGTCTCGAGGCGCTCTACGATCTCGTCGTCGTTGGCGGCTTTGTCATCGTGGATGACTATGGCGGTCTCGAGCCCTGTCGAGCGGCGGTCGACGAGTTTCGAGCGCGGCGACGCATCACGGCGCCCCTCATCCGGGTGAATTGGACGGTCGTGTGGTGGCAAAAGGATGAATGATGCGCGCGCGGCATCGGTAGTTCATCTGCACCAGATGGACATGACTGGCGAGGACACAGGTCAGTTCCACCATCGCGTTGCGAACGCGGTGGCGGCGTTGCGGGATGATCCGTCATTTGCCCCGCTCGAGATGTCGTGGAACAGCCCGGCCGCACCGTCGATCGCGCTCCAATCAGACATCGTCGTGATTCACGGACTTGCCGGTGCAGAGATCGCGACGCTCATCAATGAGCGCCGCGCCGCCGGACGTCCGACCTTAGTCGAATTCGCCGACGATTTAACGGCCGAAGTCCCATGGACGCGGCGCGGGCTGCCGCACCGCGATCCCTTTGTCGTAGGCCGGCAACTTCTCCATGGCTCGCTCGCTGACGGACTGCAGCTGTCATCACGCGGTCTGCGCGACCGCTATGCCGAGATCAATCCGCGCACTGCCGTCCTCGACAACGTGGTGGAGTTTCCCGACCAATTTCCTTCCAAGCCACCGGGTTTTGTGGTGGGGTGGGCGGGAACGCGGTCTCACGCCGCCGATCTCGCTGCGATCGCACCGGCGATCATTTCGTTCTGCCAACGCCGGCCGGACGCGGTGTTCGCGCTCATGGGCGACTCCGAGTTGTTTGCCATGTTCGCGGCGCTTCCGCAACCGCAGTTCATTCGTCGCGAGTTCGGATCCTATGAAGACTATCGCGCGTTTTTGAACACGCTTCACGTGGGGGTCATCCCGTTGCGTGAAACGCAATTCAACGGCGGTCGTTCGGACGTCAAGCTGGTCGAGATGGTGGCGAGTGGCTTGGCGGTGATCGCACAGGACGCTCCGGCGTACCACGCTCTCCGCGATTCCGTGCTGCTCTTCAGAGAGGGGGCCGAGCTGGAGCAATTGATCGATGTACTCTATGACGATTCAGAGGTGCGGCGGCGGCTTGCCGCTCGAGCCTGGCGAGCGTTGCGCGAGACGCATTGCGCATCAGCCGTCACCGCTCGGCACCGAGCGTGGTTCGCGGAATGGCGGCCGGAGCACGGATCCGGACCTGTGAACATCTCGAACGACGATGCCTCGTCGGACGCTGTGTGTTCACTGAATGACGCGTTGCGCGCGGCTCACACCGGCGACAAGGAAGGTGCGCTCGCGGCGATGCTCGCGCTCCTGCGTCGCAACCCGACCTATTCGCAAGCCAGGTGGCAGGCGACGTTGATGCTGCTGGACCTTGGTCGCCCGGCGGCGGCGTTGGAGACCGGAGCGCCCCTCGCGCGCTGTCGGGTCTTTCGTGACGCGTGGCTCACCGTCGCATCCGGCCTCACCGACAACGCGGAGATTGGCTCACAGATTCAAACGCCTTCGCTCCGCGCCATGCTGACGCGAACCAACGAGCGCGCGGCCGACTATCACGCGCGCGTGCTCGAGTCACATCCCTTTCACTACTTTGCCCTTGCCGCCGAGGAGCGCCGCGCTCACGTGGACGGGAATGTCGCGAGGGCTGCCGGCCTTCGTCGGCGGCTGCATCTTGTTCGTCCGGAGCGACGCGGCGCGTCAATCGCAATCAGCGGGGCGGCCTGATGCCGGCGACATGACGCCCCGGCCTGTCGCGCGCGATCGCTATTGCGGGTTTGGTCTGTCCATCGAATCGGAGATTCGACTCCCCGCGCCGTTCGACGCGAAGTCGCCGCCAACGGTACCGGATCTGACGATGCGACGTGGACGATTGCCGGATGTTGATATGGCGCGCGCGCACACGATGCGCATTTCGTCATCGATTTGCATTGTCGAATCGGGCGTCGATCATTGGGTGATTCTTGCGCGCGGCGTCGACGCGAGCGATCGGTTTACCGCACACGTTCGGCGCGGACGAATCGACGTCGACTGGACGGACGGCGTCCATGAGGCTGACGTTGGGCGGCAGCTGCTGGGTGTGGGCATCGCTGCGCATGCGTACGTCTCCGAATGTGCCTGCTTCCATGGAAGCGTCATAGAGGCTGGTGGAGGCACGGCGGCCATTCTTGGCCCGAGCGGCGCCGGCAAGTCTACCCTCGTGGCCGGCTTGGTCGCGGCGGGAGCGCGTCTCGTCACCGAAGAGGTCATCGTCGTCGACAGTGATGGAGGGATTCGCTCCGGCGTTCCGGGTGTCAAGATTGCCGCACAGATGGCGGCCGCGTTCGGCGCAGAGGTATTTGCCAACCGACAGGCCGCGGCAGAACACCCCGCCTATTCGAGCGAGGGGATCGTCGTCGCGCTGCGTCCGTCGCAATTTCTGTCGACGCCGCTCCGCACGATCGGCGGCGTGTATATACTGGGCGACCGCCATGCGGGATCGGATCCAATCTTCCATCTGGCGGTCTCGCGCGCTCAAGGTGCCGCGATCCTCGCCGGCTCCGGCTACTGGATGCCGCACCTCCCGCGGCGATGTCAAGCGACGAACTTCGCCGCCGCGCAACGATTGGCGCTTGAGTCATCGGTGCAACGCGTCGACCTGCCCAACGATCTCTCGGCCTTGTCCCGTGCGGCGGACTGCATGTACGAGCACATCGCCCA
>JBDUEJ010000037.1:0-57715 GCA_040002475.1 bacterium | reverse complement strand
CTCGGCGCGTTTAGCATTCGATGATAACGATTCGCTAATACATGAACGCATTTCTAACGTCCATCGGCTACCAGCACTGGGTGCTCCCGGCGCTTCTCCTGATCCCGCTCGTGGGCGCGGCGGCGATCTGGATTCACGGCGCGACGCGGGCCCTCCCTCGCGAGGATCAGGTGGCGAGCGGCGCCGCGGCCGCGCCGCGGTTTCTGGCGCTCCTCACGTTCTCGATCGAGTTCATCGTGTCGGTCGGGCTCTGGTGGAGCTTCGATCCGGCCAACACGGAATGGCAGTCCGTCATCGACTTGGCGTGGATTCCGTCGTGGGGCATTCGCTTCACGATCGGCGTAGACGGCATCGCGGTGATGATGGTGCTGTTGACCACGTTCATCATGCTTCTGTCCGTGGGCGGAAGCTGGACGAGCATTCGCCAGCGCGCGCACAGCTACTACGCGCTGCTGCTCATCCTCACCACGGGCATGCTCGGCGTCTTTCTCTCGCTGGATCTCTTTCTCTTCTACGTGATGTGGGAAGTGATGCTCGTGCCGATGTACTTCATCATCGGCATCTGGGGCGGCGACCGGCGCATCTATGCCAGCCTCAAGTTCTTCTTGTACACGATGGTGGGATCGCTGTTGATGCTCGTGGCGATCATCTACCTCGGGCTGGCGAGCCGGAGCCCGGTCACGGGGCTTCCGAGCTTCAACTACGACTACATCCTGCAGAACGCCGTCATCTCGGCCACCGAGGCCAAGTGGTTGTTCGGCGCGTTCTTCCTCGCGTTCGCCGTCAAAGTGCCGATGTTCCCGTTCCACACCTGGCTGCCCGACGCGCACGTTGAAGCGCCGACGGCCGGCTCGGTGGTCCTGGCGAGCATCATGCTCAAGCTGGGCACGTTCGGATTCCTTCGGTTGGCGGTTCCGCTGTTCCCGTCGGCGGCCATGAGCCCGGCCATCCGCTCGACCATTCTCGGCCTCGCGGTCATCGGCATCGTGTACGGCGCGCTCGTGTCGCTGGTGCAGCCGGACTTCAAGAAGCTCGTCGCCTATTCGTCGGTGAGCCACTTGGGCTTCGTCATGCTCGGCATCTTTGCGCTCACCGTGCAAAGTGTCCAGGGCGCCTTGATGGTGATGATCAACCACGGCATCTCGACCGGCGCGCTGTTCTTCCTCATCGGCATGATCTACGAACGCCGACACACGCGACTCATCGAGGCGTATGGCGGGCTTGCGCGCGTCGTTCCCATGTTCGCGGCATTGCTCACCATCGTGACGTTCAGCAGCATTGGCGTTCCGGGCACGAACGGGTTCGTCGGCGAATTCCTCGTTCTGATCGGCTCGTTCCGCACCGAACCCATTCTCGCCGTGATCGCATCGACCGCCGTGATTATTTCTGCGGCGTATCTGCTGTGGGCAATTCAGCGCATCCTGTTCAACGCGCTCGATAAGCCGGAGAACAAACACATTCCCGATCTCAACGGCCGAGAGTTGGCGGTGATGCTGCCGTTGGTCGCCGCGATCATCTGGCTCGGCGTCTATCCCGCGCCGGTGCTGCATCGCATGGAAGGAGCGGCGACGCGCTTTGTGAACACGGTCACCGCGCGGCGTGACATGACCCTTCGCTCGGTCGCGGAGGGACGCCAATGACCTCCACCCTGGACCTCGCAATCCCGACGCAGCTGACCATGGCGTTGGTGCCCGATCTCGTGCTCATGGGCGGCGCGATGATCCTGCTGCTCTGGGCCGCCTGGCGGCCCGAGAGCGACGCGCATCAGCGCAATGTGGGGATGGCCAGCATTGTTCTGGCCGGCATCACGATTCTCCTTGCGCTGAATTGGATTGGCCGCTTCGACGCCGGGCCAGGGCCCATCGCCGTCGACAATTTCCGGTGGGCGATCGACGTCGTCATTCTGCTCGGAACCGTCTTCGCCATTGCGCTCAGCATGGACGACAACATGCGATCCGGCATCACGGCCGCCGAATCGCACGTCCTGATTCTGCTCGCGTCATCTGGAATGATGCTCCTCGCCGCGGCGCGCGATCTCATGATCGTGTTCCTTGGCATCGAGCTCATGTCGATCTCGGTGTACGCGTTGGCGGGCATCAACCGTCGCAGTGAACGGTCGGCGGAAGGCGCGCTCAAGTATTTCCTGCTCGGCGCGTTCTCGACTGCGTTTCTTCTGTACGGGATCGCGCTGGTTTACGGCGCGACCGGCTCGACGAATCTCACCGTCATCGCCGGACGCATTGCCGTGTTCAACCTCGCCGGTAGTCCGCTCCTTCTGGTTGGCATCGCGCTGATGCTCGTCGGCTTCGGGTTCAAGGTCGCGACCGTTCCGTTCCACATGTGGGCGCCCGACGTCTACGAAGGCGCACCCTCGCCGATCACGGCGTACATGGCCGCGACGGTCAAGGCAGCCGCGTTCGCGGCGTTCATTCGCGTCTGGCTCGAAGCATTCCCCAGCGGCCCCGCCGGCACGGTGCCGTCATGGCACGCGGCGCTCAGCGGACTCGCCATCGCCACGATGGTTTTCGGCAACGCGATCGGCCTGGCGCAGAAAAGCCTCAAGCGTCTGTTGGCTTACTCCAGCATTGGCCACGCCGGGTATCTACTCGTTGCCATTGCCGCGGGAACGATCCAGGGATCGGCGGCCATGATCTTCTATCTGTTCATCTACACGTTGGCCACGTTCGGCGCGTTCGCGGTCGTCGTCACGCTGACGCGCGAGGGTGAGAGCAACGTGATGCTCGACGATCTCGCCGGACTCTGGACCGTTCGTCCGTGGCTGGCGTTCTCGATGGCCGTCATCATGCTCGCACTGCTCGGCTTCCCGATCTTCGGCGGGGCAGGTTTTTTTGCGAAGTGGTATGTCTTGCAGGCTGCACTCCAGGCGCCCGTCAAGCAGACCATGCTCGCCGTGGTTCTGGTGCTCACCACGGTCGTATCCGCGGGCTACTATCTGCACGTCGTCATGCTGATGTTCATGCGACCGCGCGCCGAAGGAGCGCGTGTCCCCGAGCAGTCCGGCGGATTGACGCGAGTGGTCCTGGCCATCAGCGTCGGATTTATCTTGCTCATCGGCCTGGTCCCCGAGCAGGTCATCGAGGCAGCGCGCGGCGGCCGACCGCGAATGGACGTCGAACCGACGCTTATTTCGCTCCCGGCGCGCGTAACCCTGGCACCTTCCGACAGCGCACGACGAATCGCTGAAGCCCGGACGGCCGAGCGAATCCGCTGACTCGACCGAGCAGCGCGATGGGCCGGGTGCGGTCCGATCGCCTTTGAGGAAGGATCATGAGCATCGCGCCAGGAATTTTTCGACAGTATGACATTCGCGGTATCGTCGGCGACGACCTCACCATCGAGGCCGCTCTCGCCATCGGCGCCGCGTATGCCGCGCTGCTCGGCGAGCACGGAGTCCACGGCGCGATCGCGGTTGGCCGCGACAACCGGCCCAGTGGCGATGCGCTGCGCGACGCCCTGGTCGATGGGCTGACCACCGGCGGTCTCGACGTCATCGACATTGGCGTCGTACCCACTCCGCTCGACTATTGGGCGTTGCATCATTTGCCGGTCGTGGGCGGAATTCAAATCACCGGCTCGCACAATCCGCGCGAGTACAACGGGTTCAAGTTGTCTCGCGGAACCGGCTCGATACACGGTTCGGAAATCCAGCGACTGTACGCGCTGACGCAAACGGCGCGTCCGTCATCAAATCGGAAAGGGACTGTCCGTTTCGAGCCGGTGATCGATCGGTATATCGAGGACGTCGTCGCTCGAATTGGCAGGTTGTCGCGCCCTATTCGCGCGGTTTACGACTGCGGCAACGGTGCAGGGGCACTGGTCGCGCCAAAATTGTTTGACGCACTCGGCGTGCAGGGACGCGGGCTCTTTTGCGAGAGCGACGGAAACTTTCCCAACCACCATCCCGATCCGACCGTTCCGGAAAATCTCGAGGACCTTCGCCAAGCCGTGCTTGCCGACAACGCGGAAATCGGCATCGCGTTCGACGGCGATGCCGATCGGATCGGCGTCGTCGATCAGACCGGCACGATCATCTGGGGCGATCGCATTCTCATTCTCTATGCGCGCGACGTGCTCGAGCGAACAGGCCGAGGACAGCCGATCATTTTCGACGTGAAGTGTTCGCAGTCGTTGCCGACCGCGATCGAGAAGGCAGGCGGAGTTCCCGTGATGTGGAAAACAGGGCACTCGCTCATCAAGGACAAGATGCGCGAGCTGAACGCACCGATCGCCGGCGAAATGTCGGGGCACATGTTCTTCAGCGAAGGATTCTATGGACACGACGACGCCCTCTACGGCGCCGCGCGTCTGCTGCGCATCCTTGCCGACTCCGGCCGCACCGTTACCGAGCTGCTCGCCGACGTGCCCGACTTTGTCTCGACACCGGAGCTTCGCATCGACGTTCCCGACGACCTCAAGTTCGCGGTCGTCGAACGCGCCGTCGAATATTTCCGCGCGCGTCACGACGTCATCGACGTCGACGGCGTTCGCGTTCTGTTTGGCGACGGCTGGGGCCTGATCCGCGCGTCCAATACGCAACCGGTCATCGTCGCGCGCTACGAGGCGGCGAGCGCCGAACGTCTGGCGGCCATTCGGGGCGAGATGGAGGGCTGGCTGCGCGGACAAGGCGTGAGCGTTTGACATGACGACGCGGCGGTGGCTCATCGTGGCGGTGGGAGCCCTCGCGCTGTTGCTGATCGTCGGGCGCTCGCTGGCGGGCGTGTATTCCGACTATCTGTGGTATGACTCGCTCGGTGCCGTCGCGTTGTGGCGCACGCGGCTCTGGGCCATCATTGCCTTGCGCGTGGGATCGGCGCTCGCCGCCGGCGCGTTCGCGTTCGTCAATCTCTACGCGGTGCGACAGTCGGTCGTTTCGCTCGTCTTTCCGCGCCGCCTCGCGAACCTGGAAATCGGCGAGGAGGTTCCCGGCCGATATCTCATGGGCGCGGCGATCGGGTTGTCGGTCGCGCTTGGCGTGCTCCTCGCCATACCGCAGAACGATTGGACGACCGCGGTGCTCGCGGCGTCCAAAAACATGTTCTTCGTGACGGATCCGTACAACGTCGCCGATCTCGGATTCTACGTGTATTGGTTGCCGTTTGAGAGCGCGTTGTGGATGTGGGCGTTCTTCAGCGTCGCCGCCGTGGCGGCGACGGTGATCCTGTTGTACGCGCTCACGCCAAGCCTCAAGTGGCAGCGCGGAAGCCTGTTCGCATCGACATACGTGCGGCGGCACTTTACCGTCCTTGTCGGCGTGCTGCTGCTGCTGCTGGCGTGGAGCTTTCGACTCGACATGTACTCGCTGCTCATCGACGGCAGCGGTATCGATGGCGCGTTCGGCTTTGTCGATCATAAAGTTGGAATGCCCGGCGATTTCATCCTGTCGCTCGCGACGCTCGCCGCGGCGCTCATCGTCCTGTGGGCCGGCGCCGTGGGCCAGTTCCGCCTGGCCGGCATTTGCGTGTTGACCGTCGTGGTGTTTTCGCTCGTCGTGCGCGAGGTCGCGCCGTTCGTGGTGCAGCACACCGGCACCGACGCCGAGCGAGTAGCGCGCGAACGGCCATACATCGCGACCCGCGCCGGATATACGCGACATGCGTTCGCCGTCGATGCCGTCGCGCGTGTGGATTCGTCGATCGGATATTCCTCGCTCGCCGCCGCGCTCCCGTGGGTGCCCGTGTGGGATCCGCCGGCGTTGGCTCGCGCAATCGACGCCGGCCGGGCGGGAGACGACATGAGCGTGCGCACCGGATGGCGCACGTCACCGGCCGGCTTGATCGCGGACGTCGTCGATCCGCCGCCGCCCGGAGCGTCGGCACGCGCGCCATGGACGGTCGCACGCATCCTCGCCTCCGCAACCGATGAACGCGGTGCACCGTTTCGCGCCGCCGGTCCGGGAGCGTCCGCCACCGACGACGCGCCGCTCGAGGCGCCCCTCGTGTACCCCGGCGCATCGCGCTTCACGATCATTCCGGACTCGCTCAGCCACAGCACCGGCACGCCGCTCGAATCCTTCGTGTCGCGGCTCGCCAACGCGTGGTCGCTTCAGAATTTTGGAATGCTCTCGAGCAGTTTGCCGCAGCCGCGGCCAACGCTCGTCGCACATCGCGACATCCGCGAGCGTATCGAGCGCTTGACCCCGTTCTTCGCTCAGGGACGGCGGATCGAACCGCTCCTGGTCGGCGACTCGCTCTATTGGAGCGTCGACCTCTACTCGGCGTCGTCCATGTATCCGATCAGCCGGCACCTGATGCTCGCCGGCGAAGAACGGAGCTACGTGCAGCACGCGGCCGTGGCGATCATTCAAGCCGCGACCGGCGACATCAGCGTGGTCCCCGACTCGGTGCTCGACCCGATCGCCACCACGTGGGTCCGCCGGCTGCCGTCGATCTTCGGGACATGGAACGCATTGCCGCCGGCCATTCGCAATCTGCTGCCGCCGCCAATCGACGGCCTGTACGCGCAAGCCAATTCGTTCGGTCGTTATGGAAGTCTTACAGACAATGATCCGCCTCGCCGCGTTCCGACGCTCGACGGCGCCGACACCAGTCTCGCCACGGACGATCTCCCCATTGTGCTGCCCGGAAGTCAGACCACCGCGATCGCGCTCCCGCTCGTCGATGAGACTGACCGCCTGCGCGGACTGTTGATCGGGACCGGTGGCGCCAACCGTCGCACGCTGTGGTATCCGCTCGGCTCACCTGGCCAGCGCTGGACCGCCGTTCTCGAGCGTCTTCGATCCGTCGACAGCGTCGGCGGTCCGGCCCGCGATGGACCGTTTGCCCGAGGACGAGTGCGCGCCGTTCCGGTTCGATCCGGCATTGCGTTCGTGCAGCCGACGTATCGTTGGCGGGCGCAGAGCAGTCCCGCGCTCAATCGCGTCGCGCTCATGGTTGGCGACACCACTCGTTCCGTGATGCCGTCGGCCGGCCCCGCGGCGCATGCGGCCGACGGGCCTGGTGGACCTGGTGGGCCTGGCACCGCCGAATCCAACGCGGCGCCGGCAGCGCTCTACGCCACAATGCGCGACGCCCTCCGTCGCGGTGACTGGGTCGCCTTCGGACGCGCGTTCGAAGCGCTGGGGCGCGCGCTCGAGCGACCCAAACGATGACAACGGAAGACAGCCCTGCGACGCCTCGCGCGCCTCACGGCGCGGCGCGGCGCACAGCGGTCATTGCCCTCGGTGGAAACGCGCTCGCACCGTCGGGCGAGGCATCCACCGTGTACGATCAATTCCGGCACACCAGAGAAAGCCTCGGACCAATTGTCGAGCTGGCGCTCGCGGGGTGGAGCGTCTGTGTCGTGCACGGAAATGGGCCGCAGGTCGGCGACGAGCTGGTTCGCAACGAAGCGGCGCGCGCGGATGCGAGCCCGCTGCCGCTCGGCGTCCTCGTCGCCGCGACAGCGGGCTGGATCGGCTATATGATTCAGCAATCGCTGGAGAACGCGCTCTCACGAGCGGGAAGTCCGCGAAGCGTGGCGACCGTGATCACGCAGGTGGTGGTCGATCCCGCCGACCCGGCTCTCAGACGGCCGACGAAGTTCATCGGACGCGGATTGTCTCGAGAGCGCGCGAAGCAGGTGTCGGCAGACGGGCACATCGTCAAACTCGACGGGCACGGCAAGCTGCGTCGCGTCGTCGGAAGTCCGGCACCGCAGAGCATTCGCGAGCTGCCGGTGATCAAGACACTCGTCGAGAGCGGCGTGCTCGTGATCGCCTGTGGCGGCGGCGGCGCACCGGTGTACCGCCATCCTGAGCTCGGGTGGGAAGGGATTGACGCTGTCGTCGACAAGGACCTCGCCGCAGCGGTGCTCGCGCGCGATCTGAACGCTGAGTTGTTGTTGATTTTGACGGACGTCGACGCCGTGTACGCCGATTGGGGCACGCCACATCAGCGGCCGCTCAGCCGGCTCACCGCGGACGACGCTGCGCGGATGGACGAGGAGAAGGCGTTCGGCGAAGGAAGCATGGCACCGAAAATTCGGGCGGCGATCGATTTCGTTCGACGCACCGGCGGGCGAGCGATCATCACATCGTTGAGTCATGGACAGTCGGCGGTCCAAGGCAAGGCGGGAACGACCATAACAGGTGCCTCTGGCACCACTGCAACCGCGGAGATCGCGTGAACATTCACGAATATCAAGCAAAAGAAATTCTTCGGACCGAGGGCGTCCCGATTCCTCCGGGTGAGGTTGCGTCGACTCCCGAGCAGGTCGAAGCCATCGCCAAGAAGTTTGGCAGCACCGTCGTCGTAAAAGCGCAGGTGCACGCCGGCGGCCGCGGCAAGGCGGGCGGCGTGAAGCTCGCCAAGACGCCGGCGGAAGCGCGTGAGATCGCGAAAGCCATCCTCGCGCTCCACATCAAGGGTCTGCCCGTGCTCAAGGTCCTCGTCACACCGGCCGCGGATATCGCCAGTGAGGCCTACGTGGGCATTATCCTCGACCGCGCGTCCAGAAAGCCGGTGTTCATGGTGAGTCCCGCGGGCGGCATCGACATCGAGGAAGTCGCGGCCAAGACGCCAGAGAAAATTCTCAAGTTGCCGATCGATACCCGCTACGGTCTGCAGCCGTATCAGGCCTCCCGACTCGGGTTCTTTCTGTTCGACGACGTCAAGAAAGTCCGCGTAGCCGCGAAGATCATGCAGCAGCTGTACACGGCCTTCATGAAATCGGGATGTTCGCTGGCGGAGATCAACCCGCTCGTCACCACGCCGGCCGGGGATGTGGTGGCGTTGGACGCCAAGATGGTGATCGACGACAACGAGCTCGATCGCCATCCGGAGATCGCCGCGATGCGCGACGAGAGCGCCGAGGAGCCGAGTGAAGTATTGGCCAGGAATGCCAATCTGACTTTCATCAAGTTGGACGGCGACGTAGGCTGCGTCGTGAACGGCGCGGGCCTCGCCATGGCGACGATGGATCTCGTGAAATATTACGGTGGCGAACCGGCCAACTTCCTCGACATCGGCGGCTCGTCGAATCCGGAAAAAGTCGTCAACGCACTCAAGATCATCACCGCCGACCAGAACGTGAAGGCGATTCTGTTCAACATCTTCGGCGGCATCACGCGGACCGATGACGTCGCGACCGGCATTGTCACGGCCACCAAACAAAATCCACTCCAAGTGCCCATCGTCATTCGCCTCACGGGCACCAACGAAGAGATCGCGATGAAGATCCTGCAGGAGAACGGTTTCTCAGCCTCGTCCGACATGGACGAAGCGGTGAAGAAGGCGGTCGAGCTGGCGAAGTCTCCCGCGGGCACCCCGAGCGCAGCGAGGGGCGCATGAGCGTCTTCCTCGATGACACGTCCACGGTGATCGTGCAGGGCATCACGGGACGCGATGGCTCGTTCCACGCCAAGCAGATGATGGAGTACGGCACCAAGATCGTGGCCGGCGTCACGCCGGGCAAAGGCGGACAGACGTTCGAGAACACGGTGCCAATCTTCAACACGGTCGCCGACGCCATGGCGGCGACGAACGCCACCACCACGGTGATCTACGTTCCACCAATGTTCGCGGCCGACGCCATTCTCGAAGCGGCCGATGCGGGCGTGAAGCTCATCGTCGCGATCACCGAAGGGGTCCCGGTGCTCGACATGACGCGCGTCTACCCGTTCGTGAAAGAGAAGGGCGCACGGCTCATCGGACCGAACTGTCCGGGACTGATCACGCCGGGCAAGTCCAAGGTCGGCATCATTCCCGGGCGCATCTGCACGCCCGGCAACATCGGCGTGGTGAGTCGTTCAGGAACGCTCACCTACGAAGTGGTATATCAGCTCACGCGCGCGGGCCTTGGACAGTCGACCTGCGTTGGCATTGGCGGCGATCCGATCAACGGAACGAATTTCATCGATTGCCTCGCGGCGTTCGAAGCTGATCCGCAGACCCAGGCCGTCGCGATGATGGGTGAGATCGGCGGCACCGACGAACAGGAAGCCGCGGAGTTCGTCAAGCAGCACATGAAAAAACCGGTCGTCGGATTCATTGCCGGCCAGACTGCGCCGCCGGGTCGCCGCATGGGACACGCGGGCGCGATCATCTCCGGATCGTCGGGAACCGCGGCGGAAAAGATCGAATCCTTCGAAGCCGCAGGCATGGGTGTCGCCAAACGACCCATGGACTTCGTCGAGCTGCTCAAGGCGCGGATGTGACGCTGAAGGTAGGACGCCGTGACGACGCCACGTGGCTGCTGGCTTTTGCCGCCGGCCACGTGGCGATTTTTGCCGGACTGTTTCGCGGCGCGTACACCATGCCCTTCTCGGGCACCGGGCTGTATTACGAATACGGCTCGGCGCTCGTTGCGGGTCAGGTCCCGTACCGCGACTTTCTCGTCGAGTATCCGCCGTTCGCGCTCGTGTTTTTTACGCTGCCGCGGCTCATCGACGCGAGTTTCCGATGGTACTACGTCGCCTATCAGGCGCAGGTCGTCCTGTTCGACCTCGTCGCGCTCGGCGCGTTGTATGTCGCCCGCGATCGATCACGTCCGGCGTGGTGGATGCTCGGCGCGTACACGGCTGCCGTTCTCGCCGTGGGTCCAATCATGCTGCAGCAGTACGACGTTTTTCCGGCCGCGTTCACCGTGCTCGCCGTCGTATGCTACTCGCGCAAGCGCGATACGGCCGCGTGGGTCTTCCTGGCGTTGGGCGTGATGACCAAGGCATATCCGCTGCTCATCGCTCCAGTGTTTCTCCTGTTCGATTGGCGCCGGGGCACTCACGTGCGCGACCTGCGCCGCGCCGCGGTTGCATTCGCGGGCACGTGCTTTGTCGTCGTCCTGCCGCTGCTCGTCATCGCGCCGACCAGCCTCGCAAGAATGCTCGCCTTCCACGCCGAACGTGGAATCCACCTCGACAGCACCTACGGGTCGCTCGCCGCGGCCGCGGGCGTGCTCAATGTGACCTTGGTGCACATCGAGCTGACTTTCCGGTCGTGGAACGTGGCCGGTCCGTTTGCGTCGACCCTGTCGAAACTCTCGACGCCGCTATTGGGGGTGCTTTTGCTGGGCGCGTACGCGTTCATTGCGACGTGCATCCGCGCCGTCGATGCAGCGAACCTGCGTGACGCTCGCCTTGTCGGCACCTGCGCCGCCCTCGTGCTCTCTGCAGGGCTCGTCGGCAGCAAAGTGCTGTCACCGCAGTATCTGGTCTGGTTGGTCCCGCTCCTGCCGCTGATGCTGCCGCCGCGGCGATATGCCGCGTGGGGAGTGTTCGCGCTGATCGGTATCCTGACCTACTACATTTACCCGTTGCACTATCCCGAGCTGTTGCAGCTGAACGGTCTCGCGATCGCCGCGCTTGCCGTGAGAAATCTCTTGCTGGTGACTCTGACGCTGGTCGTCGCCGATTCGCTGCGGCTGGCGACTCGCTCGCCGGCCGCGCAATAACCCCCGTAACACCGTTCGCAAACTCATAGGATCTCGACACCAATGGCTGGCAACTACACCCTCACGATCGTCAAGCCCGATGCATTCGGCGCGGGCAAAGCGGGAAAAATCATCGCGCACCTGGAACAGCAGGGCTTCACGATCCGTGCGGCGCGGGTCGTTCATCTCTCGCAGACCCAGGCCGGCGAGTTCTACGCCGTGCACAAGGAGCGCCCGTTCTACGGGTCGCTCGTGTCGTTCATGACCTCGGGCCCGTGTATGCCGATGGTTCTCGAAAAGCCGGACGCCGTTGCCTCGCTCCGTACGGCAATCGGTGCGACAGACCCGGCTCAGGCCGATGCCGGCACCGTTCGCAAGTTGTTCGCCGAGTCGAAGGAACGAAACGCGATTCATGCCAGTGACAGCGATGAAAATGCGGAGCGCGAAGCCGGCTTTTTCTTCGCTGCTAGCGAAATCCTCGCGGCTCGCTAGCCGAGGTCACCGGTCTCTGGTCCGAGCTCCGATAGTGTTAAAGGTCGTCGGTATCCTGAGACCGGAGACCTGAGAGCTGGAGTTCCCGCCCACGCACCCAACTCTATTACACACACAGACTTGTAGCCGCCCCATCCCCTAAGTAGTTTTACCGGATGTTGTCCTTTGACATTCGGTCGCTCGATTCGCACGCCGCTGTCGTTGACGAAGAGCTGTCCGCCACCGATCCGGTTTGGGAATCAGACGATCCGAAGCCCAAGGGCCCGATCCACGTGACCGGGCGCCTCTCGGCTGCGGGACCGGGCAGGTTCTATTGGCACGGTCGGATTGACGGGGATGTCGCCCTCGAGTGCAATCGTTGTCTCACCGAGACGATGGCGCAGGTGAGCGACGAGACACACGTCATCTTCGCCGAAGCCGAGGGCGAGGATACCGATGACCCTGACGTCTATTTGCTGGACGCTCAGTCGCTGGACCTCGATCTCAGACCGGCCATCCGCGAGCAGTGGTTGCTCGCAGCGCCGAGCTTCGCGTTGTGCCGGGAAGACTGTAAAGGCCTCTGTCCTCGCTGCGGTGCGGACCTGAACGCGGGGCCGCACGACTGTAGTCAGCAGGAGGCCGACCCGCGGTGGGACGCTCTCCGAAAGCTCAAGGAATCATCGAAGTAGAGCGACGTACGAGCTGTGAAGCACCCGTTCGACCGCGTTCGCCCCATTAGAACCTCAACGCCCCTTAGATAGTCTCATGGCCGTCCCGAAACGACGCACCTCGAAGCGGAAGAAGCGCGCGCGCAACACGCACAAGACCGCGCCTTCCATCGCGATCCAAAAGTGTCCGCGCTGTCAAGCAATGAAACGCCCCCATCACGTCTGCGAAGAGTGTGGGTACTACGCCGGTAAGCAGCGGGTCGCAGCCAGGGAAGCGTAGCCTTGGCGCGTATCGCGTTGGATGCCATGGGGGGCGATTTCGCTCCCCAGGCAACCGTTGCCGGCGCGCTGCTCGCTCTCGGCGAGCTTGACTCCGCGCACACCATCCAGCTCGTCGGACGCAGCGCCACTATTACCGAACAGCTCGACGCTCTGCTGGGCGGCGAGTTCGCCTCGGTCGCATCGCAGCGGACGCGCCTCGACATCGTCGAGGCGCCGGATGTCATCGAGATGACTGACAAGCCGAGCGCCGTGCGTGGAAAGCCCAACAGCTCGATGATGGTGGGGCTCAAGCTGCAGGCGGCCGGCCGCTCCGATGCGTTCGTCTCCGCGGGCAATACGGGCGCGCAGATGGCCGCGTCCATGGTGGTGCTCCGACTGCACGCCGGACTCAAGCGGCCGGCGATCGCGACCACGTTCCCCACGGCGCGAAAGCCGGTGATCGTGCTCGACTCGGGCGCGAATGTCGACTGTTCCGCCGACGAGCTCGTGCAGTTCGCGCGGCTCGGGATCGTCTATGCCGAGGACATTCTCGGTCGCGACAATCCCGCCGTGGGACTGCTCAACATCGGTGAGGAGCCGGAGAAGGGAAACGCCGCCGTGAAAGAGGCGCATCAACTCCTGGTGGCGGCAGGGCTCAACTTCGTGGGCAACGTCGAAGGGCGCGACCTGCCCAACGGACAGTGCGATCGCGGACCAATCGACGTCGTGGTCTGTGACGGATTCGTCGGCAACGTCGTGCTCAAGTTCTACGAGGCGATCTCGCCGTTCATCATGCGGCTGCTCACGGAGTCCGGCCTCGATGAGAAAACTATGAAGAATGCGCTCAAGCAGCTCGACTACTCCGAACACGGCGGCGCGCCGCTGCTCGGCGTGAACGGCGTGAGCATCATCTCGCATGGAAAGTCGTCGCCGCGCGCCATCATGAACGCGATCAAGGTCGCGGTGCGCGCGATCGAGTCACGCATGGACGAACATATTGGGCGGCGATTGCAGGACGGAGCGGGAGCGGGCGCCACATGAAACGACCGGTCGCCATGTTTGCCGGGACGGGTCGCGGCATTCCCGCGAAAGTGATGACGAATCACGATTTCGCCGCGCTCGGCCTCGAGACGAATGACGAATGGATCGTCGACCGCACAGGCATTCGCGAGCGGCGGATCGCCGTCGAGGGCGAAACGACGTGCTCCATGGCGGCTGCCGCTGCGCGCCAAGCCATGGAACGCGCGGGCGTGACGGCTGGGCAAATCGACGTCATCGTGCTCAGCACGGCGACGGCCGACCGGCTGTTGCCCGCCACGGCGGTGGACCTGCAAGCCGAGCTTGGCGCTTCGCGGGCGGCCGCGTTCGACATCAGCGCTGCGTGCGCGGGCTTCATCTTCGCAACGACGATCGGCGAAGGGCTGATCGCCACGGGCGCGGCGGAAACGGTCCTCGTGGTCGGTTCGGAGCGCATGAGCTCCATCATCGACTGGAAGGATCGCGCGACCTGCGTGTTGTTCGGTGACGGCGCTGGTGCCGCGGTGCTCAAGCGCGCACCGTCCAACGGCAGCGCCGCGCGACCCAAGGGCATCCTCAGCACCTACATGCGGAGCGACGGCAAGCTCGCCGATCTGCTCTGCCGGCCGGCGGGAGGCGCGACCATTCCGTTCTCCGAAACGGTGCTCACGGATCGTTCGCATTTTGTGAAGATGGCCGGGCGCGAAGTCTTCAAGCATGCCGTCCGATCGATGTCCGACGCCACCGATCGCGCGCTGGACGCGGCGAAGCTGACGGCCGACGACATCGACTTGCTCATTCCGCATCAGGCGAACATGCGGATCATCGAGGCGACGGCGAAGCACGCGGACATCTCGATGGACAAGGTGTATGTGAACGTCGACCGATATGGCAACACATCGTCGGCGTCGGTGGCCATCGCCATGGACGAAGCACTCGAGCGCGGGCGCATCACCGAGGGCACGACCGTCCTTCTCGTGGCCTTCGGCGCGGGCTTTACCTGGGCGTCGATGATCGTCCGATTCTGATTTATGGACGTCGTGCTACTATTCCCCGGACAGGGGTCGCAAAAGCCTGGAATGGGCAAGGATCTCGTGGCCGGCTATTCGGCGGCGCGGGACGTGTTCGAGCGCGCCGACGAGGCGCTCGGCGTGTCGCTGAGCGGCCTGTGCTTCGAGGGTCCGGCGGACGATCTCACCCTTACGCACAACGCCCAGCCGGCGCTGCTGACGCACGGAGCCGCCGTCTGGGCTGCGACGCGCGACGTCGTCGGGCCGAGCGTCGTTGCGGCCGCGGGACACTCGCTGGGCGAGCTCACGGCGTACCACGCCGCGGCGTCGCTCACCTTGGAAGACGCTGTGCGGGTCGTTCGCCGGCGGGGCCAGCTGATGTATGACAACGGTGTCAAACGCCCGGGAGCGATGGCCGCTCTGCTCGGTGACACGACACGCCCCATTGAAGACATCTGCGCCGAAGCCACAGCAGAGGCGGGGGTGGTGGTCCCGGCGAACTACAATTCGCCCGGGCAGGTTGTGATCAGCGGCGAAGAGGCCGGGGTCGAGCGCGCGATGGTGCTCGCGAAGGAAGCGGGGATCAAGCGGGCGACGCGGCTCAAGGTGAGCGGCGCGTTCCACTCGCCGCTCATGGAAAGTGTCGTGGATGGACTAGCGGAAGCGCTTGAATCAGCTTCATTTACAGATCCGCACTTCGCGGTCTACGCGAATGTCAATGCCGAGCCGGTCCTGCGGGCGGCGCGCGCCAAGGAATTGCTGCTCGAACAGGTGTCCAAGCCTGTTCGCTGGGCCGAAGAGATTGGCGCGATGTCCAAAGCCTATCCGCACGCGCTGTACGTCGAGATGGGTCCGGGAAGTGTGCTTGGCGGGCTGGTGAAGCGGATCGCTCCAACGGTCGAGACGATGTCATGCGGCACCGCCGCCGAGGTCAACCAGTTGCGCGAACGCGTTGCGCAGGCGAACGCACAGTGAGCGCCGAGTGAAGGCATCGTGAAGATCGATCTGTCGGGCCGCACGGCCCTCGTCACCGGCAGCACGCGCGGCATTGGGCGATCCATTGCCGAAACACTGGCGGGTGCCGGTGCGCGAGTGGCGATTGTCGGTCGCGACCTCGCCCGCGCGGAGGACGCCGCCGCGGCGATCTCGCCGAACGCGCGGGGATTCGTGTGCGACGTTGGCGATGTTGCGTCGGTCATTTCGCTGGTCGAGGCGGTGGAAAAGGAATTCGGCGCGGTCGACATTCTCGTCAACAACGCCGGGATCACGCGCGACAATATCCTGTTTCGCATCAAGGACGACGATTGGGACGCCGTGATCGACGCGAATCTGCGCGGCGCGTTCGTGGCCATTCGTGCAGCGGCGCGCGGCATGATGAAACGTCGATGGGGACGGATCATCAACATGGCGAGCGTGGTCGGTTTGGTGGGGAACAAAGGCCAGGCGAACTACGCGGCGAGCAAGGCGGGGCTGATTGGTCTGACGAAATCCGTCGCCAAGGAGCTCGCGTCGCGCAACATCCTCGCGAACGTCGTCGCACCAGGTTTCGTCGAGACGGACATGACGAAAGCGATGACCGACGACGCGAAGAAAACGCTGTTCACGCAGATCCCGCTCGAGCGACTTGGAACTCCGGCGGACATCGCCGGACTCGTCACGTTTCTCGCGTCGGAGCACGCGGCGTATATCACCGGGCAGGTGTTCGTCGTCGACGGCGGCATGGTCATGTAGCTGTTCACGCGGCTCGCAGGAATACCGAGTGTTTCGACGTGACATAGGGTGTCGCGGCGCGCTAGATTATTCACACAATACCACCCTCACAGCAGAGAGGAACGACTCCAATGGCCGACAACGCTCAGAAGGTCCGCGACATCATCGAGAAGGAGCTCGGTGTGGAGCGCGAGAAGCTCACCGACGAGGCCAGCTTCATCGAGGATCTTGGCGCGGATAGCCTGGACATCGTCGAGCTTGTCATGGAATTCGAAAAGGAATTCAACATCGACATTCCGGATGAAGACGCCGAGAAGCTCCGCACCGTCGGTGACGCGATCGGCTACCTCAATCAGAAGATGGGGAGCAACGCGTAATGAAGCGTCGGGTCGTCGTCACCGGTCTCGGGGCGATCACGCCAGTCGGCAACGACGTGGCGGCGACCTGGCGTGCGCTCATCGCCGGGACCTCGGGGGCGGCGCCGATCACCAAGTTCGACGCGTCGAATTTCCCGGTGCGCTTTGCGTGTGAGGTGAAGGGGTTTGACCCGCTCGCCTACATGGAGCGAAAGGAAGCCAAGCGCGCCGACCCGTACACGCAGTACGCGGTGGCCGGGGCCGTGCAAGCCATGAAAGACGCGGGGCTGTCAGAGCTCAACGGCATCGATCCGGATCGCGTCGGGGTCATTCTCGGCAGCGGGATCGGTGGACTGCGGAGCTTCGAAGAACAGCACGACGTCTACCGCGAACGCGGCGCGAGCAAGATCAGCCCGTTCTTCATCCCGATGTTCATCGCCGACATCGCCGCGGGCATCGTGTCCATGACGTTCAATGCCAAGGGACCGAACTACGCCACGGTGTCGGCGTGCGCCACCAGCGCGCACGCGATCGGTGACGCATACCGCACCATTCAGTACGGCGATGCGGACATCATGATCACGGGCGGATCTGAAGCGACCGTGACGCCGATGGCGATCGGCGGCTTCGCGAACATGAAGGCGCTCTCCGAGCGAAACGACACGCCCGAAACGGCGTCGCGTCCGTTCGACGCGAGCCGCGACGGATTTGTCATGGGCGAGGGGTCGGGTGTCGTGGTGCTCGAAGAGCTGTCGCACGCGCGCGCGCGCGGCGCGCACATCTACGCCGAGATTGTCGGATACGGCGCGACGGGCGATGCATATCACCTCACGGCGCCGGCGCCCGAAGGCGAAGGCGCGCAGCGCGCCATGCGCCGCGCCATGAAGGATGCGTCGATCGAGCCGGGGGATGTCGACTACATCAACGCGCACGGCACCTCCACCCCGGCCAACGATCTGAACGAAACAAAGGCCATCAAGGCGGTGTTTGGCGACCAGGCCACCAAGGTCCACGTCAGCTCCACCAAGTCGATGACGGGACACATGCTCGGCGCCGCCGGAGCGGTGGAGTTCATCGTCGGCGCTCTCGCGGTGCGCGATGGAATGATTCCGCCCACGATCAACTATCAGGCACCGGATCCCGAGCTCGATCTCAACTACACCCCGAATGTCGCAGTCTCGCGGCCCGTGCGGACGGTGTTGAGCAACAGCTTTGGCTTCGGCGGCCACAACGTGACGCTCGCCATCAAGCGCTTCGAGGAGTGACGCCGTGCCGGCTCCCGTGAAACTCGACCGCCACCTGATTACCGATCCCTCGCTGTTCGAGTTGGCCGGAAACGTCGAGCGCGGCGAGCGGCTCACGACGGACGACGGCGTCGCACTGTTTCGCAGCCCGGATCTGCTCGGGCTCGGCCACATGGCCGACGCGGTGAATCGCGCGAAGCACGGTGATCGCGTCACCTTCGCGGCGAACCACCACATCAATCCGACGAACATCTGCATCCTGCGGAAGACGTGTGTCTTCTGCTCGTACGCGCGGCTTCCGAAAGAAGCCGGCGCGTATCGCTACACCATGGAGCAGGTGTACGCCGAGGCGGCCACGGCGAACACGACGCTGACGCGCGAGTTTCACATCGTCGGCGGACTCGATATGCACGCGGGGCTCGCGTACTACGTCGAAATGTTTCGCGGGCTCAAGGAGCGCTTTCCGCACGTGCATCTCAAGGCGCTCACCGCCGTCGAGATCGCGCACATTGCGCGCATCGAAAAGATGTCTGTGCGCGACACGCTCATTGCGCTGCGCGACGCGGGGCTCGACACGATGCCCGGCGGCGGGGCGGAAGTGTTCAGTCCCGGCGTGCGCGCGACCATCGCCGACAAGAAGTTGTCGGGCGAAGAGTACATCAGCGTGCATCGCGAAGCGCATGCATTGGGCATTCGCAGCAACTGCACCATGCTCTACGGGCACGTCGAGACGTACGAGGATCGCATGGCGCATCTGTCCATGCTGCGCGATCTGCAGGACGAGACCGGCGGTTTCCTCGCGTACATCCCGCTCGCCTATCACCCCGACAACAACGAGCTGGGTGAGACGCTGCACCGCACGGGAACGGCGACAAGCGGCTTCGACGACCTCAAGAACCTCGCCGTCGGCCGTCTGTTCCTCGACAACTTTCTGCACATCAAGTCGCATTGGATCATGGTCACGCCGTTCATCTCGCAGACGTCGCTGCATTTTGGCGTGAACGATCTCGAGGGCACGGTCGTCCGCGAGAAGATCTATCACGAAGCCGGCGCGCACACGTCCCAGTCGATGACCCTCGACCAGATTCTGCGCATCATTCGCGGCGCGAAAAAAGAACCGGCCGAGCGGGACTCGTTCTATCACATTCTGCGTGTCTTCGAGCCGCAGGATCCAGCCACCGACCCGCGAACACAGAGCGCGGTCGTCGAGGCAGCATGAGCATCATGCGCGTTGGACGAATCCCGTACATCAATTGCTACCCGGTGTACGGGGCGATTGACCGCGGCATCGTGCCAATGGCGGCCGAGTTGGTGGACGGCGTACCCACCGCGCTGAATCATGAGATGGCCGCCGGCACGCTCGACATCAGCGTGATCTCGGCGGTCGAGTACGCGCGCGATGCCAAGAAGTATTTGCTGCTTCCAGATCTCTCAATTTGCAGCGACGGGCCGGTGCGGAGCGTAGTGCTGTTCTCCAAGCGGCCGGCAGCGGAGCTCCAAGGGAGACGTGTGCTCGTGAGTCGGAGCTCGATGACGAGCGTCGCGCTGCTCGAGCTGTTGTTCGAGAACGTGTGGGACGCCAAGCCGGCGTTCATTCCAAGCAACGCGGAGTTGGCGGACGTCGCGCGATTCGGTGAAGAGGAGCACGACGCACGTCTCGTGATCGGCGACGCGGCGCTGCACCTCTGGTCGCGCCTTCGCTCGCCGGAGTTGTATCCCGACGACGGCGGCCTGACGCAATACCGATATGCCTACGACCTCGGCAGCGAATGGAAGGGTTGGACGAACCTCCCGTTTGTCTTCGCGGTGTGGGTCGCGCAACGCACCGCGCCGGTTGCCGAAGCCCTCGCCGTGCACGCGGGCCTCATCGCGTCGCGCGATTGGGGCCTCGCACATCTCGAGACGCTCGCGGCGCAGGCCGCGATCGCGACGGGCGTGCACAAGGGCGTGTGCCTCGAGTATCTGTCGGGTCTGGATTACGGTCTGTCGTATCAACATCTCGCCGGTTTGACGGAGTTCTTCCGGCGACTCGTGGCGGCAGGCAAGGTTCCAAATGGTTCACTGGCGTTTTTGCCCGCGGCATAAGTTTTTTGGACGCCCGCGAAACAAAGAATTGAACCGCAGAGGTCGCAAGAGTCGCAAAGGTCGCAAAGGCCTCCGATGAACGTTGGATGGCTCCATGCCACTTTCCAATTAGACTAAAAAAAAGCAAAAGAACCTTTGATGTTGCGCAGAACTGGTTGCTTGGCGCACGGAGCGATCCGTTGATTTGTCCGCGCTGTCCGCGGATTCCGTGGTCAATCTCTTAACACCGTCCCAAAGTATTCCTCGACGCACGCGCACCGACCGCCGACCAAGGCTGACCGATGAAAGACGTACTCGACTTCTACACCAACGCATCGCTCATCGAGCTGGGCGCCGAGGCTGACCGCGTTCGACGCGAGAAGCACCCGGAAGGCATCGTCACATACATCGTCGACCGCAACATCAACTACACCAATGTCTGCGTGGCCGACTGCGGATTTTGCGCGTTCTATCGCCGCCCCAAGCACGCCGAAGGATGGACGCTGTCGTACGAGCAGATCGGCGCCAAGATCGATGAAGCGAAAGAAATGGGCGCCATTCAGATCCTGATGCAGGGAGGCCACAATCCCTACATCCCGTTCGAGTGGTACCTCGATCTCCTGCGCTACATCAAGACGTACCATCCCATTCACATTCACGGATTCAGTCCGAGCGAAGTCGATTTCTTCGCCAAGACCTTCCGCATGGATGCGCGCGACGTCATTCGAGAGTTGATCAAGGCCGGTCTCAATTCAATTCCCGGCGGCGGCGGCGAGATTCTCGTGCAGCGCGTGCGCGACCAGGTCGCCAAGAAAAAAGCCGGTGCCGATCGCTGGCTCGAGATCATGGAGATCGCGCACCAGGAAGGGATGAAGACATCGGTCACCATGATGTACGGCATCGGCGAAACCCTGGCCGAGCGCATCGAGCATCTCGACCGCGTGCGCGAAGTGCAGGCGCGGACCAACGGCTTCACCGCATTCATCTGCTGGCCGCTGCAGCCCGAGAACACGCCGACGATGTCGCACATGCAGAAGACCGACGCGATCGACTACCTGCGGACGGTGGCCATCGCGCGCATTGTGCTCGACAACGTCCCCAATCTCCAGGCGAGCTGGGTGACGATGGGCCTGAAGATCGGGCAGACCGCGCTCCGCTTCGGATGCAATGATTTCGGATCGCTCATGATCGAAGAGAACGTCGTGTCGGCGGCGAACACCACGCATCGCACGACGACTGAGGAGATCGAACGGCTCGTGCTCGATGCCGGCTTCAAGGTCGCCCGCCGTCGCCAGAACTACACGATCTTGAACGACGAACCGGCGGGAACCGTCGCGGCGTGACCCAGCCGCCGATTCCTGCAGCGCCGTCTCCAAGCTCTCGCGTCGGCATCGGCTACGACTCGCATCGGTTTGAACCGCCCGGTCCTCTCATTCTGGGCGGCGTTCCCATTCCGAGCGACGTGCATCTTCACGGACATTCCGATGGCGACGCCGCCGCCCATGCAATTACCGACGCCGTGCTCGGCGCCGCGGCGGCGGGCGACATCGGCGAAATGTTTTCCGATCGTGATCCAGCAAACGCCGGCAAGGACTCCATCGAGATGCTGCGCGCCGCCGTGGATCGCATTGGTGCGCTCGGCTGGCGCGTGCATCAGATCGATCTCGTCATCGTCGCCGAGCGTCCGCGAATCGCGTCGCATCGCGAGTTGATGCGTGCGCGTCTCGCCGGCGCGCTCGGCGTCGATCCGAACGCCGTGAGCGTGAAGGGAAAGACCAACGAAGGCATGGGGTGGATCGGCCGCGGTGAAGGCATCGCGTGCATGGCGGTGGCCACCATCGTCTCCTCGAGCTCGTGAGCGCGCGATGGTCGACGAAGGGGCGGCGCTCCGCTTTCAGCTCGAGCGCTTTGGCGACTACCTGACGCTCGAGCTGGGCACGTCCCCGCTCACGCTCGAAGCCTATCGGCGCGACGTGCAGCGACTCGTCGGTTTTGCGCGCACGAAGAGCGCGTCGGCGCCGGCCGACATCACGAGCATTCTGCTGCGCGAGTTCATCTATCATCTCAAGGACGTCGGACTCGCGCCGTCCTCGATTCGCCGCAACATCTCGGCCGTGCGGACGTACTTCAAATTCCTGCTGGCGGACGGCGTGGTCGCACGCGACCCGAGCGAGCGCCTCGAGACGCCCAAGCGATGGAGAACGCTGCCGGAAGTCCTCACGGTGGCGGAGATCACGAAGCTGCTGGCCGCACCAACGCTCGACGATCCACTGGCCTTTCGCGATCGCGCCATGCTCGAATTGGCCTATGGCGCAGGGCTCCGCGTTTCCGAGTGGATCACGCTCGGCGTGCGCGACGTGTTGATGGAAGACAAACTGGTTCGCGTGTTCGGCAAGGGGAGCAAGGAGCGACTCGTGCCCATTGGACGGTCGGCGATCGGCGCCGTCGCCACCTACATCCGCGAGCTGCGGCCGCGACTGGAGCAGGGAAAAGGGAAGGGCATTCTATTTCTCAACGCACGCGGCGCGCCGCTCACGCGGATGGGGGCGTGGAAGATCCTTCGCCGGTATGTCGAACGCGCGGGCATCGAGAAGGCCGTGTCCCCCCATACATTGCGACATTCGTTCGCCACGCATTTGCTGGAAGGCGGAGCCGACCTCCGAGCCGTGCAGGAGATGCTCGGCCACGCCGACATTTCCACGACGCAGATTTATACGCACGTCGACCGCGAGTATTTGCGGAAGGTGCACAAACAGTTTCATCCACGCGCTTGAGACGTTCTTGACATGAGCTCGATATGATCCTCGTCATCGACAACTACGATTCGTTCACGTACAACCTCGTCCAGTACCTCGGTGAGCTTGGTACGGACCCGGTGGTCCGCCGTAACGACGCCGTAACCGTAGAGGAGATCGGCAACATGGCACCCTCGGCGATCGTGCTGTCGCCCGGACCGTGCACGCCCAAAGATGCCGGCGTGACCGTGGACGTGATTCGCCGCTGGGGAAGCTCCATTCCAACGCTCGGCGTGTGCCTCGGTCATCAGGCCATCGGCGAGGCGTATGGCGGGCACGTTGTCCTCGCGGATCGAGTCATGCATGGGAAGACCTCCCGGGTCCATCACGATGGAACCGGGGTTTTCGCCGGCTTGCCGTCACCACTCGAGGTCATGCGCTATCACTCGCTCATTGTCGAACGACTTACGCTGCCCGACTGCCTCGATGTCGTGGCGTTCGCGGAAGACGACCCCTCGGAGATTCACGCGGTCAAGCATCGCGACCACCCGGTGTACGGCGTTCAGTTCCATCCCGAGTCTGTGATGACACAGCACGGCAAGGATCTGCTCGAGAATTTTCTGGACCTGTCGCGGTGATTCGCCAACTCGCGCTCGGTGCGTTGCTACTCATGGGCGGAGCGTTTCGGGCGAACGCTCAGGTCAAGGTCGAGCTGCGAAACCCCGGTCCGGGAATCGGCGGATCGATTCTGACCAAGGGTCTTGCCGGCGCGCACATCGTGATCCCGCCCGGCCCGGTGACGCACGCCGTCGCCAAAGACACGACGCTGAACACAACCGTGATCTCGTTAGGCCGCGACGTCGTTGTCTCTGGAACGGTGCGCGGCGACGTGATCGTCGTTGGCGCGGACCTGTACATGAATCCGGGCGGAACAATCGACGGGCGGGGCATCGCGATTGGCGGCGGCGTCTACGAGTCAGCGCTCGCGCACATCGCCGCCGGCGCAACGGCCTATCGCGATTTCACCTACGAGATCGACACCATTCCCGGCGGATTTGCGCTGAGCTACCGGCCCGCCGCAGGTGAGCCAGAAGAACCGCCGCTGTCCTTGCCTGGCATTTATGGCCTCCGAGCTCCCACCTATGACCGCACGAATGGCTTGTCGCTGGCCGTGGGTCCGGAGATCATTGCGCCCGGCGTGGGTACCCGCATCGAGCCGCGGATCACCTATCGCTCGCAGCTCGGCGTCGTCGACCCGTCACTTCGCGTGACCCAGCCAATCGATCGCCTCACCGCGCTGCACGCCTTCGTTGGACGGAGCACCTTTTCGAACGAAACGTGGATCTGGTCGGATCTGATGAACAGCGTCGCGACGCTGCTGACCGGCGACGACGCTCGGAATTACTTCCGCGCCACGCGCGCCGAAGCGTCGCTGTCGCACAAATGGGAGGGCGCGATGTCGTCCATCGAGCCGTACGTCGGCGGCCGCTGGGAGCGGGCACGAAGCGTCCGGCCGGATTCGTTCGCCCGCGGCGGCCCGTGGAGTTTTCTGAATCGGCACGATCGCGATGACATGCTTCGACCCAATCCGGCCTTCACCACCAATACGCTCGCGTCGGTGCTCGGCGGCGCTCAGTTCGACTGGGCTGATCGCGGAATGGTCGCCTTGGCTCGAGTGGACGCCGAGGCGGGATGGGCGCGTCCAACGTGCAGCGGCTGTGATACGGTTTCGAGGGCGTCGTTCACGCAGGCAACGTTCGACGGGAGCATCACGTTCCCAACGTTCGGTCTCCAGTCGCTCTCACTGGATGCGCACATCGTTGCGAGCGGCGGGTCGGTCCCGTTGCAGCGCTACGCATACGTCGGCGGACCCGGGACGATCGGGACCCTTGAGCTTCTGGAGCGAGGTGGCGATCAGGTCATGTTCTTTGACGGACGCTACGCCATTCCGCTTGCCGGCATCCTTTTGCCCCTCGGAATCTCCCCGGTCGTGACGCTCCGCGAGGTGCTTGCTGGCGCCGCCGTGGGGTCGGCGCCACGCCTCGCGCAAGCCAGCGGCGTGCGTCTGACCCTGGGACTTGGGTACTTCGAGTTTCTGGTCGATCCGGACCGGCGACGCGGCGTATTGGGCGTCGGCTTTTCCGCGGCCCGATGAGATCGAATCGGCGTTTGCGCCGGTCATCGAGTGGGGCTACGTTTGAAAACGTGAACGTTGCAGCCGTAAGCGCGCCCCCGACCGAGCGTCGCGCATGAGGACGCTCGCAGTCATCCCAGCCAGGCTGGGCGCGACGCGTCTCCCTCGGAAACCTCTCCGACTGTTGGCCGGCCTCCCCCTCGTGATCCGCGTGTGGGAGCGCGTTCGCGCGCTCGACGTCGTCGACCGCTGCCTGATCGCGACCGACAGCGACGAGGTCGCCGAGCTCGTCAACGACTACGGCGCCGAGGTCGTCATGACCCGGTCCGACCATCCGTCGGGCACGCATCGGATCGCCGAGGTGGCGGAACGACCGGAATACGGCGGCTATGAGCTCATCGTCAACGTGCAGGGCGACGAGCCGTTCGTGCCACGAAGCGCCATCCTTGGGGCGGTCAAAATGGTGACGGACCGGTTTCCGCTCGCCACGGCGGCGGTGGTCGCCGACCCGAGGATCTTGCGCGACCCGAACGTCGTAAAGGTCATCGCTGCCCACAACGGGCAGGCCATGTATTTTTCGCGAGCGCCTATTCCGTACCTGAGAGACGCGGAGGACGAGGACATTCAGCGGCCTCTCGTCTGGCAACACATTGGCGTGTATGCCTACCGATGGACGGCGCTGCAGAATTGGGTGATGCTGCCGGAGGCGCCGCTCGAGCAGATCGAGCGGCTCGAGCAACTGCGTCCTCTCGCCGCCGGGATGGCAATGGGCGTCTCCCTGATCGACGAGCCCGTACACCCTGGCATCGACACCGAGGAAGATCTCGAGCGGGCCAACCGAGACTGGACGGCATTTACTACAGGATGACTTCGATGCAAATCGCGCCGCGGCCCCAAACCACCAAATACATCTTCGTGACCGGCGGCGTGGTCTCGTCGCTCGGAAAGGGAATCGCCGCCGCTTCGCTCGGCCGATTGCTCGTCGAACGCGGACTCCGCGTCACGATGCTCAAGTTCGACCCCTACCTCAACGTCGATCCCGGAACGATGTCGCCATTCCAACATGGCGAAGTGTTCGTGACCGACGACGGCGCCGAAACCGATCTCGATCTCGGACACTACGAGCGGTTCATCGATCGCGAGCTCACGCAGTCGAACAACGTCACGACCGGACGCATTTATCTCAACGTCATCACCAAGGAACGCCGCGGCGAATTTCTTGGATCGACGGTGCAGGTCATTCCGCACATCACCGACGAGATCAAGTCGGCGATTCGGCGGCTGTCGCCCGAGAACGACATCGTGATCGTCGAAGTCGGCGGCACCGTGGGCGACATCGAATCGCTGCCGTTCCTCGAAGCAATTCGTCAATTCCGCCACGACGTGGGCCGCGACAACGCGATCTTCATTCACCTCACGCTCATGCCGTACATCGCGGCCGCCGGCGAATTGAAGAGCAAGCCCACGCAGCACTCTGTGCGCGAGTTGATGCAGATCGGAATTCAGCCGGACATTCTCATCCTGCGCACCGAACGCGCCATCTCCGACGAGATCAAGCGCAAGATCGCGCTGTTCTGCAACGTCGAATTCGGCGCGGTGATCGAGAGCCCTGACGTGCGCACCATCTACGAGATCCCGCTCCGCTTTCACGAGCAAGGCTTCGACGAGAAGGTCATGCAGAAGCTTGGGCTCGAGCGGCCGTCGCCGGCGCTGGCCAATTGGCGCGAGCTGGTGCAGCGCGTGCTCGTGCCGCACGAGCGTGTTCGCATCGCCGTGGTCGGCAAGTACACCGACTACACCGACAGCTACAAGAGCGTCCAGGAAGCGTTGATCCACGGCGGCATCGCCAACGACGTTGGCGTGGACATTCAATGGATGTCGAGCGACAACTTCACCAGCCCGGAGCGCGCCGCGGACATCCTCCGTGGCGTGGACGGGCTGCTCGTGCCGGGCGGGTTTGGAGTGCGTGGCGTCGACGGAATGGTCGAAGCCGTTCGTCATGCGCGAACCGAGGGACAGCCGTTTTTTGGAATCTGCCTCGGCATGCAGACGGCCATCATCGAGTTCGCGCGCGACGTGTGCGGGCTCGACGACAGTCATTCGTCGGAGTTCGCGCCGGAGTGTGACAATCCCGTGATCTCGCTCATGGAATCACAGCAACACGTGACGGACATGGGCGGCACCATGCGTCTCGGCGCCTATCCATGTCGGCTCACTCGCGGATCGCGCGCGGCGGAGATTTACGGCCAGGCTGAAGTGAGCGAACGCCATCGTCACCGGTACGAGGTGTCCAACGCGTACCGCGATCTCTTCGTTCAGCACGGAATGAAGCTCAGCGGACTCTCGCCCGACGGCCAGCTGGTCGAGATCGTGGAGCTCACGAACCACCCGTGGTTCATTGGCTGCCAATTCCATCCCGAGCTGCAATCGCGGCCCACGCGTCCGCATCCGCTGTTCGCCGGTTTCATCGCCGCGGCGGTGAAGGCCAAGCGCCGGCGCGCAACGACGCAGGGCTCCGCGTCGTTCGTCGAAGCTGCCGATTGATCGTGGCTCCATTTTTTCGCCGCGATGCGCTCTTCCTGATCGCCGGACCGTGTGTGCTCGAGGACGACGCGCTCAATCTGCGCGTCGCCGAACATCTCGCCCGACTCGCGGAGAACGTCCCGGGCGGTATCGTCTTCAAAGCAAGCTTCGATAAAGCGAATCGCTCGAACGCCGGCGCGCATCGCGGGCCCGGGCTCGACGACGGTCTCTCGGCGCTCGCGCGAGTTCGGAGCGCCACCGGCTTGCCCATTCTCACCGACGTCCATTTGCCGGACCAGTGCGCCCCAACGGCCCAGGTCGTGGACGTGCTGCAGATTCCAGCGTTCCTGTGTCGTCAGACCGATCTCCTCATCGCCGCTGGACGCACGGGCAAGGCCGTGAACGTGAAGAAAGGTCAGTGGATGCATCCCGAAGGCATGCGCGGGGCAGTCGACAAAGTGCGCGGCGCGGGAAGCACGGACGTCGCGTTGACCGAACGAGGCACGTTTTTCGGTTACGGCGATCTCGTCGTCGACATGCGCGCCTTCGTGCGCATGCGCGAGGCGTGCGACGCTCCAGTGATCTTTGATGCGACCCACAGCGTGCAACGCCCCGGTCAGGGCGCAGGCGGGGCGAGCGGCGGAGCGCGCGAGTTCATTCCACCGTTGGCATTGGCCGCGACGGCGGCGGGGGCCAACGGACTGTTCCTGGAGACGCATCCCGATCCCGACAACGCGCCGAGCGACGGACCCAACATGGTTCGTCTCGATCAGCTGAACGATCTGGTGAGCCGCGCGGTCGACATCTGGGATCGGGTATCGCGGTGATCGATCCCACGTTGGCCCGCTCCATCCGCCTCGTCGCGTTCGACGTCGACGGCGTCATGACCGACGGCGGCATCTACCTCGGCGACGTGGACGGAAAGCGGCTGGAGTTCAAGCGCTACGAGATCCAGGACGGCCTGGGGATGTATTTCCTGCGGCTCGTCGGCATTCCGGTCGCGATCATCACCGGCCGCGTGTCCGAGAGCGTTCGCTTGCGCGCCGCCGAGCTTGGCGTCGACGAGCTCGCGCAGGACCCCGACGGTTACAAGCTCGCGGCCTTCACGAGGATTCTCGAACGCCGGGGCATCGAGGCGAGCCAGGTCGCCTTCGTTGGCGACGATTTTCCCGACATGGCGCTATTGCGCATCGTCGGGTTGCCCGTCGCCGTGGGCAACGCCGTCCCGGAAGTACAGGCGGTCTGCACGCATCAGGTCTCGCGACACGGCGGCCGCGGCGCGGTGCGCGAGTTCGTTGAGGATTTTCTCAAGGCACGCGGCGAATGGGAGCTGGCCTGGAATAAATACGTCGACGAACGGTCGCGTCCGGCCGAGGCGAGCGCGTGAGCAACGCCGAAATCGTCGATCGAGGACGCCGCGTCATGCGTCTCGAGCGGGAAGCGCTCGGTGCGATCGAAGAGCGCTTGGGCGACGAGTTCGCCCGCGCAGTCCGGCTGATCGCCGAGTCTCCAGGGCGGGTCATCGTCGCCGGCGTGGGGAAGTCGGGGCTGATCGGGCGCAAGATCGCCGCGACGCTCACATCCACCGGAACACCGGCGAGCTTTCTCCATCCGGTGGACAGCGTACATGGCGACTTGGGCATTGTCGACCGGGATGACGTCGCCATTCTGATCTCCAAAAGTGGTGAATCCGATGAGCTCTTGGAGCTGGTGGCGCATTTGAAGGGCTTCGGTGTACGAACCATCGCCATTACCGGCGACCCGCGGTCGGCTCTCGGTCGCCATTGCGATGTGTCGCTCGACGCCGGGGTTCGCGAAGAAGCCTGCCCGCACGATCTCGCGCCAACGACGAGCACGACGGCGGCGCTCGTGATGGGAGATGCACTGGCCGTAGCACTGCTGCAGGAGAAAGGTTTCCAACGCGAGGACTTCGCCCGAATCCATCCGGGCGGCGCCCTCGGCAGAAAACTCGTCATGCGGGTCGAAGAGATCATGCTACGTGAAAAACTTCCCGTCTTGGGGGACAGCGATACGATGCGCGAGGCGATCGTGATGATCGCCGAGCGCCGTGGTATCGCCATCGTCGTCGACGAACAGAAACACGTCGAAGGCGTGCTGACCGCCGGCGATCTGAGCCGCCTGCTCGAACGCACCGATGACCTGATGCGGACCCCCGTCCGGGGCGTGATGACAAAGAATCCGAAAGTTGCTCGCGAGGGTGAATTGGCGAGCGCGGTCGCGTACCGGTTGGAGCAACACGGAATCATGGCCATGCCGGTCGTCGATGCGGACAATGCGTTGACCGGGGTGGTGCACCTGCACGACCTTCTGCGGGCGCGGGTGGTCTGATGCGCCGTACGCTCGTCGTGGTGGTCGGGCTCGTGACACTTCTCTCGGCAGCCTGTCAGGATTCGCAGACGCCGCCGATCGGCGCGGTGGCCAGCGCCGCTGACAGCGCGGATCAGGTGCTCTTCAAGGCGCATTACGTCGTAACGACGCACGGAATCAAACGCGGCGATCTCACCGCCGACACCGCATACGTGATGGACGATCAGACGCGCTTTGACCTGCGACGCGCTCACGTCGTCTTCACAACGGAGACGGGCGCGCCGGAGGGCACGATGGAAGCGAATCGCGGCGTTTATAGTACGCGAACGCAGATCCTCGAAGGGTGGGGAGACGTCGTCGTGAAAAGCGTGACGGGCAAGACACTGCGTTCACCGCATGTCACGTTCAATCAGGCCACTCACCAAATCAGCAGCGACACGACTTATACGATCACTCGCGGAACCGATACACAGCACGGCATCGGCTTCACGTCGACGCCGACGTTTTATCCGTTCCGGTGCCTCCGCAGTTGCGGCGGCACCGGAAATCTGCTGCTCCCCGAGAAATGATCGCGCTTCTGGGTCGTCGCGTCGTCGTCGGACGGTGCGCCGCGTTTGGCGTTGCGATATGCGTTGCAGCGTCCGCGCTCAGCGCGCAGCAGACCAAGGCTGACCCGAGGCCGACACGATGCACGCTCATCGAGCAGCCGAACACGCGATTGTCGGTGGATTCGAACGCGGCCGGCAAAGTCGCGTTCGTGGGCGGAGGCGCGCTCTTCAAGTGTCCCGGCCGCGGAATCGAGCTGCGCGGCGACAGCGCCGAACAGTATCCCGATCACGATGCCATGATCGGGCACGCGGTCTTCGACGACCCACGCTTTCACGTCACGTCGGACTTCCTGAACTGGTTTCCGGACAGCGAAAAAGTCATCGCCGTTGGAAATGTCAACGCGCGGACCCCGAGCGGATCGACGCTCACGGGACCGATCGCCATCTATCGGCGCGCGGCACCGCGCATTCGAACGTATGCGCAAATTGAAGCGAAGGCGCGGCCGACCATCATGGTGATTGACAAGGATTCGACCGGCCACCCCTCGCCGCCGATGACCGTCGTTGGCGACAGCGTCGTGATGAATGGCGACAGCCTGATCTACGCCCGTGGAAACGTCATCATCAATCGACCGGAGGTGACAACCACCGGCGATTCGGTCTCGATCACGGCGACTGGAGACTCCGTGTTCGTCGACCAGCTGCACGAGACGATGCGGCTGATGCGCAATCCCGAGCTCAGGGGACGAAAGGACCGTCCGTTCAGCCTCAAAGGAGACGTCATCGATCTCTTCTCGACGAACAAGAAGCTGCAGCGCGTCATCGCTCGATCTAAAGCGGTCGCCGTGAGCGACTCGCTGACCCTCACGTCGGACACGATCGACCTGCGCCTCAAGAACGACTTGCTTGACCACGCCTATGTGTGGGGCACGAGCCGCGCGCGCGCCGTCTCGCCGACGCAGAATATTCTCGCCGATTCTCTTGACGTGACCATGCCCGGCCAGCAGATGCGGCTCGTCCGCGCCGTTCGCAAGGCGTTCGCGCAGACAAAGCTGGACACGCTACGCTTTACTCTGGAGAAGTCCGACACCACGGACTGGCTCCGAGGCGACACGATCATCGCGCACTTCGACAGCGTTCGTGCCAAGCCCATACCCGTGAGATCCGTCACACCCGCCACATCCACCACGACCGGCCCCACATCCATCGTTCCTCTCGGACCGGCCAAGGACACCGCCAAGGGACCGCAGATCAAACTGCTCGTGGCAACCGGCCACGCAACGTCGATGTATCACTTGACGGCGAGCGACAGCGGTGAGCGCCGGCCGGCGATCAGCTACACGTCGGCACGCATGATCACGATCGACTTTGCGCTGCAGAAGGTGTCCACGGTCACCGCGGTGGATTCGATCGTCGGCGTGTTCATCGAGCCGAACAAAGTCGACTCGACGGCAAAGCGCGCTCCCGGCAGCGCTGCGCCCGCCAAGACAACGCCAAAACCACCGGCCAAACCGGGAGCACCCGCGTCGGTCGTTCCTCCTCCGCCCAAGAAGCCGTGACCGAACCGTCGGAGTCGTCGCGCATCCGCGCCCTCGTTGACCACCTTGCTCGAGGCGATCGCTCTACCGCCTTGGCGTTGCACGCGCTGATCAGCGCGTCCGACGAAAACGGCAGAGCAGACTTCGACGCGGCGATTCGCATCTATCGCGAGGACCATCTCGGGGCACTCCGCGCGATGGGCCACGACGCCGAGCGTGAAGCGGGCCGCTTGAGTCTCGACGAAGTGCGTCAGCACCTGTCGCAGTCGGTGCTCCCGCGCCTCGTGGCCGACGGCGTGCTGGCTCGCCCTCTGGCGTCGGGTCTCCCGTGGACGACGCCGCGATTCGAGGCGAACGTCTGGGCGGAGATCAAGACCGCTCGCGAGGCAGTGGCAACGGCCTTCCGTCACACGGGCGAGTACCGCACCATCAGCGGCGTCGCCGGCGCGGGCGGAGGGGCCACGATTCCGGCTCCCGCCACCAACGGTGCGAGTGCAGATCCGCCGATTGTCGCACCCACTCCCGGCCACGCCCCGCTCGCCGGCGGCAGTGTGCTCGAGGCCAGTGGATTGGTCAAAACGTACCGTCGGCGGCGCGTCGTAAACGACGTGGCCCTTCGATTGCAACAGGGGGAGATTGTTGGACTGCTGGGTCCGAACGGAGCGGGGAAGACAACGACCTTTTACATGATCGTTGGCCTCATCCAGCCCCTCGCGGGCAAGATCTTGATCGACGGCGTCGATATCACTACGATGCCGATGTACAAGCGGGCACGACGGGGGATCGGGTACCTTTCTCAGGAGCCGTCGATCTTTCGCAAGCTTTCTGTCGAAGACAACATTCTGGCAATCCTCGAAACGCTGAAGTTGTCGTCGAGTGAGCGAAAAGCTCGTTTGGAGACGCTGCTGGACGAGTTGAGCATCAAGCACCTTCGCCACAACAAGGCGTTCTCGCTTTCGGGCGGCGAACGGCGACGTCTCGAGATTACGCGGGCACTCGTGACAAAACCCAAGTTCATGATGTTGGATGAGCCCTTCGCCGGCGTTGATCCAATCGCGGTGCATGACATCCAGCAGATCGTCGCGAATCTTCGCCATCGCGGAATCGGCGTCTTGATCAGCGATCATAACGTGGAGCAGACCCTCGATATCGTGGATCGGGCATATATCATGTTCGACGGACAGGTGAAGGTTTCCGGAACAGTCCGGGAGCTCGTGTTCGACGATACCGTTGCTGACATCTATCTAGGCCCCACGCTGACGGCGCGCCTCCGCGCCCGATTCGCGGCGGCGGATGAAGGGGAACCAATCGCGACATGAGGCCGGGACTCTCCCAGAGCACGCAACTACGGCAAGAACTCAAGATCAATCCTCGCCTGTATCAGGCGATGGATCTGCTGTACATGCCGCTCCTGGATCTTCAGCAACATCTGAAACAAGAACTGCTGAACAATCCGTTCCTCGACATGGTCGAAGTCGACGATGACGAGGACGAAGCGGAAGAAGGCGAAACCGTCGAGGGCGAAAACGAAACCGAACCCACGCCGGAGGAGGAGAAAGCCCCCAACGACGAAATCGATTGGGAGGAAATCCTCCTCGACGGCTTCGACGCCGGCGGACGCCGCGAAGAACACGAAGAACGCGAGTACTACGAGCCCGTTACGGTCGACAGCCGAGATCTCGCCGATCATCTCATCGACCAAATCACGCTGCTCGACCTCACGCCGCGCGAACAGTTTCTCGCCGACGAGTTCATTGGCAACATCAACGAAGACGGCTACCTCGCGTGCCCGCCGGAGCAAATCCTCTCGAGCATCAACGAGGAAGTGCTTCGCGCCGCCGAAGCCGCCGATCGCGACCCCGACGAGCTCCCGCTCTATACCGAGCCCGAGATCTTCGCCATGCTGGCCGTCATTCAGAATCTCGATCCGCCGGGCATCGGCGCGCGCGATCTGCGCGAGTGCCTCATGTTGCAGCTCAAGGAAGCGGGCCTCGAGCAGTCCGTCCCGTTCCGCCTCGTTCGCGATTGCTTCGAGGAGCTGATCAACCATCGCTGGAGCGAAATCTCCAAGCGCTTCGGCATCAGCCCCACCGACGTTCAGAAAGCCGCCGACGAAATCAAGAAGCTCGACCCCAAGCCGGGACTCGTCTACTCGGCGGCCAGTGACAACTACATCATCCCCGATCTCATCGTCGACAAGATCGACGGCCGATATCACGTCTTCCTCAACGACGCCAATCTTCCGCGACTCAAATTGAGCCGCGCCTATCAGGAGATCGCCCGCGACAAAAAGAAGTTCGAGGGCGAGAGCAAGGAGTTCATCTCCAACAAGCTCAACTCCGCGAACTGGATGATCCAGGCCATCGAGCAACGCCGCCAGACGATGCTCAAGGTCATGAACTACATCGTGGACCGGCAGCGCGATTTCTTCGAGAAGGGCGTGCAGCATCTCAAACCGCTCACGCTGCGCGAAGTGGCTGAAGTCATCAGCATGCACGAGTCCACGGTCAGCCGCGTCACGAACGAAAAGTTCGTGCAGACGCCGCGCGGCGTGCTGCCGCTCAAGTTCTTCTTCTCGTCCGGACTGTCGACCACGGCGGGCGAAGACGTATCGGCGCGCGGCATCAAGGCGCAGATCGAAAAGCTCGTCTCGGAAGAGAATCCCAAACATCCGCTCACCGATCAAGCCATCGTCAACATCCTGAAGGAGGGCGGCGTACAGATTGCGCGCCGCACGGTGGCGAAGTACCGCGATCAACTCGGAGTGCTGTCGGCACGCATGCGCAAGCGGGTATGACCTCCCAGTCCGGGGTACGCCCCCCAATGGGATACTCGTCCCACGTCTCACCACGGGCGCCATTGCACGAAGTGCACGAAGGGATCGACGTCTCCGTGCTCGTTCCCGCCAAGGACGAAGCCGACAACCTGCCGCTGTTCATGGAGCAGGCGGCAGCGGTCTTCGCCGCGGCAAGCCACACGTACGAAGTCGTCGTGATCGACGACGGCAGCACGGACCGCACGTGGCCGGTACTCGAGGAGCTCGCGCGCACATACCCGTTCCTGCGCCTGGCGCGCCATCGCGCGCGCCGCGGCATCGCCGACGCACTGCGCACCGGCTACCTCGCCGCGCGCGGCAACATTCTCGTGTTCTATCCCGCCGACCTGCAGTTCAAGCCCGAAGATATTCCGCGCCTCGCCGCGCCGATTCTCGCCGGCGAAGCCGATATGGTCACCGGATTCAAAGAAGGGAAGTACGAGAAGGCATTCGTCTCCAAGATCTACAACGGGCTGAGTCGTCTTTTGTTCGACGTGCCGGTCAAGGATCTGAACTCCGTCAAGGCGTATCGCCGCGAGATCATGGACGCGCTGCCGATCCGCCCCGACTGGCATCGCTACATGATCGTCATCGCCGCGGCCGAAGGATTCACGGTGTCGGAGATTTCCGTCCCGCTCTATCCCCGTCACGCCGGCAAATCGAAATTTGGTCTGTCGCGCATTCCCATCGGCGTGCTCGACATGCTCGCCGTCTGGTTCGAGCTCCGCTTTGGACAAAAACCGCTGCTTGCGTTCGGCATGGCCGGCGCCGGACTGTTCGCGCTCGGCGCCCTGTTTGGATTTGTCGCCCTCGTTGTTCTGATTGTCGCCGACGTCGGATATCGATCGGTGTGGACCGTCATCACCACCTGTCTCATCGTCGGAAGCATTTTCTTCGCGACCGGTCTGCTCGGCGAATTGATCGCCGGGCAACGGGCGCAACTCCGAGAGATTCGGCGACAGCTCGACGAGCTCAACGCGGATCGCATCAAAGATCGCATTCACGATCGCTGAACCCATGAAAGTTCTCTTTCTGACGCATTCGTTTCCGCGTCAGCCCGGTGACGCGCCCGGATCATTCGTTCTGAGACTGGCCACCGCGTTGCGCGACGAGGGCGTCCAGACGCGCGTCGTCGCACCGGGCGCTCCCGGCCTCGAATCCCACGTCGAGCTCGACGGCATTCCCGTTGAACGCTTCCGCTACGCGCCGCGCAAATACGAAACGCTCGCGTACACGGGAAACATGGCTACGCAATTCCAGGCATCGTGGAGCGCGAAGGTCACGATGCTCGGATTCCTCGGAGCCGAGTTCCGCTCCGCCGTCCGATCGCGGCGAGAGTTCACCCCGGATCTCATCCACGCGCACTGGTGGTTTCCCAACGGGTTGGTCGGCACGTGGCTGAGCCGCATGTCCAACACGCCGCTCGTCACCACGCTGCACGGCACCGACGTTCGCCTCGCGCGCACAGTCGCGTTCTCGCGGCCTGGGTTCCGACACGTGATGCAGAACTCCGCGGCCGTGACGGCGGTCTCGCGCTGGCTCGCGTCCGAAGCCGAACAGATCATCGCGACTCCAAAGCCGCTCGTCGCGCCAATGCCGGTCGCCGCCGAGTTGTTTTCGCCAGGCGGACAGCGTGAGCCCTCCCGGCTTCTCTTTGTCGGACGGCTCAACAAGCAAAAGGGAATCGAGTTACTGCTTCACGCCCTGAGTCGCATTCCCGACGTGACCATCGGGCTCGACGTCGTTGGCGACGGCGACGATCGCGCCGCACTCGGCGAGCTCGCGAATACCCTCGGCATCGCCGAGCGCGTTCGGTGGCACGGAGCCGTGCCGCAGACCGCGCTCGCCGACTTCTACCGGCGCGCCGCCGCGCTCGTCGTTCCGTCGGTTGGCGAAGGGCTCGGACTCGTCGCGGTCGAGGCGCAGTTGTGCGAAACGCCCGTCGTTGCGTTCGATTCAGGCGGGCTCCCCGACGTCGTACAGAACGACCGCACCGGAGTTCTCGTCGCCGACGTGAGCGCTGGCGCGCTCGCCGCCGCATTGGTTTCCTTGCTCGAGCGTGAGGATCGCGGTGCGGCGCTGGGCGCCGCGTCTCGTCTCCACGCTCTCGCCACCTTTGCCCCCGAGTCGGTTGCCCGACGCTACGCCGACATCTATCGCTCCGCCATCGCCGCCAGCCCGCCGAAATAAGGTCTGGGTCGTCGCGCAGTTCGCGGTCGCGGCCATCGTCTTCATTTCGATTGGACGCGCGCTCGCGGGACAGTGGCGCGACTACCAGCACACGGCGCTGGTCGTTCACCCGGACTGGCGGTTCATCGCACTGTCCGGGATCGTCGTGCTCGCGACATACGCCCTGCTCATCGAAGTCTGGCGGCGAATTCTCGCCGAGTGGAAGTCGACCATCTCGTTCGGCGATGCGGCGCGCATTTGGTGCGTGTCGAATCTCGGCAAATATGTGCCCGGCAAGGTGTGGCAGATCCTGGCTATGGGGCAGATGGCGCAGTCGATCAACGTACCGCCGGCGGCGGCCGCGGGTTCGGCCATTGTAAGTACGGTGGTCAACATCGGAATGGGCTTCGCGGTGGCGGTCGTCACCGGTTGGAGCGCGCTCGATGTGATATCAAAGGGCCACGCTGCGCTCGGCATCGTAATCGCCGTCGCAACTGTGGGCGGCGTGTTGCTTCTGCCCGTGATGATCCCGTTCGCGGTGCGTCTCGCGAGCCGCATCACGCGCCGCCCGCTCGACCTCGGCACTCTCCCACGGCGGGCGGTGTATATCGCGATCGTCGGCAACATCGCCGCCTGGATTCTCTACGGATGGAGCTTTCAGCTCCTCGTTCACGGTGTCCTCGGCAATACGCGCGGGTCGCTGGGAGACTACATCGCGGCGTACGCGCTGTCCTACGTGATCGGTTATCTTGTTCTGGTTGTTCCAGGGGGAATTGGGACGCGCGAACTCGTGCAAACGACGGCGCTGACGGCGATGGGTCTGGCCGACGTGAAGCAGGCCGCGGTGATTGCGGTGACGTCTCGGTTGTGGTTGACAGTATTGGAATTGCTTCCCGGTTTCATCTACCTGGCGCGGGGCGCGCGCCGACGACCTCAGGCAACGACTGCACGTGATCGCTCGAAACCCTGATGCACCGGCGACGTCGCCGTCCGAGATTTCGGCGCCGCCTCATGCCACCCTGTGGGCATCATTCGCGTACGCGATCGCGACGATCACACTCGCATACCCGGCGTTGGGCGGACTCTTCCTCCTCAATCCGCGGAGCGACCAATACAAGGCGGGCTATGCCTTCCGCCAATTCGCCGCCGAGCACCTGAGAAGCGGGCGCGGATTCCCGCAATGGAATCCGTTCATCGAAGGCGGGCTGCCGTACATCGGCGCGATGCACGGCGACATTTTCTATCCCACGTTTCTGTTGCGCATGATCCTGCCAACAGATTTCGTCATGACGTGGGAGTTCCCGCTGCATCTCTTCCTGTGCGGGCTGTTCACCTACCTGTTTCTCCGCGCCTGGAATTTCGGCTTCTACGGCGCGTTGGTGGGCGGGCTCGCGTACATGCTCGGCGGGTCCATCGCCGGCTATGCGGGTCCAGGACACGACGGCAAACTGTTCGTCAGCACCATGCTTCCGTTGACGCTGCTGCTGCTCACACGCGCCATGCGCGACGATCGAATCGCGGCATGGGGCGCGTTGGCAATCACCATCGGACTGGGCGCGCTCTCACCCCACCCGCAGCTACTTCAATACCTGCTGCTCACCGGCGGCGTGTTTGCGCTCTACCTCGCGTTCGCAAATCACTCAGGAGCGGGCAAGCTTGCTCCGGCTGTTGCCGTCAAGCGCCTCGCATTCGCCGCGGGCTCGGTCGTGTTGGGGCTACTCATATCCGCGGTGCAGTATTGGCCCGCGTTGATCGAGTATAAGCCCTGGTCTCCGCGCGACGCCGGCCATGACTACGCCGCCGCCACGAGCTTCTCCTTTCCAATTGAGGAAACGCTTAACGCGTACTGGCCGCAGTTTTCGGGAATTCTCGACAACTACTGGGGCCGCAACTGGATCCATTTTCACAGCGACTACTTCGGCGTGATCGTTCTGCTCCTGCTTGGAGCAGCGTTCGGTCAGACAGGGAAGGTGTCGTTCCGCCGACTGTGGATCGGGATCGGACTGGGCTCGCTGCTCTGGGCCTTTGGCGCATACACGCCGCTGTTCAAAATCATTCTCGCCGTTCCGGTCTTCGGCGCAAAATATTTCCGCGCGCCGAGTACGATGATCTACGTCACGGCGTTTTCGGTGTCGGTGCTGGCGGCGATTGGGATGGAGCGGTTGCTCGCGCGGCGCGTGAGTCCCAAGTACGCGTTCGCGTGGTCGATCGCCGCACTCGCGTTCGCCGTGCTGATGTCCGTTGGCGGCTACGCGGCACTCTCCGACGCGCTGCTCGGCACAATGAGCGGCAGTTTGCCGCCGCAGTACCTCAACGTGCTACAGCAGCGCGCGCCGGCCAACGCCGCCGCCGCCATCCTCGGCGTATGGCGATCGTTTTTCTTTGTCATCGCCGGTGCGGCGGTGATCTGGGCGTTCCTCACCGAGCGAATCGCGGCGCGCGCGACGGGGGTAGCGCTTGCCGCGTTGCTCGTGATTGATCTCTGGTCGATCGAACGCTTCTATTGGGTCTTTTCGCAGCCGGCCGCAAAAATCTACGCGACGGATCCGGCGATCGACGCGATCAAAGCCGATCTCGCCAAGTACGGACAGCCCGCGCGCGTGCTGACCGAATATCGACTCGGCGGCGATATCGCCAATGGCGATCCAATATTTTTTGGCGACGCATTGATGTCCCACGATCTCAAGACCGTGGGCAACTACCACGGCAATCAGTTGGCGATGTACATGCAGTTCGAAGAACAGAACGAGGGACGGCTCACGCTCACGCGCGAGTTCTGGCACCACGAGAACGTGCGATACATCTACACCGGCGCGCCGGACTCGACGATGCAACAGGTCGGGGCGCAGTTGTCGCCGGGCAACCCGTTCATCAAGCTCGCCGGCCCGGTGCGCAATGCGGCCGGCTCGATGGTCTTCGCCTACAAAATCCCATTCGACAATCCGCCGGCGTGGGTCGCGACCGCAATGGTCAAGGCGCCGCCGGATCAAGCGTTCCCAACCGTGCTTGATTCGCGATTCGACCCGGCACGTGTCGCCATCATCGATACCTCCGCCGCAGCGATACAAGCACCGGCGTTGCCGACATTGCCCGCGGCCGCATCGGTTCATGCAGTTGTGACCTCCGCGACCGACGGCGCGTATGATATCAGTCTTGACCAGCCGGCCGTGGCGGGCCAAGCGCTCGTCATCTCGGAGAATTACTTTCCAGGGTGGAACGCGACGGCCGACGGAAAAACCGCCACGGTTGCGCGAACGGATTTCAACCTGATCGGCGTTGCTTTGCCCGCTGGCGCTCGATCGATTCGGTTGCGGTTCGACGACATCGCATACCAGAAGGGCAAAGTGGTAACGCTCATCGCAGTGGCCTTCGCACTCGTCCTGTGGGGGGTTGGACTCGCCGTCGATCGAAGACGGCTTGCATCAGCACCCTCGACCGCGTGACGATGCCGTCGCGGTTTATGTAGACCACAACCGGCCAGGAGTCGGCTTCACATGTCTCGGTCAAACCGCTCGATCCGCTTGATCTCCGCATTCCGCTCGCGCGGCATGCTTGTCGGCGCGGCACTCGCCGTCGTTCTCACCGCGTGCGGTGGTACGTCTGAGCCGTCTGTTCCGCCCAAGGACGTCGTCCCGTTCACGATCACGCCGACGAGCACCGACACTGTACGCGGCATCGCCGGCGCCGCGGCCAACTCGTCGCTCACCGTCACGGTGAAAAACAAAGCCGGAGATCCGATCGATAGCGCGCTCGTGACCTTCGCCGTCGTTACGGGCGGAGGCACCGTCAATCCGACGAGCGCACGCACGAATTCGTCGGGGCAGGCCACCACCGCCTGGACGTTGGGCAAAACGCTGGGTCTGCAGACAGCCACCGCGACCGCCACGGGTCTCACTTCGGTGGCCTTTACGGCCGTCGCCGCGGCCGGCGCTGCGACTACTCTCGCCAAGCTGTCCGGCGACGTCCAGTCGGCGGTCGTCGGTACAAACGTCGCGACCGCGCCCTCCGTGAAGCTGACGGATGCGTCTGGCAATCCTGTGGGTGGGGCACCGGTGACGTTCACGGTTGGCACGGGAGGCGGCTTGGTGAACGGTGGGGCCGTCAACACAGGTGCCGATGGAATCGCAACCGTCACGAGCTGGCGACTGGGCACGGCCGTTGGCGCGAATACTCTGGTCGCTACATCGGGCGCGTTGACCGCAACGTTTACTGCAACGGGCACCGTCGGTCCGGCTGCGAGCCTCACGTTGACGCCTGCGGGTCCGGTGGAACTGAGCACTGGTGCAACCGTCACGCTTGTCCCGCGCGTCGCTGACGCATCGGGCAACGTGTTGGCCAGTCCGCCGGTGACCTACTCGAGCAGCAATACGAACGTGGCCGCGGTGGCCGGCACGGGAGTGATCACGGCCGCGGGTCCGGGAACGGCAACGGTCACCGCCACCTCGGGAGCGGCAACGGGTACATTTGCCGTCACCGTCATTGGCCACCCCGTAGGAACCGCGATCAATCGCACCATCGATCTGACCAGCACCACCGGCGACGTCGCCTTCACCAAGAACACGACAATGCTCGCTGCCAACAGCTTGATGAAGGTCGTGATTCTCGATCAGGAGGCGTTGAACGCCAACGGACCGGTGGTCTCGTTGACGACACCGGTGCCATTGCTGCTCGCGGGAACAAAGACCGCCGGCCCCGCGCTCGCAGTGAACGTCGGAAACGTGAGCCGCATCTGGTTCCTTGATCCAGGCACGGCGGCAATCGTCGATTCGCTCGACATCCAGGAGACGCCGAAGGCCGCGGTGATCAAGGCCGATGGAACGAAAGCGTACTTCCTCTTGAGCGATGGGGAACTGCAGCCCGTGGACGTCACCGCGCACACGCTCCTCCCGCGGATCTCCCTCGGCGGCGGCACCACGAAACTTCGCCTCAGCCCCGGCGACACCGTCGCGTACGTGCTCACGAACGTCGGCATCGTCTTCGCGATCGACACGCGAACGAACGTCGTTAAACAGCTCACATTGGCGGTCCCTGGAAACGACTTCGCGATTTCCAATGACGGCAAATCGTTCTTCGCGCTCGATGGAATCGCGAACCTGGTGCGGGTCGTCGACATCGCAAGCGGGCAGGTGGTGAGAACTCTTGGCGTCGCCGCCAACGGAAGCACGATCTCGCTCAGCCCCGATGGACAGCAGATCTGGCTCACCCACAACAATGGGGTATCGATCTACACCGGCTCGGTCGCGAATGGTTTCATTGTCGGCCCGTTCATTCCCATGGTCAGCGTACCGATCCGCATTTACTTCAGTCCGACCGGCAGCTTTGCCGCCGTCACGAACTTCGGTGGCTGGGTCGACATCATCCGTTGAAGCACGATCAGGGCTCACCGCGACCTCTCCGCTTTCTGGCGGAGAGGTCGCGGTTGTTGAGCGTGCCCTGATCATTGTTCCGACGTACAACGAGCGAGAAAACATCGCCCGTTTGATCGAGACGGCGCTGGCGCAGGACCCTCGTCTGGAGATCCTGGTCGTGGACGACGGTTCGCCGGACGGAACGGCGGCCATCGTTGAAGGGATCATGGCGGTGAACCCACGCGTCCACATTCTTCGCCGCGCGAAGAAAATGGGGTTGGGGACGGCGTACCTCGCAGGGTTTCGTTGGGCGCTCGAACACCAGTTCGACTTCGTGTTCGAGATGGACGCCGACTTCTCCCACGATCCTGGCCATCTGCCGGATTTCTTGCGGGCAATCCGGGACAACGACCTCGTGCTCGGATCCCGCTATCGCGACGGAAAGGTCACGATCGTCAACTGGCCCATCGCTCGGCTCATGCTGAGCTATTTCGCCAACGTCTACGCGCGGTTCGTAACGCGCGTGCCGCTGTGGGATGCAACGGGAGGCTTCAAGTGCTTTCGGAGAGAAGTTCTGGAAGCCATTGATTTGAATAAAGTTGTGTCGAACGGTTACGCCTTTCAGATAGAGATGAGCTTTCGGGCCTGGAAGAAGGGATTCCGGATCGTCGAGATCCCGATCGTCTTCGTGGACCGGACTGAAGGGCAGAGCAAGATGTCGAAGGACATCAAGCGCGAGGCGTTCTTCATGTGCTGGCGTTTGAGATGGTGGGCGCTGACGAAGCAGCTCTGACATCAATATTTGAGGGAAAGCCGATGATTCCCGTTGGCCGCGCGTTTCATAAGATGAGCGGGTCGGGCAACGACTTCGTGATGATCGACGCGACGACCGAGCCGCCCGGGCCGCTGAGCAACCCGGAGATCGTCCAACGGGTTTGTGCTCGAGGGACGGGCGTGGGGGCCGACGGCATTGTGTTCCTCGAGCCATCCGCGGTCGGGGCAGTTCGGCTGGTCTATCTGAATGCCGACGGCTCGCGCGCCGAGTTCTGTGGCAACGCCACGCTGTGCACGGCAAGGCTCGCGGTGGAGCTCGGAATAGCGCCGGCCCAAGGCTTTGACATCGAGACGGATTCGGGCCTTGTGGCGGCGAGAATCGACGGCGATCAGCCGGAAATCGACCTGCAGCCGGTGACGGAAGTGCGGCCCGCCGAACCCCTCGATCTGCAAGCCGGCGAGCGGAGAATTGGCTTCGCGTCGGTCGGGGTCCCGCACCTGGTCATCTTGTGCGACGACGTCGCCACCGTGGACGTGGTGGGCCGAGGCCGGCCGCTTCGCCACCACCTGACGATGACGATTGGCGCCAACGTCAACTTCGTGTCGCGGGCCCAGGGCGGCCGCTGGCGCGTTCGGACCTACGAACGGGGTGTTGAGGCCGAGACCTTGGCGTGCGGCAGCGGGTCGGTAGCTACGGCGATTCTGCTGACCATGTGGGGCGAGGCGACTGGAGACGTCGAGGTGGTAACGAGCTCTGGTAGAGTGCTCGGGGTGCGGCTGAGCGCTCGCGAATCGATGTGGAAGCCGCGGCTCAGTGGCGACGCTCGGGTTGTCTATAAAGGACAACTTTCAGAGACATGACCTAAGTCGTTTACCAGCAACAGATTGGTGTTCACGACAACAATTGTGGCAGGTGGGGGCACCGGAGTTCTCCACAGACTTTCCCCGAGGTTGGTTTACATAATATATCTTATACGAACAAAGCCCCCCGGCCGCAAATAAAGCGGACGTGAGTCCGCTTTACCTGCCCGGGGGGCCTATCTTGCGCCGCAGCAGAGCTTTAGCGAAGTTGAAGGCGTCGGGCCCAAACCCTTGGCGGGGTTCGGGATACAACTCAATGCGTCTCAGGTGTCACCCTGATGGCGCGATACTAGGAGGATGCGATGTTACCTCGCAGAGCCTCCCGGCCAGCCGCTGCTTTGAACAGCGAAAAGGCCCGGGAACAAGTTACGGTGTTACCCCCGAATTCTCAACGATTTCCCCCCGAGAATTCGCCCCAATCTCACTCTACAACACGCGACACGTACGGCCACGAATCACCGGCCGTTTACGTCGAGCCACTTCGTCAGGAAGACGTCGGTGGCTTGTCGAATCGCATCATTCCACCACTCGTCGCGGCACGCGTTGCCGCCGCGGACGCCGCCCACGGGTACCTCGTAGAGCCAGGTAACCAGCTGGTGGACTCGGGCCGTTCGGACGACTTGCACGCGCTGAGCGACGTTCATCCGCAGGTCCTTGGCGCAGCCGGCGGGCTCGCGGAGGACGACGGTGATGATGGCGTCGACGGCCGTGCCAAGCCGAGCGCTGTCCGGCAGAACGCGAAGACCGGCCTTTCTCAACTCGAGGGCCATGCTTTCTCGCAATCCGCGGCGTTCGTCGACGGTGGAGACCAGGTTGAGCTGTACAAGCCGAACGCCGATCAGCGTCGAGTCTTGGGTGGGTCCGTTCTGCGCTTCGATTCGGGCCGCCGCGAGTACCAACAGCGCGAGGGCGGCATGCCGCATTCTCATCAAGATAGCTCCATTGAGGGTTCTCTTAATGAGACTGCGTCCGAACACGTACGCAACGCGCTGGCGCTGATGCAGAGCGGAGGCCTCGCGCACGTCGAGACCGTGGCGGCGATCGAGGCCCGGCTCTATAAGGCGCTCGCCTCTCTCGAGCGCCAGCCCGGCGATGTCCGCGACCGTACGCCAGCTACGGAACTTCCCGTTGATTTCGTGCGGCCGATGGGTGTGCTCGAGGCGCGCCCATGATCATGCGCGCCCAAGCAGAAGATGCGCGCTGCAACTACTGCGGCTGCACTGACGTTGACCCGTGCGAGATCCCGATTGGCCAGCTCGCCGAGCACGAGCTTCGGATCATCGGGCTGTATTTCCGCGAAAGCGGCAAGCCCCTGCCCGACACCGTGCCGTGCTGGTGGATCGACGTCGACGCGCCCGTGTGTTCCCGGCCGTCGTGCCAGGCCGCGCACGTCGCGGCGCCCAGGATCGTGACGCCGTGACCGCGCCGCGCTTGGAGTACTCGCCCGAGCAGCGCGCGGCCGCGGCATTCGCCGCGGGCGCCGTGCGAGTGGCGGCGCTCATCTGTCGCGCGAGAGTGCTTCGGAGGATTGGGAGGTGAACGGTGATCCATCGCGGTCTCAGCTACCAAGGGTGTCTGATCGTCACACGGATCGCGCGCGCCGGCGGCGTGGTCTCGAACGCCGAGCTCCACGAGCTCGCCGGCGCCTATTCCACGAACGCGATCGCCGCGCTGATCGATCGATCGATCATTTGTCCCACCGTCGACGAGCTCTGGCAACTCACCGAGGACGGCAACGCGATCGCGCGCGATCTTATCGGCCAATCGCTGCCGCACCGCACCGATCGACCATCACCGGAGAATGCTCATGAGTAATGTCTATTTGGCGGTTTGCTCTGGCGTCGTCGTCGGCCTGCTGATGACGCTCCCGGCGTACGCGATCGGCTACACGCGCGGCCGCCGGGCGCTCCGCGGCGCGCTCAAGCGTGTGAACTCTCGCATGGCAGAGGAGCTCTGAAATGATCATCGGCGCGAACGGCTACGTCGCGGCCGCGCTGCTGCACCCCGCCGGCACGCCGGCGCGTCGCGACGTCGCGCGAGAGATCGAGCGGCAGATTCAGCGCGCGCTCTGGCGTGCCGAGCAACGCGGCCGGCGCCTGCCCTATCACATCCGACAGGGCGCGTCATGGGTCTTCGCGCAACGGCGGATCGTCGCGCATGAGATCATTCGGGCGCTCCGGCAGCTCGGCACCGGGCGCGAGCTCGCGAAAGTGATCGCCGAGAGCGCGTGTCACCGATTCCCGCGGGACGGCGTGGTGATCATCGGCGACGACGCCGGGCCGCGGCTCCGCGGTGAGGCACCGCGCCAGCGCAAAACGAATCCACGCGCACAAGGCACGTCACCGCGCCAGCGACGCGCGGCCGCGCGGCTCGCCGTCACTGACGTTGGTGTCGCGATCGCTGTCGTCAGTAACTCCGATCGGACCGTCGATCACGGTGAGACTGTCGCGACAGGCGCCAGCGATCGGCCGATGGAGGAGCTCGCGCCTGGGTGGGCCGCGATGAAGGCGGAGCTCCTCGAGGGACTCACGCCGCACGAGCGCGCGAGTGCACTGCTCGCCGCTCAAGCCGAGCGAGAACGGATCGACCGATCACGAAAAGCTCACCCGTCGTAGTACCTGCAAAGCCGCTGTTGAGGAGTCGAGAACGAAATAGGGCGTGGAAATAGGCCGAAGAAAGCCAGCCCGTAGGTCGGCTGGCCGCCGTCAGGAGTGACGAGCAAGGGGGACATCGGCCGGCGTAGCGTGCGGGAGTTAGCACGTGGAGCCAAGCACCACCGGGGCGGCGCCTGCTTCGTTCGACACCGTAACCGTTTGCCAGCGATTCGCGAGAGCGAATCGCACACGTCATTCAAAGGCGGGGCAGTTCGCCCCGCCGTCCCCACTACTCCCCCCTTCATTTGGCGGGGCGGGGGGTAAGGGGGGACAGGGGTAAACTTCGGCGTTTTTTCGTGGTCGAGGGAAATGCACGCCGGAAAACGCCGTGGGAACCACACCGGCCCGCACCGCCGGTTGATCCAGTGTCAGAGGGTCCGGGTAGATTGGCGCGCCGCAGGTAGAGCCCCGCGCGGTTTGTCAACTCCCGCGGGAGTTGACAGGGGCCGCCCGATTGTGCGTAGCTGTTCTCTGGTATGGGAATTCATACGCCCCTCTCGAGTGCAGCCCCGATGACCGCTCGCCGTGCCGATCGCACCGACCCGAAAGCCGCGCCATCCTCCGGCGCTGAGCCGATCGATCGCGCCGCGGCGGTGCTCGACGCGGCCGACGATGCGAACGACGTGATCCAGTTTTTCGAGGAGAGCGCCGGCGCCGGCGGCCGGTGGGACTACATCGAGCGCTTCGACGTCGCCGACGTGCGCGCGCTCGGGATCGAGGAGTTCATTCGGTCGCACTACGGCGGCGGCCGATACAAGGCGGGCATTCGCGCGCGGAACTCGGGCACCTACGGCAAGTCGATCGTCGTCTCGATCGCCGGCGCGCGGAAGTCGGACCACGAGCGCGAGGGCGTGCGATCGCCCGGCGGTCCGACGCCGGCGGCCGCCGCGGCGCCGAGCAGCTCGGGCAACAACAACCCGCCGAGCTGGATCGAGAAAATCATTCTCCCGATCGGCGTGACGATGGCGACGGCGTTCGGATCGTTGCTCGCGAAGAAGCTGCTCGAGACGCCGCAGACCGATCCCGTGTTACTCGAGCTGGTGAAGCGGAGTACGCGCCGCGAGTCGAGCGGCGCCGACGTGATCGACCCGATCCGGCTCTCACAGCTCGTGCTCGAGGCGGAGCATCGGGGCGAGCTCCGCGGCCGCGAGCTCGGCAACCTGGTCGCGCGCGTCGACGGTGACGCCGGCGGCTCCGGCGTGGGCAGCGCGATTCGGGACGCCTTGCCGCTCGCGCATCGCATGATCGACGTCGCCGAACGGAAGCGCGAGGCGGCCGAGCAACCCGCCGGCGCCGCGCGGGTCGATCGACCCGAGCGCGTCCCAGCGTCGACGTCGCCCGATATCGTCGCCGCCTGGTTGCGACCGTTCATGAGCTATAAGCACATGCTCATCCGGCTCGCCGACGCCGGGAAGGATGGCACGCTGTACGCCGACGTGGTGATCGACAACGCGCCGCCGGACACGATCGCGGCCATTCATCGCGCCGACGTCGACGGAAGGCTCGAGACGGATTTGTACGATGCGATCCCTGAGCTCCTGCAGGAACCCGGGCGCCGCACGTTCGCCGCCGAGCTGCTCGAGAGTATCCGCGACGCGGTGCGCGACATCGCGCAGCAGGACGCCGCGGCGGCCGCGGCGCCGGTGCAGGGTGTCAAAGATGCCTGACCACGGCGATATCGCGTTCAACGCCGATCTCAGCACCGGCACGCTTACGATATCGATTCGGCCGGCCCTCACGCTCGAGAGCGGGCGCGTCTCGGCGTCGATCGGGATTCTCGAGTTCCTCGATCGCGCGGCGGTGCTCCTGCTCGAGCTCAATAGCGCGCAGCGCGCGGCGGTCGCGCAGCGCGCGGCCGATCGGTCCAAGTTCGGCACGCGGGAGAAGGCATGACCGTGCACGCGATCGATCGCGCGAGCTTCGCCGGGTGGACGATCGACGCCAATCCCGACGCCGGGCGCACGCTCGCGAGAATGGCGACGTACTGCCGGCAAGCGATGCAGAGCGCGTATCTCGTCCGTTACGGGAATGAGATCGTCGCCGCCGCGCGGCCGCGCGACTATCCGGCGCAGATCGACGCCATTCGGTTGTTCGGCCGCGCGTACTTCCGCTTCGTCGACAACCCAATCGGCGTCCAGCGGATCCGCACGCCGCTCGACATGGTCAACGATATCGAGAGCGCCGGCTACGTGCAGGGCGCGTGCGACGATGCCGCGGTGCTCATGGCGGCGCTCGGGATGACGGACGGCCTCGAGGCGCGATTTCGCGCAGTCGCGTTCGCGCACCGGCCCGACGGCGACGCGAGCGCGCCGTACACGCACGTGATTGCGGATCTGTTCGACGGCGTCGACTGGGCGGAGCTCGACATCACGAAGCCGGACGATCTGTTGCGGCCGCCGAACGTTGTGCGAACGCTGACGATGGATCTCTAATGTCAATCTCTCGAGGCGCCTCATGAGCTACTATCGCCGCGCGCGGCTCGGCCTGAGCACGACCGAAAATGTGCTGCTCTCATTTGGCGCGAATGCGATCGTCCCCGGGTCTGGGCCCGTCGTCGCCGCGAGCGCTGGACTTCTCGCCAAGCTGTTTGGCGGCTCGGGCGAAGACGCGCGCCGGCAGGCGCGGGTCGACTGGTTCGCGCTCATGGCGTCGCAAGGAAGCGTCAGAGCGGCGCGATTTCTGATCGGTGGCCTCACGAACACGTCAGGCAACGAACGACCGATGTTTCAGGCGGCGATCGCGAAGCTCCAGGGGACCGCGGTGATGCAGCAGGCGGAGCTCCAGGGTCCGTGGTGGGACACCAGCGACAACGCCTCGAGTGACAAGTCGCGCGCCGCGGTGACGGCCGATCTCGCCGCCGCGGGACACGCCGTCTCGACGACGACGTCGGCCGCCGGCGGCCTGATGTTGCCGGGAATGCAGTCGACGGCAGCATTCAACTATGTGCCGTGGCTCATTGGCGGCGCGGCCGTGGTCGGCGTCTTCCTGTTCACTGGGAGATCGCGGCGATGAGCTACGTTCGCCATGCGGTACTCGGCGACGCCTGGTCCGACTACGTCGCGCAGGGGGGCGGGCCGCCTGGTGGGCGCGTCACGTCGCCGAACGGTGATGTCGTCGTCTTCGATGCGAACGGCTCGCCGGACTACACGATCCCGCGCGCGGGCGGCGTCACCGACAGCACGGTCGAGAAAGATCCGGCCTCACCGTTCTACGGGATGACGGCGTTGCAGCAGGCGGCGTTCTACTCCGTGCAGGGAGTCCCCGTGCTCACCGACGCGCTGCGCGCGAAAGGGACGTACGTCGACGGCTCGGGTGTCGCGAGCTATAGCGCCGCCGACGTCGCCGCGAATACGGCGAAGCTCGCGGCGCTCGCGGCCAGCGATGCGAAAGTGACCGCGGCGCTCGCGACGCTCACCACCGGCGCGTACGGCTCCGACGTCGCGGCGCGGTCCGCGGCCGCGGAGACCGCCAACGCCGCGCAGCTCCGGCGCGACGCACAAGCGGCGCTGCAAGCATTCCTTGCCGCCGGCGCCGTGTTCTCCGATACGCTCAAGCCCGGGTTCACCTACACCGACGATTTTTTGCGCGGCATGATCAGCACGACGCAATGGGTCGAGGACTGGATCAGTGTCGCGAACGGGGGCAAGCCGACGAACGCGAACGCGGCTGCCGGGAAGATACCCGCCGGCGCGCACACGTACTCGAACACGCCGAACGTTCACACGAGCATCGCGACGACGACGAGCGACGGAACGCCGCTTCCCTACCCGAGCGGCGGTGACGACGCCGGCGGCGCAAGCTCGCCGAGCTCGAAGACACTCTTGATCGGCGCCGCGGCCGTCGCCGCTGTGTTCGTCCTTCCCTCTCTCTTCGGGAGTCGCCGCTGATGATTCCGACGGTCGATATGATCGACAGCTCTCTCGATGCGATCGAGCAAGCCGGCGGCGACGTGTCGCAGCCGACGCAGATCCTCGATCAGAACGGCTACACAGTCGCCGTCGTGAGCGTCGTCAACGGACAGAAGCACGTGATGGTCCCGGACTCGCCGAGCTATAGCGTTTCCGGCGTGCTGCAGACCGTGACCGGGTTTATCGACAGCGTCGCGGGCACGTTAACGAACTTGAATGCACAAATTCAGCGCGGCGCGAACGCGGTCCGCGGCGCCGCCGCCGGCGCGCAAGCCGGCTACAACGCGCCGCTGACGTTCACTCCGTACCTGCTCGGCGCCGGCGCCGTGCTCGTGCTCGTGCTGCTCACCTCGAGACGGCGCCGCTGATGTACGTTCGCCGCGGGCTCGCACTCGGGAGTGTCGACGATCCGCAAGCGGATGACTTCGACGACAGCTCGAGCGATCCGAGATCCGAGTACGTCACCTGGGCCGCGGCTGTGAAACAGTACGGGGGATACGTCACGACCGCGCCGCACACGACGACGGAAATCACGAAGGGCACGGCGGCAGCCGCATATCCGGTGAGCATTATCGCGCCGGCGCCGAACTACATGCTCAATGCGATCTTCCATCGCTGGCCGGATGATTGGTCGAGCGACGGCAAGACGGGCTATTTCAAAGCGCCGGCCGCCGTGCTCGCGTACACCGAGACCGGCTACCGCACGTCGGCGGGATCAGCCATCACGCAAGCGCAGAGCGCTCCCGGCGAGCCATCCCCAAAGTATCCGGATTGGTACACGCAGATTAAGGATCTGCTCAAGAGCGGCGGATGGATCCTCGGCGGCCTCGTCGTGCTGTCGGCGATCTCATACCTCCCGCGGAGGCGCGACTAGTGTGCCGCGCGCACGTCGACCGATCACGGTTCGCCCGATCGCACTCCAGGGGGAACTCGAAGAGATCCGCTATCGCAAGCGCGACGACGGCCGGCGGTACTCGCACGACGTCGAGGGAGCGAGTGATCTCTGGCTCGTCGAGGCGGATGGCCAACGCGGCACGCTCACGGTCCCGCGCGACGGCCGGCCCGGTTGGGCCCGCGACGGCACCACGTATTGGCTCACCAACTCGCCCCGGGAGAATCGGGCTATGACAGTTCGCAAAAGAAAATCCACCAAAAAGCGTCCATCCTCACGGCGGAAGTCGACCTCTCGCCGGAAAGCCAAACGGCCACCGCCGGCGGGCTTCACATCGTGGTCGACGTACATGGCGAGCATTCGCCCGAACCGCTCGAGCAGCTCGAGCACACCAGGGGGTACAATGGCAGCTCGGAAACGGCGCGGGAAGCGCCACGGAAAGGCACGGGCGCGTCGTCGGCACACGGTCGCCGCGAATCCGCCGCGCCGCTCACGCGCACGTCGGTATCGCCGCAACCCGCCGTCCTTCTCGATTGGCGGAATCGTCGGGCGCGTCACCGACGCCGGGAAAGGCGCGCTGTTCATGGTCGCCGGCGAGGGCGCGACCCGCTACGTGCGGAAGGATCTGCTCGGCATGGCCGACGGCGCGACGATCTCCACGCTCGCCGACGCCGGGATCGGCATCGCGGCCGGCATGGGCGCCGAGAAAGTGTTGGGCCGGCAGGCAGGACGCGACGTCACCGCCGGCGTGTTCGCGTACATCCTCCGCTCGATCGCGAAGCAGCTCGGCGTCGCGAAGCTCACGGAAGTCCTCGGCGACTCCGGCGGCGGCTCGCATCGCTACATCGTGCAGGACGGCCGCCTGATCAAAGCGCCGCTCGCCGGCTACGTCGGCCGCGGGAGCGCGCATGATCGGCTCGCCGGCTACACCGGCCGCGGGAACGGGATGACGCTCAGCGGCGAACAGGAGTCGGACCTGGGCTACTAGCTCGCGCAGGGGTTTGTTCAGAGTACTCGCATTCGTGTAGTTGAAACCCGCGGGCAGCTATAAGTCCCGCACTTCGGAGGTTCGCAATGCCACCACTTCTCTTAGGCAACATCCGCCCGTTCGGCAAAACGTATCAGGCGCTCCGTGACCTGATCATGCCGATCTCCGCCGACCAACCGGAGTCGATTCCGTGGGTGCTGTTCGACACGCAGCAGTACGCCGCGGCCGGCTCGGCGACGCTCTCGTTCTTCCGGTCGACGGCGGCGAACCTGAACGACCAGACGCTCTCGAACTTCCCGACGGGCATGTTGCCCAAGAATGAGTTTTTTGAGATGCATCGCGTGTTCGTGATGATCCACTCGGTGCCGAACATCAACGTCACCGGCGTGATCACGGGCGCCGCGCAGGACGTCGAGATCCTGCACAAGACGGCGCGCGGGCAGGTGTCGTGGACCAACGCCGCGAAGAACTACGGCACGTTCCCGCTCTTTTTCTTCGGCCGGCCAGGCGGGCCGCTCCCGTTCTACGCCGGCGTGGCCACTGGCACGGTCGCGACGAACGTCGTCACGGCGGGCCAGACGGAAAACAACGGCGGGTTCCCCGTGCTGGGGAATCAGATCATTCCCGAGCAACAGCCGTTCTCGGCGCAGCTCACGTTCAACTCGACCGCGATCAGCGCCGCGACGAACATCACGCTCGCGATCATGGGGATCTATCACCGGCAGGTGCGGTAGCGGAAACCCGCCGGCGCTTCAAAGCTCGCTCGAGCTGGCGCCGGCGGTTTGGTTCGTGCGGTACCCGATTATACTGATTTTCTCATTTCGGAGATTCCTGATGGCTCGCCTCTCGGAAGTCCTTTCGCTCCTGCCTGCCGCTAAGCGACAGTGGCCCCGCGCGTGGGTGGGCTACACGATCCCGTTTCTGCCGCTGCTCGCCAGCGCCGCCAACGTGAAGGGGTCCGTCACGACGCAAGATGGCTCCGACTTTATCGCGATGCGGATCGCGGCGTACAGCACCACCAACGCCGTGCCGCCCGTTGAGAACGCGACGCCGCAGGCCACGTTCACGCTGGCGCTCGGCGCGCTCAAGATTTTTCCGGACGACAACGCGCAGCCGCTCCAGGCGTACAGCGTGAGCACGGCCGATCGCCGCGGCCACGAGCTCGAGTTTCCGCAGCTCGTCGAGGGCAACACGACGCTCGCGTGCTACATGACGAACCTCACGGCGACGGATATGCATATCCGGTTCATTCTCTGGGGCGTGCGGCTGTGGAGTGGGCCACGGGCTCAGAGCGCGCTCTAAATGTCCGCGATCGCGCCGGCCGCTCAGCGGGTGCTCGCCGTCCCGCGCAACGGCGACTTCCCTGCTCCTGGGGCCGAGTTTTTCGGCTCGGTGTTCGGTGCGGTCGCGAATGACGGACTCCCGCACCAGCTCACCGGGCTCGCGGGAATGCCGCCGCTCTCGATCTCGCCCGGCTATCGGTTGCGCATCGCGCGCGTGCGGGTGGAATGGCAGACACTCGACCTGTCGATCCCTCCGCCGCTCTCGCTCCAGGTGCTGATCAATGGCTCGGCGACCGTCGGCGCGGCGGTGCTCAGTCGCTTGACGCTCCAGGCAACGGCCGCCGGATCGCCGGCCGCCGAGCTCCCGGTGTTCGTGCAAGTCGCGCCGGGCGCGTCGGTCGCCGTGTTCGCGACCAACACCGGCGCCGTGAATCCGCAGTACCTCGCGGCGTATCTGTTTGGCTGGTCCTACTCGACGAAAGCGGGAGACGACGACTATGGCGACTGATCTCTCCGGCCGGCCCATTCCCGGCTCGAGCGGCGGAACGGGACCTCTCTCGCGTATGGTCGCGGTCCCGCCGGTCCGCCAGGTGCCGAACGAAGTTGCAACAGAGTTTCTGTTGACGGCGTATGCGAATCTCGCCGCCGGCGGCGCGACGTTCGTCCCGCTCACCGATCCGTCGACCGCGGCCGCATTCGGACCGAGCATCCCGGACCGCAGTCGCGCGCGGATCGACGCGCTCACGCTCTATTGCCCCGACATGATCGCGGCCGCGGCGCCGTACCTGTTCGCGTCGCTGGCGATCGGGCAGCAGCTCGCCAGCGCCTGGGGGTTCATCCCGATCTATCCGCGGAACGGCGTCGCCTCAATCGCGTTCGACACGGTGATCGACGTCGCGCCAGGGCAACGGCTCGGCCTCTCCGCGGAGAACACCGACCCGGCCAACACGCACTTTCTCGCGGTCTACCTGCACGGCTGGTTCTGGCCGAGCGACTACGTCGACGGGTAAGCGATCCTCATGGCGACGCTCACGTCTTCCGATCAAGCGCGGCTCGGACTCGTCCGGCCCGAGTTGATGCGTGCGTTGCTGCACCTGCTCGACGCTGCGGCGGCGACGCTCGGCGTCCGGTGCCAAGTGCCGGACTATGGCGGCACGCGCTCGCTCGCGACCCAGCAGGAGCTCTACGAAGATTCGATCGCGCAAGGCGGCGGCGTGCTCGCGTATCCCGTGGGCAAGCCGGGCCGCTCGCGCCACAACTACGGCGCGGCGGTCGATCTGCACATCGTCGCCGGCGGAACGAACGACAACGGGACCGGCTCCGACGACGACTATCTCCAACTCGCCGAGGTGGCGGAATCGCTCGGCGAGCTCACCGCTGGCTATTTTTTCGCCGCCCGCGGGCAGGGGCAATCGGACCCGTATCATTTTCAGCTCGCCGAGCCGCTCGAGACGTCGATCGCGCGGTGGAACGCGATGGCGAGCGCCGGCATCGGGACCACCGTCGCGCTGCTCATCGCCGGCGCGCTCGCCGTGCGGGCGCTCCGATGACAGACGGAATGACCGTCGCACTCGCGCTGATTGGCGCGTTCGCTCCGTCGCTCACCGGCGTCGCGGCGATTGTTGCGGTGCTCCGCCAGGGACGGAAGACGCGCGCGCACGTCGACCGCGAGGCGGCGAACACGCGCGACGCGATCGCACCAGTCGACGCCGTTCCCGAGCTCGGGCAGCGCAAGCGCCGCGGGACGATCGCCGACCGCACGCATGGCGGAAAGCGCCTGGGCGGCGATCGCCGCGGCACGGATCGCGAGATCGACAAACGGACCGCCGGGTGGGAACCATGATTCAGGATACCGCCGGCATTTTGCCAGCCAGCTACTCGCGCATGGGCGGCGAGGTCGGCGTGACCGATTCGAGCTATCAGCGGGGCGATCTCCGGCGATATAACACTGTGCAGAACGCCATCAACTCGTGCGGGCTCGGCGGATTCCCGCTGCGCATCACTGCGGCGCGCAGCGTGGCGGCGCGCCTCGTCGTGACGACGCCCGGGATGCGATTCGTCCACGAAGGCGGGTCACTCACGTACACCGGGCCGTCGACCGATCGGCTCATGGACATTCGCGGCGCGGCCGACTTTGTCTCGGACGCCGTGATCTACAGCGGCAACGATGCGCAACCACTCTGCGGGTTGATCTACATCGACGACAACTCCCCGCGGCCGGCGTTCCTCGGTGGGTCGATCGGCCACATCGCCGGGACACACGCCGGCGGCGTGCTATCAAACATGTCTAACAGCATGTACGGCGTCGTGATCAGCCCCTACGGCGTGGAGGATGCCACGTTTGACCGGGTGCGCTTTGTTGCGATCAGCAACGATAACACCGGCTTGAACATGGGCGGCTCTCCGCTTCAAGGGTGCGGGTTCGCCGGCGGCGTGTTCCCGATGAAATTCGATAACGTCGGCCTCGTCAACGAGGGATTCAATAGCCTCGCCGGCGTGCAGGCCGCGCCGTCGGGCGCGGTCTTCGACAAATGTGTCTTTGAGGACATTAAAACCATTCTACCGAACGGCCTCAGCGAGAACGACCACATCACCTATGACGACGCCGACGCGATCCGCATGTACGGCGACGCGGCCGTGCCCCCGGTGGGCGTGAAGGAGCTGTTCTTTCGCATTCGAGGTTGCATGTTCCGCCGCGTGTCCAAGCGCGCTGTGAAGGGCAGCGTCGGCCAGTATTTCTCGATGACGCGGTGCACCGTCGACGCGCGGGGCATGACGTGGTTAGACGGCTCACCGCGCAACATGGTTACGCCGGTGAAGCTCGAAAAGGGCTGCTCCGTCGACGGGCTCGATATTATCGCCAATCCGACGGTGCCAGTGATCCTGGCGCTCCAGTCGCACGACGGCGACGCGATCAAGGTGCACAACGTCTACGTCACCGACTGCAACACCTTTTATAACTTCGCGCCGACCGATCCCACCGAGACCCTGAACGGCTTCGATTTCGACACGATCCGCGTCGAGCGCTGCTACTTCGCCGGGATGATCCCGTCGACTGCGGTGGCCCGCGTGACCGACTTCCGCATGCGACACATCACGATCGCCGCCGCGCCGGGCGTGCACACCGTGCAGGGCCTCGTCACGCCCAATACGTCGAGCGGCTTCTCCGGCGTCAACCTCGAGGACGTGCACCTGATCAACTGCGATCTCAAGGTCATTGCGTACGACGCGAAGCTCAAAGACTGCGAAGTGCAGATCACCGATGCCGCGTTTGCCGGCACCGCCGGGCGCGGCCTCGTCGAGATTGGCACGTCGCCGTCGGCGACTCGTGGCACACAGGCCGTCCATGGTTTGCGCGTCCAGGTCGACGCGATTCCCGTTGGGTTTATCACAGCGCTCCGCAATTCACTGGTGACCCTCGTTGGCAACGATGCCACGTACAGCGACATCGTCGTGAACGTGCCGGAGACGCTCGTCACGACCTTCCCGCACTGCGACATCTATGGCTCGAACGTCACGCTCGACGGCTTCGACTATGATGGCCCGGGGCGGTGCCACTTCTCGACAACGGCGGGTGCGACCTACGGGCCGTACAAGAACGTCACGATGAGGAACCTGAGCCGGAAGGGAAACACGACTGTCGCGAGTACGCAATTCATGTATCTGGATCACGGCCAGAGCAACGTCATCAAGGGTGTCGTCGACTATCGCGACGGCTTCGCCGCGTCCGGCGCCGGGTCCATCACGATCAACGGCGGGACGATCGAAGCCGGTCGCGCGTTTGCTTATGTCATTTCCGATGTGACGAGTCGCACGACCTCGCCGGACGTCGTCTCGCCGAGCACAGGGCTCATCAGTACCGCCAACATCGTGAAGTTCTAAAGAATTCTCAAACACACCTTCTTTCTCTGGAGCTCACCACATGCACGGGCAAATTCTCGCATTCACGCGCGGTGATGATGGCGTCGCCGGTCCGACGATGGTCGTCGACGTGTCCGATATCGACGCCGCGGCGACCGCGATCGCGGCGC
>JBDUEJ010000036.1:0-57741 GCA_040002475.1 bacterium | reverse complement strand
CTTGCGGTCACACAGTTCTCTCTCGCCGTTCTGTTCTTGCCGCGAAACGGCGTGGTCGTCACCGCCGCGTTTGTCGTCATGGCGATTGCGATGGGCGCCGTGCGGTTGCTCTGGATACCGCGCATCACCGCGTCGCGTCGCACCGCTGAGCTGCGGGAAGGAAGAAGCACCCTGGTGGAGCAGGGCAGGCAACAGCGGCGCACAGCCGTATGGTTCGTCGTCGCGCTCGTCCTCGGCGGAACGCCGATCGTCGTCGCGTGGTTTCTTCGGTGGTAGACACTTCAACGGGACAATCACGAGGGTCGGGATGGGTGATTCGCGCGACATTGCTCTCGAAGCGGCGACGTCGGCTGACACGACGCTGCTATCCAATCTTCTCGAGCTCTACATTCACGACCTCAGCGCGGCGTTTCCAAACGTCGAGCTGGGGCCGGACGGTCGCTTTGGATACCCGAGTCTTCCGTTGTACTGGTCCGACGCCGAGCGCCGATTCGCGTTTCTCATCAAATGCGACGGCCGCGTCGCGGGCTTCGTGTTAGCGAAACGCGGTTCTCCGGCGGTGGACGATCCTGAGGTGCTCGACGTGGCCGAGTTTTTCGTTCTGCGGCGATACCGTCATTCCAGTGTTGGACGTCGCGCGGCATGTCTTCTGTGGAATCGCCTTCCCGGTGCATGGACGGTTCGTGTGTCCGAGGGAAATCCAGGTGCGCTGCTGTTCTGGGCTCGCGTGACGGCGGAGTTCACGCACGGTCGCGCGACGGAGTTCAATCGGCCCGGCACACCGAACGATTGGCGGGTCTACTCGTTCGAGAGTGGATCGTAACCGAGTTCAAGCAAGCGCGGCGTCGTGAGTTGGTGGAGGAATGGCCTGTTGAGGCGCGGAGGAACCCGTGAGTCTTTGGCGGATGCGGAGCACTCATGATTGCCGTCGTCTCCGTCGCTTCATTCATTCCGTCCCACCGCGCAACGCGGGTTGACCCGTTGATTGCGCTTCGCGGCGATTGAGCCGACGGCCCGACACATCAATGTGACGCCGAAACGGCGTTGTTCGATTTTGCGTGCAACGCTCGGGTGGTGCGTACCGCATTCTCGCGTACTCGCCAACGACTGAGCGAACCTTACTTCGAGGATCACGCGCCCGATGAAACATCGAACTGCGTTCGCGCTTTCACTCTTGCTGCTCGTCGCTGTTGCCTGGAGAATGCCCTCGCCATCGCATGCCGTCCCGCCAGTCGAGTATCCCGAAGGTTATCGCAACTGGGTACACGTGAAGAGCTCGCTCATCGGCCCCGCGAACAAGAATTTCGCAACCATCGGCGGCTTTCAACACATTTACGCGAACCCGCAAGCGATGGTCGGCTATCGCACCCGCGCGTTCCCCGAAGGATCGACCATCGTATTCGATTGGCTGGAGATGCAGGACACCGACGGTGCGTTCGCCGAGGGCCCTCGGCGGCAGATCGACGTGATGGTGAAGGACTCGCAGCGATTTGCCATGACCGGCGGCTGGGGATTCCAGCGTTTTGTAAAAGACAGCAAGACCGAGCTCGCGGTCGCGCCGACTCCGCAGCAGTGCTTCGCGTGCCATGACAATCTGAAAAGAGACGGCTTGGTCCTCAGCAGCTATCGGCAGTGACTGGCTCCCCGCCGTCGTCCTGAGGAGCGAAGCGACGAAGCGTCCGCTCTTCCGTTACGTCGTCACTCACCTTGGCCATCCGCGGACGCGGAGAAGGTCGGAGAGCGGTCCATGGTCAAGTGTGAAGCGTTCTACCCGTTCACTGATGTCGTGAGCCGCCAACGAAATCCACGGAACTTCGGACGCGCGGGCAGGATTTGAAGACGCGAAGTCATATGGGGGGGACGGGCATCCAACAGAATTTGGCTGTGTGTCGACAGCCCGGTGCGGCCATGTGCTGCATATCGTTGCGCAGAGCGCGTTCGGCTGCTGGCCGCGACCCTACACATTAACACACACACAAGAGAGACTTGAACAATGAGCCAGCGTAGTAACGCCCTTGCCGATCGCCTCGAGCAGGGAGCCAATGCCCTTGCCGCCTTCGCGACGCCCCTAACGGATGCGCAGTGGAACACCCCCGTTCCCAAGGATGGCCGCAAAGTCGGCGTCCTCGTGCATCACGTCGCCAACATGTATCCGCTGGAAGTCCAGCTCGCGCAGGGACTCGGCCAGGGTAAGCCCATCGCGGGCGTGACTTGGGACGATGTCCACGGTATGAACGCCGCGCATGCGAAGGAACAGGACGCCGTCACGAAGGAAGCGGCGCTGGATCTGTTGCGTCGCAACAGTGCGGCGGCTGCGGCCGCCATCCGCGCGCTCAGCGATTCCGAGCTCGATTCCGCGGCGACGATTTCACTCAACGCCGACGCTCCGCTCTCGTGCCAGTTCATGCTCGAAGACCATGCCGTGCGCCACAGCTATCATCACCTCGCCGGCATCCGGGGTGCGTTGAAGGCGTAACCGCGACGCCTCACGAACAGGGTTGACGCCCTGTTCGTTGGGCGCCGGCGCGCTTACGGACGGCCCGTCTTGCCCGTTCAGGTGAGACGAAACGAAGGCGAGTGGCGCTTTCGGTTGGCGCTCACCCGCTTCGGCAACCCAACGAACAACGAGTTGCTACCTACTTGCCACCGGCCGACGCAACAGCGCCGCCACACCGTCTCCGGCGAGATCGAGCTCGAATTCCGCGCCGCCCGCGACAGTCGTGATCGTCACGCCGGTCGTCGCCGCGATCAACATCGCACTCGCGGCCGCGATTGGGTCGCGCTCCGCGAAGCGCCGCGTCACCAGAAGCTCGCCGGCTGCCCCGTTGGTCAACGCGTCGAATGTGGCTGCGAGACCGAGCACTCCATTTGTTTCACTTCTCGCGCCGCGAATGGCGCGGCGAACCGCAGACGCCTCTCTCAGCGCGCGCTCCTGCGATTCCTGCCGGTCGATGCTGGCGGGCAGCGTCATGCGGCCGCCATGCAAACGACTAGGAACCCGCCTCAGGGTCGGCGTTTCGATGGTCAACGTAGAATCGAACATGTCCAAAGATCTCAGTTTCATTGTTGGCGATGTGTTAGAACCTTCGAGTAATGAATTCGCGAGCGCGCCGAATTATCCCGGCCCGACGTAAAGCATTGGTTTGCCCGCTCGCGACTGCGCGCTGGTCGTGTCCGCACGGTCATCGACCAAGACCAGGTTGACTGCACCGCTCACCTAGCCGGCGGCCGTCGAAATGCCTGTCCAGCGCGCAAAGACTGCGTTTCCCTTGTCGAGACTCGGCAGCGGCACGTCTTCCCGGGGACCATAGACGTCGACTCAGCTGCCCCACGCCGTATTCGATGTCCGCACGTCACGTAAGACAATCGTATTTGCCGCGTCATGCCCGCCAACCAGCGATGCGGCACCCAGAACAAGTGTTCACCGCGGTTCGCGGTCGACACGCGACAGGCGTCAATGTCGAGATTGCCGGTGGAACCACGACCAGAATGCCGGCCTCGCGACGGACGGCGCCAACGGTGGGGCTGGCGGCGATGGTGCGCAATCGATTTGATCAGATGGGTGACCGGATCTGTCCGAATTGAAGTTCGGCTTTCGTTGAAAGTGTGTTCGGGAGCTCTCACCACGAGTGTTTATGCGCCACGGTTCGACCCGCTTAACTCGGCTCCTTGCGGCGCTCGTCGTCGCCGCTACCGCCTGCACATCTGAGTCGCCGTCCGGTCCCGACCTGTCGCCGAAAGGTTCGATCGGGGTTACCGCCAGCTCGAACGACGTAGTCGAGGGTGACGTTCTGTCGGTGCACGCGGTCGTCCGTGACGCGAGCGGGCGGGAAATTCCGGCTGCACCGGTCACCTGGTCGTCGGCTGACACGACCGTCGCCTTGGTGAGCGTTGCGGGGCAGGTGACCGCGCTACGGCCCGGAGCGGCGCGAATCACGGCGCGCAGCAGTGGGCTGACGGGAGATCTGACGCTGACAATTCAGCCGCTCAAGGTCTCGCAAGTGTCGCTGCTCGGCTTGCCCGACACGCTCGGATCGGGGGACATCTCGCCGTTCGGTGTGAGAGTGCAGGGGCCGGGCGGGCGAGACATTGTTGGGCGAGAGGTCAAGCTTGCGTCGAGCAATTCCGCCGTTGCGCTCATCGACCCGTCGGGGCGCGTGCGAGCCGTCGCGCCTGGAACGGCAACGGTCAGCGCGACCGTGGACGGAGTCGCCGGAACCACCCCAGTCGTGGTGAGCGCGGAGCCGGCCGAGCTCCACCTGCGGCGATCGGACGGCAAGCCGGTTCCCGCTCTCGTGGAGGGGGACTCGGGTTTGTTCAACGGCGCCGTGGAGTATCGCGAGATTTACCTCGAGAGCGGACTTCTGCACCTCACGGGCGGCGCGCAGCCCGGATATCAAACGACATTGCACTACGCGTGGTATGTCGTGACGTTCGACGCCAACGGACAGCGGCATTTCGTATTCAAGTCCGCGCTCGACATGACCGATCACGGATCTGTGCACTACGACTCACACGGGGACTTGGTAATGACCTCCGAGGCGGAGTCGGATATCTCGCACGATGCCAGCGTCGAGACCGGCGGCTTCACCATGCGATATCGGTTCTTGCCGAACCAGCTTGTTCCGCCGTCGGCATTCTTCTTCCGCCGAGAGCCGAAGTAAGCAACGCGTTAGGACGGGTGCCGGGCCAGCCGTGCTTTGCAACAGTGAGAGCGCGACTGGCGAACCGGGCAGCCGGGTCGCTATCGTCGTACATGCGACCATACCTGCTCGTTTCGTCTCTCGCTGCGCTGGCGATTGTTACGCAGCCGCGTCTCTCTGCCGCCCAGGACAATCCAACGGGCGATCCCGTCGTTCAACGCATCTACGACGAGGGCATGCGCCGCTCGCAGGCAGCGCATTTCGCGCAAGTCCTCATGGACTCGATCGGGCCGCGTCTCACCGGCTCACCGGCCAACCGCGCCGCGAACGACTGGCTGCTTCGCACCTATCAATCGTGGGGCGTCGACGCGAAAAATGAAAAGTACGGAACGTGGCGCGACTGGACTCGTGGTACGAGCGGCTTGGAACTCCTGTCGCCACGCCGCCGGGTGCTCGAGGCGACGATGCACGCGTGGAGTGGCGCAACGCCCGCCGGTGGCGTGACGGCGGACGTCGTGATCATTCCCACGGCCAAGGAGATCGTCGACAGCGCCGGCTTTGCGCGTTGGCTCGCGGGCACGAAGGGTAAACTCGTGCTCATGAGCATGCCGCTGCCCAGCTGTCGCCCGGATTCAGACGTGCGCGCGTGGGGGGATTCGGCCGTGTATCATCACGCGCTCTCCCTTCGCGATAGTGCGACCGCCGACTGGAGTGCGCGTTTCACGGCCGCGCACATGAGCGCGCGAGCGCTGCCCGCTCTGCTCGAACGTGCCGGCGTGGCCGGCGTGCTTTCGAATAGTTGGTCGCGTGGATGGGGCGTGGACAAGATCCAATCCACGCGAATGAAAACCGTTCCATCGTTCGACGTGTCGTGCGAGGACTACACGCTCCTGGCGCGACTCGCCGGCAACGGCCAGCATCCGCGCGTGCACGCCGTGGCCGACGCGACGCTCGCGCCCGCCGAGTCGCCGGTGTTCAATACGATTGCGCGAATTCAGGGTTCAGAGAAGCCAAATGAGTACGTCATGCTCTCAGCGCACCTCGATTCATGGGATGCCGGCAGCGGCGCGACCGACAACGGCACGGGCACCATCACGATGCTCGAGGCGATGCGGATTCTCAAAACGGTGTATCCCAAGCCCAAGCGTACGATTCTCGTTGGCCACTGGAGCGGGGAGGAGGAGGGCGACATCGGCTCGGGAGCCTTTGCCGCCGATCACCCCGAGATTCTGTCGGGGTTGCAGGCGCTGTTCAATCAGGACAACGGCACGGGTGAAATCGACAGCGTGCAGACCAACGGCTTTGTCGACGCGGCACCGACGCTGGCAAAATGGATGTCCCGCATGCCGGCCGACATGACGCGCAGCATCGCGCTCATGCTTCCGGGCGTAGCGCACGACGAAAGCACGGACAGCGATGCGTTCGACTGCCGCAACGCGCCGGCGTTTTTCCTGTCGTCGTCCGATTGGTCCTACACCGATTACACCTGGCACACGAACCGCGACACGTATGACAAGATCAACTTCGACAACGTGAAGCGGAACGCCACGCTGGTGGCACTCTTCGCGTACGAGGCGGCCGAAGATCCGGCGCTGGTGCCGCGCACTCGCCGCGTTCCGCCGACCGATCCGCGCAGTGGCCAGCCGCTGGCCGTGCCGAAATGCGATGACGCGCCGCGGAGTTGGGCGGCCACACAACGGCCTTAACGTTCGGCAGAGACACGCGGACCCGGCGGTCGCGCCACCATGCAGACCGGCCTTCGCTAGCCGCTCGTTACACGGCCCCGACGACTCGCCGGGGCCGTTTTGCTGCTACCGCGAATCGTTGGCGCGCTCGTGCAACGGACACGTAACCAACGCGCCACTATGTCTTGACAACGCTCGCTTTTCAACGCCCCGGCAATCCTTTTCGGTTGCGACCGCCATTCGCGCGGTGCGCGACGTCAAGAATCCCCCAAGTGCGAAGGAGAAGGGCATGTTGAAGCGTGTGTATTCGTTGGCTCGGGGCAGCGTCGCCGCTCTGGGGATTGCTGGAGTCTTCGCCGCCTGCGACAACGGCGACAAAAGCAACGACCTCACCGGCATCACGACCAGCCAGGCGTCCAAGGTCAAGCATGTGTTCGTCATCATGCTGGAAAACAAGAACTACGACGAGACCTTCGGCACCAGCACCCAAGATCCGTATTTGCAAAAGACGCTCGTGCCAATGGGGACGCTCGTCACCCAGTACTACGGCACCGGCCATGTGAGTCTGGACAACTACATCTCGTTGATCAGCGGCCAATCTCCCACGCCGGACACCGAAAACGACTGCGTTCCCGGGCTCACGGGATTGACGGGCAACTACAACAACGTCGTGCAGACCGGCCTCACGGCGGACGGTCAGGTCATCGCCAGCGGTGGGTGCATCTATGCCAGTTCTGTAAAGACTCTGCCCGATCAGATGGTCGCTGCCGGCCTGACGTGGAAGGGCTACATGGGCGACATGGGCAACGATCCCACCCGTGAGAGCGCGACGTGCGGGCATCCAACGCTCAACGGCGCAGACAACACCAACACGGCCGCGGCGCCGAGTGCGGCCGTGCCGAAGGGTGACGCGTACGCGACGCGGCACAATCCGTTCATGTACTTCCATTCCATCATCGACTCGCCGCTGTGTCAGACGAACGTCGTCAACCTGGATCGGTTGACCACGGACTTGGGTTCGGTTGCGGCGACGCCGAATCTCGTGTTCATCACGCCGAACCTGTGCGACGACGGACATGATGGCGACGGTACCGGCGCCGCCGGGAAGGGATGCGCGAACGGCCAGCCGGGTGGTCTCAAGTCGGCCGACGCCTTCCTCGCGAATTGGGTCCCCAAGATCCTTGCGTCGCCGGCATATCAGCAGGACGGCATGTTGCTCATCACGTTCGACGAGAGCGGGTACACTACAACGACGGCAACCGACTCCGTCACCAAGCACACCACGATCAACATCATCTTTCCCGGCACCACGTGCTGCAATGAGCAGCCCGGGCCGAACATCAGCGCGAATCGCCCCGGCTCGTTCAGCATCGTCGCGTCGGCGTCGCTGACCGAGAACATCGTGATCAACGGCTTCGGCGGTGATCGCGTCGGCGCGGTCCTGATCTCGCCGTTCGTCAATGCGGGCAGCACGTCCACCACCGCGTACAACCATTACAGCCTACTAAAAACCCTCGAGCAGATCTTCGGAATTTCGAGCTACCTGGGCTACGCTGGGCAAACAGGGCTCGCCAGCATGGTGAGCGATACCCAGATCTTCAAATCGAACTGACGAGATGCGCGCTTCACCGCGATGGTTGAATGCGGCGTTCTTGATCGGCGGCACGTTGGTGATCGTAGCGGGACGCCGCAACGGCACGCCGGCAGCGCGTATTGCGGCCGCTGATCGTGACAGCGCGGTCGTCGCCGTTGGAAAGAAGATCTTTTTTGATTCCACGATCTCCGCGTCGGGGCGCATGTCGTGCGGCACGTGTCACAGCCCGGCGCACGCGTACGGTCCGCCCAACAATTCCGCCGTCGGGCTCGGCGGACCGGAGATGACTCTGCAAGGAGCGCGCGCCGTCCCGTCGTTGCGGTACGTGCTCAATCGCACCCCGGCGTGGTATAAGGAGTACGTCTCGAATCCAATGGAGCGAATTCGGGAAGGCAGCGAGCCGCCGGCAGGGGGATTCGGCTGGGACGGACGCTTCAACACACTGCACGATCAGGCAGCATTCCCGCTGCTCGCGGCGAACGAAATGGCGAACGGCAGTGCGGCCGCGGTCGTGGCCAAGCTGCAACGCGCCACCTACGCCGAGGAATTTCGCCAAGCCTTCGGTGCGCGGATCTTCGACGAGCCGTCGGCGGCGTTTGCGCAGGCGTTGCACGCGATCGAGCGATTCGAGTTGGCGGATCCGAGCTTTCATCCCTATGACAGCAAATTCGACCTCTACCTCGACGGCAGGGCGGTGCTGACCGCGCGGGAGACGCGCGGGCTGGCTCTCTTCAACGATCCACGGCGTGGCAACTGCGCGTCATGCCACCGGTCGGAAAGGGGCGCCGACGGATCACATCCCTTGTTCACCGACTACCAATTCGGCGCGCTTGGTGTGCCGCGCAATCCTGAGATTTCGGCCAACAGGGATCCGGCCTTCTTCGACGAAGGACTGTGCGGCCCGGTGCGGAAGGACCAAGGCGCGCGCGTGGAGTATTGCGGTCTGTTCAAGACACCGACGCTGCGAAACGTGGCAACACGCGGCGCGTTCTTTCACAATGGCCGCTTCCACTCGTTGAAGGACGCGCTGGTGTTTTACGTTCGGCGCGACACCGATGCGAGCCGCTGGTATCCGAGAGACGAAAACGGAGTGATCGACAAATTCAACGATCTTCCGCCGGCGCTGCGCGGCAACGTCGACGTCATCACCTTGCCGCTGACGCGGCGCTCCGGCGAGCAACCGGTCTGGAGCAACGCAGAGATCGGCGACGTGATTGCATTTCTCGAGACACTCAACGACGGATTTACGGTAGATGAGCCCGATCGCGCCCGGCCGGTAAAGCGTTAGGCACGCGTCCCATCGACACGTGGCTCAATACGTGCCCCACCGTAGCGGCTGTCACTCCCAGTGAGGCCGCACCGGTCATTGCCACGTCGCGAGGAAACGACCGGAACGAAGAAATCTTTGGCCACCATGTAGAGAATCCGTCCTCGGCTCCGACTTCTCTCTGCAGGCGCGGGGAATGGTCGTCTCGCGTTGGGCGACGACCGCGTTGAACACCGCGACGCCACACACACCGGGGAATCGACATGCGCAAAGTGATCGTGAGTGAGTGGATGACGCTCGACGGAGTCGTGCAGAGCCCGACGACGCCGAGTGAGGATACCGACAACGGGTTCATGCATGGCGGCTGGCATGCTCGCCACGTCGCCGACGAGGTCTTCCAGAAACGCATGATCGACAACATTGCCGGGGCCGGTGGCTATCTGTTCGGTCGCCGGACGTACGAGATCTTCGCCGCGCATTGGCCGAACGCGTCCAAGGAAGAGCAGGCTCTCGCGCAGCCGCTCAACACGCGGCCAAAGTATGTCGCGTCAACGACGCTTGTCGCGCCGCTCGCCTGGCAGAATTCGACGCTGCTGTCAGGGGACGTCGCCAAAGCCGTCGCGGCGCTCAGACAGGGGACGGGCGACTACCTGCTGGTGGTTGGAAGCACCCGGCTTGTGCAAACACTCATCGAGCATGCGTTGGTCGACGAGTTTCGCCTCACGATCGACCCGATCCTCGTGGGCGGCGGCAAACGTTTCTTCCTCGACAATGGGGCGCTCAGTTCGCTCCGGCTCGTCGAAAGCCAAGTGACATCCACCGGGGCGATCATTGCCACGTACGTGGCGTCCGCCACGTGACGCCCCATCCCGCCTCGTCGGCGAATCACACCAAAAGAGAGCGCGATGATGAAGTACATACTGATGATGAACGCGCCGCGCGGAACAGGCGAGTATCAGAACGCCGGTTGGTCGCCCGCCGACTTCAAGGCGCACATGGCGCACATGTACCGCCTGAACACGGAGCTCACCGAGTCCGGTGAGATGGTGGGCGTCGAGGCGCTGGCTCCACCGGGCGAAACGAAAGTGGTGCGCGTTGGCGAGAACGGCGAGCCAGTCGTGACGGACGGACCGTTTCCCGAATCGAAGGAATTTCTCGCCGGCTACTGGATCGTCGACGTCGATCGAGTGGAACGCGCCTACGAGATCGCGGCCCAAGCGTCGGCCGCGCCGGGACCGGGAGGCACACCGCTCGTCATCCCGATCGAGCTGCGTCGAGTGATGAGCATTGACCCCGCGTAGGGTCTGACGGCGTTCAGATCTCGTGCGCGCGCGCGAACCGCGTGATGTGATCCGCCGCGCGGAACGCGAGCGCTTGAATCGTCATTGTCGGCTGGCCGCGGCCGGACGTGACCAAGCTGCTGCCATCGCAGACAAACAGATTTGGAACATCGTGTGCGCGGTGGTAGCGGTCCACGACGGAATCGCGCGGATCATTTCCCATACGCGCCGTTCCCAGCAAATGCACACTGCCGTCCGCGGGCACCACGGGTTGATTCCAAACGCGCGTCGCCCCCGCCGCTTCCATCAACTCCTGCGTGCGATCACGGAACCACTGCTTCGCCTGCATGTCGTCCGGATGCTCCTGGTACGTGAGGCGCACGCCGGGACGTCCCCAATGGTCGCGGTGATCGGGATCCAACGTCACGGTGTTGCTCGGCATCGGAATCGACGTGATGTGCGACGCGAACCGAACGGAGTGAGTGTAGTAGTCGCGCAGCGCACGTTTGTACTCGCTGCCCCACGCCGGAAAATCCTCCGGCAACCCCCCGACGGCAAATCCGATTGGACCGGATGGGAACCGCGCATCGATCCCGCCACCGCCATAAAAACCGCGCTTCGGGTCGGCGTCGTAAAAATCGTGAACGACGCGGCTGGTGACGGCGCCCTTGTACTCGTTGAGTGGATGTTCGAAATATCCTGTCGTGCTCGATGCTCCGTTGAACATGATGTGCCGCCCCACGTTGCCGCTGGAGTTGGCGAGGCCGTGCGGAAACGCCGGCGACGTGGACAACAGGAGCAGGCGCGTCGTTTCGACGCCGTTGGCCGCGAGGACGACGGCGCGCGCCAACTGTCGCCGCTCCTTACCGTCGCGATTCCAATAGACGACGCCCGTCGCACGACCTTTCGCATTCGTCTCGACGCGGGCCACGGTCGACTCGGTGCGCACTTCGCATTGTCCAGTCGCGACCGCCTTGGGGATCACGGTGCTGAGCGACGACGACTTGGCGCCGAACTCACACCCGTAGTACGTGCAGTGCCCGCACGCCATGCATGGCAAACGGCCATCGTACGGCTGTGAGAGAATTGCCATGGGCGCCACCTGCGAGTGGAGACCGAGCGCCCGCGCCGCGCGATCGAGCAGCACGCCAGAAGATTTGTTCGGCAGGGGCGGCAACGCGTACGGTCGCGAGCGCGGTGCATCGAACGGCCCTGGCGCACCGGATATGCCGATCTCCCAATCCACCTTCGTGTAATACGGTTCGAGCTCCTCGTATGTGATCGGCCAATCGGCGAACCCGCTGCCGCTGATTGACCCCCACGCCGATCGTTCCTTGAAGTCGATCGGACGCAGTCGCCAATAGTTGGCCGCGAAATGCGCGCTGCTTCCGCCCACGGCGCGACGATACAACAGCTTGCGACCGGCGTTCACTTGCGCTGGGTCGGCCTCGGTCTTTCGGATCGTCTGAATGGGCTCGAACGCCGTATTCAGCATCGCGCCTTGAACCTCGACCGCCAACTCGTCGTGCGTGAACTCGCTCGGCTGCTGCCAGGGCCCCTGCTCCATGACGACGACGTCGAAGCCGTTGGTCGCAAGCTCCTTCGCTAGTACGCCGCCCGCGGCGCCCGAACCCACAATGACGAAATCGACAACGTCGTGATCGGCATAAGTCCGCTGGCTCATGCAGCGCTTTTCGAATGGCCCGCGGCCACCTCGGCGTCGTACCAACCGAACGGTGCGGTATAACTGGGGCGATGCTCCATGCCAATCATCGTCCACGCCGCGCGATCGCGATTTCCTCCGTGCGACGGGTCGGCGAACGTTCCGATGATGACGAGTGAGCGGGCGGTCGCGAAGAATGGATCGTGCTCGACCTGCCGCATGACGGCGATCTGCTGCGCACTCGGAAGCGAGGCGAATCCACCTCGCGCGCCGAATGCCAGCGCGCGTCCGTCGAGATCGGCGAGGCCGACGCGAATGACGGAAACGTGGCTCGCGAAATAGGGCAGCGTGAGGGCTCGGTCGATGAAGTACACGGCTCCGACTTCCTCCGCTCCCGGTGTGCCGTCATCCGACGGGATGATCTGCGCGGCAAACGCCCGCATCGTACTGGCCTCGGCGGGCGTGAACTTGACGAACGGGGCGCGGTCGCGAGCGCAGCCTGCGAGCGCAGCGAGCCAGGGAAGCTGAAGAACCAGGTTCCCGGCGGTAGCCGCGCGGGCCAGGTCGGCCAGGAAGTCGCGGCGGTTGATCTGTTGGTCGTTCATTGATCGATGCAAAAAACGTTATTTGGCAAGACTCGTACGGCGACGCTAGTTGTGGGCGACGCTCGGCTATGGACGTTCTCCATACCTAGATCGTCCTGCTGTCGCCGGACCGGACATTCTCAGAGAAATGCCCAGTCCGGCAGGCGCTTGGACATAAATGGTTTTGCGACCATGACATTCAGCATCCGCGCGCGAGCGCTCGTCGTGCTTGCCGAGTCCTATTCCGCGCGCAGCGACGTCATGGGATCGGCGGCAGCGCCGCGCCGGGCCGGCACGAGCGTAGCGCACAGCGCGACGATCACGAGCAGCACCGGGACCACCATGAACGTGACGGGATCGGCGGCGCTGAGACCAAACAGGAACCTTGACACTACGCGGCCGGCGGCAAACGCACTCACGAGCCCAAGCCCGATCCCAACCGCAACGAGAACGAGCCCGTGTCGCAAGACGAGTCGGAAAATGTCGGTCGTCTGAGCGCCGATGGCGATCCGCACGCCAAATTCTCGCATTCGCTGCGCGACGCTGAAAGCGAGGACGCCATAGAGGCCGGTCATGGCCAAGGCGACTCCGACGAGTCCGAACATCGCAATGAGCTTTGCGCCAATGCGCTGCTGGACGAGGAATTTATCGACATCATCGGCGAGCAGGACCGGCCGCTCGAACGCAACATTGGGATCGAGCTTCGCGAGCTCCTCGCCCGTCGCACGAAGCGCGGCCGACGTGGTCGTTCGAGCACGAACGTACACGCGACTCGACGCGCTGAATTGCTGCGCGAACGGCACGTAGCCGAATCCACGATCGTGCTCCAGAAGCGAGCCATATTTGCCGTTGGCCATCACGCCAACGACCGTCATGCGCCGGCCAAGGCTCTCGAGCTCGCGCCCGACGACGTTGTTGGGTGTCTCACCCGGCCACAGTTCCTGCGAGAGCGTCGCGTTGATGACCGTGACCTTTGGCGCTGACTGTCCGTCGGCGTGCGTGAACAGCCGGCCGGCGAGGAGTCGTGTCTCGACTAGCTCGACAAAACCTGCGTCGGCGACACCCCATTGGGCGGGAAACTGGTCATCGGGATGTTCTGCGCGTTTTGCGTCCCCGTTGTTCGACTGGCCGCTGAGCGGCGCGCTATTGGCCAGCGCCGCGCCGGCAATTTCGGGACGTGCTCGCAGGCGCTCGAGGAGCGTAGCGAAGAAGACGCGGGCGCCTTCCTCATCGTAGCCGTGAGCGCCAACGCTCACACCGCCGTTCACGACGCCGGCGGCACGGAATCCCGGATCGATGTTGAGTGATCTCTGAAGGGAGCGCACGAACAGACCGGCCACGGCGAGCAACACGACTGACAGCGCGATCTGCGCGACGACGAATGTGCTGCGGAGCCGCGAGCGCCGTGGACCGGCTTGCAATCCGCCGGCTTTGAGCGCCGTCGCCAAGTCCGCGGCCGTCGTCTGAAATGCCGGCGCCAATCCAGCGAGCAGACCGGTGCCGAGCACCACCGCGGCGACGATCGCGAGCACCGTGCCGTTCACGCCGAAGGTGACGTCGGTGCGCAGCGGAAAGGGCTGATACACATTGAAGAACCGCGACAACCAGAGTGCGAGGAGCAGGCCCGCGATACCTCCCAGCGTACAGAGAAGTGCACTTTCAACGACGACCTGTCGCATCAACCGCGCTCGGCTGCCTCCAAGGGCCAAACGCGTTGCTACTTCACGTTGTCGGACGGTGGCGCGAGCAAGCAGCATTCCGGCGGCATTCGCCGCGGCAATCACAAGGACGAGACATGCCACCGCGAACAGCATGCCGACGAACTGCTCCAGCGTTTTTTGAAACATGGCCGGCAGCGCTTTCACCGGCTCCGCCCATGCGTCGACGATTTTCGTGTGTGGATTTTCCGTCGCCACTCGCGGCGCGATGACGCGCACCGCTTCGGTTGCGCCGCGAACCGTCACTCCAGGTCGGAGGCGGCCAAAGATGTTCATCCAGTGTGTGCCCTGCGATTCAGCGGCCGCATCGGTTCGCGATCCCGTGCCGCCTCGAAGGGGTGGTCGCGCGGCATACGCGGGAACTGGAATCCACGCGTCGAAGGTGAACACGCCGCCGATCGCGCCCTTGAAGCCCGGTGGCGCGACAGCGACAATCGTCATTGGACGACTGTCGACGAACAGCGTGCGCCCGATGATCGCGGAGTCGCCATTGAGCGCGCCGCGCCAGAAGTCATATCCGATCACAGCAACCGCTTCCGCGCCGCCGGGCCGGTCCATTGAAGATGTATAGAATTTCCCTAGCGCTGGGCGAACGCCGAGTACCTCGAAATAGCTCCCCGACGTCGTCAGCCCGTTGATCGCTCGCGCCTGCTGACCAATCCGCACGGAGAATGACTCGAGATTTTGCGCGGCAACTCCCGAGAAAATGCCGGTCGTGGCATCCCGAAACGCAAGGAATCTGTCATAGCGAAACGCGCTTGCGCCGAAGTTCGACGTTTGATTCGGTCCCTCGCGCTTCTCCTGGAGCACCACGAGCGACGCCGGATCGGCGACGGGTAGTGGTCGTAGGACGAGCGCTTCGACGGCGCTCAACACCACCGTCGTCGCCCCGAAGCCGATCGCGAGAATGAGGATGATCGCCGCGCTGAATCCTGGTGCTTTGCGCAGGGTTCGCACGGCAAACCGAACGTCCGCGTCGAGCCCGGAGAATGCGTTCGTGATTCGAGCGACGAGCGGAACCGCGCCTTGGTCGGCGCGCCGACGCCGGGCGGCGAAGCGCTCGACTGCGGCGCGTTTCGGACGCAGACGTTGGCGCATCAGGGAGAGCGGCGCCAGTGAGCCGGTCGCCTGCGCTCCACCCACGAGCACGTCGCGCAGGTCCCGGGCGCGTCGCCACCGCTGCTCAGGCTCATACGCGAGACAGCGTTCGATTGCCACGACGAGATCCTTCGGTGCGCTGGGCGCACAGACCGCGAGCGGCACGACCGGTCCTTTGCGCTGCTGCGTGAGCCGCTCGGTTGGCGACGTCCCTTCGAACGGAAGCCGTCCACCAAGAAGCAGGAAGCCGAGCACGCCAAGCGAATAGATTTCGCTGCGGGCGTCGCGCTCCGGCTCGCCGAACATCTGCTCGGGCGCCATGAAGTGCGGCGTGCCCCACGTCTCGTACCGCGCGTTCACGCCAAGATCGCGCATTGGAAAGGCGGCGACCCCGAAGTCGATGAGACGAACCCGGGGCGGCACGTGATCGTCCACCGCGCCGGCCCGCTCGAGCAGAACGTTCTCGGGCTTGAGGTCGCGGTGGAGCACACCCTCTCCGTGCACGTACGCCAGCGCGTCGGCAATCTCGATGAGGATTCTTCGCACCTCGTCCGCGTCGAATGGCTCATTCCGCTGCAGCCGGTCCGCCAGCGTTTCGCCGCTGACGTACGGCATCACCATGTAGACTGTGCCCTGCGACTCACCGAAGGTGAGCAACGGAACGACGGCGGGATGGCTGAGATTCGCGACGGTTCGTGCTTCACGAACGAGACGCTCTCGTTCCTCAGGGCTCCAAGCGCGATCAGCTCGCAGGACCTTGATCGCCACCAACCGATGCAACTCTCGTTCGCGCCCGAGGTATACGGCGCCGAAGGCGCCGCTGCCGAGTGTCCTGATGATTTGGTAGCGGTCGCCAAGGCGGCGCTCAATGTTCGCTCGTTCTTCGTCGTCGCTCATCGGCACTAAATTCCGCTCGCTTGGCATGGATGTCCAGACGTCGGCGCCGGCCTTCCGAATCGAGGATACTTCAACGCATGGTAGATTCGAAAAAACTCAAATATGGTGGAGCGTTTCGCGGGGAATTGTTCCGCTACCCCGGAAAAGGTGGTTGGACATTTGTCGTCGTCCCTGACCGGTTGGCTCCGCCCGTGACGCACGGGTGGGGTCGCACGCCGGTCCGCGCGACCGTCGACGGATACGGTTGGAACACCAGCGTCTGGCGGGGCAAGGACGGGCGCACGTTGTTGGCCGTTCCCAAACTGGTCCGCGGCGAGAAGGGAGACGGCGACGGGATTGATGTGCAAATCGAATTCCGATCGTTGTGACACCTCTTGATACACTCTCGGATGAGTATCGTCGGCCCTTTGCGTCATCGCGTCGCGCTGCTGGGGGGGTGCCTTGCGATGTATCCAAGGGAGACACAGACGATGCCACGCCAGAAGGATCTCAACCGCCTTGTTCGCGCTCGCATGCATAGGACGGGCGAAGCCTACACCGCCGCCCGCGCGCAGATACTCAACACGCCACGCGCGAAAGTTGCCGCAAGGAAATACCGAAGGCGCCGATCGATTTTGCCGCGCTCGCGGTGGTGCACGCAGACGGTGGCGGTGGGCTATGAACGCATCAAGGGGCTCCGCACACGCGGTCAACAGCGAAACGGCACCTTCGGCATGACGCGGTCGCGCACATACCGGGTGCCGGTGACGACCCTGTTCGACGCGTGGGCGCGCGTCCACATACACAAACGCTGGCTTCGCTGTCGAGTTGAAGTCGAGCGCGAGTCCGGCGCCCATCGTCATTTCGAAAAGGGCGCGGTGTCGAAGTAGATGCTGAGGGACGCGATCTTGTCATTCGCGACGGAGAAAATCTCAGCAACGTCGCTCGTAAACACCGGCCCGCCGTTCGGCGGCTGCAAATTATAGCGTGTCAGCGCGCACGCCTTGCTGCCGTCCGTCAGTACGTCTTTCACTTCGACGGAGAGGATCATCGAATAGAAACGCTTCGTCGCTTGGAGATATGCCTCTCGACCGGTGACGATCTTGGGCGGGCTCGTGAAGCTGGTGAACGCAATGTCATCGGCCAATAGCGGCTCCCACGCCTGCTTCCGCTGCAGGGAGTCGAAGTACCGTTCGATCGTATGCCGTGTGCTCATGTGGATTCCTCCTCGACCAGTCGATCGAGCAATTTGAGAAGCTGCGTCCAGCCGCGCTCGTGTCCGCCGAGGCGCGCGGCGTCGGTGAACCGTTCGTGAGTCAGTATGACTTCGGTCATTCCTTCGCCAACGCTGTTGAACTCGATCGTAACGAGCGTTTCGCCAACGCGGTGGGCGGGATCTTCCCAATCCCACGTGAAGGCGAGGCGCGCGGGTGGGTCAACTTCGCGATAGACGCCGACCGCGCGGTGAGTTTTGCCATCGGGGCCCGTCATTCCCAGTTGGTATCGTCCGCCGACCTTCAAGTCAACTGATGCGTCTGCGAAGGCCCAGCCTTCTTCATCCATGCGCCACCAGTGCATGAGCTCATCCGGGTCTGTCCACGCGCGGAACAGTCGCTCTCGGGTCGCGCGAATCGTCTGCGATACCTGCAGTGAGTTGGTCGCCGTCGAGGTCATGACCGCGGCTCCTTGCTGTGGGTTGGAGGTTGTGGCGTCGTCTGCTCCACGTATCGCTTCAGGTCGCCGAGCCTGTTGGTCCAGAACACGCGATAGCGTTCGATCCACTCGGCGGCGCCGCGCATCGCGTCGGCGTCGAGCTCGCAGCGACTGACTCGTCCCTCGCGCGCGCGTCGAACGAGTCCGGCGCGCTCCAGCACTCGCAAGTGTTTGGAGATTGCCGGGCGGGACACGCGAAACGGTCGTGCGAGGTCGCCAACGGTGGCGTTTCCGGTGGCGAGCCGCGCGAGAATGGCGCGTCGGGTGGGGTCGGCGAGGGCGGCGAAGGTTCGGTCGAGCTGTCGATGAATGGTAACCATATAGTTACCAATAATACCACGGCAGGATTCGGCTGTCAACGCCTCACAAGGCGGATTCAGCGGTGCCGCGATTGACATATTCCGATATGGGAATATTTTCAGGCATGGCACGCGCCGCTACCACGTCCGATGCTTTCAATGCGATCGCCGAGCCGCAACGGCGAAGAATTCTCGTGCTGCTCAAGCGTCGTGAGCGGGCCGTCAACGACGTGGCGCGCGCGTTGCGGATCACTCAGCCGCGCGCTTCCAAACACCTCCGCGTGCTGCGCGAGGTTGGCCTGGTGCGCGTTCGCGAAGACGGCCAACAGCGACTCTACTCCCTCGACGCGCGCGGGCTCGAGCCAATTCACGCGTGGATAGGCGGGTTTGAGCAATTCTGGAACGAGAGCTTTGCCCGTCTCAACCAGTACGTCGAAGCGCTCCAGACGCAGCGGTCCATTCCCCGGCCGCGCGGTTGACCCCCGTGTGAGCGGCCATCGAGCGCCGACTCCATTGATTCGTCCAAGGAGGCACCGAAATGTCCAAGGTCACGTGTGATATGGCGATGTCCGTCGACGGCTTCGTCTCGGGGCTCAATCAAACCCTGGCCAATCCGTTCGGCGACGGCGTCGGCGATCGTCTGACTCGCTGGATGTTCGAGCAGCCGGAGGCGAACGCGGCGGCGATCAAGGCAATCACCGACGCGGGCGCGTTCATCATGGGTCGCAATATGTTCGGCCCAGGTCGCGATGCGTGGGACACGGAGTGGAAGGGTTGGTGGGGCGACGACCCGCCGTACCATGCGCCCGTCTTCGTGCTGACACATCATCCGCGCGAGCCGCTGCCGATGCGGGGCGGCACCACGTTCACGTTCGTCACCGACGGGATCCAGTCGGCCATGGCGCAAGCGCGCAAGGCGGCCGGCGAGAGGAACATCTCGATCGCCGGCGGCGCTCATGTTGTGAACCAGTATCTCGCGGCCGGGCTCATCGACGAGCTTCGGCTGCACATCACGCCGCTGGTGCTCGGCGCGGGCGAGCGGCTGTTCGACGGTGTTGGCCCACTCAACTTCGAGCAGTTGAGCGTGAGCGGCAACGAGCTGGTCACGCACATGACGTACCGAGTGGTACGTTAGAGAATACTCGTGGCTGCCAACAAGGAAGCCGACCCGGAATCGGACCGCGAGCTCGTCGTGACTCGGACGATCAACGGACCGCGCCCGCTGGTGTTCGAGGCATTTACCGATCCCAAACACCTCGGTGCGTGGTGGGGACCGAACGGCTTCACCACGACGACGCATCGGTTCGACTTTCGGCCGGGAGGCGTTTGGGATTACACGATGCACGGTCCGGACGGCACCGGCTATCCCAACTACGTCGAGTATCAGGAGATCGCGCCGCCGGATCGGATTGTCTCGGTCCACGGCGCCAGCGCGGGCGATCCAGACGCGTTCATGACGACCATCGTGTTTGTTGAGCGAGGCGGCGCGACCGAGATCACGATGCGTTCACTCTTCAAGACAACAGCGCTCCGCGACCTCGTCGTCGCACGGTTCAACGCGATTGAGGGAGGCAAGCAGACGCTCGCTCGCCTCAACGCATACGTGATATCGATTAGATGATCAGTCCGGACCGACGAACTCGCTCTTCCGGCGGAAATCGGGATCGGCGGCCAGCACGCCAATGAGCTTGTCGAGCGCGCCAAGCGACCGCTGGATGTCGGCGACCTCCGCGCTCATCGCCGCACGCCGGGTCGTGCCGTCGGCCTCCTTGATGTCGCCGCGCGCGCGATCATATCGCTTGAGGACGCGCGGCATCAGTCTCGACACTGCCGAGATGACGCGTGCGTTGGCGTTGATGGTGTCGGACGACAGCCTGGCCACGTGACTCCGCACGTACGTCGCCTTGCTGAGTGCAAGCCCAACGATCTTCGTGAGCTCGCCGACGAACCGCTGGTCGTCCGCGCGATCGAGCGTGAGCGCAGCGAGGGATTGGAATTCCAACGACACCAGCTCGTCCTCAATGAGAAAGTCCGTCTTCTCGACCTGGTTGAGGTAGCGGTACCATTTTGCGCGCCGGCTGGAGGCATCGAGGCCGGCGCGCATCACCATTCCAATTCTTGGATGCAGCTTCACGTTGTCGCGACGCTGTTGCATCCAGTAGCGAATCATGGCGTAGTGGCCGCGGATCTCGATGTTCGATTCGTAGCAGCGCAATGGATCGGGGAGAAACGAGAGGTCGTCGTAGTGCACCATCTCCTGCACGATCACGCCGTCGAGAAAGAGGCTGTTCTCGCCGGCGGCGAGGAAGTCTTTCGCGAAGGCGATTCCAAGAATCCATTTGCTCGTGCGCGCGTCCTGGAAGCGAATGATGCCGGCCGTGGGACCGCTCCGCATGCTGGTGTTGAACTGAATGACGGGAAGCCGGCCGTGCCTCAACTCGTCGCCGACACGCTCGGCGGCCTTGCGCTCGGACGACCCAACTGCCGATCGTGACGCGATGCGAGCGGTGCGCTGGAGGATGTCGGCGACGAGGCGTGCGCGTTCGGCTCCCGATGGGCAGAGCAACTCGTCGTCGCGTTTGCAGAATTCCTGTTCGACGTTCGCGAGCTGCTCGGGAAGGATGGCGAGATTGTGTGGCGCCATCACGGGGAAGGCGCGACCAATCTTGAGCTCCGCGACGTCCTGGTTCAGCGCCGGCGGCGGAATTGGCGTGAGTGTGGCCGCGTGGTCGCGGAGAGTCGATGCGACAGCGCTGACATCGGCGGAACAGCCCCACGCCATTGGCTCGCGCACGACGCCACCCTCTTCGCCGTCGCCGGACTCGAACGCCCCACGCGCAACGGGAGGCGTGGTTTCGCCTCGGGACTCGAGCCGTTCGTGACGCCGCATCGTCGACGCGGCCGCGCCGATGATGGACGCCAAGAGGGCCATCACGACGATCCCGCGAGCGCCGTGGGCGCGGACTATGCGAAGAAAGTTGGTCGATACCATGCTCGAGTATACGCCGCCCAATCAGTGGAGAACAATGACGAGTCGACGGAAAATTTTGTCTGTGATCGCCGCGTTTCTCGCCACCGGCTCACTCCCTGCGCAGACGACTCCGCCAAACCGGTTTGCCCCGGCGGTTCAGATCGCCGACACAGTAGGGCGGTGTGAGGTGATGTCGGCGGCGCGCCTGCAAGAGGGCGAACGCGGCTTGCTCTTGCGGTTCGGCTCGACCGACAGCGTCAGCCGTGTAGTTTCGGCGGTGTGGGACAGTACCGGCAAGGTCCAACGCTACTCGGATGCTCGGGGCGATCTGCGCGGACCGCCCACTCCAATCGTTGATCGAGGTCCGCGAACGACCATCACGATCGATTTCGCCAAGCGCGTTTCGCTCTTGGTGAACGAATCCCATGGTCGAACGGGGGGATCGATGATGGCCGATCCCGATGCCGCGTTCACGGCGGAACATCTTGGCCCGCCAAAGCGTTTGGTCGAGCGGCTACAGACCCAATGCGGCGCCGCTCGACCCCCGCACGACTATTCTGACCGCAACGCACTCGACGGATCGAGCCGCGCCGCGCGCCGCGCCGGAATCCAACTCGCGAGCGCAGCGATTGCCACGAGCAGCAGAGACGCGCTCGCCAGCGTCAGCGGATCTCCCGGCGCCACGCCGAACAAGAACGAACGCAGAAATCTGGCAACCAGCGCGAAGACCACCAGACCGCCGCCCACACCGAGCGCCGTCAACGCGAGTCCGTGATTGGTCATCATCATCGCGACGGCGCGAGGCTCCGCTCCAAGCGCGATGCGCACGCCCAGCTCGCGAGTGCGCAGCGTGACGAGATATGCCATTACGCCGTACAGTCCGATCGCGCCGAGCAACAGCGTGACCAGCGCCGCGGCGCCGAGTATGACAATCGTGAACGACAGTTGCGCGGTCGAAGCACTCAGCACCGCGCTCATTGAACGGACGTCGAACGTTGGAAGCGTGGGGTCGAGATCGTGAACGACGCGCTGGACCGCCGCGGTGACGGCCGCCGGGTCGCCGTCGGTCTTCACGACCAGCGCCATGGTGCGCTGCGCCCCGCCGTCCAGGCTGTCGCTCGAAATTCCTTCGTGGTAGTACACCGCCTGCGCGGGCGGACTGGCGAGCGCCGTGTCTCGCGCATTGGCCACCACACCGATGATGGTGTACCACGGACCACTCGGCAGACTGCGAAAGCGTTTTCCAAGGGATGATCGTCCGGTGGAGTCCTTCCAGAATTGCACCGACGTCGCCTGGCTGATGACCGCTTCGAATTCGCGCTGCACGCCGATCTTGTCGAACGTCTTTCCCGCGAGAACGGGGATGCCCATCGTCTTGAAATACCCGCCGTCGGTCGTCGCATAAAGCTGAAGCGGAGGAATGCTTTTCGTCGCCGACTCGTCGCCTTCAACGTAGAAGGGATCCGTGCTCATGCCGTGCGTGAGCAGCGGCAGCCGCGACGACAATCCCACGGAGCGAACGCCCGCGAGCTCGCCGACGCGCGAGGTGAGTTGTGAATAGAAGGTCACGACGCTCGTGTCGGTCTTGTAGCGAGTGCGTGGGAGCGACAGCCAGAACGTCGCGATGTTCGTGGCGTCGAACCCCGGCCGAACGGCGTGAAGCGCGCGGAAGGTTCGAAGCAACAGCCCCGAGCCGGCGAGCACGACGAGGGCGAGCGCAATCTGCAGCACGACCATCGTTCCGCGAAGACGATGCTGCGCCTTGCCGGCGGTGCCGCTGCGTCCGCCTTCGCGCAACGCGACCGACAGCGTCGAACGGCCGATGCGAAGCGCCGGGACGACGCTGCAGATCAGCGCGACGAGCAGCGAGACGAGAACGGTGAACACCATCGTGCGCGCGTCGATGCCGACTTCCGAAATTCGCGGAATGGCCGCCGGCGCCGCAGCGACCAATGCGCGCACCGAGGCCCATGCAACCGCGAGGCCGATCGCACCCGCCGCGGCGGCGAGCAGCGCCGACTCGGCGAGAAAGTGCGCCATGACGCGGGCACGTCCGGCGCCGAGTGCTTCGCGCACGGCAAGCTCGCGTTGACGTCCGTCGGCGCGCACGAGAATGAGGTTCGCGACGTTGGCGCAGGCGACGAGAAGTACGAGGCCCGCGGCAGCGGCGACGATCCACAGCGTTCTGGCAATGCCTCCGGTGACGTCCGTCCGCAGCGGGATGAGAATCGGGACCGGCTTCGCCTGATCGAGGACCGTTCGCATGGGGATGCCGGGCGCAAGATTGGCGAACAGTTCTACGACGCGCGGCAACAACACGGTGAACTCACGCTGCGCCGTGGCAACCGACACTCCGGGTTTGAGCCGCGCGATGCCGGTGAACCCGAATCCGCCGGAGTTTGCGGCGTGCTCGTCGAGGCGAAGTGGAAACCAGAGTTGCGTGTCGACCGCCGGAAAATGAAAGCGTTGCGGCATGACGCCGATGATCTGCCGCGACAGCCCGTTCACGTCGACGGTGTGTCCAACGATGCCTGGGTCGCTGCCGAAACGCGTGCGCCACAGTCCTTCGCTGATGAGCACGACTTCCGGCCCGTGCGGAATGTCTTCCGCGTCAGTAAATGTGCGGCCGACAATCGGTAGAACCTGAAGCGTGGGAATGAGCGACGCCGTGACGTATGCGACGGCAATGCGTTGCGGCGCGCTCGAACCGCCCGCTTCGGCGATGTTGACGGCCCCGTCCTGATAGAGACCAATGTTCTCGATCGAGTGCGAGAACTTTTTGAAGGTGAAGTAAGTCCCCGGGCTTTGCTGAGCCTTGTGCAGACCGATGGGTGGCAGATCGAACCACGTTCCGATGAGGCGATCCGGGTTGCCGTACGAAAGCGGCTTGAGCAATACGCCATTGACCACGGCGAAGATGGCGACCGACGCTCCGATTCCTATGACGAGTGTGAGCGCCGCGGTGATCGTGAAGACCGGCGTGCGCCGGAGAGACCGCAGGGCGTGACGGACGGGCGTGGGCACCATGACGGATTCGCTCGGTCTGGGGAACCCTCAGACGTACGCGGAAGTCGTTGCCAGGTTTCGCGGCAACGCGGGACGCCGCCGCGGTACAGCGGTGCGGCCGGCTTTTTGCTTTTTCTGTCGCCAGAGCCGGTCGAAGCCACTCACACGGGGTGTCGTCATATGCGCTGGAGTCCAGGTAGCGATAGCAGCAACGTCGAGGATCGCCGCGGATCTCGGGGCGGCATGGGCATGGCGCCGATGGGGATTGGCGGAACCGTCATCCTGGTCGTGTTGAGCCTCATTTTCGGGCGCGATTTCATTTCGGGTTCGAACGCCGATCCACAACAACAGGCGGCGAGTGGCGAGGTGGCGCCGCCAGTGAAACAGTCGCCTGCCGAGGCGCGCGAGGTGCAATTCGTCACGTTCGTGCTGGATACGGCGCAGGCAACCTGGGCGAAGGTGTTGCCGCAGGAGATGAGCACACGCTGGCACGACGCGCATTTGGTCTTGTTCCGCGACCGCACGCCGACTGGATGTGGCACAGGACAAACAGCGATGGGGCCGTTCTACTGTCCGGTCGACGAGAAGGTTTACATCGACCTCGCCTTCTACAACGAGTTGAGCAAGCGATTTGGCGCGTCGGGCGATCTCGCGCAAGCGTACGTCATCACGCATGAGCTCGGACACCACGTGCAACATCTGCTCGGTGTCGACGCCCAGGTTCGCGACGCGCAGGAACGGAATCCCGCGCGAGCGAAGGCGCTGTCAGTTGCGCTCGAGCTTCAGGCGGACTGCTACGCGGGCGTGTGGGCGCATCACAGCGAGGGCGAGAAGATGCTCGAGCCGGGCGAGATCGAGCAGGGGTTGAACGCGGCCGCCGCCGTGGGAGATGACCGCATTCAACAAGCGACGACCGGTCATGTCAACGCGGATAGCTTCACACACGGATCATCCCAGCAGCGCGCATCGTGGTTCCGACGCGGCTTCACGTCGGGCAATCCAAAGGAGTGCGATACATTCAACGGCGCTTGACGCCGTCACGTCGCGTCGTCGCCGCAACCTCAGCGGCGCTGAGCACACGCCACGCGCCTTTGGCCAGGTCGCCGAGTATGAGCGGGCCGACGGCGACGCGAACGACGCGCAGCACTTCGACGCCAACCTCGGCGAAGATCCGGCGCAGTTGGCGATTCTTTCCTTCGTCGAGAACGATCTCAAACCACGCGCCCTGGCGCGATCCCGTGCGCAGCAGCGTGATGACTTTTACTTCGAGCAATTCGCCGGTTGCTTGCTCGACGACGCCGGCCGCGACGCGCGCCATGACTGCATCCAGCTCGGCGCCTCGCACCTGCACGTGGTAGACCTTGTCGACATGCGCAGCGGGATCGAGCAGCGCCGTTGACCACCGCGAGTCGTTCGTCATCAGCAACAGGCCCTCGCTTGCCTTGTCGAGACGCCCCACGGGCGTGACGAACGGCAGCGATGCGCCGGTCAAACACTCGTAGATCGTCGCGCGCCCTTGCGGATCGTCTCGCGTCGTGACGAGACCGCGCGGCTTGTTGAGCATGAGATAGACGTTCGCGACGCGTGCGACAGGCACGCCGTCCACCTCGATGAGGTCCTTCTCGGGGCGAATGCGCAGCGACAGATCGCGAACGATCGCTCCGTTCACGCGGACCGTTCCTGCCTCCACGAGCGCCTCTCCCTGAGTTCTCGAACAGAAGCCGAGTTTGGACAGCGCCCGCGGAACGCTCACGGTGCCGCGCTCCGCGGCCGCGACGGGTACGGAACGCTTGGCCGGCGATTTCCTGGACGATTGGTCCGGGCGCCCTTCCACGGACGTGGGAGGTGATTTGGGAGGTGCATTGCGACGTTGAGTCATTGTCGTAAGATGACGCAGGCAATCGACGTCCGTTAGCTTGCGTCCCATGTCGCCGCCCATTTCAAACGTTCCACGGCGCGTCGTCGTCATTGGCGCGGGCGCCGCCGGGACGATGGCCGCAATCTTCGCCGCCGGTGCGGGGGCCCAGACCACACTGCTCGAGCGCACGCGTGACGGCGGCCGGAAGATCCTGATCAGCGGTGGCGGTCGGTGCAACGTGTTGCCGATGAAGGTCGACGAGTCGCGATTCGTCACCGACTCGTCGCCGAACGTGTTGCGGAAGATGCTCCGCTCGTGGCCGCTCGCCGAGCAGATCGCCTTCTTCGAGCACGAGCTCCGCATTCCGCTCGCTGAGGAGCCGGAGTCGGCGAAGCTCTTTCCGGTGTCGAACAAGGCGCGTGATGTGCGCGATGGTCTCCTCGCTCGCGCGCACCGTGCGGGTGCGACCGTCCGCATGAACACGGTCGTCACAGGCATCGCGCGTGACGCCGGAGGATGGCGCATCGAGTGCGACGGCACGTCGCCCGTCGACGCCGACGCGGTGATCGTCGCGACCGGCGGGTTGTCGGTGCCGAACACCGGCAGCGATGGCCTTGGCTTGCGTGAGTTGGCGAGGCTCGGCCACGTCATGCATCCGCTCTACGCGGCGCTCACGCCGCTCACCGCGGTCAACTCACCGTTCGCCGCGCTGAGTGGCGTGTCACTACGCGTGACGTTGTCGGCGCGCGACGAGACTGCCGAACGCGAGGCCGAGGCGACTGGGGGATTCTTATTTACTCATCAGGGATACAGCGGTCCGTCGGTGCTCGACGTGTCCCATGTCGCGGTGCGTTCGCGCGCCGAGTCGGCGTCGTCCGCATGGGTGAAGGTCCAATGGACGGAGCTTGGTGCGGCGGAGTGGGAGAACGCATTGCGCCCGCAAGGAAACCGCACGGTGATCGGTGCGGTGCGTGCGCAGTTGCCGGATCGACTGGTCACGGTTCTCTTGGCGATCGCCAACGTGGATCCGACGCGTGTGCTTGCCGAGTTGCGCCGCGATGAGCGCGTCCGGCTCATTGAGACGCTGGTCTCAGCAACGCTTCCATGGAACGGTGATGAGGGATATCGAAAGGCGGAGGTGACCGGCGGCGGGATGAGTCTCGCCGAGGTGGATCCGCGCACGATGGAGAGCCGGCGGCATGCGGGCCTTCATATCTGTGGCGAGGTGCTGGATGCCTTCGGTCCCGTGGGCGGCTACAACTTCCTGTGGGCGTGGGCCACGGGGCGAGCCGCGGGATTGGGCGCGGCGGCTGGTGGCGCGGCGCGATAGCCGTCGTTCAGGTGCGTGACCGGACTAGCGCATCCGTCGCGCGCGGGTCAGGGCGCGGTCGAGTGCATTGGCGAACGCCTGCTTCTCGCGCGGGCCGTATGCCGCGTGGCCTCCCGTTTCGACACCGGCTCCGCGAAGGCCGTCCATGAAGTTTCTGACTGACAGGCGCTCGCCGATGCTCTCGGGTGTGTATTCCTCGCCGCGCGGGTCGATGACGACGACGCCGTTCGGCACGAGGAGCGCGGCGAGCGGGATATCGGCGGTGATGGCGACGTCACCCGCGACGGCATTGTCGGCGATGTAGCGGTCGGCGACGTCGGGTCCGCCTTCGACGCGCACGGCCGAGAGGTGTGCGTAGCCGAGCGGGAGTTGGAGACGCTGGTTGGCGACGAGGATGGTGTCGAGCTTCAGGCGTTCAGAGACTCGAAAGCAAACTTCCTTGACGTCGCGCGGGGCGGCGTCGGCGTCGAGCCAGAGCTTCATGCTATGTGGGTGGGATAGGTGGACGAAGGACCGAATTGCGTGTGGAAAGGTATCGGGAAAGGCATGACTGCGTGCGTGGCAGTCGGGGAACGACGATCGTTCGCACGAAGACGGAGGTGCCAATTGAGCATCAAGTCAGCGAACGGTGCACGGAGCGGGCAACAGCTGCATTGAAGGATCATCGCGGCTCAACCTCGGCTCAACCGGACCGTACGTTTTCCTCTGCCGCTCCCTCGCCGACTCCATACGCCCTGGATTCCATCGCGACGCAAGAGCAGCTTTCGGACACTCCCACACGACGATGGTGCAACGCATGTCACGTGAAGGCGAACGATTGGCGCGATCCCAACAACAACCCATCGTCGGCGGACTGCCCGCCTTCCCTGGAATTCTTACGGCGATTCGTCTCACACCCGGCCTTGGTGTCCACCTCCGTGGGCTCGCCGACGAATTGTTAGTCAACGACTTTCCGGGCGCCACGCTCTCGCGCGCTGAGCGTGAAATGCTCGCGACGGCCGTCTCGGCGGCAAATGATTGCTTCTATTGCATGGATACGCACGGTGCGTTCGCGACCGCGCTCCTCGAGCAGAACGGGGCGACCGACATCGAGCCGCTGATTGCCGGCATCAAAGACGGGCGGTCGGATGGCGTGAGCCCGAAGGTGCGCGCGCTGTTTCAAGTTGTGCGTACCGTCCGACGCGAGGCCAGGGCGTTGACGGGCGACGACGTGGAGAAGGCACTCGCGGCCGGCGCGACGGACGGGGACGTGCAACTCGCCGTGCTCATTGCGTCGGCGTTCTCGATGTACAATCGGATCGTCGAAGGATTTCGTGCGGGAACGCCGGGAAACATCGACGCGTATCGTGCGCGGGCGCTCGAGATCGCCGCACACGGCTACAGCGATCAGCGCGTCAAGTCCGTTCCGGGTTGAGGTCCGGCACGTTCAAACCATCGTCGCGCGCGATCTCGCGGAACGGACTCGATGGGCGAGTCACAATCCATTGCGCGCTCGCTTTCCGTTGAGGAAACACCGCGGCGTAGGCGCCGCGCCAGGCGTCGACGAACGCGTCGGCGTTCCTCGCCGGAACCATCGCCCAGACGGCGCCGCCAAACCCAGCCCCAAACGCCGATGCGGCGACGGCATCGAGCTCGCGCGCCGAACGCACCAGCGCGATCGTCTCCGGCACTTGATTGCCGAGTGCCTGTTCAGCGAGCTGTTGCGATCGATCGACAAGCCGTCCGAGCAGAGGGAAGTCGCGGTCGCGAATCGCGTCGCCGACCAACGGCACGATCACGTTGGACTCCTCGCGAAATTGCGCCAGCCTCGTGGTGATGTAGCCGTCGCCCAACGCAGACGCCTGATCGTGCGCGACTCGCTCGAGACGTTCGCCGGCGTCGAATCCACTGGCCAGCGCATCGGCGATGGTCTCGTCGCCGCGGCCGGTCGCGCGGTTCCATTCCAGGACGAGCGACCGCATGGCATCCGCGGCGCGATTGTATTGATCGCGGGCGTTGCCGGTCTTTGTCGCCTGGACGCCGCTCACGCCAATCGCCAGGACGTAGTCGTCCGGCCACGCGACGCGGCGTTCGAAGCGCGCCGGCAGGTATGAGAATTGACTCATGGCGTTCGACGTTGCGGACATGATGGCGATTGGGTCCTGCGCACCCCCGCGAACGCCGACACCATGTTCGCCGTCAAACGTGCCGAACGGCGCGCCCGTCTCAATCGCCGCGAAATACTCGGCACGCGCGAGTACGGACGGAAGCGCGTCGTTCCACACGCGGTCGTCGTGCGCGTTGTTTGCACCGGCGAGTGCCGAGGCCACCGCGACGATGAGCGCGCTCGAGCTGCTCAGCCCCGCCGAGGCGGGCAGCTCGCTGCGGATCTCGATGTCCACGCCGGCACGAAAGTGGGGGAAGTCGCGGGCGAAGCGACGCGCGACGGCGGCAATGTATTCGCTCCACGCCGCGCGTTGCACCGGCGCGTTCGGTTCGAGCGCCATGACGACGAGGCCGCGGTGCGGCGCGCTCCGCGCGCGAATTACTGGATCGCTCAGGGGCGACGCACTCACATGCAAGGCGAGGTCGACGGCGCAGGTGAGCGAGCGACCGCCGGCGTAATCCACGTGCTTGCCGACGAGCTCAATGCGGCCGGGGACGATGTACCGCCGCGTCACGGGCGTGGCGTGATCGACGCGAGCCGGGTGGCGACCGACGCGACGTCGGAGCGGTGGGACAGGTCGAGTATGCCGGCGTGCATCGGCACGACACGAAAGGGCTCGCCGAGGTCGCGCATCGCGATCGTCACGGCGTCGGCGAGCTCCAGCTCTCCGCGCGGTGAAGGGTGCACCAGAGCGCACGCGTCGAAGATACGCGGCGTGAACGACCAAACGTTCATCGACACCCACCGCTGCGCGCGCAGGGCGAGTGGGTGATTCGCCGGCGGTTTTTCGTGAATGGCGCGCAACCATCCGTCGGCGTCCGCTTCGATCAGCGCATATCGCAGAACGCGCTCCGGTTCGATGTTGCTTTCGCGCACCAAGGCGTCGGCGTCGAACCCGATCAATCCGGAGGTACCGAGCGCCGCGAGCGCGGCGAAGGCCTGGGACTGATAGTAGGTGTCGGCGTTCAGCGAGAGAAAACAGTCGGCGGTGAGGGAGGTGATGGCGGCGCGCGCCGCGAGCAGGGCGTCAGCCGTCCCACGCGGCTCGGCCTGGACTGCGAACTCAATGTGTACGCGTCGTCCCACGCGCGTGCGCTCGAAGTAGTCTCGAACTTTCGTATGCTCCGGTCCGATGACGAGCACCGCCGCCGTGATGCCGCCGTCAGCGAGCGCCGAGAGGACGTAGTCGATGAATGGACGCGCAAAGGGCATCATCGCCTTTGCGCCGGTGTCGGCCGCCCGCGCCTGCTCGTCGGCGAGCGGAGCACCGGTGTCCGAACGCATTCGGGTGCCGAGTCCGCGCGCGAGAATGACGGCCTGTGTCGTCGGCGTAGTTGCCCTCACGCCGGCTTGTTCCAGAATCCGCGCAGCACGCGGGCGAGCCCGAGTCCGCTCAGCGCGAACACCGCGAGCCAGGCGTAGAACTGGTGCATCTGGCCATAGAGGAAGCTGCCCGTGCCAAACAGCGCCGCGTAGACGAACGTGCACCCCATCATCCATCCAACGAGTGCCTGGGGCAGACTGTCGGACGAGCCGCCGACTCCAGCGTCCCGCTCGATCGGACGCCATCCCGGTCCGGCGGGCCGGACCAATGTGAAGAATTTAATGAGTGTTGTACGATTCTCCGGCGGCGCGAGCATCGTGGTCACGATCCACACGACCGTGGTCGTTGCGACGGTGATGAGGAGTGACGTTGTGGCCGGGATCGCCATCCCCGCCTTGCGCGCGGCGAAGAAGCCGAGGGCGACCGCGAACGAGCTGGCCATTGCCGCGATCTCGCTCCATGCGCTCACGCGCCACCAGAACCACCGAAGCAGGTAGAGCAGGCCCGTGCCCGCGCCGACCGACAGAATGAGGTCGAAGGCCTCTTTCGCGGTGCCCAGTGCGTAGGTCATCAGCGCGGCGCACACCATGAGTCCGGCCGTGGTCAGGCGACCGATCAATACATAGTGCCGCTCCGACTCGCCCGGACGCAGAAAGCGTCGGTAGAAATCGTGCACGAGGTACGACGTGCCCCAGTTGAGATGCGTTTCGATCGTCGAGCGATACGCGGCGAGCGTGCCGGCGACGACCAACCCGAGGAAGCCGGCCGGGAGGAAGCGCATCATCGCCGGGTACGCCATGTCGTGGCCGATGAGCGACGGGCTCACGTAGGGAAGCGCGGCGGAGATGTCGCTGAGCTTTGGGTAGACGATTGTGGACGCCAGCGCGACGATGACCCACGGCCACGGCCTGAGCGCGTAGTGCAGCACGTTGAACAATAGCGTGCCGATGACCGCATCCTTTTCGGTACGCGATGCCAGCATGCGTTGCGCGATATAGCTGCCGCCGCCCGGCTCGGCGCCCGGATACCAGACCGACCACCATTGCACGGTGAGCGGGATGACGAACACCGTGGCTGCAACGGTCCAATCGCCAAAGTCCGGCAGCATGGCGAGCGTGCGCGGCGGCACCTTGGCCAGGAGTCCCGTGAGACCGCCGACCTCAGGCTGGTGCAGGGCGAAGTACGCGACGGCGAACGTGCCCGTCATTGTGATGGCAAATTGAATCGAATCGGTGACCAGCACGCCCCACAGGCCGGAAACCGACGCGAAGAAGATCGTCATGATCGCGCAGACGACCAGCGTTCGCTCCATGGGCCAGCCGAGCACCACGTTGCCGATCTTTGCGGCGGCGAGGTTGACCGTCGCCATGATCACGCAATTGAAGAAGAGCCCGAGGTAGACGGCGCGGAAGCCGCGCAACAGCGTGGCGGCCTTGCCGGAATACCGAATCTCATAAAACTCGAGATCGGTGAGCACGCCCGACCGTCGCCAGAGTCGCGCGTAGAAAAACACGGTCATCATTCCCGTGAGCAGAAACGACCACCAGAGCCAGTTTTCCGAGACGCCGCGCTCGCGCACCATGTTGGTGACGAGGTTCGGCGTGTCGGTGCTGAACGTGGTGGCGACCATGGAGATGCCGACCAGCCACCACGGCGCCGCGCGTCCCGACGTGAAGAACTCGCTCGTGCTCGAGCTTGCGCGGCGCCAGAAGAAGACTGCCGGCAGGAACGAGACGGCGATGCTGGCGACGATGATGATCCAGTCGACGCGCGCGAAGGGAAACCCGATCACGAGCGCGCCTTGCTCCATTCGCCGCGCGTGAAGTCGGGAAATTTCATGGGCGTACTGCCCTTGGCGACGGACATCTCGGTCAACGGGAACGGCGCGCTCCACGCGGCCGCGTCGTACACGTCGTAGTCCGGCGCCAAGCCTTCACGCATGCACTCGATGAGCCGGTAGGCCATCACGAAGTCCATGCCGCCATGTCCGCCGCTGCTCGCCTGCGTGGCGAGCTTGGTCCACAACGGATGCTCGAACTTGGTCTTCCATTCGTCGATCGGCGCCCAGCGTTCGGCGACGCCGGGCCCTTCAATGTAGATGCGCGGCGGATAGTCCTCGAACGTGCCCTTGGTGCCCATGACGCGGTTGTGTCGCGTGTACGGACGCGCGTTGGACACGTCGTGCTGCAACAAGATCGTCTTACCCTTCACGGTCTTGATGATCGACGTGTTGAGGTCGCCGGTGATGTATTTCTCGGACCACGTGGGATCTGACTTGTCTTTGACGGTCGCCTCGCGGTGCAGCGAGAGGCCGCGCTCCGGCCCGCTGACGCTCACCAGATAGTCGAACCGATCCCCGGCGTGAACGTCGAGGTACCAACTAACGGGTCCGAGCCCATGTGTTGGGTAGAGGTTGGCATTCGCGCGGGTGTGCCAGGCGCGGCGCCACAGGCCTTCATCACGATTCTCGAACAGAATCTCGCGCAGATCGTGAAGGTACGCAGCCTCGGCGTGCACCACGTCGCCGAACACGCCGGCGTGCACCATTCGGTTGATCAACATCTCGTTGTAGCCGTAGTTGCAGTTCTCCATCTGCATGCAATGCCGCTGTGCCTTCTCGCTCGCGTCCACCAATGCCCAGAGATCCTTGAGTGTGGTGCCGATGGGGCACTCGCTGCCGCAATGCTTCCCGTGCGCCAACGCCGCGAGCATGACCGGCACGTGGAATTCCCACGGGGTGGCCGTGTAGACGAGATCGATGTCGTCGCGGGCAACGAGTTGCTCGAACGCCTGCGCGCCGCTCGTGTAGACCGCGGGCGCGGGCTGTCCCTTGTCCGTGATCATCTTCGTGGCGCGCTGCGCCTTGTCCGCAACGACGTCGCACAGCGCGACGATCTTCACGCCCTCGATGCCGAGCAGCTCGTTCAGGACCGATCGCCCGCGCAATCCCGTGCCGACGATGCCCACGCGAACGACCGCGTGCCGTGCGAATGGGATGGCCCGCATTGTCGCCCGCGCTGCCGGCGCCGGCGGTGCCGCGTCGGGGTGAGCCGCCGCGGTGACGTTTTCGGCGATCGCCGGCGAGAACAGTCCAGCGGTGCCCAACGCCGCGCCGGCCAACGCGGCGGACTTGAGCAGGTCGCGCCGGCTCAGCGGCGTGTTGTCGTCAGATGGAGTCGCCATGACGCAAGTCTCCGCGATAAGGATGCGATGAGGATGCGAGAAGGTAGGTCGGCGCCAGCATGCCTGCTAGGCGCGCAGGTACGGCGTCGCAAGAGAAGCGGTGGCGGGCGCTGGCGCTTCAACGAATTGTTCTACAGAATGACCGTGGGCCAACACAGATTCGTCGTCGCCGCCAACGATGGCCCAGACCCGTGGCTCCTGAAGACGACCTACCCGTGACCGCCGCGCTCCGTGATCAAATGCATCGCGGGAACGCTGACAATCAGCCGATCGTGAAAACGGGCGCCCCAGGTCAATGGCGTGATGTCCCGATGCTCGCGCGGCCTTCGATCGTCGCCCTTCATCACCTTTTCGCGGAGCGACGCGCGCGCGTTCGGATTGGCACCCCTATCGAGCAGCAGGCGCGCGAACGGTGAGTCGGTCGCCGGTCCCTTGTATTGCCAACTGCCGGTGAAGTTTGCCCAGAAGTTTGCGTAGGAGACGACCGCTCCGAACAACGCCGTATGACCGCCAAACCCGCTCGCGTCGATTGCCGCGGGCGTATCGGCGGACATTCCTTGATCGAGCAACCAGCGCGCGATCTCCAACTCATCGAACTCCACACAGACATGCAGCAGAGTAGCGCCGGACAACGTCGTTCGCGGCAACTGCTCATCGTGGCACTGGAGCTCCGGCGGAAAGATCTCGTCGTAGTCGAACGTGCGACTGAGCAGTGACGGATGTCGACGCAGATGTTCCTCGAGGAGATCGATGCGACCGCGATGCAGCGCCATCATCGGCGTGTCGGGAAGCACAAAGCCATGCTCGGCGTACATCTCGAGAATCGTGTGCTTCGCGTGGGGGTTGCGGCTGTCCGACTCGATGACCACGGCGACAGGCGCGTTGGGTCTTCCGTTCTCGTCCCGCAGTTGCGCGCCGAATTCCAGCATCAGCGCCGTGCCCGGCACGCTCAGCGTGTACGCCGGCCCTCCGAGCGATCCGACCTTCGGGCGCGGGGCGCCGAGCATGGTGTGCAGCTTGCGCGCGGTGCCGATGCGGCTTTGGAGCGTGGCTCGCTCGAGGGCCTGCTCGAGGTCCGTCGCGCCGAGACCGTGGAGCATCTCGATCATGTCGTCGCGTCCGAGATTGGCGGCGTACGCCATGGGCGGACCCCAGTTGTTGTTGCGTACGCCGGCGTTCTCGTGCAGCAACGCCGGATACTTGATGACCAGCGCGCGAACCTCATCGAGGTCGTTCTTCCAGATCGCGTCGATCAGACGACACGACAGCACGAGACGGTGCCAGCTCGGCGATTGATAGCTGCGCGCCAGGACGAGTTGCGCGTCCGCGAGCTTTACCTTCGCGGGCTCGAGTTTTTCGGGGTGATACGTTTGAAGGTCTTCGATCGCGGACGGATCGCCGCGGCGAATGGCGCGGAGCAGATCCTTGGCCTGGTGCTTGAGCTGATCCAGGTCGGGGCGAACGGGCAGGTGGCGAGCGGGCATGACGAGCCTCCTTTGAGATGCCCGGAGTCCGCTCGCGTCGGGCGAAGGAGGTTCGTGAGAACCGATTGTCACATCGTATCAGTCAGGTGGACTCGGTCCTGTCCGCGGACGGGTGGCGCCCTGCACGCCGAATGCGAGGATAGTATGAACCCAGCGCGACCACGAGGTCAAGCGTGAAACGAACCGAACGACTCGGCGAAGCCACTGCGCCCGACGGCACCGTGCTCACGCTCTACCGACACGACGGCGCGTACAGCATCCGGGTTGGCGGCATCGAGCTCATGTCGACGCGCCGGCATCACTCCGAGGACATTCTCGCCGAGCTGGTTTGCCTCCCCTTGCAGCATCGCGTGAAGGCGCGCGTTCTGATCGGCGGACTCGGACTCGGCTTCACGCTCCAGGCGGCGCTGCATTCGCTCGGCGCGGACGCATCGGTTGTCGTCGCCGAGATCGTGGCGGGCGTCATCGAATGGAACAGGAATCCGGACTACGCGCTTGCCTCGGCGGCCTTGGCCGATTCGCGCGTCGACGTGCGCCATGAGGATGTTGTAACTGTTTTGAAACGGAGTCCTGGTGCGTTTGACGCCATCATCCTTGACGTGGACAATGGGGCGGACGCATTGACCACCTCGGGCAATGCGCGGCTCTACCAGAGTGTCGGGATTCACATGGCGGCAGCGGCGTTGCGCCCGAATGGCCGACTCTCGTATTGGTCGGCCGGCAATGATCGCGGGTTTGAAGAGTCGCTGCGGAGCGCGGGCCTCATTGTGGACGTCACGAGAGTGCGTGCACATACGACGTCCGGTGGGTTCCACACATTGTTTGTCGCCCGAATGCCCTAGCCCTGCGTTCGGGCCCAATAGTGCGTCGTCGCCGGCGCGCTATTCGCCAGTCACCGCCGCCACGATCCGCTGCACCATGCCATCCATGGCGCGGTTCTCGTACCAGTGCCATACGAACACGATATCGTGCTCCGGATCGATCCAAATGATGTTTGACCCATTCCCCAGCGCACCAAAGCTCGACGCCGGTCCACTCGGCCACTGCTGTTTCTTGGTATTCAACCACCAGAGATATCCGTAGTCCGGTCCATGCGCGCTCGGCGTCACGGCGTCCGTGAACCATTGCGACGGCACGAGTTGGCGTGTGTTCCACTTGCCGTGGTTGATGACGAGCAAACCGAACCGGGCAAGATCTTCCGAGTTGATCCATAGCCCGCCGCCCCATCGCGTGCCGCCGCTCACCGATCCGATCTGCCGCCCGCCAATGGAGACTTGAGAGTTGTCATATGGCACCCATCGCCACGCCTGTGACGCGCCGATCGGATCCATGATGTTGGTCTTGAGGACGTCGGGCACGCCGGTGCCGAAGAGTCGCAGCAACGAGAGCGAGAAGCGATTGATGCGCACGTCGTTGTACTCGTAGAACGCACCCGGATCCTGAATCGCCCGCGGCTTGCGCTCGCCGGCGCCGAACGGCTCGTGGCCCACGAAGTCCGCGTTCTTTCCCCAGAGCGTGCCTTCCCACTCACTTTCCTGCTGAAGATGATTCTTCCACGTGATCTTGCCGTTGTGCGGCGAGTCGTAACCACCGTCGTGGATGTATTGCGCGACCGGATCGTTGACGTTCTTGATCAGGCCGCGTTCCACCGCGAGAGCGGCCACGGTCGAAAGAAAGCTCTTGGCGACGCTATACACTGGATCATTGGCCTTGGTGTCGCCGAATTGTGCGACGATGTAGCCATGACGTAGAATGATCCCGTTGGTCGACGCGCGCTGTTTGGGCAACGGACCGAGCGGTGTACCGAACGTCCGCACCTGATCCTTGTCGAAATCCCACGTGCTTCCGTGAGCGAGCGCGTACTCGACGGCTTGTTGCAGCTTGACGGAGTCGAGCCCGAGGGCAGCCGCAGACTTTGACTGCCACTGTCCCGGCGGCGGAAAGTAGGTCGCCGATTGTTGCGCGTGGAGCGTCGTTGCGAGCACGCCAAGCAACGACAGCACCGCGGCGGCTCCACGCGCTACGCGAAGCCTGTTCTCTTGTCCAACACGTCGTGCGCGGGCGGCCATGGCGATCTCGGGTTCAGGGTGGTCCCTGAAAAGAACGCGTATCGTCGCTCGGCGCTACCGGCGTTCGTTCGCGGTACGGCCACCGTGGGCATCCCGTGCTTCTGGGCCACGTGTGCGTGCCGACCGCTGCTGCGCAACTGTGTCGAGCAGCGTCAATTCGGCGTCGAACGCTCGACGTAAATACCGATTCATGAACGCGCGCTCCAGCATACCGGCCAATCCGCCGTGCACGGGCAGGTTGCTCGCGATGGTGACGTCGCATGCCGTCCCATCCTTCGCCGGCTCGACGGTGAATTCAGTGAGGACGTCGGTCGCCGCGTAGTGCTCGGTGATCACGCGTCCCGGCGATGGTTCGGCCACGGTGCCGCGGGTGGGCTTCGTCGAGCCGAGTACGCGCATGTCGAAGGTGATCACCGTGCCGGCGCCCACGCCGCCTGATTCGACGCGAAGATTTCGGAAATAGTCTGGTGGAAGAATATGTGGATGTCCGTCGCGGTAGTCCGCGATGATGGCATATGTGATCGGCGCCGGCGCCGCGATGCGGCGCGTCGCCGTGACGCGATGTTTTGGCATGTTGAAGTCTCCGAGGTCTCCTGTCCGGAAGTCGATGGTGCCTGCTGAATAAACGGCACCCAATGGTCCTTTCGGCCACTGGAAATTACTCCGCGGGTGCAAATGTGTTCGGCCGACCGTTCGTGGTTGCCAACGGGCGGCGGCCGCGGCCATGTTCACGCCACCAACATTATCCGCCGGCGGCCGGCAACGTTCACGGGAACTCAATGCCTCCATCGGATTCCACGATCCATCGCTACCTACTTCTCGTTCACCGGTGGATCGCGTTAGTTGCGACGATTTTGATTCTCGTGGTCGCGATCACCGGAAGCGCGCTCGTGTTCGAAGGCGCGATCGACCGCGGACTGCACCCTGAGTTGTGGCGCGTCACCCCGACCGGCTCGCCAGTCTCGTTCGACACGCTCGTCGCCAACGCTCGCGCGAGCATGCCGAAGGCCCAGGTGAGCGGCCTCACACTGTCGCCTGTCCCGGACCGCGCGCACGTGGCATCCGCCGGCGCGACGCAGATCTTTCTCAATCCGTACACCGGCGCAGTCATCGGAACCCGGACGATCGCCGAATGGAACGCGTCGCTGCCTCGGCGCCTCCACGTGCTCCACGTGTCGCTGATGTCGGGAAAGGTTGGCGGCGAGATCGTCGGCATCGTCACCGCGCTCGCGTTCGTGCTCGTGCTCACGGGACTCGTTATTTGGTGGCGCGACAAGCTCTGGCGCATTCGATGGTCCGCGTCGTGGAAGCGCATCGTTTTCGATCTGCATCACTCGCTCGGCGCCTTCGCGGCGATCATTCTGCTCATCATTTCGCTGAGTGGAATGTTCATTCACTATCCGACGCTCAGCGCGCTGATGTCCAGCTTGAATAGCGCACCGGCGGCCCCGGCACTGGAACAGCCCAAAGCCGATGGCGGTGCACATGGCATTTCCGTTGATTCGCTGAGCCGTACCGCACTCGCCACGCTGCCGGGGGCGCGCATCATGTTCTTTTCGTTCCCTGCCAAGAACACGCAGCCATACACTGTGGCAATGCGGTTTCCCGAAGATCACACACCGGGCGGGCGAAGCCGGGTCGTCGTCGATCGCTACCGCGGAACGATCCTTTTGGCGACGAGCACGCGACAGGCGGAACTGGGCAACCGAATCGGAAACGCCATTCGATCGGTGCACACCGGCGACCTGTTTGGGAAGCCGACCGAAGCGATTTGGCTGGCGGCGGCAATTATTCTAGCAACCCAGGGAATCACGGGTGTCACGATGTGGTGGAACGGTCGGGCCGCGCGTGCGGCTCTCCAACGAAGGAGTGTGGTGTGAAACGTTCTTCGATTCTGCTGGTCGCCGCCGCGGCGACCATGCTCGCGACCACCGCGCGTCTCGCGCAAACGCAGTCGGTCTCGACCGATCCCACCGCTTCGCTGTTGCTCGAGCTGATTCGCGCCAACACCAGCTCGCCGCCGGGCAACGAACGACTGATCGCCGAGGTGCTCGCGCCCAAGTTTCGTGCGGCAGGGGTGGACGTGAAGATCATCGCGACGCCGGATTCGATGAAGTCGGTCATTGTTGCGCGACTCAAGGGCGACGGGAGCAAACGTCCGGTGCTGCTTGCGGCCCACGCCGACGTTGTCGGCGTCGAGCGTGACAAATGGAGCGTCGATCCGTTCGCCGGCGTGATTCAGAGCGATCACGTATTCGGCCGCGGCGCCATCGACTTCAAGGGCGGAATGGCCGTCTTCGCACGCGCCGTGATGATGCTCGCCGAGAAGAAGATCCCGCTGTCGCGCGACGTGATCTTTGTCGCCGAGGCCGACGAGGAAGTCGGGGGATCGTACAGCACGAGCTGGCTCGCGCGCGAGCACTGGGGCGACATCGACGCCGAGTTCGCGTTGAACGAGGGCGGCTGGATCATGAACGACGACAAGGGCAAGGTGCGTTACGTGAGCATCTCGACTGCTGATAAAGCATCGATGCCGCTCACGATCACCTCGAAGGGCACGTCGACGCATTCATCGATGCCGCGTCCGGACAACGCGATCTTCGCCCTCTCGCGCGCCCTCGCGAAGATCTCGGCGTTCGAGACACCGCTCACGATCACGCCGGAGACGAGGAAGTTCTTCACGGCGCTATCGCGCACGAGTACGCCGCCGATGTCCGGCTACTACGCGGACGTCGTTGGCAATGATGCCGCGCGCGCGCGCCGCGCCGACGCGGTGGTGAGTCGGGATCCGCTGCTTCATTCGCTGATTCGAAATACGATCGCACCTGTGATCATCAACGGCGGTTTTCGCGCCAACGTCATCCCGGGCTCGGCGCAAGCGACGCTCAATCTGCGTTTGATCCCAGGCAGCGACCCGGCCGCGCTCGTCGCCGAGCTGAAGCGGGTTGTCGCCGACACCACGATCGAGTTCGCGCTTGGAGCCCGCATCTACGCACAAATGCCGGTGTCGTCGGAGAACACGGATCTGTACCGCGCGCTCGTGCACGCGGCCAAGACGCAGTTTCCCGGCGCGGAAGTGACGCCGTACCTTTTTCAGGCCGGGACCGACGCGGGGGCGTGGCGGAGCAAAGGCATTCCGGTGTACGGCATCTATCCCTACGCGATTGACGCCGACGAGCTGACGCGCATGCACGGCACTGATGAGAAAGTCAGCATTGCGGCGTTGAAGCAGGGGACGGAGATGATCTACCGGACGTTGGTTGAAGTGGCCGGTAAACCGTAACGACGAGCGGCTGGTCGCTCGTGGCTGCAACCCGCGGCGTCGCGACGCGTCCAGTCCCCGCGACCCGTCGCCGCGCACCCCGGCGTCTCCTCGCAGCTCGCGTCTCTCGTCTCGCGGCACGACGCGTGGGCTGACCCACCTGCTCGCGGTGCTCGGACGCGACCGTCACCCGGCGCGCCGCACACCCAAAAAAACTGCTCCGGTATTCGCCTATTTACAGGAGCATATTGCTGTGTTACCGTGGTTCCAGTATAACACTGTTTACTGGAACCCTCATGCCTCGGCTCGCCTTTGCCCTCGCGGCTCTTCTCGCGGCTGTACTCGCGATTCTCCTCGCGACCGCTCCGGCCTCCGCGCAATCTGTCGACTCCGCGCGATTGCGCCCACGAACCGCCGTCGCCGAACGAGTTCATCCCGGTGACGTTCACATCGACGGCCGCCTCGACGAGCCATCCTGGCAACGGTTGCTCACCAGTCCCCGCACCCGTATCGGGGACTTCACTGCCCATTCGCCACTGCCGGGCACCATCCCGCACGATAGTACCATCGCCGCGATCGCCTTCGACGACGACGCGGTCTACGTCGCCGTGCGCGCGTACGATTCGCATCCGGACTCCATCGTCGCGCCCTTCATGCGACGCGACGACGAATCGCGCGCCGACTGGCTCTTTGTCGAGCTCGACACGCGGCATGATCGGCGCAACGCGTTCTCCCTCGGCGTGAACCCGCGCGGCGTGCAGGTGGATGGCGTCTGGATCGACGACGTTGGCTACGACTACGCGTGGAACGGCGTGTGGCAGGCGCGCACGCGTGTCGATTCGCTCGGCTGGACGGCAGAGTTCCGCATCCCGTTCTCGCAGCTCCGATCCGCCGCGTCGTCGGGCGACGACCGCCTGGTGACCTGGGGTTTGAATATCTATCGGAACAACGCGCACCATTCGTCATCCAGCGACTGGGCGCCGCGCCTTCCATCACACGGCGGCCGCGTGGTCTCGCACTTCAACGATCTCGTCGGCATCGAGCTTCCGCGTTCATCGCATGCGTTCGAGCTCACCCCGTACCTGTCGAGTCAATCGTCGCCACACTCCGCACTCGTGACTGGTTCGCCAAGCACGACGCATCCGGCGCGGGCGTCGGCGGGCGGCGACGTCGTGGCGCATCTGCCGAGCGGGTTGACGTTGGACGCGACCATCCGCCCGGACTTCGGACAGGTCGAAGCGGATCCGTCGCAGATCAACCTCACGACATTCGAGACCTTTCAAGCCGAACGCCGTCCGTTCTTCGTGAATGGCGGCGATCTCTTTCACTACGATCTCGGCATTCCGTTCACCTCGCGCGGCGACGCGTTCGATTCGGAGCAGGCGTTCTACACGCGCCGCATCGGCGCGCCGCCGCGCGGCTCTGTGCCCAACTCGGCGATTGTCGCCGATGTGCCGCTTGCCACGGACGTTCTCGCCGCCGCGAAGATCAGCGGCCGGATTGCCGGCGGCTGGACGGTTGGCGCGCTCGCCGCGCAGTCGGCGTCGACGGATGCGCTGTATCTCGACGCGTCCGGTCGCAGGCTCAGCACCCGGGTCGAGCCTCGGACGCTGGCCGCGGCCACGCGCATCATTCGCGATTTCCGCAACGGTGGAAGCGCAATCGGCGTCTTCGCCGACATTGCCGACGCCGGCTCATCGGATGCCGAGCTCGACACAGTCTTGCCGCGGCGCTCGATGTTTGGCGGTCTGGACGCGCGACACCGCATGGGCGGATACGAAGCGAGCGCGATGGCGGGAGCAAGTATGGTGGACGGTGACGCGCGCGCACTTGCGCGCACGCAGCTCGGACCCGGGCACTTTCTCGGCCGACTCGACGCGGGCTATGCCAAGTACGACAGCACGGCGACGTCCATTACGGGAGCCATAGCGCGTGTGAAATACGCCAAAATCGACGGCGCGTTCACGTGGAGCGCGACGGGATATGCAGTCTCGCCGACGTTCGACGTGGGTGCCGCGGGTTTCCAGCGCAACGCGGACTGGCTGGTTGCGCTCGCGTCGGCGTCATATCACCGCGACCTGGATAGCACGCATCGATTTCGCAGCTGGACTGTCTCGACGGATGGAACGGGACTCGGGTGGAGTTGGGGTGGCGAACGCCGGAGTGTCGTGACGACCGCCGCGATCTCGGGCGAGCTTTGGAATTATCGCGGTGGTTCGCTCTCCCTCGCGCGCGATGGCGCCGCGGGCTCTGTCGAGCTGCTGCGCGGCGGACCGATTGTCTATCTGCCGTCGCGCTGGTCGGCGTCGGCGAGCGCGCACTCCGACAGCCGCGAATCGACAACGCTCGCGTTGGGTACATCTGCGTCGCGCTCGGCTGCGACGGGATCGTGGAGTGCGGGAGCGTCGCCGAGCGTGACATCGCGACTGAGCGATCGCCTGTCTGCGAACGCGTCCGCCGACGTGCAATTCGCCACGGACGGTGTCGCGTATCTCGCCGAGCTGACCGACGCGTCCAGCGCGCGACGCTGGACGGTCGCGTCGCTGCACTCGCACTCACTCTCGTTGGTGGCTCGCGCCGACTATTCGTTCAGCGCAAACGTTACGTTGCAGGGATATCTACAGCCATACTTCGGCGCGGGCCGCTACGACAACGTGAAGATTGCATCGGTCGCGGGGACGCGCGCGGTCCTTGCGCCGCTTGCGTCTCGCGCGACGCGAATGACGGACGGCGCGATTGGAATTGACCTTCAGGACGGCGCGCAGGCCGCGCGTGTTTCGAATCCGGATTACACGGTGCGCGAGCTGCACGGGAGCGCAGTCCTTCGCTGGGAGTATTTGCCGGGGTCTGAGGTCTACGTGGTATGGACGCAGAGCCGCAGCGGAGCCGACACCGCCGGCGCCTTGCGCCTCGGCGCCGATGCGAGGGAGCTTTTCAGCATTGCGCCGAGGAATGTATTTCTCGTGAAGCTGAGCTACCGGATTGTTCCGTAATATTCTGTGACGCCATATGCGCTACGCATGACCACCGACGCCCAGTCTCGTTACAATGATTCGCCATTCAAATTCATTGGTGGCGATCCATCCATCGACTTCGTGGATACCGCGGACTATACCGCGCGTGGAATCGAGTCCGATCGGTTCAGCTCCTACGAGCGCGTGATCGAGTGGGGAATGAGCGGTGGGTTTTTCTCCGCCGCGGACGCGTCTGCGCTCATGAAGTTGGCCAAACAAAATCCCCGTCGAGCAACTCGAGTGCATGGCGCGGCGGTAGAGCTCCGCTCAACCCTTGAAGAGATCCTTCGCGCGCTGGTGGAGAAACGCGATCCATCCGGAGCGATCGCGCGGTTGAACGAGGGAATCCTTCGTGACGCATTGCGCGCGCTATCGATCGTGCGCGACGCCAAGGGCGGGATCGCTCTGACGTGGCCCGCGGCGTCGCGAACGCTCGAGACGCCGCTCCACCGAGTTGCGTGGGCGGCCGCGCAACTGCTCGCGTCGCCCGACATTGCGCGCCTTCGCCGGTGTCCCGGCCCCGACTGTGGCTGGTACTACCTCGACCGCAGCCGTAATGGTTTCCGACGGTGGTGCGAGATGTCTGAATGCGGAACGAAGGTAAAATCGCTGAAGCGCGCGGAGCGACGCCACTCCGCCGAGTGAGCCGCACCTGGACCTCACGGCTCGAGAATCACGATGGGGGCTCGCGGCTCACCCGATCGCGCGATCCACAGCCGCCGTCGCCTGTTCGACCGACGCCTTCGTCCGCGCCAGCAGTTGATTCGCCTCGGCGATCAACCCCGCCCCGCGCGATTTGTCGTCGAGCGCCGAGATATTGATGCGCACGTTGTACACCGCACCACGACATGCAGCATCCGCGAGCAGCGCCGCAACGCCGGCGTCCGACACCGCGTTCGTATTGCCTTTGTTCGCGCAGATCGCCGCCAACTCGGCGACTTCGGCGCACGCGCGCGCCGTCTCGAGCGGCACCTCCGCCGCGCCGATGAGCGCGTCGGCGATTGCTGCCTGTCGTTTCTGCGCCGCCTCGTCCGGCTCCGACGGAAGCTTGTAGGCCGCGGACACCGCGCCGTAGGACTCGGCGTCTTTGGCGACGAGCGCCGAGAGCGTGCTGACCAAGCCTGACGCCTTGAGACCGAGATCGCGCATCTCACCATCCACGGCGATGTATTTTTTTCGTCCGGCGGTGAGACCGGCGACCATTTGCGCCAACGCGGCGCCGAGTGCGCCAACGTGTGCCGCCACACTTCCGCCGCCTGGCGTTGGGGCTGACGACGCCACCGACGCAACGAAATTCGAGAGCGATTCGCCGCCCCGAATCGCCGAGCGCACCTTGTTCTCGAGGACAATCTCAGGTGTGAACTCGCGAAGCCGGATGTGTCGCGCCGCCGTCTCGAACAGCGCGCGCTCGGGCACGAGCCCCACGATCTCGCTCCACGTGGGCGACACGCCCTGCGCCTCGGCTTCCATCTTGACCATATCGTAAGCGCGATAGAGCGGCGTCTTCTCGGTGTCGACGAGATTCATCGACACCTGCGCCTGCCCGTCAACCTCGAGGCCGAGTCCCTTCACGTAGCGCAGTCCGCCCGATGATCCGCGCAGGGCTTTCGCGACGTTCTTGGCGATGGCGAGATTGGACGCGGGTCCGAGGTAGACGTTGTACGCGACGAGGAAGGGCCGCGCACCGATGGCGACAGCGCCGGCGGTCGGGTGAATCTTGAGCGGACCAAAGTCGGGGACGCGCGACGGGGTGCCCGCGGCCATCTCGTTGCGAATCCCTTCAAACTCTCCGCGGCGGACGTCGGCGAGATTTTCTCGTGCCGAGCTGGTGGCGGCGCGCTCGTATAAGAAAACTGGAATGCCGAGCTCGCGGCCAACGCGTTCGCCGAGCGCGCGGGCGAGCACGATGCAGTCTTCCATCGTCATCCCTTCGAGCGGAATGAAGGGCACCACGTCGGTCGCGCCCATGCGCGGATGTTCGCCGGAGTGATGGTTCAGGTCGATCAGCTCGCGTGCCGTCTTGATCCCGGCGAACGCGGCGTCCGCGGCGTGCTCGGCCGGCGCGACGAACGTCACCACCGTGCGATTGTGCGATTGGTCCGACGACACATCGAGGACGGCGACGCCGTCGACGGCGGCAATCGCGTCGCGAATTTGTTTGACGATCTCCGGGCGACGTCCCTCAGAGAAGTTCGGTACGCATTCGACCAGCTTCATGATCGAGAACGGGTGCGGGTTCGTGGCGAGTTGCGCGGCTGCCCAAATGTAATTGCCCGATGGCGCCGGTCGGGCTCTAGGTTCCGGATCCCGATCCCACGCGCTCCATCAGCCACGCGTGCATCGCCGGATTCCCGGCGACCATCCCTGTGTGCGCGACCCGACACGGCGCCCCGGCCAGATCGGTCACGATGCCGCCGGCCTCTCGGATGAGCAGAATCCCCGCCGCAATATCCCATGGCGCGAGCTGGATCTCCCAGAACGCCTCGAAGCGCCCGCTGGCGACGTCGGCCAAGTCCAATGACGCCGATCCGGGCCGCCGCAGGCCCGCGGTCTCCCGCATGACGCGCGGCAACATTCGCAAATACTCATCGACCTGCGGGCCGCCCTTGAACGGAAAGCCCGTGCCGATCAACGCTCGCGACGGTTCCACGATCGAGGACACCGAGATTGGTTGACCGTTGAGTCGCGCGCCGCCGCCGGCGGTCGCCGTGAACAGCTCGCCGTTGGGAACGTTGAGCACGACGCCGGCCGTGAGCTCGTCATCGATCATGGCGGCGATCGACACGGCGTACCAGGGAAAGCCGTGCAGAAAGTTGGTCGTTCCGTCGAGCGGATCGACGACGAACACCAAGCCGCCGCGGTCCGTCATCGCCGGCGACAGCTCCTCGCCGAGGATGCGCGCGTCGGCGTGGCGGCCGAGTATGATCTCGGTGATGGCCTGCTCGGCGCTCCGATCGACGTCGCTCACGAAGTCGGACTGCGATTTGTTTTCCCACACGATGGACCGGCGGTCCGCGCCCCGTGTGCGAATGATCTCCGCAGCGCGCACGGCGGCAGCAACGCAGGTCGCCAGCAACGCCCGACTCATATTATGTTGAGCAGATGTCACGGATATTCAGTGGAATTCAGCCGTCCGGGGAGTTGCATATCGGCAACTACCTGGGCGCGGTCAAGAATTGGGTGCGGCTGCAGCACGAGTACGAGACGATCATCTGCATCGTCGACTACCATGCGATCACACTCGCGTACGATCCGGAGCAATTGCGCGTGCGCCGTCGCGAGATGGCGCTGTGCCTGCTCGCCGCCGGCATCGATCCCAACGCGTGCTCGCTCTTCGTGCAGTCACAGGTTCCGGAACATACCGAGCTGACGTGGTTTCTCAACACCATTACACCGCTCGGTGAGCTCGAGCGGCAGACGCAGTTCAAGGAAAAGTCGCAGCGCCAGGAAAGCGTGCAGGCTGGAATCTTGAACTATCCGGTGCTCCAGGCGGCGGACATTCTATTGTATCGCGCCGACCTGGTGCCGGTGGGCGAAGACCAGGTGCAGCACCTGGAGTTGTCGCGCGTCGTCTCGCGCAAGTGGAACTCGCTCTTCGGCCGTCCCACGGGCAACCGAACGGAGGATGGCGCGGCGGAGCGGGAGGAGTTTTTTCCCGAACCAAAGCCGTTGCTGACACCGACGCGTCGCGTCATGGGACTCGACGGTCAAGCAAAGATGTCGAAGTCGATGGGCAACACGATCGGTCTCCTCGAATCGCCCGAATCCATCTGGGCGAAATTGCGGCCGGCCGTCACCGATCCCAAGCGCATCAAGAAGACCGATCCGGGAACGCCGGAGGTGTGCAACATCTATCATCTCCACAAGGCGTTCAGTCCGGAGGCGACGGTGGCGCACGTCGCCACGCAGTGCAGCACCGCGGGCTGGGGATGCATTGACTGCAAGAAGGTGTTGGCCGAGTCGATGGAGACGGAGCTCGTGCCCATTCGCCGCCGGGCCGCGGAGCTCGCGGCAAAGCCACAGGAAATTCAGAGCGCGCTCGACGCCGGCGCGGCGCATTGTCGCACGCTCGCACGCGAGACGATCGACGCCGTGCGCGAGCGGATGGGTTTCTGATCCGCTCGATCGGGACGCGCTGATTGTTCGCCGGACATGCGGCACTGGCGCTGCTTGCCAAGGCCGCGAGGCCGCGAATGTCGATCGTGCTCCTGCTGCCGGTCGCGTTTGCACCTGACGTGGTCGAAGGAGTGTTCGCCGCGTTCGGTGATCACAACCGCGTGCTCTCGCACTCGCTCGTTTCCGTGGCGATCGGCGCGACGTTGGTCGCGATTGCGTATGGCGTGAGGCATCGGCAGACCGGCGCGATGTCCGAGGCGCTGGTGCTGTGGTTCCTGTACGTGTCGCATTGGCCCGCGGACTTCATTACGGGCATCAAGCCGACGTGGCCGGGCGGACCGGAGGTTGGGCTCCTGCTGTACGACCATGCGGTTGCCGACGCGCTGCTCGAGTCCGTGATCGTGGTGATCTGTTGGCTTGTTTTGCGTCGCGCGGCTGTGCACGTGCGCACCGGCTCCTTCGCCGCCGCGGTTGATCGGCGTCTCGTGACGGCCGTCGTTCCGATTTTCCTGATCGCCGCGCAGATCACCTTCGACGTCATTCAAGGTCATCTATTGCCGTAGTATGATGTTGGATGCGGGCGATCGGACTGGCGTCGCAAACGCCGAGTCCGCATCTTCAGCGCGGAGGCCAACTGAAACGCATGCCTCTTGCAGCGTGGAGCTCGCACTACCCAAAAGCGAGTGAAACATGAGTGACGACACAGGCCCAATCGGTTTGATCACGCTGGTGTGTTTGACCTGCGGGAATGAGAAATTCTTCGACAAGTCGGTGCCATTCGCGCTCAAGTGCGACAAGTGCGGCGGCACGGTGTTCCGGAACTTTGCCACCCCGACCGAGCCCGACGACGCCTCGATTGCACAGCTCGAGGAGCAGGCGCGCAGCATCAGCTATGGCGACTCGTCGCCGGACACGTTGCCGGGCGACGTGCGCGATCTCGACGCGCGCTGAGCAACGCGCCGCGCGCGCGACGTTGACGGGCGGGAGCCGTTGACCCTGACCTTATCCCTCTTGGATCTGCACGCGGTCTCGGTTCTCCCGCAGTCGGCGGTCGCATTTGCCGAAGCGCTGAGGCTCAGCGTACTCGGCAAGCTGTTGCTCGCGACGCTGCTTGGCGGTGCGATCGGACTCGAGCGCGAGCTGGCGGGCAAGCCCGCCGGATTGCGCACGAACATTCTGATTTGCGTGGGCGCGGCACTGTTCACACAACTCTCTATCGACATTGCCGAGGTCGGTTTTACGCACGACGGTCGACCGTACGGCGACACGACGCGAATCACCGCGCAAATCGTGTCCGGCATCGGCTTCCTCGGCGCCGGCGCCATTCTGCATGGCGGTGGGACGATCGTGGGGCTCACCACGGCCGCGACCATCTGGGTCGTCGCGGCCATCGGTGTGGCGGTGGGCGCGGGCGCGTACGTCGACGCACTCGGGGCCACGGCGCTGATCATGGTCGTGCTGGTGGGGCTTCGACCGTTCGAACGACGCCTGGCGGCAAAGCGCCGCCGCGTGCACGCGACGCTGCGCATCAAGCCCGGCGTGTCGTTCGATCCGTTCGACGAGCTCATTCGCCAGAACGGCGTTTTCGTCGCGACCCATCGAAGTTTCGAACACGACACCGACCGCACCTATGAGCTCGAGCTCATTGGGTCCACCAAACAATTTGACCTGCTCATCGACGCTCTGCGCGCGCAGAAGGACGTCGTCAGCATCACCACTACGGAATGACGCAGCGTTTGCTGGTTGTCGACGTCGCCGCGACATCGAAGAACTGGGCGATCACCCCCGAAGGCGAACAGCGGCTCCTCGATGAAGCACCCGCCGGTTGGCGTGTACACATCGTGCACGCGCCTACGAGCTCCGACGGCGACGGTCCGCCGCGCCCGAGCGACGAGGTGATGACAGCGATTCGAGACGCCGAGGTCTACTTTGGGTTTGGAATCCCGCGGCTGCTCTTTCTCGAAGCGAAGACGCTCCGCTGGGTCCACTCCGCGGCCGCTGGTGTAGGGACCGCCCTTCACGCCGAAATGGTCGCCAGCGACGTGTTGTTCACCAACTCGGCCGGCATCCATTCGATTCCGATCGCCGAATACGCGGTCGCCGGCATTCTCCATTTCCTGCGTGGGCTGGATTTCGCCATCGATCAGCAACGGCGCACGGAGTGGAACAAGACCCCGTTCGTGCGTCTCGACTCCGTTTTGCGTGAGATGGATACCGTTCACGCGCTGATTGTCGGGGTTGGCGGCCTCGGCGGCGCCACGGCCGAACGGCTCAGTGCGCTCGGCGCTCGCTGCACGGGCGTCCGGCGCCGCGTGGGCCTCGGGGCGCCTCCGGGATTTGAGCGCGTGGTTGGCCTCGATCAGTTGGACGCCGAGCTGCCGAACCACGACGTGGTGGTCATCGCGGCGCCGCTGACCGGGGAGACGGCAGGTCTGCTTACCGCCGAGCGTCTGGATCTGCTCCCGTCGTCCACGATCGTGGTGAACGTGGCGCGCGGGGCCATGCTGGACGATGTGGCGCTGGTCGAGCGGCTCGAGGCGGGGCGTCTCCGCGGGGCGGTTCTCGACGTGTTCCGCGAAGAGCCGTTACCTCCCGACAGCCCGCTGTGGCGGCTTCGGCAAGTTCTCGTCTCTCCGCATGTGTCCCCGGTTTCGCCCGGCCGGTTTTGGCCGCGTCAGCTCGATCTATTTCTCGGCAATTGGAGCCGATACTTGCAGGGAATGTCATTGAAGAACCTGGTCGACAAACACGCGGGATACTAATGGAAAAGATCATCAAGGCGGCCGTGGATCGCGGCGCTTCCGACCTTCATATCAAAGCCGGGGACGTCTTTCGGGCGCGGATCAATGGTCAGCTCGTTGCGCTGACCAAACAGGCGTTGACGCCGGATCAGACGCGCGCCATTGCGCTGCACCTGATGACGAGCGAGGACGACAAGGTCCGGATCGACAAGATCCTGGACTACGACTGCTCATGGTCGGCGGCCGGCATCGGCCGCTTCCGCGTGAACATCATGAAGCAGCGCGGATCGTTCTCGATCATCATGCGCGTCATTCCGTGGGAGGTCCCCACGTTCGAGACGCTTGGGCTGCCGCCCATCTTGTCCAAGATCGCGGCGACCGAGCGTGGAATGATTCTCGTCACGGGCGTCACCGGTTCGGGCAAGTCGAGCACGATGGCGGCGTTGATCAACTACATCAATCAGCGCGAGAACCGGCACATCCTCACGTTGGAGAACCCGATCGAATTCCTGCACAAGGACATCCAGTCGTCGGTCACACAGCGCGAAGTCGGCTCCGACACGCTCGACTTCAAGATGGGACTGCGGGCGGCGCTCCGTCAGGATCCGGACGTCATCATGATCGGTGAGATGCGCGACGCGGAAACCGTTGATACGGCGATCAAGGCGGCCGAGACGGGCCACCTGCTCATGTCCACGCTGCATACGGCGGACGCCCAGAGCACGATTCTGCGTATCATGGCCATGTTCCCGCCCGAAGAGCAGGACGTCATCCGGATTCGATTGGCCGAGTCGCTCTCAGCCGTGATTTCGCAGCGTCTGCTTCCCCGGGCCTCGGGAAAGGGTCGCGTGGTGGCGGTCGAGGTCATGATCAACACGCCGACGATCAAGGATATTATTCTTGAGGGTACGCGGATCAGCGAGGTGAAGGACTTCATCGCCGAGGGGCGCGAGCAGTACGGCATGCAGACGTTCGATCAATGCCTCGCCGATCTCGTGACGAACAACGACGTCACGTTCGACGTGGCGAAAGCGGCGTCGACCAACCCGTCGGACTTCGAGCTGAAGATGAGAATGTTCTCGCGTGTGTCGCAGGCGGTGAAGGCTACGAGCATTCCGTCCGACGAAGAGCTGGCATTGCAGGCGGAGCCCGCAGTCCCGCAACTTGAAGGCATGCAATTGTCCGGAATGGATTTTCTCACGCAATAGTGAATCGCCGATGAATCGCTTGAGAGGGGTCATTGCCCCGGTTGTCACCACCTTTTCGCGCGAGGACGGCGAGCTCGATGTTCGGTCGTTCGCCGCGAACATTCGCGCGCATCTCGCTGCCGGGCTGCACGGGATCCTGGTAAATGGCTCGACCGGTGAGGCCGCGCTGCTCGACGCCGCTGAGCGCGCCGCCGTCGTCGAAGCGGCCCGCGCTGAGGTGCCGGCGCACAGTATTCTGTTGGTGGGAACGGGCGCGGAGTCGACGCGCACCTGCATTCAACAGACGCGCGACGCGGCCGCGCGCGGAGCCGACGCCGTCCTGGTGGTCGCGCCGCATTACTACGGACCGGCCATGACCGCGCCGGCGCTTCGGAAGCACTACCAGACAGTCGCCGACGCGAGCCCGGTGCCTGTGCTGCTCTACAACATTCCCAAGTACATGCATTTCTCCCTCGCTCCCGCGCTCGTCTCCGAGCTTGGTGCGCACGGGAACATCGTGGGCATCAAGGACAGCTCGGGAAATCAGGAGCTGTTGTCGGCCTACATGAACGTGCAGTCGCCCGATTTTTCCGTGCTCACGGGAAACGCGCAGATCTTTCAGGATGCGCTCGCTCAGGGCGCGCGCGGCGGAATTCTCGCCGTGGCGTTGTTCGCGCCGGCGCTGTCGTTGGCGGTGTTCGACGGCGCCGGCGCACGCCCAACGCCCGCGGCGACCGCGGCGCAGGTGCTGCACTCCAAGCTCGGCGCCAAGATCGTGGCTGACCTGGGCGTGGCCGGCGTGAAAGCGGCCATGGATCGCGTGGGTCTCACGGGCGGACCTGTCCGTCCGCCGCTGATGCCGCTGGAGGCCGGGCAGCGCGACCTTGTGAACGAGACGTTGCGCAGCGCGGAGCTCGCGACCGCCGCGTAAGAGCGACATGGCGCCGGCGTCGCCCCACCTCGCCCGGTTGGGAGCGACCGCGCGCCCGGCGGGCGGGCCTGGCGTCGCCGCCGCCCGCGACTACTGCGCCGGCGTGCTGCGCGCGGCCGGCTTCGTCGTCAGCGAACAGTCATTCGAGTATTCTTGTTTTCCCGGTGCGTGGGCGACGCCCATCGCCGGCGTCGTCATCCCGGCGTTCGCCACGGCGCTGACGTTGTGGCGACACACGTTCGCCGCGTGGGCGCTTGTTGTCGTCGCGCTGGCAGTGGCGCTGCCTTTGATCGCCTACGTTGCGCGCGCCGGTGTGCTGGACCTGCCACTCATGCGACGCACCGGCGTAAATCTGCAGGCGACCCGCAGCAGCGATTCGCCCACCGTGTGGCTCGTGGCGCATCTCGATTCCAAGTGGCAACCGGTATCGATGATCGCGCGGGTGGCGGGCGTCGTGGTCAGTGCCGTCGCGTTGGTTGCGGTGACGGTCACTTCGCTCGGACCGTTCGTCGCGCCGGCCGGCGTTCTGTCGGCGCTGTTGGTGGTGCAATGGCTCGGAGCCGTCCCGCTCATGCTCTCGGTGGTTGGAGCGCGAAATCACGGTACGCTCGATAACGCCAGCGGTGTTGCCGCGGTGCTCGAGGCAGCGGATTTACTACCCTCGGAGGCGCGCGTTGGAGTGCTCGTCACCGACGGCGAGGAGCTCGCGCTCGCCGGCGCGCGCGCTTGGGCCCGCTCGCACCGGCCGGCGATTGCGCTCAACTGCGACAGCATCGACGACAACGGTCTCTTCACGGCGATGTACACCAAGAGCGCGCCCGGACGCCTCCTCGCTCACCTATCGGCGGCCGTCTCGGTAGACGGTGAGCGGATGCGCGTGATCCGCTTGATCCCGGGAATTCTCACTGACAGCGTCGCGCTCGCCGACGCGGGGTGGGAAACGGTGACACTCAGCCGCGGCAACGTCCGTACGCTCCAGAGGATCCACACATCGCGCGATTCGCTGGACACCATGCGCGGGACGGGGATCGCGCGCGCCGCCCAGGTTCTCGCTCGTACCGCTACGGAGATCGGTTGAATGGCTGCACTACTCCTCATTGCCGCGATCGTCCTCGGGTTGCTCATGATCCCGTTCGGGATGCCGGGGACGTTGGTGATGTTCGTCGGTGTGCTGTGCTACTATCTCCTCGTGCCAGCCGGCGGGATTGGGTTGGCGACGGTGATCGTGATTGGCGTCATGATGGCGATCGCCGAGGGGCTGGAGTGGATTCTGGCCAGCCGATTTACCCGAAAGTACGGTGGGTCGCGTCGCGCGGGCTGGGGAGCGATCATCGGCGGAATGGTCGGAGCGTTCATGGGCGTGCCGGTGCCCGTGGTTGGGTCGATCGTCGGAGCGTTTGTCGGCGCGTTTGTGGGGGCGTTCATTCTCGAATGGACGGGCGGCGCGACCACGGGCGCGTCGGGGCGAGTGGCGTGGGGCGCGTTCATTGGGCGCGTCACGGGCGCCGCGGTGAAGGTGGCGATCGGGTTGGCGATGGCCGCGTGGGTCATCACGGTATTGTTCGTCTAGCCGGCTATTGCCGTCGATTGACTCTCCCTCCTGTCGCCGTAGATTCAAACAACGCCCCGGCTTTCGTCGGGGCGTATTTTTTTGCCCCAGCCCTCCCCCCGAACCACCATGTTCAGCCAGAGCAATCGTACGGTCGTTGTCGTCGGCGCACAGTGGGGCGACGAAGGGAAGGGCAAACTCGTTGACGTGCTCGCCGAACGCGCGAACTGGGTGGTCCGCTACCAGGGCGGCGCGAACGCGGGTCATACCGTCGACCTCGGCGAGCATCACTTCGTGCTGCATCAGATCCCAAGCGGGATTTTGCACGAGGGCGTTCGCTGCGCCATCGGCAACGGCGTGGTGCTCGATCCCCAGACGCTGTTTACCGAGATCGACGAGCTCGTCGCCGACGGCATCGACGTCGAAGGCCGGCTGTATGTGAGCGACCGCGCGCATCTCGTTCTGCCGTATCACAAGATGATCGATGGCGAGAGCGCCCACTCGCACTCGCTCGGCACCACCGGCCGCGGAATCGGTCCGGCGTACGAGGACAAGGTCGCGCGTCGCGGCGTTCGCGTGCTCGACCTGCGCAACCCGGCGCGATTGCGTGATCTCGTGTCGCAGGGCGTGGAGCGGGCGAACGCGCAGCTCATTGGATTTGGAAGCGCCAAGCGCGCCGACACCGATCAAACGCTCGAAGTCTTGGGCGGACTGACCGAGCGGCTGCTCGCGGTCGCCGAGGACGTGGGCTTGATGGTGCATCGCGCGGTGAAGAGCGGCGCGGCGGTACTGCTCGAAGGTGCGCAGGGTTCGCTGCTCGACATCGACCACGGCACCTATCCGTTCGTGACGTCGAGCAGCACGACGTCGGGCGGCGCGGCCACAGGCGTCGGCATTGCGCCCACGGCGATCGACGCCGTGCTCGGCGTGGTGAAGGCGTACACGACGCGCGTTGGCACCGGCCCGCTGCCCACGGAGATGGACGAGCCGATGGGCGAACATCTGCGCAAGCTCGGCAACGAATTCGGCGCGACGACCGGTCGTCCGCGCCGGTGCGGCTGGTTCGACGCCGTCGTGGTGCGTTATGCCACGCGGATCAACGGGCTCACCGACGTTGCCGTCACCAAGCTCGACGTGCTCGACACGCTCGACCGTATCGCGATCTGCACCGGCTACGAGTACGGCGGCGATCTGCACACCGAATTCCCGGGCGACATCAGCGCGCTCGACGGCGTCGTGCCGCGCTATGAGTGGGTCGAGGGATGGCAGAGCTCCACCGCGAACGCGCGCAAGATCGAAGATCTGCCGGCCAAGGCGCGGCGGTATGTCGATCGGCTGCAGGAGCTCGTCGAGACGTCGATCACGTACATCAGCGTGGGAACGCGGCGCGATCAGATCATCGGACTATGACGTCGCCACTCTCTGGGCGCGACACGGTCGATCTGCTCGTGGTCGGCGGCGGACCCTGTGGTCTTGCTGTCGCGATCTCGGCGCAGCGCGCCGGCTTGCGGGTGCTCGTGCTCGAGGGATCGTCGGTCGTCAGCACCGTGGCGCACTATCCGACTTACGCGCGCTTTTTTTCAACCGCGGAAAAGCTGTCGCTTGGCGGGCTGCCATTCGTGATCGCGACGGAGAAGCCGACGCGCCGCGATGCGTTGGCGTACTATCGTGCCGTCATCCGATATTTCGAGATTCCTCTTCGGCAGTACGAGCGGGTGACGTCGGTCGAGCGGGACGGCGACGGGTTCGTCGTGCACTCGGACTCGCGGTCGTCGGGTGAGCGCCGAACGCGCGCGGGCGCCGTCGTCATCGCCACGGGCTACTTCGGTTCGCCCAATTATCTGCGCGTTCCGGGCGAGGATCTTCCGCACGTCACGCACGTGTATCGCGAGGGCCACGAGGCGTTCGACCAGACCGCGGTCGTCGTTGGCGGCGGAAATTCCGCGGCCGAGGCGGCGCTGGACTTGTGGCGATCGGGCGGGCGAGTCACGCTCGTGCATTTCGGTCCAACGTTCGACAAGAAGATCAAACCGTGGGTGTTACCGGATTTCGTCAATCGGGTCGGTGAAGGAAGCATCAATGTGCGATGGGACAGCCGGGTGATGGCGATCGAGCCGGACGCCGTGGTCATCACGTCGTCGCGCGGCGAGGAACGCTTGCCGGCCGATCTCGTATACGTCATGACCGGCTTTGCGCCGAACACGCGGTTGTTGGAGCAGGTTGGCGTTCCGATCGACGCGGCGACGGGCATTCCGGCGCATAGTGCAGATACGCTCGAGACGTCGGTGCCCGGTGTGTTCATTGCCGGCGTGGTGGTGGCGGGCTTCGACGCCAACAAGGTGTTCATCGAGAATGGGCGCTACCACGGCGACAAGATCGTGGCGCGACTGTTGGGTCGGACGGCGCCGTCGGAGCCAGGACTGAGCGCCGAGCTGGATAGCTAGGTAATTTGCACGACTGTGCCCCATTTCGGGCACGGCCTCACGCTACTCTCTATGACGACCTCCGCTTCTCCCGACGTTCTCGAAAAACTCGTGTCGCTCTGCAAGCGACGCGGCTTTGTCTTTCAATCCTCCGAGATCTACGGCGGGCTCGGCTCCGTCTGGGACTACGGTCCGCTCGGTATCGAGCTCAAGCGGAATCTGCAGGAGCGTTGGTGGCACGCGATGGTCCGCTCGCGCGACGACATCGAGGGCATCGACTCGGCGATCCTGATGCACCCCAGAGTGTGGGAGGCGAGCGGCCACGTGGGCGGTTTCGTCGATCCGTTGGTGGATTGCAAAACGTGCAAAGGCCGCTTTCGCGCCGACAAGCTCGAGGACTCGCAGTGCTTGAAGAAGCCCTCCAAAAAGCCGGGCGAGTTCTCGGAATGCCAGCTCACCGAGCCGCGTCAGTTCAATCTGATGTTCAAGACGCACATTGGTCCGGTGGAAGAGAGCGCCGCCGTGATCTACCTGCGTCCGGAAACGGCGCAGGGCACGTATGTGAATTTTCTCAACGTCCAACAGTCCACGCGTCAAAAGGTGCCCTTCGGCATTGCGCAGATCGGCAAGTCGTTCCGCAACGAGATCACGCCGGGCAACTTCATTTTCCGTACGCGCGAATTCGAGCAGATGGAGATGCAGTTCTTCGTCGAGCCGGGCACGGACA
>JBDUEJ010000035.1:0-57789 GCA_040002475.1 bacterium | reverse complement strand
TTCGGGAGCAGGAGGTCGCTGGTTCAAATCCAGTCGCCCCGACTAGAGATCTTTCCTGTAGAACGAATGGCCCTGCAACGTCTCTCGTTGCAGGGCTTTTTCGTTTTCCCGCGAATCCGCGTAGCCGCAACCGGGGGCGAGCCGCGCCGCGGCACGCAGCCAGCGGTCATTCAGCGTCACCCCCCGTCCCCGCCCACCTCCGTCGCGATGCAAGACACCCGACGCCGTTCCCTACAGATCTCAGCCCAAGCTGTCGATCCTTAACTCACGGTGTTGGGGATCTGACGCGATCACGAGCGCATTACCCGGCACGACCACTGGAGTACCTCCGAAAATGAACTGGACATCGTATGCCCACCCGATCACCGGGCTTGGGGCGGCGATGCTCTGTGCAGTCTCGGTCGCGGCGCAACAGTCGACACCAATCCGCGATCTCTCGCTTGATTCGCTGCTCAGCACTCGCATCAGCACCGCTTCGAAATACGTCCAAACCGCCGCCGAGGCGCCCGCCTCGGTCACGATCGTTACATCCGACGACATACGACAGTTCGGATACCGCGGTCTGCAAGACGTGCTCGAAAGCGTCCCCGGATTCTACGCCAGCAACGACCGCGACTACCCCTACATCGGCACACGCGGCTTCGGCCGGCCCACCGACTACAACGATCGCATCCTCCTGCTCGTCGACGGACAGACGTTGAACGAGCAAACCTGGGGAGCCGCGATGGTCGGCAGCGACTTTCCGATCAACCTCGACGCCATCGAACGGATCGAAGTCGTTCGCGGACCCGGCTCGGCGATGTACGGCACGAGCGCAATGTTCGCCGTGGTCAACATCATTACCAAAACTGGAACGGAGTTGGACGGCGTCAGCGTCAGCGGTCGGCTGGGAACAGGACGCACACGCCAATTGGCAATGACCGCCGGACATGCGCTCGGCACACGCGGAGCGATTGCGACGTCGGGACTCCTGACGCATTCCGATGGCAACGACCTGTACTATCCCGATTACGACACTCCAGCAACGAATTTTGGCGTGACTCGTGGAACCGATTGGGAGCGCGGCATCGGAGGCATGGCGTCGCTCTCATGGAGCGATTTCAATAGCCACGTCGGCTACCGATCGCGGACAAAAGGAATTCCGACCGGATCGTTCGGAACGACGTTCGGCGACCCGCGCACATCCGCCAGCGACGAAACGCTCTGGGGACAGGTGGGCGCGCACCATGACTTCGGCCCGCTGCTTCAGCTGTCGGCGCGCGCGTACGGCGAACGGTACCGCTATCGGGGCGTCTATCCGTCCAGCGGAGAACCGGGATACACCGACGGCGGCGGCAGCACAGATCTCGGCGGCGAAGCGCTGGTCGTTTGGGAGGGCACCTCTCGGAACCGCCTCACTGTTGGTTCAGAGATTCGACGCGTGTTCCGCGCGACGTATTTCGAGCGATTCACCGACGGCACGCTGTTGAGCGACAACGCTCCATTCACCGTCGCGTCGCTCTTCGCCGAAAACGAGTTCCAACTGTTTCCGAAGATGGCGCTGTTCACGGGACTTCGCCTGGATGAGAACTCGCGCGGACATGACGGTCTGAGTCCGCGCTTGGCGGTGGTCGCCACTCCGGACAAACTCACGACCATCAAGCTGTTGTACGGGCAAGCCTTTCGGCAGCCGAGCACCGCCGAAGCAGAAATTACGACGAGTTTTTACACGCCCAATCCGTCGTTGAAACCCGAACGGATCTCGACGTTCGAGCTCGACGTTCAACGACGGGTCGGAACGCCCTTTCTCGTCGGCGCTTCACTGTACCAATACCAACTTCATGATCTGATCGATCAGATCGAGATCGACAGCACCGGCCTGCAGTATCGCAATATCAATGCGTCTGAAGCGGTTGGCGTCGAGCTGCTACTCGATGCGCTGCCCGACGGACCGCTCTCGGGCCATTTATCGTACGCGCTGCAACGCGTCGAGAACGAGCCGGGGGACACTCCAGTGACGAACTCGCCAACGCAGGTGGCGCGATTGGCGATCATCACTCGCGGAGTGGCTGGGCTGCGATCGGCCGTCGCGCTCCGCTACGAGTCAGGACGACGAACCCTCGCCGGTCCGGCGACGCGCGCCTTCGTGCGCACAGACGTGAACCTGGGATACTCGCCGCCCGCGTCGATGGGTCCGGGGTGGCTGCACGGCGCAGAAACATCCCTGCGAATCACGAATCTCTTCAATGTGGCGTATGCCACACCCGGCGGCTTAGAGCACAAGCAATCCTCGATCGCGCAGGATGGCCGGACGCTCCAGCTTCGCTTCGACTGGCGGCTTTGATCTCATGATTGCGCACGCGATGCTGCGAACGCTCGAGTCCTATCGACAACGGACCCTCGCCTTCAATCGGCGTGGGCTCGCGATCGCTGCGTCACTCATCGCCGCGATTGTCGTTCCGGCACGAACGGTCGCGCAGGAGATGGAGGTCCCCGTCTCGGTGCAGATCCCGCTCTTTCTCAAGGTGATCACATTCGACCGACAGCTCCACTCGCGAAATCCAACGGAGTTCGTGGTCGCCGTCGTGTACCAAAGCGGGAACCGCGCGTCGGCGTCAGCGCGCGACGACGCTGTTCGTGCCATCGAGTCGGCGCACGCGACCGTCGCCGGAGCTCCGGTGCGGGTGGTCGAGATCGATCTGGATCAGGCGTCGCTCACCGCGGCGCTGAAAGCGCGACAGATCTCGTTGCTGTACGTCGCACCGCTTCGCGCCATAGACATTTCCGAGCTTGCGGCGACGGCGCGCGCGGCGGGCCTGACGACGGTCTCCGGAGTACCACACTACATCGCCCTCGGACTCGCCGTCGGCGTCCGTCTCCAGCGCGATCGCCCGAGAATTCTCGTCAATCTTCAGGGCGCTCGCCTGGAAGGGGCTGACTTTACCGCCGAATTGCTGAAACTCGCCGAGATGATGTGATGCATTCACGATTTGTCCTTCGCGGGATTCGCCAGAAGCTCTTGTTTTCGTGTTCGCTGCTACTCGCCAGCATCGCGCTGTTCGTTGTCATCTTCTTCCCGGCCCGTCTCCAGCGTCAGGCCATGCGCGCCTCAGTCGCCAAAGCCGAGGTGATCCGGGACATGGCGGCGTACAGCCTGACGGCCGGATTAATCTTCGGTGACACTGCCGCCGTCCACGAAGTGCTCTCGGGCGCGGCCAACAATCGTGGCGTTCAATCGCTCGTGGTGCGCGACAGTTTGGGAAGAGTGTTCGCGACCGAGTCAGCCGACTCTTCGACGCCGGCCCGCGTCGCCGAGACCACCGCGGCGGGCGCCGCCTTCGTTGCCGAGGACGGACTGACCTACGTCACCTCGACCGATATCGTCCACAACAACGTCCGGTTCGGCACGCTCGCGGTTCGCATATCCCTCGCCGACCTTCACCGCGAAGTCGCCACCGCGCGACAGTTGGTCACCGCCGTGGGCGCGCTGATCTTCATCATCGGATTCATGGTGGTGTACGCGATCAGCGCGCTGGTCACGCGCCCACTCATGGCGGTATCAGACACCGTGAAGCGCATTGCGGCCGGCAACCTTGCGCTCCGCGCGGTGGAAACGTCGGACGCCGAGGTCACGCAGCTCGTTCGGGCGTTCAACCATATGGTCGATAGTCTCGCGGGCGCGCAGGCGGATCTCGCCAACATCAATCAACAACTCGAGGGGCGCGTCGAAGCGAGAACGGCCGAGCTGAGACATGCGATTGCCGATCAGCGAAACGCACAACACGCCCTGTCCGAGAGTGAGTCACAGGCGCGATCGACGAGCGAGATGCTACAATCGCTGATCGACGTTGCGCCGCAGGCAATCCTGACCACGGACCTGGATTGGCGCGTGACTCGGTGGAACCTGGCCGCGGAAAGATTGTTCGGCTGGAGCGCGCCCGAAGTCCTGGGTAAACCGGTTCCTTTCATCGGCGACGATCAACGGGCGTCCTTCCGCCGGCGCCAACAAATGGTTGCCGCCAGTTCGGGCGCGAGCACGGAAGAACTGCTGCGTACGCGGAGGGATGGGAGCATCGTGAGTGTGCTCTTGTCGACCGACTGCCTGCTGGACAAGGATCAACGAACCACCGGATACATCGGTGTCGCGACCGATCTCACGGAACGAAAGCTCCTCGAGGAACAGCTCCGGCAGTCGCAGAAGATGGAAGCGATCGGACAGCTCGCCGGCGGCGTGGCGCACGACTTCAATAACATTCTCACGGTCATCACATCGTGCGCATCGCTCTTGTTGGACGACGAGCGAGACGCCGAGAAGCGGGAAGATCTGCAACAAATCTCCATTGCGGCCACGCGGGCCGCCGCCCTCACTCGGCAACTGCTGACGTTCAGCAGAAAGCAGATCGTCCAGCTGCAACCGGTGGACGTGGACTTCGTGGTGCGCGACGTGGAGCCGATGCTTCGGCGCCTCTTGTTTGAAAACATCGAATTCAAAACCCGGCTGGCGGGCAACCTGCCCGAGATCACCGCCGATGTTCCTCAGCTTCAGCAAGTGATCATGAATCTCGTGGTCAACGCGTCCGACGCGATGCCTGACGGTGGAACGTTGTCGCTCACCACGAACGGCATCGATGTGGGTGAGTCGGACACCGTCGCACATCCTGGAGTCGTGCCGGGGCGGTACGTGCAGCTCACGGTTAGCGACACGGGCACCGGCATGGACGCCGCGACCATGGCTCGCATCTTTGAGCCATTCTTCACGACGAAGGAGATCGGCCGCGGGACGGGGCTGGGCTTGGCCACCACGTACGCGGTGGTCGCCCAGCTCCACGGACACATCAACGTGTTCAGCGACGTCGGCCGCGGAACGACGTTCAAAATCTACCTGCCATTCCACGTCATCGACGAATCGCTCATTCACTCGGCGGTCCCTGTCACCGACGGCGATTTTGCACCGACGAGCGAAACGACCGTATTGCTCGTCGAGGATGAGGACTCGGTTCGCCGATCCGTACGACGCATGCTCGAGCAGCGCGGTTACACCGTTCTCGAGGCGCCAAACGGCGAGGCAGGGCTCGCACTCGCCGCAGGTTTTGGTGGAAGCATCGACATCCTGATGACGGACATCATGATGCCGGGCATGAACGGGCGCTCGCTTGCCGACAGCCTGCTGGTTGCTCGACCGGAGATCGGAGTCGTGTTCATGTCGGGCTACACCGACGATTCGGTCAGTCAAAGCGGGCTCGTCGATGAGACACACGCCTTCCTTCAGAAGCCATTCACTTCGGGGCAGGTTGCCGTGGCAATTCAAAACGTTCAACACCGTCGGGTGTTGGCGCCTGCGTGACGATGAATGTTCTTCAGATCGCTCGGCCGGGAGGCAGAGGTCGATCGGGTGGACCACGTCTATCGGGCGCACGGCGATGCGCGCATCGCGTCACGAAGGGGTTAGCGGCGAGCGCCACGACGTCATTGGCTTGTGTGGTCGTCGCGCTGCCAACCGCTCTCGCCGTTGGCACCATGTTGCGACGTCCGACTCAAAACGAGGGATGATGTTGTTGGTCATCACTAAACAATTGGTCTCGCGTGCATCGAGAGAATTGGTGCTACCATCGCGCTGGGCGGTCCGTGAGATTCTTCGGCATGAGGAGCTATCACGCAACGTCCGGCGGTGGACTCGCCGGCCTCGTGCTCCGCGATCACGATCAACCCACACCCGGCTCTCGCGAAGTGCTCGTGCGGGTGCGGGCGAACTCGATCAACTTTCGCGAGATCTCGGTGCTGCGCGGAACGTATCCGCTTCCGGTGAAACCCGACGTCGTCATGGGCGCCGACGGTGCGGGCGAGGTGGTCGCGCTTGGTGATCAGGCCCAACGCTTCGGCATAGGCGACCGGGTCGCGGCCGCGATGTTCCCGCGCTGGATCGACGGCGCGATTGCCTGGGAGTACGCGCCGCAGATTGGAGGGTCGCTCGACGGCATGATGGCGGAGTACGTCGTCCTTGGCGAGGATGCGTTGGTTCGCCTTCCAGATTATCTGTCGTACGAAGAAGGCGCGACACTGCCCTGCGCCGCGGTGACCGCCTGGAACGCACTCACCGGCGCCAGGCCGCTGCGTGCGGGAGACACCGTGCTCACGCTCGGCACCGGCGCCGTCTCACTCTTCGCGTTGCAGCTCGCGCGGTTGTTCGGCGCGCGGGTCATTGCGACCACGTCGAGCGATGCGAAGGGCGAACGGCTGCGCGCGCTTGGCGCGGATGCGGTGGTCAACTACGTGTCGACGCCCGACTGGCATCGTGCCGTGCGCGAGCTCACCGGCGGCCGCGGCGTGGATCAGGTGATCGAGGTCAGCGGGAGCACGCTCGAGCAATCGATTCGCTGCACGGCGCTCGACGGCTTGGTCAACTTCATCGGCCGTCGTGGTGAGGGACCGATGATGATCGACACCAATGTGCTCTATTCGGCGATTTGCACCGTTCGCGTCGTCTTCGCCGGGAGTCGAGCGCAGTTCGAGGCAATGAATCGGGCGATGAGCGTGGCGGGCCTGCGCCCGATCATCGATCGCGTGTTTCCGTTTGACGAGGTGCCTGCGGCGTTCGAGTACTTCGAGCGCCAACAGCCATTCGGCAAGGTGGTGATCAGCCACGGTGAGCGCGGGGCGCGGGAGTTCTGACGACCGCCGACTGACGTCAGGGAGTGGGAGAAGCAGCCGGCGGCACGATTGGCAGCACGATTGCGGACGCGCGCCCGTTGACGTGGTACACCGTCTGATTCGCGACGTGGATGTCCTGCTCGTTTTCCTCGGCCATCGCCTTGCCGGAATTCAGATTGCGATTGAACCGCGGAAAGTTGCTGCTCGTGATCGTCACGCGTATTCGATGGCCTTTCTTGAATTGATTGCTCGTGCCCCAGAGCTTGACGGTCAGCGAATCGTCTTTGTTGGGCGTGAGCAATCTTGGACGTTCCACGGACTCGCGAAAGCGGGCGCGAGCCTGGCCTTCGGTGATGTCGATCGCCTTGCCGTCGGGGTAGACGTCTGACAGCGTCGCGAAAAAATCCGTGTCGGTGACGTCGGTCGAGAAGTGCAGATGCACCTCCGGAATTCCGGTGACCTCGGTGTCCTCGCTGAGCGGCGCGGTCGTATACACCAAGACGTCGGGTCGTTGTTGCGTCACGCGCAGGTCGAGCGGGCCCATGGCCGCGAACGCGTAATCGCAGCATCCGTGGCCGCCCCACGTGGGCACGGGATTGCGGGGATCGTAGCGGTAGTGATCCGCGGGCTCGTCGATCGGCCCGTCGGTGCTCAGGGTACCGTCACCGAATCTGCTGTTCGCGAAGCCTTTGCTGTGAAAGTAGTACGGCGTCGCGCGGGCGCGCGCCAACGGCCATTCCTGTTCGTCGCGCCACTTGTTGGCGCCCATGACGAAAATCTTGACCGGCGCTTCCTTGTCCACGCCGTTGTCGGCGCGGGTGAGATGGTAATCGAACCAGCGCGACTGCATCGACTGGAAATCGATCTTCACCTCCGGGCCGAAGTTCATGTCGCCAAACACGAAGTCGCCGTCGGGAAATCGCGGGATCCCGTGCCCCCACGGACCGATGAGCAGCTTCTGCCAGCGCTTGGCGCGCTCGGACCGCGAGTGGTTTCGCATACCGATGAAGTTGATCTGCGTCTCGGCACTCAGGTCGTCGTACCACCCGGTGACGTGAAACGCCGGGACATCCATCTCCGCGTACGTGTCGCGGATGCTCATGCCCTTCCAGAAGTCGTCGTGTGTGTCGTGCGCGATGACGTCGGCCAGAAACTGCGATCGAACTCCGGTTTTGTCGGGAATCGCCTTGAGCGGCAGCGTCCACGCCAATCGCGTCCAGTCGGCAACGGGCGCCGGTTGATGCGTCGCGATCGCTTCCTGATTCGCCGCCCACGTGGGGCTGAAGGCGAGATGAAAAATGCCGTCGCTCGACCACACGCTGCCGAAGTTGTCCGACTGTGCGGAGACCGGTACGAGGGCTTTCACGTACGGGCTTCGGAACTGCGCCGGTGCGACCTGCGTGTACGCCGGATATGACGTGCCGAACATGCCGATGTTGCCGTTGCACCACGATTGGTGTCCGACCCACTGCTGTACATCGAACCCGTCTTCCGCTTCATGGACGTACGGTTCCCATTTACCCTGCGACGCGCGAAGGCCGCGCGAGTCGACGGCCACGACGGCATAGCCACGCGCCGTATTCGCCGCCGCGCTCCGGGCCGTGGCGTTCTTGCCGTAGGGCGTGATCGTCAACAGCACGGGAAACGGACCTTGCCCCGACGGTAGATAAACATCGGCGCCAAGGGGGACGCCGTCGCGCATCGGAATGGGAACGTCGGTTCGCGTCCGCGCAGCGCCGGCGTTCGCCGCGGGACTCTGCGCGACGGTGAGCGACGAGTTTGCGATGACCAGTAGCAACCCGCCGCCGAGGATTCGCGACATCGTTCGTCTGTGCGTCATCTCGTCCTCGTGAGTGGATGCGCAAACATTTCCACTCGGTGCCTCGCGCGCAATCCCGCGTCGGTGTTCGCCGACGGGGCACACCATGACGAACGGCCCGCGGCAGATGCGCCGCGGGCCGTTCTCCACTGGTAGAACGTGTTGTTACGCGTTGCGATCCGTGCATCCCGTGAACAACGGATTCGCCCGCTCGCTGTTCGGCACCGGCAACTGAATCGAATGACCGTACGTGCCGCCCTTGAAATACGAGCCCGTCGGGAACACCTGATCTTCGGTCCGCTTGTATTGGCGCATCAAGCGGCGAAGGTCGTTCAAACGCTGGCCGCGGCCAAACGTCCAGAAGGCCTTTTCGCGGAAGAAGAGGGAGACCGCGGCATCCTGCGATGCGGGAGCCGCGAGGGCCGGCATCGCCGCCGGCGTGACAGAACCGATGCTCGGCGGCGTCGCGCGCAGCGCGTTCAGGATGGTCATCACTCCGGGAATGTCGCTGGCGTTGAGCTTGGCTTCAGCTTCGATCAAGCGCGCATCGATTCCTGACGCCATCGCGATGGGCGTGTCGCGACCCCAGTTGAGCTGCACGAACATCGGGGTCGAGGTGTCTTCCGCTCCAACCTGAGGCGACACCGCTTTGCCCGACTTCACGACGATGCGCGGATCGTTGGCCGACGCGAATGGCAACGCGTTTTTCGTGACCGCCGGCGCGCCGTTGACGATCTCGGAGCTGTCACTCACCGATAGACGCGCGGTGGAGTTGTTGATGAACCAGATGCCGTTGTCGTTCGCGGCACCCGTCTTCGCCGTCGACGTGGCGAATTGGTATTGATACGTACTCGGAACTGCGCTGGCCGGCACGAGCGCGGCCGCGGCGGCGTACTTCCCCTGATCCACGAGGATGCGCGCCTTGAGAACCAACGACGCCTGGCGAACAAGCGTGGCGTTGGCGCCCGTACCCGTATTGATCGAGAGCGCGGAATCGAGATGGGTGGCCGCACTATCGAGCACCTGCGCGTTCGTGAGAGGAGATCCGTACGTGATGTCGCCGCTGATTGTGTGGCCGAGTGGGATCCCGTTGCAATAGTTCTCCCCCAACGACATCTCGAGAAATCCGAGCCCCATGTACATCTCGGCGAGATCGGCCGTGCTGTCCGGCAAGAATTGCTTGACCGTCGCGATCGCGTCGCGCACAAACCCACGATTCTGGGTGACCGTTGTCCACGGAACGGTGCCATTGTCGTCGGAGATGGACCGCTGATCGATGTCCTGCCGAGTGTTCTGGAAATCAGAGTTGTGGTATTCGTCGGCCAGGCTGCCCGCTTCTTCCCACAGACACTCGTTGTTGCCGCCGCAGGTGAACACGAAGCCGATGCGGCCAATGGCGCCGACTTTCAACGCCATCGCGGCGGCCGGATTTCCCACGGCCGACGGATCGATCAGCCCCGGGTTCTGCGGAGCGAGCAGTTCATCCTTCCAATTGCTGCACGCCGCGACGGTGAGCATCGCGCCCGCGATCGTCGCGGCAGCGGCCCATCGAGTGCGACCTGTGAATCTCATCATGATATCGTCCTCGAGGGGTCAGTACTTCAAGTTGAGACGGACAGTGAAATAGGTCGGGGCGGCCGCGGTCTGGAACTCGAACTGCGTTTCACTGCCGTTGAGTCCCGCGTTGGCTTCGGGATCGATGCCCGTGAACTTCGTCCACATGTGGAGGTTGCGCGCTCCGAACACGATGCTCGATCCATTCTGCGCCCGGATCGGTCTGATGATGGCGTCCGGCAACGTGACGACCGCCGACAGCTCGCGGAACTTCCAGAACTGTCCGTTGATGAAGTAGCCCGCGCCGCTCTTGAAGCTCGTGCTGCCGATGTTCGTGCCGTACGTCTTCGCGATCGCGCGCGCCTGCTCCCACTGCGGAGCCGTGGGATCCTGCGTCTCGCGGCAGGCAAGCGGGCTCGAATTGCATTGGAAGTTGTTCGCGCCATCCTGCGTGGAGTAGCCGCCCTTGTAGTCGAACAAGGCGTTGATGCGCAGACGACGTCCGAACAGATCGAACCCGTTCTGGATCGAGAAGATGTCGCGCGGAATTCCATTGCCGAAGTTCGCGAACGACGAATCGACGTGCACTTCAGCCACCTGAACGACGCCGTCCCCGTTGTCGTCGTGGAACGTGTACGGGTGATACCACTGACTGTTGATCGGGTCGCCGTTGTGGTTCTCCGTCAGCGTGCCGGCGCCAAGGATGCGCGCCTTGCCCGTGGAGGCATCGATTCCGAGGTCCACGACCAATGCGGTGTTGTGCGAGCCCGTCAGCGTGACGTCCCAACCGAAACGGCGGCTATCCACGAGCTGCGCATTCAGCTGCATCTCGTGTCCGTAGTTCCTCGTCGAACCGACGTTCTCGAGCAGCGATGTGGTCGAGGCCGCAGCCGAGGCCGCGATCGGAACACTGATGAGCGCATCGTGAGTTTTCTTATTGTAGAACGTGTATTCGAAGTGCACCCGGTTGTTGAGCAACTGCGTCTCGAAACCGGTCTCGAGCTCCGTGGACCGCTCGGGCTTGAGGTCCGCATTGCCCGGGTTGCTCGCGACCAAGCTCGGCGTGTCCGTGCCTGCGGACGTGACGCCGCGCGCGAGAGCGACCGTGCCTGGAGCGAACGTGATGAGTCCAGCCGTGCGGCCGGGCTGCACACCGCTGGCGCCGTACGACGCGCGAAGGCGGAACTGGTTGAGCCAGGTGTATTTCGGGAAGAACGATTCGTCCGACGCAATCCACGACAGTGCAGCCTTGGGGTAGAGCACACGCTGGAAATTGGAACCGAACGCGCTGTTCTGGTCGGAGCGGGCCGCGACGGTCAGGAACAGACGATCGCGAAACGCTGCTTGCTCCTGAACGTACACACCCAACGTCTTGACCACCGTCGGCTGGTTCTCCGACGTCGCGAAGTTGGTCGCCGCGCCAACAGTCGTGCCTCCCGGAGGAAGGACCGTACCGCTGCTGTTGACGTTGTCGCTTTCGAGATTGGTGTAGTCGGCGCCAAACGTCGTCTTGAGGTTGGCCCACTGACGAGCGTTCCACGTCGACGTGCTCGTGAGCTTCGCCGACATATTGCGGTTGTTGTTGCGATTGTCGACCACGAGTCCCGACCGAGCAGTCGCTGACTGCGGCGGACATTCATTCAAACGACAGATCTGGAAGAAATTGATGTTCGCCAGATCAAGACCGATGTTGCCGTCGTTCTGCATCCACGCGAACGGGCGCCAGGTGGCGTTGAATCCGCCGATCATGCGCTGAATGTCCTGCTCGCTCGTGAACTGCATGATGTCGCCGGGAGCGTACTGCAAATAGTCGTTCAGCGGCGTCCCGTTCGACTGGGTCGTCTCCTTGTCGAGGCCCGGACCCTTGAAGCCGTAATTCTGCATGCCGGTGTACAGCAGCGAAATAAAGAGATCGCTTTCCGGCTGAATGCGGTTGTCCGATTTGCTGAACGCCGCGTTCGCCGACAGATCGAACTTCGGGCTGACCGTCGCCGAAATGTTCGCGCGATAGCTCTGCTTCTGCTGCGCCAGCGGATGCAGCCATTCGTCGCGAACTTGAATGTTGCCGGATTGAAAACGCTGCTGCTCGAAGCCGGGCATCTGGATTGGGCCGAGCTCGTTGTCGAGCGAACCGCTGACGAAGTAGCGCACGGCATCGGAGCCGCCGCTCACCTGCACGGCGCCCAGGTTCCGATTCCCCATGTGCACGAACGTGCGGCTCGGATCGTCGAGGAGATTGTAGTGCGTGACGCTGTCCGAGATACACGTGGTGTTGCTCGTGGGCGTCGTTCCCGGCGCTGCCATCGTTGCGAGTTGACAACGGACCTGCCTGGTCGGGTTGCCGAGCGTATGACCCCAGTTCGCGTACATGTCCTGGTAGTCGGTGCGATCGTCGACGTTGCCGACTTCGGCCGACCAACCCCACCGCGCCGATCCGGCGCGTCCCTTCTTCGTCGTCACGACAACAACGCCGTTCGCCGCGTCAGTGCCGTACAGCGTTGCCGCCGACGGTCCCTTCACGATCTCGATGTCCTCGATCTCTTCAGGGTTGAGCGTATTCAGAAGCGAGAACGGCGTGTCCGTTCCGGAGTTTGTCGTCCCTGTCGAGATTCGAACACCGTCCACATACCAGATCGGCGCGTTGCTCAAGCTGATCGATGAAACGCCTCGCACGCGAATGGTCGGTGCGCCGCCGAGCGTTGACCCGGGCAGCACGATGACGCCCGGCGCCTTGGCGACGAGCATGTCCGACACGGAGCTGATCTCCCGCGTTTCGACGGTCTTGGCGACGTCGCCGAGCGTCGAGATCGCGTTTCCAAGCTCCACTTTACGCTGCTGACCCGTGGCGGTCGTCACCACTTCTTCGAGTTGTGTGACGGCGATCGCCAATTCGAAATCGAGTGTGGTCGCGGCGCCGGCGGTGACCGTGGCCGTCTTCTTCAGCGATTGAAAGCCGACGCGAAGCACTTGGACCTGCGCCATACCGACGGGCACGTTCTTCAGCGTGAATCGTCCGTCGTCGCCCGTGACTCCGGAGATGGATGTGCCGAGGAGCAGCACGCGCGCTTCGCCGATCGGCGCCGCGCCGGCCGTGCCGGTCACCCGGCCCGAGATCGTCCCCTGCGCCCCGAGCTTGTGTCCGAGTCCGGTCAACAGCAACGCTACAGCAGAGCTTGCTGCGAACAATTTCCAGCGTCCCAAATTCATGATGAATCCTCCACAGAGGTCGAACCAGCTACAAAAGGCTGACGAATGCCAACGAACGGTAAGGAACGCGGGAACGACGTTCGCTCAGATGAATGCAGCGGGGAGCGCGTCGAGGCCGAGGCAATTGCGACGCAACTCTACATGTGTTTGTTGACACGTCAAGAACCACACGTGGGAAAGAGTTGGTCACATCGACCATGCGCTTCACCGCACAAAAGCGACTCGTCCCCGCCACGATCACGCCCGTTCCGTCAACGCGACGCGGAAACGAGCGCCGGCGCTCGGCGAATTGGGATGAGCATCAGGGCGGCAACCAATGCGAGAACACCAAGCGTGAGCAAGCCGTTGGCATAGCTTCCCGACGCCGCCTTCCCAAGCCCGAGAATGTTGGGCGCAAAGAACCCACCAAGGTTTCCGATCGAATTGATGAGGGCAATTCCGCCCGCAGCCGCGCGACCACTCAGCATCGCGGACGGGAGGCACCAGAACACGGGGAGAAAGGCGTTGACGCCGAACGACACCATCGCGAGGCCGAGGATCACGAGCACTCCTTGGTGCGAGAACGCGCTCACCGCGAAGCCGGCGGCCATGAGCAACATGGGAATCGTCGCATGCGCGATGCGCTCGCCGCCACGATCCGAGTGGGCGCCGTTAACGAGCATGCTCACGACGCCGGCCATACCAATGGCCCCCATCACCAACCCAACGCCCATGCTGCCAACGTGCAGCGCATCGGCCACGAGAATTGGTCCGAAAAACACCGGTCCCAGCTCGGCTGCGATCACAAGGAGGTAGAGGATCGCCAACCACCAGACCATTCCGCTCAGCAACGCCTTGCCGACGCGCGCCTCGCTCACCGCCGCGCGGCCAATGCGTTCAATCTCCAGACGATCGGCGAGCCATTGACGCTGAGCCGGCGTCAGCCACGCAGCCTCGGCGGGACGATCGGGAAGGAGAAAAAACACCGCCACGCCGAGCAAGATCGACGGAATACCCTCGACGAGAAAGAGCCACTGCCATCCGGCAAGACCCATGCGTCCGTTGAGCGAAAGCAGCGCGCCGCCGAGTGGCCCACCGATCACACCGGCCAGCGGAATGCTGACCATGAAGCGCGACATCGCTTTCGCGCGCTGACGTTCGGGGAACCACTCGCTCAGATAGAACACGATTCCGGGAAAACAGCCGGCTTCGGCCGCCCCGAGCAGGAAGCGCAGAACGTAGAAGCTCGTCGTGCCGCGAACGAACATCATCGCGCAGGCGATCACACCCCATGTGATCGCGATGCGCGCGATCCACCGCCGCGCACCGACACGAGCGAGGATCACGTTGCTGGGAACTTCAAAGAGTCCGTATCCCACGAAGAAAACGCCGGCCCCGAAGCCGTACGCCGCCGAGCTCAGACCGATGTCTCTATTCATTTGCAGCGACGCGAGCCCGAGGTTCGTCCGATCGAGGAATGCGGCGATGTAGAGGACGAACAGAATGGGAAGCACTCGTAGCGTCACCGTGCGCATGGTGGCGCGCTCGATCGCGTCGATCGAGATACTGTCGGCGTGGTCAGGCATGATCAGGCATGATCAGGCATTCGCCGGCAGCGTGACGATTCGATACCGATGGTGAATGGTTCGCTCGAGCACCGGGTCCTCGAGCTCCATCTCGAATTCCTCGGCAGCGCCTACGGCGGCGAGTGCAGCGACGGTGCCGCTGAATAGCGCCGTGCCCGCGTCGAGCGCGCCCGAACCGTCGTACATCGCGATGAGTCGTTCGGGTGGAAGGATCGCGGCGACAGTATCGTCCTGATAACGCTCACGCGTGCCACGCCGGTGCGTCCACGAACGCAGCCTCAGTCGATCCCAATGATCAGCCAGATCATCATACCGCCACAGCATCGGCGCGACGACTTTTGCGCATAGCTGCTTCGAGTGCGCAACGCTGGTTCGCTCAATCGACCGATCGGTCTGGTCGGAGCCGAGTCCGACCCACAGACCATCGTCGAGCATTGCCAGCACGAACTCGACTTCGCCGCTCGTGTCGGGTCCCACGACCTCGATCACGTCGGCGGTGGTGAGGAGCGACGACGAGACGCGATAGAAGATTGGCGCGCGCGACGGACGAGGCACGCCGAGCGCCGCGAGCTCCAGAATATGTGCTTCGACGACCGCGGAATTCCGCCCGGCCCATCCGGCCAAGGCGAGCTGGCGAATGGCGGAGAGCTCGAACGGCTTGCTGGTTGGCTGTTGGGTGTCGGCGCGAATTGGTTGCACGAGGCGGGAGTATATCCCGCCCCGGGTCAGCGCCGCCATACTCGGCCGGCTACCAAGAGCCGGCCGAGCGAGTTGCGGTCACATCGCGCCGTTGCCGTTGGCCGCGGTGCGGTCGCGACCGAATGGGTCGCCGGCGAGGGATTCCGTGTGGAGCGCGCAAAGCCATTCCCCGTCACGGCGCACCCACACCGACGAATCATTCGCTTCGATCGGCAGAGTCCGGCCGTCCACGACCACGCGCTCGTTCACTTTGTACGCGACGATCGCGACGTCGTCCGAAACAAACCGCACCTGCGCATTCTTGTCATCGAACGAGAACCGTTCCAGTTCCCATTTCCCTTCCTTCGTCATCTTTCCCATCGACTTCGCGTCGATGCTCGAGACGCCCTGCGCGCCGACGATGATGCATCCGTCGTCGGTCATGCGTTCCGCCGCTCTCGCGTCCTTGTCCTTCATCGCGTTCCAAAACTCTTTTTCTACATCGAGCAGTTCCTGCTTGTCGGTTTGCGTCGTCATGGCCGCGCCCTCTCGAGGAGATTTGGTGGAGTCGACGACGCGAGCCGCCACGATTGGCTGAGCGCGCTTGCGTCGTCGATCCCGGGATGTCGCCCGCATTGGAAGTCCAGCGAGGTGGAAGAATCAGACCAGACCGCGTCAGGGCCGGCAGAGTCTACGGACGTCGACCGTCCGGCGTCGGGCGAATGGCTGAGCCGGCTTGCACCGGTGTTGTCGCGTCGCGAGGACTCGCGGCGTCCTTTAGAATTTTTTGGCGGGTGAGATAGCTCTCACCGTCCGTGATCCACGACGGGGCCGGCTCGCCTTTCAGATAGTGTCCGAACCACTCGAGTTGCCGGCGCGCGTAGTCGGCCTGACTCTCCGGTCGCGCCACGCCATGGTTCTCGCCTTCGTAGACGAGATACACAACGTTCTTCCCAAGGCGCCGGCCAAAGTTGTACAGCTCTTCGCTCTGGAAGTGGTTGACGTTGCCGTCGACATCGCCTTCCTCGAGCAGCAGCGGCGTGTGCAAGGAATCCACGGCGAACACTGTCGAGTTGCGGATATACGCCTGAGGATCTTCCCATAAGGGAACTTGCATACGCTCCTGACTCGTTTCGTAGTGTCCGGTCTCGGGCAGCCCGCTGTTGCCCGACGTGTATCCGTACATGCTGATGAGATCCGTGAGGGGCGCACCGGCGATCGATGCGGCGAACACGCCGTGATTGTGCACCGCGTAGAACGCCGATTGGTAGCCGCCCCACGAGTGTCCCATGTTGCCCACGCGCTTCGCGTCGATGTCCGGCGTGCGCGCGAGCGCTTCATTCACCGCCGACGTCACGCAATCGAGCCCGGAGAATCCAGGGTTGCGGGCCTGAAACACGACGTCGGGCCGCAACACGAAGTACCCGTTCTGGCTGAACACGGAAATGTTGTACGTGCTGCGATCGCTCGGCACCACATACTGATGAAAGCCCTGCGAGAGCTTTTCATAGTAATAGACCACCATAGGGTACTTCTTCCCCGGCTGATAGTCGGCCGGATACGTGAGCATCATCTGCAACTTGTCGCCGTGCTTGTTGCTGTACGGCATGAGGATCTGCTTGCCCCAGGCGTAGTCGCTCTGGAACGCGTTGGTGTGCGACACCTGCTTCGCGTCGGCAAGCGTGGGGCCGGCAACGAAGAAATTCGGCGACTCGGCGAACGTCTGTTCTTCCATGAGGTAGACATCGGCGCTCTTGGCTTTGGCGAGGCGCGAGACGCTTTTGTCGAGCCACACGAGTCGCTGCGCCGGCTGTCCGATGGTGAGCTTGGCGTAGCCGCTTTTCTTGTTGTAGTCGCCGGTCGCGGAGAGAATGAGCGGTTTGTTGGTGTCGATCGTGCGGCCTTCGCCGTCGAGGGCGCAGGGCGTAGAGCGTGCGCCGCCAAAGCCACCGCGGCCGCCACCGCCTCCTCCACCACCGCCGCCGCCCTCACTCGCGCAGCGATAGACGGTCGAGTCTTCCTTGCCGCGCGTCAGCCGCGTCGGGGTCGACCCGTCGAGTCCCACCTGCCAGAGATCGAACCGATCGTAGACGATTACTGACTTCTCGCCGGTAGTGAAGCCCGCGACGCCATACGCGCGGCGCTCCGGCACCGGGTGATCGTCTTCCATGTTCACGAACACGCTTTTGATCTTGCCCGTCAAATTCGAGCGTGTTCCGTTCGCGGCGTCGAGCGCCCACCACTGTCCTTCTTGCTGGTACAACGCGTAGTGGCCGCTCGGGCTCATCGTCGCGCCGTAGGGCGACTTGGTGAGAATCTTGTCGCGCTTGCCGGTGGCCACATCCACGCGATAGACGTCGCGCAGCGTTCGACCCGACATGTACTCGCGCGCATACGGCGCCTCGTCGTTCGCCAGGGCCACCGTGCCGCTCTCCGCGAGCTGAACGGTCTCATAAGGATCCTCTGATAGGCGCGTGACGCTGTTCGATCCCACATGCCATGCGACTGGAGTGGTGCGCTGGCGATCCTGGCCCGCCGACACTTCCTGCTGGTGGAACTCGCGCACGTCCTTCCAGTGCCAGACCTGCACACGCGCCGGCGCATACTCGCCGGGACCGCGGCGCTCCGGTGGCACCGGCTTTGGCTCGCGAGGCGCGATGCCGAACACGATCGTGCTGCCGTCTTCCGTCCACTGGGCCGGCCGGTATGCGACGACGCGCATTTCCTTGGGGAAGGCCGCGTCAGACGAGAAGTCATACGACTGCTTCGCGGCACGCGACGATACGCCTTTCCACGCGAGAATCGTGTAGCTGGTATCGATGAACGCGCTATCCATGCGGCTGCGCATCGCGGCGAGATCGTCGCTGTGGGCGCGCCACTGCAACGCCGTGTAATGTTGGTCGCTCGCATCGAGTGACCGGAGCGCGCCGGTCTGCGGATTGAGAATCTGAACGCCATTGCCGGTCTTGCCGTCAACGTCGACGATCATCGCCAACTGCGATCCATCCTCGCTCCACGACGACTCGGCGATGTTTCCCAGCGTGAGCTCGGTGCCCGCGTCGAGATCGCGCACGATGATGTCGGCGCCGCGTTTGCCCGGAGTTCCATACCGGCGAAGCGCGACATGGGATCCGGTGCTGTTCAACGAGAACGACTGGACGTCGTCGAGCGTCGTCGTCGCACCTGAGCGAAGGTCAACCAGGCCGACCTTGTTGCGGTTTGGTCCGGCCGCGTTGCCCGCGGCCGCGCCGCCACCGCCGCCGCGACCCGCACGACCACCGCCACGCCCGCCGCCGGCCGTATCCGGTGTGATGGTATAGAGCAGCCAGCGCCCGTTGCTCGTGAACTGCGGATTCGCGGCCGAACGAACCGTGTGCTCGGTCTCGGCGCCCACCTCGCGGTAGCGCAATTCACCGCCGCTGTTGCCGCGGCGGAAATCGTACGCGACCCACTTGCCGTCGGGCGACAGAGCGCCGGCGCCGAGCGATTCCCATTTCGCGTAGTCCGCCGGCGTGAGTGGCGGCTTCGCTTTGTGCACCTCGGCCGCGTTGGCGCCGTTGGAAGCGCTGACCGCGGGTTGTTGTACTTGCGCCGTGAGCGGAGCGGCGAGGAGGGAAGCGGAAAGGACGGTGCGAATAGCGCGCAGCATGGTACGCCTCTGTCAACGGGGAACGGATTTCAGATCATATGACGTGGGGGCGCGAATCTCAATGACGTTGCCTGGATTGGGCGTCCGCGAGGAGAATTCCGATCGAGTGACTGACTCGCATCCAGAGACGCGGCCCGATGAAAGCAAGCGGCCCGCGACGAATCGTCGCGGGCCGTTTGAGCAACCAGAACACTCGGTCGAGACTATGCCTTGCGATCGATGCAGGACGTGAACAACGGATTCACCTGCTCGCTACTCGGCACCGGGAAGTTTTCATCCGTGCCGTACTTTCCGCCTTTGAAATACGCGCCGCTTGGGAACACCTGGTCGTCCGTGCGCCCATACTGGCGAATGAGGCGTCGGAGATCCGGTAGCCGCTGGCCACGTCCGAAAGTCCAGAAGGCCTTCTCGCGGAACAGCAGTGTCGTGGCATCAGCAGCATTCGCGGGCGCCGGCAGGGGCGCCATCGCCGGAATTGCAACTGCGCCGATCGTTGGCTTCGCCGCCCTCAAGGCGTTGAGAATCGTCATCATTCCGGCAATGTCGCCGGCCTGAAGTTTCGCTTCAGCTTCGTACAACCGCGCATCCACGCCGGACGCGATGACGAGCGGGTCGAACTGCCCCTTGTACAGGAGCCCGACGTAGAATGGCCGGGTCACCTGATCTTCGGCGGTGACTTTTGGACTGGCCTGATCGCCGTTGACCGCCGGAACCCGCGGATCGCCCGCCGATGCAAACGGCAGCGCGTTCTTGATCAGACTCGACACTCCACCAACGAGGTCGGTGCTGTCACCAACGCTGATGCGCGCCGTGGAGTTGTTGAGCCCCCACATGCCGTTCGAGCCGCTTGCTGCCGAAAAATCCATGTTATAGGTGAAAGTGGTCGGCACGCTCGCAGTCAGCGCTGCAGCCGCACCGGCCTGCGCTTTGTCCTTGGCTAAGAGCACCCGCGCCTTGAACACGCGAGCCAAGCGATTCGCCAACACGCTGCTCGCATCTGCGCCGCCGGAGAGCGCCATCGCCGTATCGAGGTGCACTAGAGCGCTGTCGTACACTTGAGCGATCGTGAGCGGGGCGCCGTTCGTAGAAACCCCCGCCGTTGTGTGCCCCAGCGGAATGCCGTTACAGTAGTTGTCGGCCAACGTCATTTCAAAGAACGCTAGTTCCGCATACAGCTCGCCGACGAGCCCCGTGCTGTCAGGGTTGTACTGCTTCATGGCTGCAATCGCGTCGCGAACGAAGCCGCGCGATTGTGTCACGCCATTGTAATTCCACTGGACGGCCGCATCGGTCAACCGCTGATCTGCGTTGATACGATCAGACGAAAAATCTGCGTTCTTGTATTCGTCGGCGAGCGTACCGGCATACTCCCAAATCGACTCGCCGGCCTGAACCTGTTTGTATCTGCCGAGCGCGCCAACTCGCAACGCGAGCGCCGCGGTGGGGTTTCCGACCGCCGAAGGGTCCACGAGCCCAGGATTCTGCGGCGCGAGGAGTTCTGTCTTGACGCGATCGCAGGCGGCGACGAAGACGGCCGCCGCCATTGACGCAGCGATCAACAACCGAGCGCGATTCATTTGGATCTTCATGACCATCGTCCTCGGTTTGGGTTAGTACTTGAGATTGAGACGGAACGTGATGTAGGTGGGCGGCGGGCTCGTGTTGAAATCCTGCGAGACTTCCGCGGAGTTCACGCCGTAATTTTGCTCTGGGTCGACGCCGGTGAAGCTCGTCCACGTGTGGAGGTTGCGCAGGCCAATCACCAGGGTGGAGCCTGCCTGTGAGCGAATCATGGAGTTCAAACGATCCGGCAGGCTGATGACACCGGACAACTCACGAAACTTCCAGAACTGCGACTGAACGAAATACCCCTTTCTGGTCGTGTAGACCGTTCCGTTGAGCTTTGTGCCGTTCGTGACCGCGACCGCACGCGCCTGCATCCAGAGGGGCGCCGTGGGGTCCTGACTCTCGCGGCACGCCTTTGGAGTCGACGAGCACTGGAAGTAGTTCCCTTCGAGTGTGCTTCCGCCGCCCTTGTAGTCGAATAGCGCGTTGATGCGAAGCTTGCGATGGAACACGTCGAAGCCGCTTTGCACCGACGCAATGTCCTTGGCGAAACCAACGCCCGCACGCGACAGCAAGCTGTCGACATGGACCTCAGCCACCTGGATGATGCCGTCGTGATTGTCGTCGGCGTATGTGTAGTTGCGATACCACTGCGAGAAGAGCGGATCGCCTTTGCGCTGCTGGGTGACGGTCCCAGCACCGATGACCAGGTCCGCGCAGGTCGTTCCGCCACCCGCCGCGGTAACGCACTTGGACGGATCCGGGCCCAGGTCGATCCATTTATTGTCGTTGTGCGACGCACTCACCGTCACGTCCCACCCGAAGGCTCGGCGGTCGATGAGGGACACGTTCATCTGGACTTCATGTCCCGAATTCTGCGTCTTGCCCACGTTCTGCTGGAGGCTCGACACCGGCGCAGCAACCGATAGCGGAATTGGAAGCGCGATCAGCGCGTCCTTGGTGTTCTTCTTGTAATACGTGTAGTCGAAATGGACACGCCGATTGAACAAGTCCGTCTCGAAACCCGTCTCCAACTCGCCAGAATACTCCGGCCTGAGCTTGGCGTTTCCGGGCTGATTGGCGACCAATCCCGGCAAGTCGGCTCCGGTCGTTCCATCAGCCTTCGTCACCGTTTGCGTCGCCGCCGTGAAAGTCTGAAGCGCCGCAGTCGCGCCCGGCTGCACACCATTGGCGCCGTACGCGGTGCGGAAACGGAATGAGTTCATCCACGACATCTGTGGGAAGAACGACTCGTCGGACAGAATCCACGAGAGACTGACCTTCGGATAGACGACGTTCTGGAACTTGGTTCCAAACGCGCTGTTTTGATCGGAACGCGCCGCAATGGTGAGGAACATGCGATCGCGGAACGCGGCCTGTTCCTGGAGATAATAGCCGAGCGTCTTCACTGCCGTCGGTTGGCCCGCCGCGTAGGTGACGAACTGCGACGTCGCGCCGAGCGTCGAAGCACCCGGAGCCAACGTGCGGCCCTGAGCGTACAAGCTGTCGTTTTCAATGTTCGTGTATTCGCTTCCGATCGAGGTCTTCAGGTTCACCCACGAACGCGCCTGCCACGTCGCCGTGCTCGCGATCTTCGCGGAGAAATTCCGGCGGTTCTGTTTGAAGTCGAAGACGTTGCCGACGCGCGACGTCGCACCCTGGCTCGGGCACTCGTTCAGCCGGCACACGTGAAACTGATCGTTGTTGGCCAGATCGATGCCAACGGTTCCCTGATTCTGCAGCCACGCCAACGGACGCCAGTTCGCGTCCGCGCTTCCCGTAAAACGCTGAACGTCGTCGGTCGTGATGTACTGCATGATGTTGCCCGGCGCGAAACCGTTGTTGTCGTGGAACAAAAAGCCGGTGGTGGGATCGCGATACGGCTTCGCATCTGAACCCGTCATTCCGCAACCCGTAGCCTCCGTGCCGGCGGGACAGCCCTTCCAACCGAAGCTCGCCTGGCCGACGTACAGAAGACCGATGATCGCCGAATTGTCGGGCTCGATGATGTTGCTCGACTTGCCGAAGCCCGCGTTCATGTTCAGGTCGAGTTTCGGGCTCAACGCGGCCGAGAGGTTCGTCCTGAAATTCATCTTCTGCCCCTGACGGGGATGCAGCATGGAGTTCGAGACCGGCGTATGCAGCGAATCATCGTAAAAGCGGATGTCCTGCGCCGGCATCTGAATCGGTCCAAACTCGTTGTCGAGCGTCCCGCTGGCGAAGTAGCGCACCGCGTCAGTGCCGCCGCTTACATTCGCGCCGAATAGACTTCCGCGGCCAAGATGAATGAACGTGTTGGTCGGATCTTCCAGTATGTTGTAGCTTGTCAGACTGTCCGAGATACAAGTCGCGCCGTTCGCTGTCGTAAATGCGGCCGTCTGCATGACAGAGAGTTGGCAGCGAATCTGTTTCGTCGGCGCTGACGGCGTGTGACCGAAGTTGGCGTACTGCGCCTGATATGGGTTGCGGTCATCGAGCGTGCGCGTTTCAGCGGTATAATTCCATTTCGCGCTGCCCGTCCGACCCTTTTTCGTCGTTACGACCACGACGCCATTGGCGGCGTTCGTCCCGTAGAGCGTCGCCGCCGACGGCCCCTTGACGATTTCGATGTCCTCGATCTCTTCCGGGCTCAAGTTGTTGAGCAACGAAAGCGCGTTCGCTCCCGATGAGCTGGTATTCGTCGCCGAATAACGAACGCCGTCGACCACCCAAATCGGCGCGTTGCTCAGTGAAATCGACGACACACCGCGCACGCGAATCGTGGGCGAGCCTCCCGTCACCGGACTCGGAAGCACAATCACACCCGGCGCCTTGGCGACGAGCAGATCGGCCATCGAGTTGATCGTGGTCTCCTCGACTTTCTTGCCGACATCACCGAGCGTCGAGATCGAATTTCCGAGCTCAACCTTTCGCTGCTGCCCAGTTGCGGTCGTGACGATTTCGTCGAGTTGCACCACAGCCGGCGTCATGACGAGATCGGCGACGACCGGCCCCCCGTTGGTCACGGTCACCGTCTTTTTGAGCGAACGATATCCGACGTGCAGCGCCTGAATTTCAACCGTTCCAGCAGAGACGTTTCGCAGCGTGAATTTCCCATCGTCACCCGTTGTCGCGGACGCCTGCCCGGCGATGACGATGACGCGGACTTCACTGAGGGGCGCGTTTGCCTCGTTCGACACTTTTCCGGTAATGGTTCCCTGCGCGCCGAGCGCACTACCCATCAGCAGCGCCATCGTGAGTGAACATCCAGCGACTACGGAACATCTCCACCGAGCTCGAATCATCGTCCGAATCCTCCAGCGAGAGTGCGTGTGGAACGCCAAGCCAACGGCTGTCGAATTCGTGAAATCATTCGGCTGCCGGGGAGCGGTGTGACGTTGTCACGGCGGGGCGGGGCAAAACGAGGGGGGTTGGGCTACGAGAGGCTACCCCTTCACTACAATCCCGTCAAGCACCCGGAACGTCACGTGACCTTTAGGATTTGTGCGCAATTCGAGCCGGGTTGTCCCACGACGTTCGCGTTACTGGTGCCCGCGCGCCGCATTCCGCAGTTTTCGACGCGGCGGAGACGAGCCGCTATTACCCGGGAGAAATCGATGGGCCTGAAGACCTGCGTGATCAGTGCGACGTTTCTGTCCCTCGCAATTGCATCGTCGCCAATACATGCGGCGCATGCCCAGAAGGCGACCGCCATTCCAACACCGGAATCCGTATTCGGATTTCCTATCGGCAAGGACAGCAATCTCGTCGACTATGAACAGTCGATCGGCTACTTCAAGAAGTTGGCGGCGGCCAGCAACCGAATTCACCTCATCAACGTCGGGAAGACGTCGTTTGGACGCGATTGGACCGCGGCGATCATCACGTCACCCGAGAATTACGCCAAGCTCGATCACTACCGGCAGATCAACATGCGCATCGCGCACCCGGAAGGATTGACCGACTCGGCGGCGCACAAGCTGGCGCGCGAAGGAAAGATCATCGTCGACATCTCCGGCGGACTTCACGCGTCGGAGATCGCCGGATCCCAGCACACGCCGCAACTGGCGTACGAGCTGTTGTCCAAGGCGAATGATCCAGCCATGAAGGAGATCTTCGACAACGTGATCTTTTTCTTATGGCCCACGATCAATCCGGACGGACAGGACATCGTCGTCAAGAACTGCCGCGAGACGATGTTCGGACGGCCGGGCACCAACGAGCCCTATGAGAAGTACATGGGGCACGACAACAATCGTGATAGCTATATGATGAACGGCATCGACTCGCGCGTGCGCCAACGCGTGTGGCGCGAGTGGGAACCGGACATCATCTACGTGCATCACCAATCGTCGCCGTATCCAACGCGCATTTGGATTCCGCCGTTCGCCGATCCGGTTGGCCTGCGCGCGCCGCCGATCCCGGCGCGCGAGATCAACACGATCGGCATGCTCATCGCGCAGGACCTGGACGCGCACGAGCAGACCGGCGCCGCGCACGCGCTCGCAACGTTCGACGCGTACTACCCCGGCTACATCGACTACATGCCGGTCTATCAGAACATCCCGGCATGGTGGACGGAAACGCAGGGCGGCGGGTGCGCGACCACGCGCACCTCCACGCTCGCCGACCTCCCGCGCGATTTCAAAGACACGCGTCCGACGGCGCTCTACCTGAGCCCGTGGCTCGAGGGAAAATGGAGCCTGCGCGATGCAGTGAACGTCATGGTCACCGCGTCGATCGCGACGCTTCGTTATGGCGCGAAGTTCAGAGAAGACGTGCTGTACAATCGCTATCAGTCAGGCCGTGACGTCATTCAGAAGTACAGCACGGCCGGCCCATTCGCGTACATCATTCCGCAAGCACAAGTCGATCCCGTGGCGCCGGTCGAGCTGCTGCGCCGATTCGCCTTTCACGGAATTCGCATCAGCCAGCTGGACAAGGACGTCGCGTACGGCGGCACCACGTACCCCACGGGAACGTGGGTCATTCCCATGAATCAGGAATTCGCGTCGCTCGTGCAGGAGGTGTTCGAGGTGCAGCAGTATCCCGACATGGGCGACGACACGCCGTACGACGCCGCCGGATGGACACTGCCTTTTCAGATGGGCGTGAATGTCATTGAAGCCAAGACACAGCTTTCGCCCGAGTTTCGCGCCGCGCTCAAACCGGTGACGCCGGGCAAAGCAGTCGATTGGCACACCGCGCCCGACGCGCCGCTCACCATGAACGCGACTGCTGCCGGCATCATTCCTCGGCCCGGCGGCATCACGGGAACCGGCGATCAAGTGCTGCTCGATCCGGCGCAGAACAATGCATTCAAGCTCATCGCGCGCGCACTCGGTGCGGGCGGCAAGATCAGCTTCCAAAATAACGCGGGTGGACATGCGCGCTACGTCGTGTCCGGCGTGCCGACCGCCCAGCTCGACGCGTGGGCATCGGAGTTGTGGGTCACCGGCGAACGCACCTCCGGCGTCACCGGCGCCGCGGCGGCGGGATCGCCGCCGCGCATTGGCCTCGCGAACGAAGGCATGAATTGGACGGAATGGTTGTTCGACACGCACGGCATTCAATACACGAAGGTGCTTCCCGCCGATCTGCAGGCCGGAAACCTCTCGTCGAAATTCGATGTGCTGGTGCTGCCGAACGGTATCGGTGGTGGACGTGGTGGTGGTGGTGGTGGTGGCGGCCGCGGTGGTCGCGGCGGAGGAGCCGGCACTCCGGGTACGCCTGACCCGGCGATCCACGCGGTGGATGAGTTCGTTCGCGCGGGCGGAACTGTTCTCGCGTGGGGCAACGGCGCGACGGGCATCGCGCAGGCACTGCAGCTGCCGGTGCAAAACGTCGTCGCGGGTTTGCAGCGAAAGGACTACTTCACTGGAACGTCGATCATGCAGGTGACCGTGGACGCATCGCATCCGGTGATGGCCGGCATGCCCGAGCGCGCCGACGTCACGGTGAATCAACCTCCCGCATTCACGACGACCGACGGCTTTGAAGGGGCGGTACTCGCGAAATTCCCAAGCGACGCGTCGCCGTTGCGGTCCGGCTTCCTCACCGCCGGCGCCGACAAATATCTCCGCGCGCACGCCGCCGCATTGGACGTGAAACACGGCAGCGGGCACGTTGTGTTGTTCGCGTTCAACCCCGACTGGCGCGGTCAGCCGACCGGCTCCTTCCGCATGATCTTCAACACACTGTTTTTCGGAAAGGAAGTGGCCGAGCAAGCCAAGGCGACGCCTGGCTTCTGGACCGCCCCGCCACCGATCGTACATCCTGACTCGACGGCAGCTGGTCGTGGAGGTCGCCCGCCGATGTGAGGCGGCAGCCTTGAGATGCACCGCTGAATGTGCCATTTTTCCTTCGATCCCTCTGCACACGCGCACGAGTTTGGCGCGTCGGCGGAGGGATCGCCGCTCATGGGTGTCCGAAGTATTCGGTGGACGTTCGAACGGCAACGCGCGCGTAGCTCAGCTGGATAGAGCGCTAGCCTCCGGAGCTAGAGGTCGTGGGTTCGAATCCCGCCGTGCGCACTTCAATTGTGGTCCAGCCTTTGCTCAGCTCGGCGGTGCTCCGCTTACCCGCCACCGCCGACCATGGCCCGCCGCCCCCGCTGGAAAGAGCTCGTCATCGGATTGATCGCCGTCGCCGCAGTCGGCGGCGGAGCGATACTCATTCTGGTGTTCGGCCGCGTGGGCGTACTCCACGGAAGCAAATTCTCACTGTTTGCCACGGCCAAAGAAGCACGCGGCGTCATTCGCGGCACCGACATCTGGCTCGATGGACAAAAGGTTGGCATGGTCACCGGCATCAGCTTTCAGCCGCCGTCGGCAAGTCCACACGAACGCCTCGTCATGCACTTGAGCGTGCTCAGCGCCGTCCGGTCTGAAATTCGCCGCGACACTCGCGTGGAAATCCGGAGCGGAGGAACAATTCTCGGCGACCCGGTGATCTACTTGCACGGCGGCACGGCGACGGCGCCTGGCCTCGCGGATGGCGACACGATTCACGGGGGCCAGCAGAGTGATATCGAAGCGGCGGCGTCAGAAGCCAACATCGCGGCGCAGGAGTTTCCGGCCATCGTCGCGAACGTCAAGCTGCTGCGTGCGCAGCTGGAAGGAGTCAACGGCACTATGGGCGCATTCGGTTTCGACCATCGAAGCCGGGATATCAAGCGTGCGCTCACGAGCACAGAGGCGTTGCTGAGCCGAGCGTCGCAGCCGAACGGGACCGTTGGACGGGCGCTGACCGGCCGCAGCGAACTAATGACACGCGCCGCGCGCAGCATGGCGCAGTTCGATTCCATTCGCACTCTGCTTACATCGAACGACCGCGCGCTCGGACGATTTCGACGGGATTCGACGCTGATCCATCAGATCGGTCGCGTTCGCCAGAGCATGCTCGACGTTCAGCGACTCGCCACCTCACCCAACGGCACCGTCGGCAATGTTCTGAACGATTCGGCGATCTCGAGCGGCGTCCATCGCAATCTTGCCGCACTCGACTCGTTGTTGGCCGACCTGAAAAGACATCCTCTTCGTTACATAGTATTCTGAAATCCGCTACCTGCCGATGACGTTTGGGCACGCGCATTTCTGCCGCCCAAGATCGCGCGCCCTTGACCCTCATCCGCAGTACCTATACCTTCGCATGCATTCAGGCCCTTCGCTTCGCCCGCTGCCTCCGCGACGACTGCGCGCAGTTCCGGCTCCTCACGACAGCCCGCGCTCGCACCCCGCGCCCCTCGGTCCAATTCCCCCCCTCCCCGCCGGATCGGTGACGCCTTCACGTGTCGCCACGACGTCAGTGAACATCGCCGAGCTGAAGAGCAAGTCGGTCCCCGAGCTCCAAGAGATGGCTGAAGGCCACTCGATCGAGAACTCCGCTGGTCTGACTAAACAAGAACTCATCTTTCGCATCGAGCAAAAACTGCTCGATGACGCCGTCGTGCTCACCGGCGAAGGCGTGCTCGAGATCTTGCCCGAGGGGTACGGCTTCCTACGCAGTCAGGATTGGAACTACCTGTACGGCCCCGACGACATCTACGTCTCGCCGTCGCAGATCAAGCGCTTCGATCTGCGCACCGGTGATACGGTCACCGGACAGGTCCGCCCGCCCAAAGAGTGGGAACGCTATCTCGCGCTCCTCAAGGTCGAATCGGTCAACGGCGATGATCCCGACGTCGCCAAAACCCGCATCACGTTCGACAATCTTCGCCCGCGCTACCCCGAGGGTCGTCTTCGACTCGAAACGAAAGACGGCGACCCGAGCATGCGCGTCATGGATCTCATCGCGCCAATCGGGAAAGGCCAGCGCGGTCTGATCGTTTCGCCCCCGCGCGCCGGCAAGACGATCCTGCTGCAGAAAATCGCCAACGCGATCGTCGAGAATCACCCCGAGGTCACGCTCATCATTCTGCTGATCGACGAGCGGCCCGAAGAAGTGACGGACACCATCGCCAACGTGAACGCCGAAGTGATTGCGTCCACGTTCGACGAAGAGGCGACACGGCACGTTCAGGTGGCCGAGATGGTGATCGAAAAAGCGAAACGCCTGGTTGAGCACAAGAAGGATGTCGTCATTCTGCTCGACTCCATCACGCGTCTCGCGCGTGCGCACAACGCGGTCACGCCGCAGTCGGGCAAGATTCTGTCGGGCGGTGTGGACGCCAAGGGATTGGAAAAGCCCAAGCGCTTTTTCGGCGCGGCGCGCAAGATCGAGGGCGGCGGCTCGTTGACGATCATCGCCACCGCGCTGGTCGAGACGGGCTCGCGCATGGACGAAGTGATCTTCGAGGAGTTCAAGGGCACGGGCAACATGGAGCTCATTCTGGACCGAAAGATCGCCGAGCGCCGTGTGTTCCCCGCGATCGACATCAACCGGTCGGGAACGCGCAAGGAAGAGCTATTGTTGACGCAAGAGGAGCTCAACCGGGTCTATTTGTTGCGCAACTTCCTCGGCGACATGCCGGAAGTGGACGCGATCGAATTTCTGCTCAAGCAGATGTCGCGCTCCAAGAACAACAAAGAGTTTTTTCATCAGATGGTCAACGGGTAGCGATATCTGCACCAGTCCCAGCTCGCTCGCCTCTCGTGACGAATGACCGCGGCAGACTACTCGGCGTGGACTACGGTGAGCGGCGCGTGGGCTTGGCGATCAGCGATCCCACCGGAACCATCGCGTCGCCCGCCGGTGTCATTCTCAGGCGCGCCGGTAAACGGCCGCCGGTCGCGGAGCTCGTACGCCGGGCCGGATCGCTCGAAGCGCGCGGCGTCGTGATGGGGCTGCCGCTCGACGGAAACGGAGACGAGACGCCGCGGTCCACCGAAGCTCGCGCCGTGGCGGCGGAGTTGTCCAAGCGGACCGGACTGCCGGTGGAGTTCATCGACGAACGCTACTCCACAGCGACGGCGTTGCGCGCGATCCGCGAAATGGGCGGCAAGACACGCGAGCGCAAAGGCGACGTCGACGCGCTCGCGGCCACGGTTCTTCTTCAGCGGGCGCTGCACCGTGCGGGCTGATCGCCGGCATCACACGCGACGCCGCCGAAGGGCGCTAACGCTTGCGGTCGCCGCGGGCGCGTTCACCGCAACAGCGTGCGGCAGCGGCACCGGTCAGTCGGTTCGCGTCACGATCCCGCCTGGCGCGACCATGCGCGCCGCGAGCGACTCGTTGGCTCGCGCGGGCGTCGTGCAATCGTCGCGACTCTTTCGTGTCTACGCATCGCTGCGGCGCGGCGATCGCGGAATCAAGGCCGGCACGTACATGCTGCACCGTGGATCGAGTTGGGGCACGGTGCTCGAGGCGCTGCACGCCGGCAAGGGCATCGTGCATGTCGTCACGATTCCGGAAGGATTCTCGATCGCGCAGATCGGGCCGCTGCTTGCGTCCAAGCTCAGGCAGCCGGTCGATTCGGTGGAAGCCGCCGTGCGCGATACCGCGCTGCTGCATCGGCTCGACATCCCCACGACCACCCTCGAAGGCTATCTCTTCCCGGACACGTACGTCTTCACCGACGGAACGACGGCGCGGGCCGCCGTCGAGGCGATGGTGCGACGATTCGAGCAGGTGTGGAAACCCGATTGGACCGCGCGGCTCGACACGCTGCATCTGTCGCGCAACGACGTGATGGCGCTGGCGTCGATTGTGGAGACGGAAGCGAAACTGGCTCCTGAGCGTCCGCTGATCGCGGCGGTCTACCTCAATCGGCTGCGCACCGGCATGCTGTTGCAGGCCGATCCGACGGTGCAATACGCGTTGGGCAAGCACGTGGCGCGCGTGTTCTACAAGGATCTCGAGGTGGAGTCGCCGTACAACACGTACAAGTACAAAGGACTTCCACCGGGTCCAATCGCGTCGCCCGGCCGCCTGAGCATCGAAGCCGCGCTCTATCCGGCGAATACGCCGTTCGTGTATTTCGTCGCCTTCCCCGACGGGCACCACGAATTCCGGAGCGACCTCGCCGGCCACGAGCAAGCCAAGCTCGAGGCCCGCAAGGCGTGGAATTCAATCGACGCGGGACGCCGGGGCGATTCGACGCGATCCAAGTGACGCGGACCGCCAGCGAAAACTGACGTCCGGCGCGGGGTCTCGCGTGTTCGCGTGTCGTGTGCCCGTGCGCGTCGTGTGGCTCTGCTGAACGTCGCGAATGCTCGCCGCAATCGGCGGGAGCATCACGAGATCGACGAGATCGGGCTCGAACTGCGTCCCGCGGCCTTCAGCAATGACGGCCATCGCGGCTGCGGCACCGCTCGCTCGACGGTACCGGCGGGCATGCGTTATCGCGTCGAACGTATCGGCAATGGCCACGATGCGCGCCTCGAGTGGAATACGGGAACCCTGAAGGCCGCGCGGGTATCCGGTTCCGTCCCACCGTTCGTGGTGCGCGAGAACTCCAGCGGGCAGTTCCGGATAGAATGGCTTGAACGGCGCCAACACCCTGGCACCGCGCGCCGGATGTGTGGCGATCTCTCTGCGCTCGGCGGGCGTCAGTTTTTTCGTCTCATGCACAATGTCGAATAGCGCTTCGTGAATCTTGCCGATGTCATGAAATAGTGCGACGCGCTCGACGGCGCGGCACCCAGGCGCGTCCAAGCCCACGGCATCGGCGATCACCAGTGCCGATCGGGCAACCCGCCGGACGTGCCGCCCGGTTTGGCTGTCGTTGGCGTCGATTGCGTTGAGCAGTGTCTCGAGGGCTGCAGCCGCCAAACGCTCCAGCGTTCCGCGGGCGCCAGGACTCCCGACGAACACGGGGTCCGGTATGACGGCATCTAGTATGGGGAGGGTCGAATGCATGCCATCACCAGACGCAAGAAGTTGGCTACTGACGGTTGGACCCTGTCGTGACAGGTGACCCGTGATGGCGCTCCCAGGGTTCAATTTGTATGTTGGGCTTGTTGGCTTCCCGTCCTGAGGAGGGCGCATCCGGCATGGCGCGGCGTCACCTCTCCAATTCGTCGTCCTCGGGTTTCTAGCGCTCGTCGTGTCGAGCGCCGGCTCGCTTACGGCGCAGCCGGGCGTGCTTCGCGGCGTCGTCACCGACTCCTCGGGCGATCCAATCGCGGATGTCGCCGTCAGCATCGTCGCGCTGCATCAGGCCACTCGCACCAACGAGGTCGGCCGCTTCACGCTCGCCCGGCTGCCTCTTGGCGAAGCCGAGATTTCCGTGCGGCGGCTCGGCTACGAGCCGCGGATGGTAAAGATCACCATCGCCACCGATGTGGACTCGATCAAGTTGAAGTTGACCGAATTGCCGGAGGTGCTGTCGGCAATCGCCACCTCGGCGCCCGAGCAACATCGGCGTCAGGGCGTTGAGGATTTCTATTGGCGTCGCGCGCGCGGCATCGGGACGTTCTTCACGAAGGAAGACATTCTGGCACGGCGCGCGTCGGCGCCGAGCGATTTGTTGAGAAGCACCCCGGGCCTCCGGTTCGTTCGCGCCGGAGGCGGCAAGGGAGTTCGCTTCACATCACCGGGGAACGGGCGGCGGGACTGTATGCCGACCATTTGGGTCGACGGACAGCGCGCGCCCGGCATGGAGCTCGACGACCTGTCGCCGAGCGACATCGAAGGCCTGGAGCTGTATCAGAGTTTGGCATCGACTCCCGCGCAGTTCTATCACGGCGGCAATTCGACCCCGTGCGGCACGATCGTCGTGTGGAGTCGCCTCCCGGGGACGTGACCTGATCTCTCGGCGCCGGCGAGAATCGGTTCAGAGATCGCGAGAGCGACTCGAGCGTTTCATCCGCTTCGCACCCGCAGCGGTCGCGCTGGGAGCGTTCGTCGCATTCCTTCCCGCGCTTCGCGCCGGCTTCGTGAATTGGGACGACGAAAAGAATTTCCTCAACAATCCGAACTATCGCGGACTTGGACTGGCGCAGCTGCGCTGGATGTGGACGACCTTTCACGTCGGCCACTACGTGCCTCTGTCCTGGATGACTTTGGGGTTGGATTACTCCCTCTGGGGGATGAGCCCGGCGGGGTATCACCTCACCAATCTCCTATGGCACACGGCGAACGCGGTCGTTTTCTACTTTCTCGCGTGCCGCCTGCTCCGTCTGGCCGTCTCGCCAACCGCCGGGCCGGAAGCATCGGAAGCACCGGCAGCGGGCGACGGAGTGACCATTTCCGCGACCGCCGCGCTCGCCGCGCTGCTCTTCGCCATCCATCCGCTGCGCGTGGAGTCCGTCGCGTGGGTAACGGAGCGGCGCGACGTGGTGTCGCTCTTCTTCTACCTGTTGAGCGTTCTCTCATACATTCGATCGTGTGAACGCGGGCAGAACATCCGGCGGTGGTTCCCGGTAGCGCTGCTGCTGTTCATCTGTGCGCTCCTGTCCAAGGCAACGGCCATGACCCTGCCGGCGCTCTTGCTGATTCTCAACGTCTATCCACTGAGGCGAATCGGCGGATCGGCGGGATGGTGGAACGACCGCGCGCGGCGCGTCTACACCGAGCTTGCCATGTTCGCCTTACCGGCGGCCGGAAGCGTGGTGCTATCGATCGTCGCGCTCCATCCGCCCAATCAGCTCGAGCCAGCCGCCAAGCTCGCCGTGTCGGCGTACAGCCTCGTCTTCTATCTCTGGAAGACAATCGTTCCGATCGGTCTCTCGCCGCTATATGAAATGCCGCAACGAGTCGATCCCGTCGCCTGGCGGTACATCGCGTGCTACGCCGTCGTGATCACGCTCACGGTCACCGCGTGGACCGTCCGCCACCGATGGCCTGGAGCGACCGCTGCTCTGGTCGCGTTCGTCGTCATGATCCTCCCAATGCTCGGCGCGGTGCAGAACGGTCCCCAGATCGCCGCGGATCGATACACCTATCACGCGTCGCCGGCGTTGGCCATCCTCATCGCTGGCGGAGCGGTCGCGATCGGCCGGTCGCATCGCGCTGTGTTGAGGGCACTCGCCACGGGAGCGCTGCTCACGCTCGGCGCGATGACGTGGGAACAGACGAAGGTCTGGCGCGACTCCGATGCGCTGTGGAGTCGCGTCCTCGACGTGGATCCCGAGTCGTCGATCGGCCACAGCGCGACGGCCAGGCTGCTCTACCAGCGCAACAACGTGGCGGCCGGGATCGAGCACAGTCGGCGTGCGCTCGCGACCGCACCCAACTTTGCCGAGGCGCACAACGACCTGGGTGTTGGCTTTGCTCGTGAGGGAAATCTCACCGACGCCGTCGAGGAATATCAACGCGCGTTGGGGATCAAGCCGACATTTGACGACGCGCAAACCAACATGGGCGTCGTCAATGCGCAGATGGGCCGTCTCGATCTTGCGATCGACTGGTATCGGCGCGCGTTGGCGAACAATCCGGAGAATGCCGACGCCGAGGTAAATTGGGGCAACGCGCTCGTCCGGCTCGGAAAGTCCGACGAGGCCATTGGTCACTATCGCGAAGCGCTACGCATTCGTCCCGACCTTGCCGACGCACACCACAACTGGGGAGTCGCCCTCGCGCGCGAGGGCAAGCTGCAGGACGCGATCGACCAGTTTCAGCGAACCTTGGCGATCGATCCGACACACAGCGAGGCGAGGGAGTATCTCAATCGCGCCACGCAGGCTCTTCGCAAATAGGGAGTGTGTTGCGGCATGACTGGCCTGCGTCGGAGGGACAACTCCTTGTCGTTGACCACGGAGTCCGCGGAACACGCGGAACACGCGGAACACGCGGAACGGGCACGGAATGCATCGTTGCGCAACGAGCCCAATTCTTTCTTTGGCACTGCCGCTCAGGGACGCGAGCTCGTGGCATCCCGAGAGGCAGTCAACAAAGAAAATCCCGGCTCGTTGCGCGATGATGCATTCCGTTTGTGTTCTGCAGATTCCGCGGATTCCGTGGTCAAATCACACAAATTCGTCTCCAACGACGCGCTATTGATGGCGAAGCTACCGCGATCGAATCCTCAAGTTCCTCCGACCGCCTGCATGATCAGCCTGCCGGATTTCGTTTCGGGGACGTCGTAGTTCTGAGTTTCGAATTGCGAGCAGACCCGTTGGCCCGACGCGTTCGTGGTGTACGTCACGCACACCGTGCGCTGCTTGGTCACCGTGTGCGTCGCACTCCAGCTGCCCGAGGGAACGGAGCTATGCGCGTCGAGGGCGATCTGGATTGAAGCAAAATCGCCGCTGCCCGCACAACTCCACCGGTAGGAGCCGGATCGACCCTCGAACGCGTCACGACAATAGCCATTCTCCGGCGCAATGATCGCCGTGTCTGCGCCAATCGTGAGCGTGCCTCGCTCCTCGCGCGAGTCAATGGCAATCCGGTACGAAAACAGGCCGACGAACTTCGCCGCGGGGATCGCGTGCTCGTTGGACTGGTGATGACACGCCAGAAGCGAGAATGCGGTCAGTATTGCAACGACGGCAGCAAGACGACGAGACATATCAGCACGTCCGAGTGGGCGGGAATGACGTGACACTCACAGAGGATCAGCCAAAACGCGCGCCGGATCAAGCCTCGCGCAACGAGCAACTAGATTTTAGTTGACAACACGACACTGGTGACCCGGGCTACTAAGAATCGGCACTTCGGGAAGAATTGCGGACAATTTCACCGCTTCACAAGCAGCTCTTTCGCTCCGGTGGGAACGGGAACTTTGCGCTCGCCGCCGCCCGGCCAACGCACCCACACCGCCGTGGGTGTTGCAGACAAACCGAGCACCTGCACGGCGCCGTTCTGCGACCAATAGCCTGATCCCGCGGCGATCTCGCGCACCGGACCCATTTTGCTGCCGTACACCACGCGCATCTGTGTGCCGACGCCATCGGGGTTCGTCGCGGGCCCTTGCACGCGCACGCGTAGACCCGGCTTGGCACCACGATTGTGGAACAGGCGTGTCGCCGCGCCGTTCTGCGAGACGGCAAGATCGAGACGGCCGTCGCCGTCGTAGTCCGCGTACGCCGCGCCGCGTTGGTCGCCGTAGACGACGAGTCCCGACTGCGCGCCGGACATCGGCTTCAATCCACCCTTGCCGTCGCCGAGCAGCAGGAGACTCCGCCCTTCGTCGTAGCGAGGGGTGCCAACCGCCGTCGGAAAAAAGTTTTGGCTGAGAAAGACATCGTCAAACCCGTCGCCGTCAAAGTCGGCAACACCCGCATAGAATGCCGGAGCGAGTTGCGCTTCAGTCGGCAGCGCATGGGCTTCGAAATGATCGCCGCGGTTGAGAAACACCATGTTGTCGAGGGTGACTGCCGTCAGTTTCTCAGCCTTGGCGGCCGACGGACCCAGCACCTGATCGAGGGTCGCGTCAGCGTAGGCGGCGAACGTGCCAACGCGACTGACGAGATCCGGCATCGCGACGCGCACGCGCGCATAGCTGTTGAGCGGAGCCGTCGCGTGTAGTCGCGTATCCTCACGCGCCAGCAGCATCTCTTCCTCACCAGCGGCGCCAAACGGCCCATGAAACATGAACAGCGGCCGCGCGCTGTCGGCGCGTGCAACGGTGTTGCGACCCCAACTCGTTGCGACGATGTCCAACCGCCCATCGCCGTCCAGGTCACCGACCGTTATTCCGTTCCAACGGCTCGTCCAGCGGCTGAGTCCCCACGAGTCGGGCGCGGGAGACAGATGCCCGTTGCCGTCATTCAATAGCAGCAGAATCGAGCCCCACTCGCGCGCCAACAGCAGATCGGGATGTCCGTCGCCGTTCACGTCGGCGAACACCGCCGCCGACACCATGCCAATATTCTGAAGCAGCAGGCTATTCTGGGTGTCGTAAACGAATTTCCCGCCGCCTTCATTTCGAAACAGACCTGAGGATGCCGGCGCCGGATACTTCATTGGGATCGCCCGCGAGCCGACAAACAGATCGAGGTCGCCGTCGCCGTCATAGTCGCCGAGCGCGATGGGTCCAGTCGCGGATTCGTGCGAGCCGACGACGGGCGTGGTCGTCGAGCCGAGTGAGCCACGTGTGATGGGCACATTGACCACTGCGGCCGGGCCAGTCATTTCAAGCGCCGTGCGCGCCTGCCACGTCGACACGCCGGCGATCAAATTGGCCGCCCCATTCTCGGCGAGCCCGATCACCGCGGTGAAATCTGACGCTGCCACCGGGCCCTGCGGCGCTTGGGGAACGAGATGGCCGCCGGAATTCTTGAACAGCGCGATCCGTCCGCCCTTTCCGCTCCCGATCAGCAAATCCTCATGCCCGTCGCGGTCCACGTCGAACCAGGTCACGCCCGGACCGAGCTGCGAGAGCGCGTTGGGCAACAGGAACTGTCGATCCGAATCATCGAACGCATCCTCGGTGTGCGTGTGACCGCGCAGCTCGGCGGTTGCGTCGTCGAACAACGCGAGGGGTTTCGCGCTGCGCGTATCGGCTGGGCGCGCCGCCGCCGTCGACATTCCGATTTCGTAGGCTCGATTGGCACGAACGCCGGTGATCGTGGTTCGCCGTCCATCGCGCCAGTCGACGATGATTGTCGCGCTGTCCGACGTCCCCATCGCGAACGACGCTTCGTAATCGCTGTGCGACATGTACAGTCCGCCCACGATCACCTCGTGCTCCTGCGACGGAACGGCACCGCCGAGGAGACGAATCTTCGCGCCGACGGCGCGCGTGTTGGGCGCGTCGCCGGTCAGACGGACCGCAACGCGCGGCGCGGACGCGTTGTTGCGAAGCACCAGCGCAGGCGAATCCAGGCGATTGACCACGACGTCCAGGTCGCCGTCGCCGTCCAGGTCCGCCGCCGCCATGGCGTGCGAGATGTCGTCCTCGGTGCCGAAATGCCATTTGTCGCCCTCGTTCTCGAACGTCAGGTCGCCGCGATTTCGAAACGCGACGTTCTTGAGGCTCAACTTGGGAAACTGCCAGCGCGAGCGCTGCCACTGGACGTCGCTCAACCGATTCTGCAAACGCTCCTGCACGTCGGCATCCATGATGTCCCAGAGATGACCGTTGGCGATCAGAATATCCTGATAGCCGTCCAGATCGACATCCATGAACATCGTGCCCCAGGACCAGCCGCTCGCTTCGACGCCGGCCAACTCCGCCGCTTCGGCAAAGGTGCCGTCTCCGCGATTGAGGAACAGCGAGTTGCGCTGCTGCTGCAGCTGCATCTCGAGCTCACCCGGCTTCTTGGGAAACGCGGTGTGCGTGGGCACCTGGGTCTTCAACCGATGCGAGTCGTTGGCGAGCATGTCGACGGTGAACAGATCGGGGAGTCCGTCGCCGTTCACGTCGGCAACGTCGAAGCCCATGGTCGAGTTGCTCATCGTGCGCTGCGAGGTCCAGCCCGCGCGACGAAAAATGCCGTGACCGTCGTTGAACCACAGCTCGTCGGTATCCTCGAAGTCGTTGGCAACGTAGAGGTCGGGCGCTCCGTCGCCGTTCAGATCGACGAACCGTGCCCCGAGAGTGAACGACTCGGGCTCCTCGGCGAGCGGCTTCCCGGTTGCGTCGAGAAAGTGTCCCGAGGTGAGTGGAACCCGCGTGAAATGCTGCCCGTCATTGTGATAGTAGTCGTCGGGTGCGGCGCGCTGGGTCATTCTCAGCCCGCCCATGTCGGGCCGCTGCACCAGCTTGTAGTCGCGGCGAACCTCCGGCATGATCTCGAACTTGCTGGCGCCGATCTGCCGCACCGTTTGGTTGAACGTGCGTCGTTGCGGGGGAAGACTGTCGTCGACGTTGTACGCCTTGTAATTCGCCACGTACATGTCGAGCCGGCCGTCGCCGTCCACGTCGGCCATCGTGACGGTGGTGCCGCCCTTCCCTGTCGGGTCGAGGCCGAGGTCACGATGCTCCGTGAAATGACCCTTTCCGTCGTTGAGAAAAATCGCATTCGGCCCGGTGGTCGCGAGCAAGATCAGGTCGAGCGTGCCGTTGCCGTCCACGTCGGCAAACGCGGCCGCGCTGGAATGACGGTCGCAGGCTCCAACGCCCGCGGTTTTCGTGATCTCTTCGAAACGCAGCCCGCCCAGGTTGCGGTAGAGCGCGCTGCACCCCTCGGTCTTCGCGAGAAAGACGTCCACGAGCCCGTCGCCATCCACGTCGCCGAGCGCAACGCCGGCGCCCTGTCCGAGAATGCGATTCCCGAGCAGCGTGGAATCGCTCACGGTGTTTTGAAACGTGATTCCACTTTTGGCGCCGTCGATTTTGGTGAAGCCCGCCTCGCCCGCCGGCACATCCAGCTCCCGCCACCGGTAGCCGGTTTCCTGATGCCAGGACGGTGTCGGCTTCGGGCCGCATGCGGCGGCGGCGATCACTGCGAGGGCAAGCCACGTCGCTCGGCGACGACCGGCACGGTTGCCCACGAAATCCTCAGGACGTGGCGGGATGAGCGGCTCCCAATCAATGTCTATCGAGCTACCGAACGGTCCGCGCGGACGGCGGCTTCATGAGGCACTGATGATGCAGCGCGACCGACGGTAGGGTGAGGGTGCAGAATCTACTCGAAAAATGTGGCGTCCACGACAACCGCTCCGCCTCGCAAACGCGCGTTGACCCACGGTCGCCGGCTATGGGACTGGGACGTCTTGCGCTCTCGCCAGAGTTTGTATACAGTAGCGGGAGTCTGCTCCCCCACCCAGGGCTGCCTGTGCCGAACGTGATTCGGATTCTCTCCGTCGCGATCGTTACTGCCGTCGCCGCTCCTCAGTTGGCGAATGCGCAGAGTCGCGGTGCGCCCGGCCCCGCCCCAGTTCCCGTTCAGGGCGTCGCATTCAACGGTTTGCGCGGCGAACCGCTTCGCAACGCGCTGATCACGCTCGTGGGCAGCGACCAAAATACGCGGACCGATGCCAAGGGTCGATTCCATTTCGACAGCGTCACGCCGGGTTCGCACACGTTCGCCATGCAACACGCCGCGCTCGATTCGCTCGGCTTTACCGGCTTGCAGACGCGCGCCCTCATCACGAGCGGGCGTGACGAAATCAAGATCAGCGTGCCAACCTTCGCCACCCTGTGGCACCTCGCCTGTGGAACGAGCCGTCCGCCGGAAGACAGTGGATTCGTCTATGGCACCGTACGCGACGCCGACGGGGGGCGCCCGCTCGCACACGCGACGATCGACGTGGCGTGGACCGAGATGATGCTGCGCGGTAAGCGCGGCGTCGTGGAGAGAACATGGCACACCGCGGCTCTGTCGGATTCGACAGGGAGCTACGCCGTGTGCGGCGTCTCGGCCAACGAATGGATTCGCGTTCGCGCGGTCGTCGACTCCAGCGCCAGCGGTTGGATCAACATGGCGCCGAGTGGGTTGCGCGTTCAGCGTCGCGATCTGCTGGTCGCCGGTGGTACATCGGGTTCATCGCTGCGTGGGACAGTCACAGGAATCATCACGGATGCCGCCGGCGATCCGTTCGACGACGCTCGCGTCGTCGTGGACGGACTGCCCGAGGTGCGGAGCCGCACTGATGGTACGTTCTCCATCGCAAATGTGCCGGTGGGGACGCGACAGCTCGAGGTGAGCTCGGTCGGCATCGCGCCGGTGACAACCGTAGTAGACATTCGTGCGCGAGATACGACCGCGGTCGCCGTGTCGATGGGCATGCCGATCGTCCTCGACGGCGTGAAAATCGTCGGCGCACGGGTGGGAAACGTCTTTGCCGCCGAGTTTACCATGCGTCGCCGGTCAGGCATGGGGTACACGATGGACTCCACGCAGATCGGAGCCTTTCGCACGATCTTCTCGGCGATCCAAACCGCGCCCAGCACCACGGCAAAATTCGATCGAAATGTGTTGTCTATCTCAATGCCCGGCGCGCGCGGCGGCACGTGCGCACCACAAGTGCGCATTGACGGACTCCAGGCGGAGTTTGGACACCTCATCGACTTGCAGCCGAGCGAAGTCGCGGCCATGGAAGTGTACGTGCGGCCGGTGTTGCTGCCGGCGCAGTTTTACACCGGCGGAGCTCCGCCGACCTGCGGAATGATTTTGGTGTGGACGAAGTACGGGTTCCGCGTGCGGTAGTGGTTCGAATGTCGCGGCGAATGGCGTCAATTCTCGTCGCCGTCACACTCGTGACCCCGCGACTGTCGAGCACGCAAGCCAGCGCGCACCCCACTGCGGCTCCCGGCTCGAGTGTCGCGGTGCACGGCGTGGCCTACGACAGTCTGCGCGGCGAGCCACTTGGCGACGCATTCGTCGCGATCGCCGGACTCGGCATGAGTACCACGAGCGACTCTCATGGTCGCTTCGCGTTCGACGGCGTTCCGCCCGGCACGTACACGTTCAACATGCAGCATGCCGTGCTCGATTCGTTGGGATTGTCCGGGATCGCGACACGTTCGACCGTTACCGACGGGCATGACGAAATTCGAATTTCGGTTCCGTCATTCGCCACGTTTTGGCACCGTGCCTGTTCCACGGCCGGCCAACCGCCGAAGGATACGGGGTTTGTCTACGGCGTCGTGAGAGACGCCGCGCACGACGCGCCTGTCGCGAATGCCACCGTCGAGGTGACGTGGGTCGACGTGAGCGCCAGCAAGGCCACCGGCATCCACCAGCGCCGGTATCGGAGCCAGACCCGCACCGACTCCAATGGCAGCTACGGTGTGTGCGGCGTTCCCGCGAGCGTCGACGTGCGCGTGCAAGCAAGCAGTGATTCGGCGGCGAGCGGTTTGATTGACCTGCCGCCGCGCGACATACGCGTGCAACGCCGCGATCTCGTAATTGGCGGTGCCGAAGCATCCGACACCACGCGACGCGGAACGATCGTCGGCACGGTCACAGATATCGCCGGCCATGCGTTTCCGAACGTGCGCCTGGTGATGGACGAAGTGCCGGAGGTCCGGAGCGGAGCCGACGGACGTTTCACGATCAGGAACGTTCCCGCGGGCACGCGACAGGTGGAGGTGCTGTCGGTGGGGATGTCGCCAGTGATCGCGACGGTCGATGTCATTGCGCGCGACTCGGCGCTCCTGACGATACAGCTGCGCAAAGTGACGACACTGGACGCGATGCGCGTGACGGCGTCGTCGCGACAGCTCAAGTTCCAACGCGAATTTGCCGAGCGCCGCAGGCTTGGCGGCTACTCGTTGGACTCGACGAGCCTCGCGGGGCGAGGCACCATGTCAGCCGCGCTCAGCGGATTTCCGTCGACGCAAGTCCAATCGAACAACTACGGCAAGATCATGGCGATAATAGTCGGAACGCCCCCCTGCCGAGCCGTTCTCTGGATTGACGGCTTCCGGCAAGTTGACGTGGACATGCTCACGTCGTTCCACCCCGACGAGCTCGCGGTCGTCGAGGTCTATCCGAACGCGATGGCCGTTCCCGCCGAGTTCATGACGGCCGGCTCGAGATGCGGCGCCGTGGCGATTTGGACGAAGCGAGAGCTGAAATGAAGTTCGGCTCAGGGTCCCGGACGCTGTTTTATCACCCACCCGCCGCAAATTGGGAGGGCTGGTATGCCAATCCTTGTACCTGGTACCAACGTCCCAGGTACTTCGGTGGCGCGTTCAGAAAGGCGGCCGTCCCCGCGCAGACGCCGCTCAAGTACAGCAAATTCGGCTCGGCGTGCGGAGTGGTGGTGATCTGGACGCGTCGTTCGCCCAACTGAGGACCCGTCATGATCAACCGCCATCGAATCGCTATCGGCGCCAGAGCGAAATTGCCGGTGACGTGTCTTTCACTTGCGCTCCTGTCAGCAGTAGCGCATGCGCAGACGATTCGCGGCGTGGTCGTCGATGAGGGCGACAAGCCGGTCGCCGGCGTGGTGATGCAGTTGCTCGATAGCGCCTCCCATATCACAGGACGATCGTTGAGCAACGAGCGCGGCGAGTTTCGCCTCGCCACCAATCGTCCAGGAACGTACCGCGTGCGCACGATGCGCATCGGCTATCTGCCGGCCGTGTCCGTCCCCGCCGCTCTCGGCACGGGCAACGAAGTGACGCAACGGCTCGTGCTCACCGGCGTGCGTTTCGTGCTCGACACCATGCATGTCGTTGGCGACAACGCCTGCGGCGGATTCGCCGACTCCGCCGCCGCGACCTTCGCCGTCTGGGAGCAGGTACGCACCGCGTTAGCCGCCGTGCAGCTCACCGGCTCCGGCCGCAACATCGCCGCAACCACCGTCGGCTACGAACGAACGCTGGGACCCGACGGCCGGCGCGTGCTCCAGCAGAAGTCCATCGTTCGCTCGGAATATGTGACGCAACCCTGGCTCACGATTTCCCCCGACAGCCTGCGGCGCGGCGGCTACGTCGTCACCGATCGCGACAATTCTACGATCTACTACGGCCCCGGGCTCGACGCACTGCTCTCCAATTCATTCATCGAGGACCACTGCTTCCGTCTCGTCACCGACCGGAAAGACAAAAGTCGACTTGGCGTCGCCTTCGAGCCAACGCCACACCGCAAGAAGATCGCCGAAGTGCGCGGCACACTCTGGCTCGACCGCGCGTCGTCCGAGCTCCGTCGCATGGAGTACGGCTACGCGAACATTGCCCCCGAACAGGAATCAGAGGCCAAGGGCGAAACAGAATTCGCGCGTATGACCAACGGCGCCTGGGCCATCTCGCGTTGGAACATTCGAATGCCCCTGCTCGAGCAGCGCATTCGGTCGCAGGCGGTCGGCGGCAGTGGTTTGCATCTCGTCGAGATCCGCGAGACCGGTGGCGAGCTCGCACTGGCGCGGCGCGGCACCGACACGCTCTGGTCTCGCCCGCCTATCGTGCTCGCAGGAGTCGTTCAAGATTCTGTATCGGGCCGCTCGATCGCCGGAGCGCATGTCGCGCTGGCCGGAACGGGTCTGCAAGGAGTCTCAGACGACCGCGGACGCTTCACTGTCGCCGGTGTGCTTCCCGGCGAATACACGCTCGAGGTTCGCACGCCGTCGCTCGATTCAGCGAGCGCCGTGCATCAGACTCCGCTCATGATCACCGACGCGTCGAAACCTGCTGAGATTCGCGTGCCCACGGCGAGTCAGATTGGCGCGATGCTCTGCGGCGCTGCACGCACAGTCGAACCGGGTATCGTGCTTGGCGTGGTCGGCGTGCGTGGCGACACGCTTCCGCGGAGCATCGTCGTTTCCGCGGAATGGCAGGACGCTACCGTTCACAACGAGTCCGGCGGCGTCGCGGTCGACCGGCCGCTGCGCCGAATCGAGACGCGAACGGATACACGCGGCGTGTTTCGCATCTGCGGCGTGCCGGTCGACACGCCCGTGCTGCTGCGCGCCACAACCGCCGGCGCGAATGGACCGCCAATCTCCGTGAAGATTCCCGCGAACGGCCGCTTTGCCCGCGCCGAGCTATCGCTCGATCGCCCGGTGGCCGGAGTCGCGGCGTTCACCGGCGTTGTTCTCGTCGACTCCACTCGCCAACCGGTGATCGGCGCCGAGGTGACGTTGCCGGAGGTGACGCAGAGTACGGTAACGGACGACAAGGGCGTGTTTTCGTTCTCTAATGTTGCGCCTGGTACGCACCGAGTTGTGGTACGCCGTATTGGCTTTGGCGCGCTCGATACGCCGGTTGACTTCGCCGCCAATCAAACCGTTCACCGACAGATTTTCCTGAGTCGCGCCGTTGTGCTTGATTCGGTGGTTGTGAACGCCAAGAACGCCGATCCGTTCATGCGCGACTTTGAAGAGAATCGCAACATCGGACTCGGTCATTTTCTCGTGCGAGCGGAATTGGAGAAAATGGAGGGCCAGTCGGTCGCCGCTGTGCTTACCATGGTCCAGGGCGTGGCCATGATGCACGGAAAGGGCTCGCGTGCGGCGGTCAGCGCCAACCGCGTGCGAACCCAATGCGCACCGCCGACAGATACCTGCCTGCGTCGCGAGGCGATCATCTACCTTCCCCCGCCGACTGACCCGGACCACTTCGGACAAGCGTGCTACGCCCAGGTGTACCTTGACCGGATACTCATGAACCCGGGGGCGCCCACCACGCCGTTTGACCTCAGCACTGTCGCGGTGTCGCAGATTGAAGCGATCGAGTACTACGCGAGCCCCGCGCAGACGCCGCTCAAGTACAGCAAATTCGGCTCGGCGTGCGGAGTGGTGGTGATCTGGACGAAGCGTTTCACCAAGTAGTGTCGAATTGCGGCAGGCAAGGCTGGACACGGAGTCGCATCATCTGCATCGTCAACATTCGAATCCTTTAACGGTGAGAGCCTCATGCGCCCCGTCACACTGATCGTCCTTGCCAGCCTCTGCGCCTGCGCTTCCGCGGGCCCGTCAACGAGCGGCAGGTCCACCGAAACGGTTCGCGTCGCCGGCTCCGGCATTGGCATGACGCTCACGCCCAATGGCGGCGCGAGTGTCACGAACGTCGCGTTTTCGTCCGAGCAGGTTTGGCGTATCATGCCGGCGGTCTTCGAGTCCCTCGGCATTTCGCTCACGACGGTCGATCCGCAAAAACACGTTATCGGGAACGAGGGGTTCAAGGTGCGCAAGCAGTTGGGGACGGTCACGCTGAGCAAGTACATCGAGTGCGGAACCACGCAAATTGGCCCCAACGCCGATTCATACGAGGTCTACATGACCATCCTCACCTCCGTGCAGCCAGGGCCATCGGGCGGAACGGCGGTTGGCACGACCGTCGAAGCCGCGGCACGTCCGCTCACAGTCGCTCAGGAGTACTCGCGCTGCTCGTCGAAAAGCCTGCTCGAGTCGAAGATCATCGACGCGATCAACGCCAAGATGCGCAAATAGTCACGCCAAAACGGCGAGAGAGGCTCACTAATATTCATTCGAATGAGCCGCAAATCTCGCGAGCGCCAGGCGCGCCGTCCGTGGTACGATAAGCTCGGTCGCGCTGCCTGGACCGCTCCGATCGTCATCGCCGCGCTGACCTTCGTCGCATTTCTTCCGGCGTTGCACGCGGAGTTCGTGTCGTGGGACGACTTCGCGAACTTCGTGCAGAACCCCAATTATCGCGGCTTGGGATCGGCGCAGCTCGCGTGGATGTGGACCACGACCCTCCTCGGCCACTACGTGCCGCTCACGTGGATGACGCTCGGCCTGGACTATCTGCTCTGGGGAATGAATCCCGCCGGATATCACTTCGTCAATCTGCTGCTGCACTGTGCCAACGCCGTTCTGTTGTACTTCGTTGCACGCCGGGTGTTTGTGTTTGCGGGCTTCGAGGAAGAACCAAACGCGCAGTCAGTCGTTCTTCCAGCCGCGCTTGCCGCACTGCTGTTCGCCCTACACCCGCTTCGTGTCGAGTCCGTCGCCTGGATAACAGAACGCCGAGACTTGGTCTCCCTGCTGTTCGTTCTCGCCAGCACGCTGTTCTATTTGCGATCTGCGGCGGATCGCACGCGTTTCAAGCGGTGGTACGCGCTCTCGCTTCTGACATTTGCCTGCGCGCTCCTGTCGAAGGCGACAGCAGTCACGCTTCCCGCGGCGCTGTTGATCCTGAACGTCTATCCGCTTCGACGCTTGGGCGCCGAACAGGGTTGGTGGGGCGAATCAGCACGGCGCCGCTACGTCGAGCTCGTTCCCTTCGGCGCGCTCGCGGCGGCCATGGGCGCATGGTCTATTCGCGCACTTCGTCCCGGACCGCAACTTCCCCTCGCCGGAAAGATTGCCGTCTCCGCTTACAGCTTGATTTTCTACGTCTGGAAAACGCTCGCGCCGGTGAACCTCGCTCCACTGTACGAAAAGCCGGACCGTATCGACCCCGCTGCGCCAGTGTTCATTGCCGCTTACGTCGCGACGATCGCAATGGTGGCCGCGCTGTGGGCGGTCCATCGTCGATGGCCGGGGTTCGCCGCCGCGGGCGTAGCGTTCGTGGCGCTCGTCTTCCCGCTGCTCGGCGTCGTTCAGAATGGTCCGCAGATCGCCGCGGACCGGTACACGTACCACGCGAGTCCGGCGCTGGCGCTGCTCATCGCCGGCGCGTTCGCGCTCCCAATCGGTAAGAAACCTCTAATTGCCGTTGGCGGCACGCTGCTGTTGGTCTTTGGCGCGGCCACGTGGCGGCAGTGCGCCGTCTGGCAGAATTCCGAGACGCTGTGGGCGCGGGTGCTCCAGGTGGACAGCACCTCCTCCATCGCCCACAATGATCTGGGTGTCGCGCTTGCCGAGGAAGGAAAGGCCGGCGAGGCAATCGTGCACTATCAACGCGCTATTCACCTTCGCCCCACCTACCCCGACGCCTACAACAACCTTGGCTTCGAGCTCGCCGCCCGGGGCGATGATGACGACGCGATCAAGGCCTACCAGAATGCCTTAGCCCTCAAGCCGTCATACGCCGAGGCCGAGATCAACCTGGGCGTTGCGCTGAGCGCCGAGAAGCGATTCGATGAAGCCACGTCGCACTTCGCGGCGGCGGCCAGGATTGTCCCCGAACATGCGGGCACGCAGTACGATTGGGCGTTGGCGCTCGAAGCAGAAGGAAAGTTGCCGGACGCACTCGATCACCTCTACCGGGCGGTTAACCTCGATCCGCAGTTCGCCGAGGCGCGCGCGGAGCTGATCAAGGTATCGCACGCCATGCAGCACGTCGGGCCGGAGCACTAGCCTCTCAGCTCCCAACCTGCTCCTTTCGCCTTGAGCGCCTTGGCCAACTCGACGTGCGAAAACAGATCTCGCCGCACTTCCGGATTGCTGATCTTCCAGATCACACCATCCGTGAAGTAGTGGTGGATGTTGAGGAACATCAGGATGAGAATGGGCGCCGCGCGGCCCGGCTCCTCACCAAAGATGTTGGCAATGGCCCCCATCGCCGCGCCCGGCACGATCTGCCCGATCACGAAACTCACGGCCAGCAGCACGACGGCGTACAATGCCATGTGTATCGCGACCCGTTGCGATGAATGCTTCGGCGCTGCGGCGGTTCGGTTGATCTCAACGCGGACCGGGAACGCGAGATACTGAAGCGCGTGGGCAATCTGAATCCAAAAAATGGCCTTGGGGTCACGTGCCATCATTGCGTACCACACGAAGATTGCGATCCACGCCACGAGCGCCTTGGCGGGCGGAAGCTTGCCGGTTCTGCCTCGCATCTTCACCAAACCGACCAGCCCTACGGCAAACGCCACCAACGTGCCTGCCGTGATGAGCACGTAAAACGGCCGGATGCGCGACGGGTCGCGCAACTGCGTGTAGAGAAACCAGGTCAAATGCCACACCAACAGAATTCTCAGGCTGGTGCGGATGAGAATCCGTTCGTTCTTCTCGAACCGTTCGCCCTGGAGATAGGCGTAGGACGCCATCATTCCCCAGACCTGACCCGTGTAATGCCACGCCAGATAGGCGCTGGCGACCGTCACGAGCACGATCACCAGCGTGGGCGAGTACTGGGCCTCCCAGAGCGCCAGCACGATGTACGCGAACAGGATGAGCGGAACGTAGATCGACGCCCACTTGTGCCGCAGGATCATCTCGCGACTGCGATACACGAGTCGATACGAGGCCATGAAGTGCGGCATGTTGATCGCCGTACCGAGCCATGCTTGGGCGCCTGCGCCCACAATCACTAGATCTGTCCGGCCGCTGAGCAGCAACGGGACGAAGACAATGAGCGACAGTCCGCCCACACAGAGGAAATCGATGACGGGGGACAGAATTGATGCGTGGTGCGGCGGCAAAGCGGCGGGAGGCGCTGCAACGGCCGGGGTACGACTCATGGCTCTAAGAAACGGCGCCGCTCAGGCGATGGCAAGCGCGTGCGGGGTTGCTTGACGCATTGGAATCGCCGGAATCATCGGAATCAATGATGGCTGCGACGAGGGGCCGCCAAGCAGTGCTTGGCGGCCCCTTGTCTTGAATCAGCGAGCTTGGCTCAGGCTCCGGGCGGACGCGGCGGACGACGATCCCACATGAACGTGCCTGCGGGAACGAGGAAGGCAGCCGTCTGCGGAGTTCTCGCGCCGGCGGTGGAACGCGGGAACACGATCATGGTCACTGCGGATCCGGCAATTGTCGTCCCCGGAAGCGCATCAGTGTCGATCTTGCCGGCCGCACCGGCGCTCGACGACGCAGGAGCACCCGGAAGTGCCTGCAGGTCGTTGAACAGGTTCGTGGCGCTTCCCGTTGTCCGGATGTTGTACATGATCGGACCCGGAGCAACGTTGACGTACCCCGAGGCGCTGAACGCCGGGACGTTCGCCCACGTTGCGGCCGTTGGTGCGGTGCCACCCTGAGCGTACTGGCGACCCTCGATCGGGCCGTTGGTTGCGTTGAGGATTCGCAGCGCGACCTGCGCGCCCGGATCGCCCACGGTCTCGTCGATGACCGTCAGCTTCATCTTGTCGGCGCCCGACGACCGGCCGTTGCCCCAGAGCACCACGGTGTAGTTGTGCGTGGCCTCGAGGGTCACGGTGGTGTCGGCGAGCACGATGGACGCGAGCGTCTGCAGCGTGTCGTCGAGGAAAACTCTGAAGTGGCGCGCCCCGGCGCGAGCATTCTTGTATTCAATGCCCGTGGAGACCTGAATGCCGCTCGCCGGCGGAGCATTGCGGAATCCAATTTTGAATTGCGCGTTGCTCTCGACGATATCGACAAATCGAAAGTCCATGCCGAAGGCACCGGCGCTATCCGGTACGGCATTGAGGAAGCGGACGCCCGCGGTCGGAATGACTTCGGTCGTGACCGTCTGCTCGGGGTTGCACGCGCTCACGACGCCTGCGGCAAGGCAAAGCACCGAGAGCTGAACTATGCGTCGCATTGAGGAGGTACTCCGTGAAGGTTGGATCGCCACGCGGGTGTTAACGGCGGCGAGGAATGCGTGTGGTATGGACCGTGTCACCAGGAGCTGGGAGCTCTACCTGGGGGGCGGGATTGACTAGCAACGAACGGGCAAGAATCAGAGCGAATGCACCAACGGCGCCGGCGCCCATCACTGCCGTACGAGACTTCGAGAAGCGACGTTCGTACACCCCCGTCACGAATTCCGGGTTGAGCCGGATTCTCTCGCCGCTCCACACTTGCTCGCCACCCTGCAGGAGCTGCACTCCTGACACGGCAACGAGGTAGTGAGAGCTGTCTCGCTCGATCAGCCTGCCCTCGACCTGAGACACGGTGGGACCCATCGTACCGCCAAGCGCTACGCGGCCCGCATCGTTCACGTCGAGTGCGACCTGGCTACCAAGGGCGGGACTCGTCCCTCTGACGGGCTCCAACGTGTAGCAGCCCGCCAAAGGAATTCCGATCGCCGCAAGGCCCAGCATGCGCGCCATTCGCACAGATGAAATCACCAGCCGTAGGTTCCCTTCGCCGCGGTCGACCCCGGTGCGTTCCCCGTGCCGATGCCCGCGCCGTACAAGCTCGCGATTGACCGACCACGCGCCTGCAGCTCCTGGAATGGAACAGCCCAGAAGAGCGGCGTGTCCGCCGGAAGATCTCCCCACCCGCGCATATCGAGATACCACGGAGTGAACGCCGTGTACGCCGTCTCGATGCGCTTCTCATACTTCAACGCTTCCCAGAGATTGCCGCACGCGACCACGTTGAACGGCGCCACCGGAACTTTGGGGACGCACGCCCGTGCGCCACCAGGCACCGGTGTCGTAGCGTCAAACACCGTGATCGCGGGCAATCCGCCGGCCGCGGTGCGCGTCTTGTTCACGAGCGCGCCAGCCGCCGCAAAATTGCCTTGCCGATACAGTCCCTCAGCCTGCAACAGATCCAGCTCGGCCTTCGCGAACGACAGCGTGTTGCCGTTGCGCGCCGTTCCGTCGCCCTTCAAGACCCAGGAATGGAACCGGACGAAATCGTAGTTCGACCAGCCCCACCCGTTGCCATCAAAGTTGTCGCTACCTGCCGCACGGTTCACGAAGTAACGCTTGCAGGTCTGGGTCGCGCCGGCGCACGACGATGCGGCGAAATCAGTCTGCTGCGCCGCACGCGTTCCGCCCTGCGGGAAGCGAATGTCGGGCGTCACCATGAAGAACGGCGTCTTGCCCGCGCCGCGCTCGCCGACTGCCTGCGCAATCCACGCCGCATAGGCGCCCGAGGTGTCCGCCATTCCGATGACGAACGCCGGCATCTGATGCCACGTCGAAAATGCGTCGTACTGCTGGCGCCAGGCGTTCGCCGGACCAGCGGTCGTGCTCATCGTGAGAATGTGGTCGGTGGTGATACCGTTCTGCGCGTCGGCGATGACCGCCGACCAATCCACCGCCGCACGCTCAGCCGGCGTGCGCGCAACGTTCGCGCGAATGCGGGCCCGGTACGTCCGAATCAATTTCACGAACTCCGGCGTCGTGAAGACGGTTGGCGACGGGATCCAGGTCGTGGGAAGTCCCGGGTTGGCCAAACCATTCGTGCCCGTGGTTCCGGTGGTGTTCGCGTAGTCGAGCGAACGCTGGAACGCGACCATTGCCGAGTCGAACACTTCCTTGTAGCCGCGAAGCGCGCCGACGCACACGCTCGTGAACGGATCAGGAACGCAATCCGCCGCGTCCTTCCCCATGGACGGCGATGTGATCGCTGCCGAGTCGTGCACAAGCGCCAAGTAGCCGAGTGAGATACCGCGGAGGAACTCGGAGAACGACTTGGCCCGAAGGTTCTGAGCATCCGTCGCCGGCGTCGTGTTGCCGATCGTCAATCCCGAATCGGCCATCAGATTCAGAAGGTTCGACGCAACGCGATTCACTTCGCTCATGTACGAGTACAAACGGAACTGCTCGCCCTGACAGGTGTTTCCGGGAGAATTGAAGTTTGTGGAGCCCACGAACGGATAGTGCGAGTTCTGGCAGTTGTTCGCCAAGCTCGAGTAGTTCATGACCGACATGACGTTCGCCATGCCTTCGATGTCCGTGGTGCTTCCGTACACGCCGGAGTGCCAGCGCTTGAAGTACGTGCCGATCAGATTCTCGGCGTCCTGCGGCGTCCCGAGCACACGCTTCGTGTCGCCCTGATTTTGATTCTGAACGACGAGCTGCTTCTCGCTACACGCCCCTAAGACGACAGCCGCAGCCAGCGCGGCGTATCGGATCAGATTTCGATTCATGTCGGACCGCTCCTAGAAGCGCGTGGAGATGTTGAACGTGAAGGTGCGGAGCGTCGGGAAATCGAATGCATCGACCTGGTTGATGAGGCCAGAGCCCGCGTTGCCACCAGAGACGCCAACTTCTGGGTCGTAGCCGCTGTAGTGCGTAAACGTCGCGAGGTTGCGGCCGATCACGCCGAGTGTCCAGTCGCCGCCGATCCCGCGCAGCGCGCCCAACCGATAGGTGAGGCTGACTTCGCGAAGCTTGGCGTACGAACCGTTCTCGGTGTTGTAGTTGTTCGGTCCGAGGATGTCGTAGAAGCCGCCGACGCCCACACCCTCGGGCGGACCGGCGCGCCAGCTGTACCCAACCGGCTTGGCCGTCTCGACGCTGCGCGATGCCTGGTCGAAGTACCCCGATGCGAAGTCGAGAATGCCCCAACCTTCGCCCTGGTTGTTGATCTTGTGGCCGAACGTTCCGTCGAGCAGCCCGTACAGCGTGAGCCGCTTGTACTGCACCGTGTTGTTGAACGTCATTCGAAAGTCGGGCAGCGTGTTGCCAAGAATGTGCAGCGCGCCAATGCCCTCGTTCGGCTGACCGCGCAGCGGGCGATCGGCAATCGGCATTCCGAAGAACAGCGGATAGTTCCACGGCGACGCCGCGGCCGGGAGCTTGGTCTGCCACAGGTTCTTCGTGATTCCATCCTTGTACGTGTTGCCATCGCCGACCCACACCAGCCAGCCCTGATCGTTGGTCTGGTACGCCTTGCCGGCGCCGCACTGGCTCTGCACCGAAGCCGGGAGATCGCCGCAGGTCTTGTAGAACTTGCGGCCCCAGATGTTGCCAAAGCGATTGACCGGAACCCCGTCCTGCTTGTCGGTTCTCGCCGTGATCAGGAAGATGCTGCCCGTTCCCTGCGCCGTACCGCCGGCATCGAAGTACTCAGGGAAGAACAGCTGCGTCACGTAGGTGCGGGTGCGATCCCACGTGCCCTTCATGCTCCAGCTCAAATCCTTGCGGTTGATCACCGGCAGCGTAATGCCTGCTTCCCACGTGTTGTTCGACAGCGTTCCCGCGTTCTGCCACTGCGACGTGAAGCCGAGCGACGAGACTGTCGGGACCGGGAGAATTTGATTCTTGGTATCGGAGCTCGCGTGCGTGAGCTCGATTCCGAGGCGGTTGAACAGCGTGAAGTCCGCGCCAAGCTCAGTCTCGGTCGTCGTCTCGGGCTTCAGCTTGTTGTTGCCGGCCTGTCCAAGCGAGCAACCCGCCTGGACGCAGGTGTACGTCTCGTACTGTGCGTTGAAGCGCGGCGGGTTGCCGGCGCTTCCGTGCGATCCGCGCAGTCGGAAATCGCTGACCTTTGACGTGTGCCAGAACGGCTCTTCCGACACACGCCACACGCCGGAGATACGACCGAACGGCGCCCAACGATTGCCTTCGCCGAACCGCGAGCTTCCGTCGTAGCGGAACGTACCGTCCACGATGTAACGGCCCTTGTAGTCCGCGCTGCCGCCGACGAATCCTCCGAGATCCTTGTCGAGCTGCCACGACGAACCCGCCGTGATATTCTGCGTGGTGTTGCTGAGCGTGTAGATATCCTTGACGATGAACTGCTCGCCTCGGGCGTTGTTGTTGACCTGGTAGTCCTGGTCGAACAATCCCTGGAACTGCAGCTTGCCGCTCAGGTCCGACGTGAGCTGTTTGCGCAACGTGGCGGTGAGGCTTCCGTTGTACGTCTCGCGGAACAGGTTGCTCACGGCGTCGTTACCGAAGTTGTTGGCCGACGAAACGGTCAGCGTCCGGTAGCCTTTGAAGTTCGCGCCGTTGTTGTTCTGCGTCCGCGTGTCGTACGCGAAGTTGCCTTCGAACGTGATCCACTCAGCCGGGAAGTAGTTGGCGTTAATGGATCCGATGAAGCGCGTGGCTGCCCGCTTCGACATCGAGTTCTGCGAGTCGTAAAGGAAGCCGGCCGCGCCGTTGTCCGTGCCGCGCAGGTTCGCGCCGCCGCCCTTGACGATCTCACGACCCAACGTGTCAACTGCCAGGTAGTCGGTGCCGGCGGGAGCGCCGCGAAGCAGCGTGCCGAATGCCGCACCGTGCGTGTCCGTGGCGGACTTGTCGTACATCGTGCTGACGGAGATCAGCAGGTTGGACTTGGCGTCGTAGTCGAGGTTCACGCGGGCGCGCTGTTCTTGCTGGCCGGTGAGCTGCTTGATGGCGCCGTGGTTGTCGGTGTTCGATCCGCTCACGTAGAAGCGGGTGGAACCGACCTTGCCGGTTGCGTCAAGCGAGTTGATGAACGACGGCGCGCGCGTGGAGACCTGCGCGAACGTGTTGTAGTACTGTCCCGGCCAGATCTGCGCCTGGTAGACGTTCTGCAAGGTGCCGTCGGCATTCGACAAGCTGTTGTACTGAATGTTGCGCGCCGTGCGAACCGTGTCGGCGTTCACATTGTTGATGCGATAGATCTCCTGCATCCAATCGACCGTCTGGGAGCACGGCGAGGTGTTGGCCGTTCCCGACACGCAGAAGCGCTTGCCCGTTTCGTCGAGCTGCAGCGTGTGGTTGACCGGCTGGCCGTAGCTGAGGCTGTTGAGATCACTAAAGCCGTATTCGCTGCGGATGTTGAACTTCACGCCTTCCTGGTTGCCGCCGCGCTTCGTCTTGATCGTGATGACGCCGTTGGCCGCCTTCGTTCCGTAGAGCGAGGCGCCGGCTGCACCCTTCACCACTTCGACCGACTCGATGTCCAGACCGCCCAAATCCGTGAGCGTTCCAGAGGTGAGTTGCAGACCGTCAACGATGATGAGCGGGCCCTGGCTGCGGCCGGCCGCATTGATCGAGGTTGGTCCGCGCAGCAGAATTTCCGGCTGGCTACCCGGCTGACCACTCACCGCCGCGATACGGACGCCGGCAACTTTGCCTTGGAGCGCCGTGATCGGATCGAGGGCCGGAACTGGAAGGTCTTCGGACGTGAGGCGCCCGACCGCGAACGGCACATTGGACCGCGGCGTCGCCTCCATGGAACCGGTGACCACCACTTCGTTCAGTCGGTTCACGTCCTGCTTGAGCGCGAAGTCCTGAGTCTGGTTCCCAGCGGTGACGCGGATGGGACGCAGGCCAGGCTGAGAGCCGATGGCGCGGACCCTCAAGTTCACCTGCTGTCCGCTCACTCGGCCTTGGGGGATGGTGATCGTGTATACACCCTGCGCATTCGTTACAACCGAGATCGTCATGTCTTGGATGTAGACGTTTGCGGCATCGATCGGCTGATTGAACTCAGTGGTCACCTTGCCGGTGATCACTGCGCTCTGGGCCTGAGCGTTCGCCGCTGGTAGGGTGAGCAGAACGCCCAACAACCCGGCGGCGATCGCTCGAGCACGATTCATCGTGTTCATGGTGGTCATCTCACTCCCTTAAGATGGGAAAGGGGGACTACGGTACTGCACCTGCAGAGAAAGCAGCGAAAGCCGCCAAGCAGGGTTGGCGGCGCAAATGAACAGCGCGTTGGGCAATGCCATGCCGTAGGCGGAGAGCCTACGAGTCCAAACGATCAACTCCATGGGGATGACAAAACGTCACACCCAGGTTCCTGGACGGCTCTCAGTTGGGATCAACTGGCCGGAAAGATCCTTTGGGCAGGCAGAACGTACGGAAGCGCTTTAGGGGCCGCAAGGCCCGCTCGTGACACACAGAACAGCGCCGTGCGCGGTTCCTCAATAAAGAAGTGGTACGACGACCCGCTTACCTTGGTGTGATGTACGAAATCGCCGTTGTATCCACAAAAGGCGCGCGCCGCTGGCAACTCGGGCATCCATGGATTTACCGAAGCGACGTCGCCGAACGCCCGGGTGGTCCCGCCGGCGCCGTCCGCGTATACGACCCTCGCGGGAGGCCGCTCGGCGTCGCCCTCTGGAGTCCCGCCTCGGAAATCTCCCTGCGGATGGTCGATCGCGATGCAGGCGCGACCCTCGATCGCCCGTGGTGGCATCACCGCATCGGCGCCGCCGTGGCGCGGCGCGAGCCCCTCAGCATGATCGCAACCGCCTACCGGCTCGTGCACGGCGAAGGAGACGCCTGCCCGTCGTTGATTTGCGATCGCTACGCCGATTGCCTCGTGGTTCAGCTCATGAGCGCCGGACTCGAGGGGTTCCGCGACATCATCGTAGATGTCCTATATGACATCGCTCAACCCCGCGGGATTCTGGCGCGCAACGACGTGGGGCTGCGCGCGAAGGAACGATTGCCGGTCGCCACCGAGCTCTTGCGCGGCAGCGTCCCCGAGGAAATCGAAGTTCACGAACATGGCATTCGATTTGTCGCGGCGCCGTGGCATGGCCAAAAGACCGGCGCCTTCCTCGACCAACGCGAGAACCGCGTGCTGATCGGAGCGCTCGCTCGCGGACGCGCGCTCGACTGCTTCAGCTATCACGGGTCGTTCGCACTGCACCTCGCGCAACGCGCCGAGTCCGTGGTCGCCCTCGATGTATCGGCGGAGGCGCTCAAGCGTGCAAGCGAGAATTGCGTGCGCAACGGGATCACCAACGTCGAGCTGGTCGAGGCCGATACGTTCGACTACCTCCGCGAGCGCGAGCGCGCCGGCGAGCGATTCGATACGATCGTACTCGATCCACCGGCGTTCGCCAAAACGCGCGACTCCGTTCCCGCAGCGATTCGCGGCTATAAGGACATCAACCTGCGCGCACTCCGGCTCCTCGCGCCGCGCGGGTTGCTCTTCACCGCCAGCTGTAGTTTTCATCTCTCCAAGTCGATGTTCCTCGAGACGCTCCAAGCCGCGGCCAGCGACTCGGGCCGGCGCATCGCACTGCGCGCGCTCACTGGGCAGCCACTCGATCATCCGGAAGTGTTGACCATTCCGGAGACGGGTTATCTCAAAGGAGCGTTGCTCGAAGCGATGGACTAGTCCTCATGTGCGCCGAGCAGGGGACGCGCTCAGACCTGGCATCCCGGACAGAAATACGTCGAGCGCCCGGCCTGGACGATCCGCTCGATCAACGTACCACACCGCCGGCACGGCTTCCCCTCCCGGTCGTACACCGCGAATCGTGACGCCGACGAATCGCCATAGCGGGCACCCGTCGCGCGGCTGATCACCCGACGAATGGATTTCAGCAGCGCTGCGACGCGCCTTGCCGTCAACGACGACGCCTGGGTCGTTGGCAGGATGCGTGAGTGCCACAGCGACTCCGCAGCGTAGATGTTGCCCAATCCGGCGACGACCCGCTGATCGAGCAGCACCGGTTTGATGGGCCCGCGCTTCCTCGACAAGACGGCGCGCAGCGAATCCGCGGTCAACGACGGGTCGTCGGGCTCGGGGCCGAGGCCGAGATCGAGCGGCGCGTTCGCCGCGTGAAGGTCGAGCGTGCTGAGGGCGCGCGGGTCGTCGAGAACGACGCGGGCTCCGTCGGTGAAGTTGATCGTTGCACGCGCGAATCGTGGCAGCTCGTCGCTTTCGCGATCGATGTGCCAGTCGCCGGTCATGCGAAAGTGGGCGTGCAGCACGCGGCCGTCGTCGAGCATGAAAAGCTGATGCTTTCCGCGGCGCTCGACACTGGTCACGCGCGCCGTTCGGAGCGAGCGGAGCCGCGCGGGCGACATGCGTCGTTTGAGTGCCGGGTGCAGGAGCGCGACACGCGATATCGTTCGCCCCTCGGCGGCATTTCGTAGTCGGCGAACCGCGTTTTCGACTTCGGGAAGTTCGGGCATCTCGATTTACCGTTCATGTTTGTGGCGCCATGACTAGCGTGCGTCGGTGGGACGGCTCCTTGTCATCGACCACGGAAT
>JBDUEJ010000034.1:0-60441 GCA_040002475.1 bacterium | reverse complement strand
ACCTCTCATCGATGGACCTCGAGCAATTGATGAAGCTCGAAGTCGTCTTTGCCGGTTCGAAGCGCGCACAACAGACGCGCGACGTGCCGTCCTTCGTGAGCCTCGTCACCGCCGCGCAGATCAAGGAGCACGGGTATCGCACCCTCGCCGACGTGCTCGAGTCGCTGCCGAGTTTTTACGTGTCTGACGACCGCAACTATAGTTACATCGGCGTTCGAGGATTCGATCGTCCCGGGGACTACAGCTCACGCGTACTGCTGTTGCTCAACGGCCTGCGCACGAACGACAACGTGTCGGCCCACGCGCACATCGGCGAGGAATTCATCGTCGACGTGGACCTGATCGAGCGCGTCGAGGTCATTCGCGGTCCCAGCGCGGCCATTTATGGCAGTAACGCGTTTTTCGCCGTCATCAACGTCGTCACCAAGCAGGGACGCAGTCTGCAAGGTGCCGAAGTGACCGCGACCGCCGCGAGCTATGGCACGTACGCCGGCCGCGCGAGCTATGGCAAGGCATTTGGCAACGACATCGACGTACTGGTCTCCGCATCGTACTCCGACAGCAAGGGGCAGCGCGTGTACTTCCCGGAATTCGACGCGCCGGCGACGAACAACGGAATCGCCGATCATGCCGACTATGAGAATTTTTATAAACTCCTGGCGCTGGCCACCAAAGGTGGGTTTTCGTTCCAGGCGAGCGACGTGTCGCGCGACAAGGGCATTCCGACCGGCTCATTCGGCACCTATTTCAACGACCCGCGCACCAGGTCAACCGATCAACTGCGGTTGGCGAGTCTGAGTTACACTCGCTCGTTGTCGGACAGCACCTCGTTTTCAGTTCGTATTCATACGGGGCACTCGGGCAACAGCGGCTCGCATGTTTTCATTCCCACCGAGGCACCGAACATCAGTGAGAGTGTCGGGGAATGGTGGGGAGCGGACTTCGACGCGCGCCACAGGGTGTCGCGCCACCTCTTTACGGTCGGCGCCGAGCATCAGAACAATTACAAGCAGGATAGTAAGGACTTCGACCCTGCGCCGTACTTCTTGTTTTTCGATCTTCCAAACCGCTCAGAACGTTGGGGTGTGTTTGCGCAGGACGAGATCACGCTCTTTGCCCCGTTGATCCTGTACGCCGGAGTGCGCTACGACCGGTACGACACCTTTGGGTCCGCGACCAGTCCGCGCGTTGGGCTGATCTACACACCGGAAAGCGGAACGACAATAAAGCTGCTCGCCGGCCGCGCCTTCCGGGCTCCAAACGTCTACGAGCTTTATGCCAACAATCCACTATTCGAGTCGAACCCGCTTCTTCAACCGGAGCGCATCGAGACCGTGGAGTTGGTGGCGCAACACCTCATTGGCGGGGGCGTTCAACTCTCTGCCTCGACATTCCGCAATAGCCTGCGCGCACTCATCGACCAACTCGTCGATTCGACCGACAACGATCGTTTCGTCTTTAAAAATGCCGGCCAGATCGAATCCAAGGGGCTCGAGCTCGGAATGGCCGTCAACCGTGGCCGTGGTCTGAGCGGCGATCTGACGTACACCCTGCAGCGAACTGAAAACCTGCAGACCGGAAGCGAGTTGAGTAACTCGCCACGGCAGATGACCAAGCTTCAGCTACGCGCTCCGATTGGCCTTCACGATGCCACCCTTGGACTCGACGCGCAGTATCTGAGCGACCGCAAAACGCTCGATGGCGAGCGGGATCCCAGCTACGTGGTCACCAATCTCTCGCTGTTGGCGCCGCATGCGCTTGGCCGGTTCGACGTGAGCGCCGCGGTCTACAACATCTTCAACGTGGCGTACAGTGTTCCGGGATCACAGGAACACGTGCAGGACATCATTCAACAGAACGGCCGGAACTTTCGTGTCAAGACGACGCTGCATTTCTAGCGTTCTGCTGCTCGCAGCGATGTTCGTCGGCACTCGTGCCGGAGCCCAGGCTCCGGCCGATGAAGCACAAATCAAGGCCGCGTTCGTTTTTAATTTTCTCAAATTTGTCGACTGGCCAGTGGACTCGTTTCACGGCCAACAGGACCCGTTCATCATTGCGATCGTTGGGGAGGGAGACACAGCGGACGCCACTGAACGTTTTCTCACCGCGAAGCAAATCGGCACGAGGCCCATCGTCGTGCGCCGGATCAAATGGGATCAGTCGCTGGCGGGAGTCCATGCGGTGTTCGTCGCCGACCACGACGCGAAGCGTCTGCGTCACGTCTTCGAGGCCGCAGCGGCGGGATCCGTGCTCTCGATCGGTGAAGGCGAAGACTTTGCGGCACATGGTGGGGTGATCGGCCTGCTCATCGACGACCGCAAGGTGCGTTTCGACATCGATACGGACGCGGCGCAAGCCGCCGGCTTAAAGGTCAGCTCCAAGTTGCTGGCGTTGACGCGGATCGTGCACTCAGCCGCCTCGCGATCCGGAGTGCGTCCATGAGACTATGGAAGTCATTCAATCTTCGGCGAAAGCTGACGCTGATCTTCATGGGCGCGTCAGCGACGGCCGGAGCGCTTGCGACCGTCGCATCGATGGTCTACGAGTCGACTCGCATGCACGCGGAGGTGCGGGCGGATCTGTCGTCGCTCGCCGATGTTGCCGGCGCGAACAGCGTGGCCGCGATGACGTTCGGCGACGTGACCGCATCGCACGAAATTCTCGCGGCGCTCGGCGCGAAGCCCGGCCTAGTTGCCGCCGCGCTCTATGACAAGAGCGGCCGTATCTTTGCCGCATTCCGCCAACCCGATGCCGCGAAGGCGTCAGTTCCCGCCACCGTGACGGCAGAGGCAAGCGGTTTCACGTCCAACGGAGCCACCGTCATCCGTTCCATACGGCTCTCCGGTGAGATCGCCGGGTTCATCTATGTGGCATCCAACCTTTCCGTGATCCATCAGAGTGAGCTTCGCACCGCCGAGGTCTCGGCGGGAATTCTGCTCGGCATCATGCTCTTGCTCTTGTTGTTGTCGTCGCCCCTCCAAGCCGTCATCTCGAGGCCGATCCTCGATCTCGCCGGAACGGCCCGCCAGGTCGCTGCCACAAAAAACTACGCGATCCGAGCAAAGGACCGCGGCCGTCATGACGAGATCGGCGCGCTCGTCGAGGTGTTCAATGGGATGCTCGCCCAAATGGAAGAGCATGAGACCCGTCTGCTCGGCCATCGCGAAGAGCTCGAGCGCGAAGTGGCAGAGCGGACGTCGGAGCTCGTTGGAGCGAGAGATCGCGCGGAGGTCGCCAACAGGGCGAAGAGCGATTTCCTCGCGAACATGAGCCACGAAATCCGCACGCCGATGAACGGCGTGATGGGAATGACCGACCTGGCGCTCGACACAGACCTGACAGCGGAGCAGCGTGAGTATCTCGAGATCGTCAAGAGCTCGGCGGACTCGCTCCTCACCATCATCAACGACATTCTCGATTTCTCAAAGATCGAGGCGAGCAAGCTCGACCTCGAGCCCATCGAGTTCGACCTTCACAGCACCGTCGACGACGCCGTGCGGCTGCTCGCGCCACGAGCGCACCAAAAGGAGCTCGAGCTGGCGTGTTCGGTCTCTGGAGCAATTTCCAATCGGCTCATTGGTGATCCGGGACGCCTGCGCCAGATCATTGTGAACCTCGCATCCAACGCCATCAAGTTCACGGAACACGGTGAAGTCGTGCTGACCGTCGAGCGAGAGAGCGGCGACGATCGTACGGAGGTCCTGCACTTTGCCGTTTCGGACACGGGCATCGGCATTCCCACCGAAAAGCAAGCGTCGATCTTCGACTCGTTCACGCAGGCGGACACGTCGACGACGCGACGCTTTGGAGGCTCCGGCCTTGGTCTCACGATCTCATCCCAGCTGACAAAGCTCATGGGTGGGCGCATCTGGGTCGACAGCGTTCCCGGCGTGGGCAGCACCTTTCACCTGTCGATTCCGTTCGCCATCGCTCAGGGCGAACGTACGCCGGCGGTGCTGCCTGATCAGGCACGACTTCGCGACGGGCGCGTCCTCGTCGTCGACGACAACAGCACCAACCGGCGGATACTCGATGTGATGCTCCGAGGTTGGGGGATGATTCCAACGCTCGTTGACAGCGGCGTTGCGGCCCTCGAAACGCTCAACCAAGCGCACATCGACAACCGCCCATTCGCGCTCGTTCTACTCGACTATCAGATGCCCGACATGGATGGGTTCGAGGTCGCCGAGCGAATCGGAGCGCACCCTGAGCTCGCGGCGACGGTGATGATGCTGTCGTCAGTCGGTCAACGCGGCGACGGCGCTCGGTGTCGCGAGCTGGGCTTGGCGGCGTACCTCACAAAACCGGTCCGCCAATCGCTTTTGTTCGACACGATCAATGCGGTGTTGGCCAAACGACCCGCAATGGCGGAGCATCCGGCGCCTCTCATCACGCGTCATTCCTTGCGCGAGCTCGGCCGACCCTTACGCGTGCTTCTGGCCGAGGACAACGCCGTCAATGCGTTGCTGGCGTCGACGCTGCTGAAGAAGCAGGGTCACGGAGTCACGCTCGCCGCTACGGGGCGTGCCGCCGTTGCCGCGTGTGAAGCTGCGGAGTTCGATCTGGTGCTGATGGACGTCCAGATGCCCGAAATGGATGGGCTCGAGGCGACGGCCGCCATTCGGCTGCGCGAAGCGGGCTCCGGCCGGCACGTCCTCATCATCGCGTTGACGGCGCACGCCATGAGCGGCGATCGTGAACGCTGTCTCGACGCCGGCGCCGACGGCTACCTGGCAAAGCCATTTTCGCTGCCGCAGCTATTGGCGGCGATCGACGCCGCGCAACATGCACCAACGGCGGTCGTGTCGGCCGCGTGAGTAGTCGGGGCCACCGGAGGCCCTTGATTGTTCAGTTAGCGTGCGCTAACTTGACGCATGACGACGACACTCCCATTCTACATCGACGAGACCGACCCGCCGGCCAAGCGGGAAATCCTGCGCGCCGCGATAAAGCTGTTCAGCGAGCGCGGGCTTGTCGCGACGAGCATTCGCGACATCGCCGATGAAAGCGGCTACACGAATCCCGCCTTGTACAAGCACTTCGCGAGCAAGGAAGCGCTGGCGCTGCAACTGTTCGACACCTGTCATCGCCGCATATGGACGCGGTGCAACGCGGCCCTGGCGTCTGCCAACGGCTTTGATGCGAAGTTGGACGCGTATATCGGCGAATGGCTTAGCCTCGTCGACGAGCATCCCGACGTGCTCGCCTTTCTCTCCGACAGCGCGCGAGTGCTCTGGCCGAAATCGAGTCCGGCAGTCAAGCGTCAGACAATGATCGGACTCGCCCGCTCACTCGTGCTCGAGGCACCAAAGGGCAACCGCTCCACGCCGGCGATCAATCCCGACATTGCTGCGGCCAGTATCCAGGGCACGCTGGCCGAGCTCGCCCGCATGCTTCAGGTGGGTGTGTTGGACGGCCCCGCCACGCGATTGAAGGGTGGGGTCGTCAAGCTCTTCCGGAGACTCGTGGCGTGAGCGCGAGCCACCCGCCAATCGCCCTGCGCTGAATCACCGCTCGAATGCGGTTTGCTGTAAATCTGATAGTTAGCGTTCGCTAACCTCCCAGTCTCGTTGACACGTCGCCCCCGGAGGCTTCCAATGTTCGCTGTCGATCACGCCGCAACCGCACTGATCATCAAACGTCGGTTTCCCTCTGCCCCGCTCGCGCCGATTCTGATCGCGGTTCAAGCCATGGAGTTGGCCTGGGTCGCACTCAACTACCTCGGCATCGAGCGAACGACAACCGAACCCACCGTCCGCAGCGTCGCCGACATCCACCTGGCGTACATGCCGTATTCGCACTCCGTCGCCACGGCCGTCGGTGCCGCACTCCTGGCGTGGCTGATCATTGAACAGGGATTCGGCCGCGCGGCACTAGGACGCGCGGTCGGACTGGGGATCGTGTCGCACCTGATTCTCGATGTTGCGACCCACGCACACGACATCGCGTTGTGGCCCGGGTCTACGGCCCCGAAGCTCGGCCTTGGACTCTACGACGCCGCACCGCTCGCGGCATTCTTCGTTGAACTGATCTACGGCGTCGTCTGCTGGTACATCTATCGAGGAAGCGCGGCCTTGTTCGCGCTCATCACGCTCGGCAACCTCGCGAATCTCTCGTTTCTGTCAGCGGCTGTTCCCGGTCCCGAGCAACTCCTCGGCGGTCGTCCACTGCTCGCCGTGACCCTCATCCTGGCACAGATCATCGTGACCTTGGTGCTCGTCGGCGTGCTGGCGCGACCGCGCCGAAAGGAAACGATCGCGGAAAGCGGCAACGTCGTGTCCCAATCAACATAGGCGCGCCTCATCAATGAATTCCAGTTCGCGGTGCATCCCCTCGCGCGTGGCAAAGGCAGGACGACACTCGACGGCGCCGGCGGTGCTCGACTGGCCGAATCTAGCCCCCGCCGGCAGCTTTCCGCAGTGATGTAGAGAACGCGCCGACGGCTCCGACTTCTCTACGTAAGCGCCAACAATGGCGTCAAACCTGAGCGGAGAACGAGCCATGAGATACATGCTGATGATGCACGCGCCCGGCGGATCGGCTGGAGGAGACTGGCAGATCAACAATTGGTCGCCTGAGGACTTCAAGGCGCACATCGCGTTCATGCACTCCTTCAACAAGGAGCTCACCAGCGCGGGAGAGCTCGTGGGCGCCGAAGGACTCGCGTCGCCCGGCGAGGCGAAGGTGGTGCGCGCCACAAAAGGCGGCGGTGCGCCGGCTGTGACGGACGGACCGTTCCCCGAATCGAAGGAGTTCCTCGCGGGCTACTGGATCGTGGAAGTCGACCGTTTGGAGCGCGCGTACGCGCTCGCAGCGAAAGTGTCAGCGGCACCGGGGCACGGCGGCGCTCCGCTCAACATGCCGGTCGAGGTGCGTCAGGTCATGAGCGGCCCCCCTACGGACGCGTGATGGCCGGCTCCTCCGAACGCTCCGCGGCTGACCATGCCCTGCACCTGCTGCGTGAGCTCGCGCCGCAGGTGCTCGGCGTCGTCGCCCGGCGTCATGGAGATTTCGCCGCGGCCGAGGACGCGGTTCAAGAAGCCGTGATCGCAGCCGCCGAACAGTGGCCGGTTGCGGGAATTCCCACGAACCCGCGCGGTTGGCTCTATCAGGTTTCCATGCGGCGCATGAACGATCATCTCCGCGCCGAGATGGCGAGACGTCGTCGCGAAGATGTCGTCGCGACGGACCGCTTCGCCAACGAGCCCTTCGTGCCACCGCCCGATGCCGACCTCGGAGTGGACGAAGACGACACGCTGGTTCTCCTCTTCATGTGTTGTCATCCAGCGTTGACACCGCCGTCGGCGATTGCGCTGACCCTTCGCGCCGTGGGCGGATTGACCACTGCCGAAATCGCCAACGCCTTCCTTGTTCCGGAAGCAACCATGGCGCAACGAATCAGTCGGGCCAAGTCGAACATCAAAGCCTCTAACGTTCCGTTCAGCATGCCGACCGACACGGAACGCGCCGAGCGTGTGCGTGCCGTGCTGCACGTCCTGTATTTGATCTTTAATGAGGGCTACGCGAGCAGCGTGGGCGCGGATCTGCAACGCACCGATCTCTCCAACGAAGCGATCAGGTTGACCCGCGCGGTTCACCGTCTGCTGCCGAGCGACGGCGAGGTGTTGGGGCTACTGGCCCTCATGCTGCTCACGGACGCGCGGCGCGCCGCGCGGACCGACGCGGACGGTCAGCTGATCCCATTGGACGAGCAGGATCGAACATTGTGGGACGATCATCTGATCGCCGAGGGAATCGCGCTCGTTTCGGAGGCGCTGTCCAAGGGATCGGTCGGCGCGTATCAGCTGCAGGCGGCGATCGCCGCCATCCACGATGAGGCAGCGCGTGTCGAGGATACCGATTGGCCGCAGATCTTCGCGCTGTACGGAGTTCTTGAACAGATGTCCGACAACCCTATGGTAGCGCTGAACCGCGCGATCGCCGCGGCGATGGCGAAGGGACCAGCTGTTGGGCTCGAACTTCTCACTGCGCTCGATACCGACGCGCGAATGCGCGGTCACTACCGCCTCGATGCCGTGCGCGCGCATCTGTTGGAGATGTCGGGCGACCACGAGCGCGCCGTGATCCACTACCGAGCCGCGGCCGAGCGAACGATGAGCATTCCTGAACGGAACTACCTCACCACGAAAGCCGCACGATTAGCGGCGAACCAGCGCGGCAGCACTACCAACGGCGAAGAGTAAACGCCGCGGGCAGCACAAGGTTCATCATAGAACGCACGGCTTCGCTGCGACTCGACGTGCGTCAGAGCGATCGCGACCGACGATCAAGATCACAGCGAGCATCATCGCGGCGAGGACGCCAAACGCCGCGGCGTAGCCCGTTTGCGCGGCGACCACTCCGAACCCTGCCGCTCCAATTCCAAGCCCGGCGTCGTAGGCAAGATTCCAGAGCGCGCTGACGGAGTCATAGTCGGACGGCGACGCGCGCTCGAACATCACCGCCAAGCTCGCGTTCTGTGCCACTCCAAAGCCGGCGCCAAACAATCCCATGCCGATCATCACCACCGTCAAGCTGGAGGTTTGGAGCAGCGCGAGAATCCCAAGAGCGGCAACGAGTATCGCCGGCACGAGCAGCCTGGCCGATCCGTGCCGATCCCCGCGGGCGCCCGCCCACCAGCGAGTCATCGTAGCCGCCGCGGCCTGAACGAGAAGCGCGATCGCAACGAAGCTGCCCGACGCGTGCACCAACGCCATCGGGAGAAACGTGACAATAGCGCCGGCCGCCATGGTCGTGAGCGAAAAGAGAATCGAAGGCCGAATAAACTCGGGCCGGCGAAACAGTGCGCGCATCCCAAGCTGCTGTTTCGGCTGCGGCTTTCGACCGGGAAGCAACGGCGCGGCGGCGATGCCAGCCAACGCGACCAATCCGCCCGCGAGAAACACGACGTGATATCCCGCATGCTCGGCGAGCCAGAGACCCAATGGCAACCCGATGACCGCCGGGACGCCGACGACGAATCCATAGAGTCCCAGTCCCTCGCCGCGCCGTTCATCGGGAACGAGCGAAGCGACGAGCGCTCCGCCGAGCACCACGAGAATGGCGACTCCAACACCCCGCACGATGCACAGCGCGAGGATCGCCGCGACAGTTCGAGCCGAACCCATGGCGATGGCCGGCAACCCGAGTAGCAGAAGGCCCGCCACAATCACGAGCCGGTATCCGAACCTCGAGACCAACGCCGGCGTCCCGAGCTCGGCGAGAACGGTTGACAGCATCAGCGCCCCGGTGGCGAATCCGGCGCCAATCCCAGTGGCTCCCACCGACGCGGCGAATTGAGGAACAACGGACAGCAGCATGTAAAAGCTCATCATTGCGCCGAAGCTCGCCGCGAAGACCGCCAGAATTGGCCGGCTGAGCAGCGTTGGCCGACCGGCCGTAACGTCTTTATCGAGAATCGATTTGCGCATTTCCACGTCTGATGAATCGATCATCGTCCAGTCCTCCGATCGGCGGCGGCCTCACATTGAAATCCCTTGACCCGCGCGGAAGTTATGGCCACACTGGATAAGCAAAAAGATCCACTTTTTGAGCAATATTCTTGACCAGTCAGCCGTTCGAGCTTCTCATCTCGGTGACGCGTGACGACAAACGCCGGCTCGGTGCTCAGATCGAAGAGCAGTTTCGGCTGGCGATTCGCGCGGGGACGTTGCGGCGCGGGACGCGCATTCCGTCGACGCGCGACTTGTCGCGACAGCTTGGAGTATCGCGACCGATCGTCGTGGATGCCTACGCACAGCTAGCCGCCGAAGGCTATCTCACGCTGAGCCACGGATCGCGACCGCGCGTGTCTGCGTCTGCGGTCGGCGGCAAAGTGAGGGCGATCGAAAGCGTCGAGTCGAAGCGTCCGCCGCGGTTCGACTTTATGCCGGCAGTTCCCGACTTGTCATCGTTTCCGCGAACCGGTTGGTTGCGTGCGGCTCGCGAAGCATTGGCGAGCATGTCGGACAACGATTTTGGCTACGGCGATCCGCACGGATCCGAGGTGCTGCGCGTGGCGCTGGTCGAATACCTCGGCCGCGCGCGTGGAGTGATTGCCGATGCAGCGCAAGTCGTGGTCACCAGCGGCTACGCCCAGGGTCGAGTGCTGGCGTGCCGCGCGCTGAAGGCATCCGGCGCCAAGAGAATCGCGGTGGAAGATCCGAGCTACAGTGAATGGGAAGCCGTGACCGACGCGGGACTGGAGATGGTGCCGGTTCCGCTGGACGACCACGGAATGCAAGTGAGCGTGCTCGAACGTGCCGGAGCCGATGCCGTGATGCTCACGCCTTCTCATCAGTTCCCCACCGGCATCGCGATGAGCGGAGAGCGACGAACGGCAGTGCTGGCCTGGCTGCGCGCGACGCACGCCATCGCGATCGAGGATGACTACGACGCAGAGTACCGTTACGATCGGGCGCCGGTGGGCGCGCTCCAAGCGCTCGAGCCGGATTCGATCATCTACGCCGGGACCGCGAGCAAAACGCTCGCCCCGGCCCTTCGCCTCGGATGGCTCGTGGTGCCGCAGCGATTGCTGGCTGCCGTGCAGGCGGAACAGCGGCGAGCCGACTTCGGTTGCCCACGCATTGACCAACATATTCTCGCCGAGTTCGTCACGAGTGGTGAGCTCGACAGACACCTGCGGCGGATGCGCGTCCGCTACCGCGCGCGCCGGGACGCGCTTGTAGGCGCGATTGCCGCCGAGCTCCCGGAGGCCGAGGTGTATGGTATCGCAGCGGGACTGCACGCGACGGTCCGGTTGCCTATCGGCTACAATGAACATGCCATTCGCGACGAGGCTCGCCGCCAAGGGATCGCGCTGGACATTCTGAGCGACCACCGGGTGGCATCGCGAGGCGGCAGTCCAACGCTGCTTCTGGGCTATGCGCGTAACTCTGAGCCAACGATTCGGGCGGGGGTGCGCGAGCTCGCCATCGCAATTCGTGCAACGCGGCCGTCCGGCGCTTATCGTTCGCATTCGGAACCGGCAACTTCGAACCGTGAGGACAGATGAAGTTCATGGTCTTGATCTATACCGACAACGCGATGTTGAACGCGCTGAGCACCGAGCAGTTCGACACGACGATGCGCGGCTGCTTGGCGCACGCGGACGAGCTTCGAAAGGAGGGCCGCCTTCTCGACTCTCAGCTGTTGGAGAACGCGTCGAAGGCCAAATCCGTACGAACCCGCAACGAGCGGGTCAGCATCATGGATGGTCCGTTCGCCGAGTCGAAGGAAATGTTGGCGGGATTCAACGTCATCGAAGCAGAGAACATGGACGAAGCGGTGAAGATGGCGGCGGAATTTCCGTGGACGCGCACCGGTTGCGTGGAGGTTCGCCCCATCGCCGATTTCGGAGCCATGCGTGAGCGCGTGGGCGCGGAGTCTCTCGGTGACTAGCACGCTGTTCGTGAGCGCGCGTCCAGATCGAAGCGGGACGCCGCCGTCTTGTCATCCGCTCAATTTCCGCCAAACAAAGATCGAGACGGCCAAAGCCATCATGACCAACCTCAGTGTCAACATCAATAAAGTTGCGCTGCTGCGAAATACGAGGAACATCGGAATCCCGAGCGTGATCCGCGCCGCGGAGATGAGCGTCGCCGCCGGGGCGCAGGGCATTACGGTTCACCCTCGGCCGGACCAGCGCCACATCCGGCCGTCCGACGTCTTCGAGCTCGCGGACTACCTGCGTGGTTTTCCCCAGATCGAGCTCAACATCGAAGGCAATCCGTTTCCTGACTTCATGGAACTGGTACGCCGCGTTCGTCCGGCGCAGGCCACGTTAGTTCCGGACACGCCCGACGCGGTCACGTCCGATCACGGATGGGACTTGGAACACGACGGCGCCCGGCTCGCGCCAATCATCGCCGAATTGAATCAATACGGAACTCGGGTCAGCCTGTTCATGGATGTGGGACGCGACCAATGGGCGCGCGCGCGCGCGATCGGCGCCGCGCGGGTGGAGTTGTACACCCAGCCGTACGCGGAAGCGTTCGCCGACAACCATGCCGAATCGTCGTTGGCGCAATTCCGGGCGGCCGCGGCCGCGGCGCAAGCGACGGGGTTGGGCATCAACGCCGGACATGACCTCAACCTTCACAATCTTGGCGCGTTTTGCCGGATCCCGGGTATTCTGGAAGTCTCAATCGGTCATGCGCTCGTTGCCGATGCGTTGGAAATTGGATTCCCGGCGGCGGTCCGCGCATACCTGAACGTGATCGCAGCCGCATAGCAGGCTGCGCGCACGGATCACTCCGTGCGCCGTTCCTTGTCGGCCGCGATGAAGACGATCCTGCTGAGAATCGCGGCGAAATAATACAGACCGACGTCGTGCATCGCGCTCGATGACCGCGGTCGCCTCCAACGATATCACGAGTGTCGTACCGCGTCGCTGCGCCGTGACACGGTGGCCGTCGTTTGAGCGCATCGCCGGGATGTGTCCGTTTCGCATCGGTGCCTGCGTTGCACAGAGACACGCGTGCAGCCGACGCCACGACAGGAGCAGGAACATGAAAGAGTTGGACCCGTTCGACCACAACGACGCGCAATCACTCGACAATCAAGAGGAAACGGATCGTGCCCTCGAGGCAATGACTCGGCGCCGTATGTTGACGATGCTCGGCGTTGGCAGTGCGGCGCTCGCGTTGGGATCGGCCAAGGCCTCTGCCGATACACCGGCGCGGCCGGCCGTCAATCCAAGTCTCAACACGCGGTTGACGCGTGACTACGGCGTGCGCTTTCCATTCGTCGGCGCAGGCATGGGCTTCGTCGCCGTCCCGTCGTTGGTCGCCGCCGTCTCGAACGCCGGAGGAATTGGCGTTCTCGGAAACGGCATCGAACCGCCGCCGAGCACCCAGGCGCTCATTCAGTTGGTCAAGTCGCTGACGACCAAGCCCTTCGGTGTGGACTTCATCTTCGACGACTCGGCGTTTGGACCGCTTGTCACCGATGCGCACATCGACGTCTGCATCGCCGAGGCCGTCCACGTCGTCGTGTTTCACATGAATGTTCCGCCAAAAGCGTTGGTGGACAGGCTTCGATCGGCCGGCACCAAGGTGTGGATGCAAGCGGGCTCCGTGCAACAAGCGTTCGACGCAGCGAACATCGGGATGGATGCGATCATTGCGCAGGGTTCCGAAGCAGGCGGTCACAACAAGAGCACAACGAAGCTGACCAAGATCCTTCCGGACATCGTCGAAGCCGTTCATCCACGGATGGTGCTCGCCGCGGGCGGAATCGTCGACGGAGAAGGTGTTGTGGATGCGCTGTCATCCGGTGCCGAAGGCGTTTGGGTCGGAACGCGCCTCGTCGCATCGACGGAGGCATACGCGCACACCGAGTATAAACGGCGAATTACGGTCGCCTCGGGAAACCCAAGCGTGACCACGACAATGTTCGGACCGGAATATCCGAACCGCCCCTACCGCGTGCTGCGCAACTCGATCACCAAGCAGTTTGCCGGACGCGAAGACAAAATTCCGAATCCCCCACCACCGCCGGCTGTGATCGGAAGCACGGTGCTCTTCCCCTTCACCTTCAAGCAGCCGTACGACATGCCAAAATTCAGTGCCATCGTGCCGACACCGGACACGGTGGGCGACTTCGAGGAGATGGGACTGCCCGCGGGTGACGGCGCCAAACGAATTAAGGACATCAAGCCCGCCGCGCAAATTGTGATCGACATGATGACGGAGGCGCAGCAGCTGATCAAAGGCCATTCGCGGGATGATGGGACCTGACGCCGGCCGAGCGGACCTGGCCTTCGAGGCGCTGATGCGCGAATTTCTTCGGTGACGGCTGTCGACGGCCGGCTCGGTTGCACAAATCAATGCGCGACCGGGCTGTGCCATCTCGATTTCGGACATTTACCGGCGAGGGTCCATGGGGCACCGAATGAAGCGAGCGCTTGGCGCGTGCCTCTTCTCGTTCGTGCTCGCCGCACGTGCCCACACGCAGACCATTGCCACGGGCGACCCGGTAAAACGCGGACTGACCGAGAAGGATTTTCCGCGCGCCAGGCAACTCGTGCCCGGCGTCTATTCGTATGAAGCGCTTCGCGCCGGCGATGCCGGCGCGAAAATGACGACCGTGAGCCTCATCGTCGTCACAAGCGATGGCGTGCTCGTCGCGGACGGACAGGGAAATACCGACCAAGTCAAGGAGATGGTCGACTGGATCAAGAAGACGACGACGCAACCGATCAAATACGTCATCATTTGTTCCGATCACGGCGATCACACCGGCGGCAACGCAGCATTTCCCGCCGGCGTCCGGTACATCGCGACGCCCGCCTCGGCGCGCGTGCTCGGCGCCGGCGGTCATGCGCCGGCGCCGCTGGATACTGTCGCGCACAAGCGTGTGTTGCACATGGGCAAGACGGATATAGAGATCCTCAATCTCGGACGCGCGCACACCGGTGGAGATCTGAGTGTCTATCTGCCCAAGGACCGCGCCCTTTTCATGAGCGAAGCATACCTCCACTGGATTTTCCCGGCGATGCGTTCGGCGTACCCGTCGGAGTGGGTGCAGACGGTGAAGAACGCCGAGTCGATGGACGCGGTGTGGTACGTCCCCGGACATGGGTTCGTGGACGATGCCATAACGCTAAAGACCGACCTGCCGGCCTATCGGCACGCCATGGAGGAAGTGATCACTGAGGCGACTCGACTGCACGACGCGAAAGTTCCGTGTGCTGCGCCGCCGTCAGCCGCGCGCGGGGGAGGCGCCGGTGGTGCGACCCGTCAGCCGTGCGACGCTGTGCTCAAGGGCAATTGGGGAGAGCTCAAGAACTGGACGCTGTTCCAGAGTCAGATCGAGACGGCGGTGCGCCGGGTCTACGACGAGCTCGATGGCAAATTGTCGTACTAGGGCAACGGGCATGGCCGTCCGGTGAATTCAACCGTCGGCGCGGACTACACGGACCGTGACCGATAGCTGGCCCACGTGGCGCATCGAGTGCTCCGCGCCGTGCACGAGACAACCAATCACCGTCGACGGAAGCTGCGCGCGTCCAACACCGCGCCAGTCGCCAAGAGTGGTGCGATCGACCGAGCGTAGTTCCGCAAGCGCTGCCTCGACGCGCGCGTCGAGTGCCTGGAGCACCAGCGGGATGTCGCCCTCGGCGACGGACTCGCGCTCCGTGCGAAGGGCAGTGAACTGCTGCTCGTTCAGTTGCCCTCCGCGCGCGTAGGTGAACAACCGATCGATGACGCCGGTGATGTGACGCACGTGGAAGGCCACGGACGCAACACCGGCCGGCCGCGCGTTCCACTGTGTTTCGGTGAGGTGTTCAACGAGCTCGCCGACGCTTTCCCGAACCTGGAGCAGGATGTGGGCGACCGGCTGCAGCACGGGCGGCACGCCGTCGATCGGCCCGCGCTGCCACCATTCAGTGGCGCTCATGCTCGTGTCATAGGTAGCGGGTTCCCCATTTGTGGATGACGGAAATCACCGGAATCATACTCTCGCCCGTCGCCGTCAACGTGTACTCGACCTTTGGCGGGACGACCTTGTAGTCCTTTCGCGAAATCATGCCCATCGTCGTGAGCGCGCGCAGCTCGCGGCTCAGCACGCGAGCCGGAATGACGGGCGAGCCCAGGCTGCCTTGCAGTAGCGTGCGCCGGATCTCGCTGTACCGCAGTGGACCGTCCTGGAGGTCCCAGAGAATCCGCAGCTTGTACTTGCCGCTCACGAGTTGTTGAAACCGGTGAACGGGGCAGCCGCCGGTCGCGCGTGTTTTGGTCGCCATGCTGCATGGTACACGGGAGGACGCCGAGAACGCTATAGGGACATTTTAGTCCATACTTACGTATCAGTTCATGCCCGATCAATTTGAGTATCCAGGACGCCACTCGAGTCACCCAGGAGAACCGGACGATGCACATCACCCACGTTCAATACACCGTCACGCCGGAGTACGCGGCCACGAATCAGCGCAACATCGGACAAGTCATGACGGACCTGCGCGCGCTGAAACCCGCGGGCCTGCGCTACAGCACGTTCACGAAGAGCGATGGCCGAACCTTCATCCATTTCGCCATCGCGACCGACGAAGGGAACGCGACGCTCCTGGCGCTGCCGTCGTTCAAGACCTTTCAGTCCGAGCTGAAAGCCAGCGGACCCGAGATCGCGCCTGAGGCCAGCAAACTGACGCTGGTGGACTCGTCGTACGACTTGAACGCGTTCGTCGCCGGCCGCTGACGCGTTGGGCTATGATCGTTCTTTTAATTCCTCGTACAGATGCGCCAGTTCGCCGCCCGGCTCGGTCTCCAGCTCACGCTGCATGCGTTCGGCAAAACGCCGATAGTACCGGAGCGCCTGGGCGCGCTCGCCGAGGCGGGTGTGTGCGCGCATGAGCGCCAGCGCGGCTTCCTCGTGGAGGTCGTCGCGCGCGAGCACTCGCCGATACACGTCAGCGGCCTTGGCGTGTCGGCCCTCACTCGTGTGGCGCGCCCCAAGCGCCATGAGCGCATCGACGAACTGGCGTTGAAGCCGATCCCGAAACGGAATGTGCCAGTCGCACACCGGCTCGCCGTCGAGCAGGTCGCTGCGATACAATGACAGCGTCCGCTCGAGCGCAGCGACGGCACCGTCTTCGTTCCGCGCGAGCGCCTTCCTCGCGGCGACGACGTCGCGCTCGAACGTGGTGACGTCGAATTCGAGCACAATGGACGGATCAACGCGATAGCGATCGTTGACCGCGAAGATCCAATCAGGATTGCGGAGCGCCTTTCGCAGCCGGTGCAGTGTGACGTGCACGTTGTTGCGGACCTGCGCGGTCGACGCTTCCGGCCAAAAGGCCAAGCCGACCTGCTCCTTGGAGCGGCCTTCCGGATGCAAGAGCAAATACACCAGCAGTTCGCGCGACCGGGCCGACCCCCACGCTGCGGCATCGATCGGTTCGTTGTCCACGAACACCTGAAGCGCCCCCAGCGCGAGCACTCGCATCGCCGGCCCACTCGATTCAACCAGTTCCGGTTCGGAGTCGAAGACGGGAGCGCGATACTCCGCCGTCTGCGTGCCGCCGGCATCGTATGCAAGAGCAACGACGTCCTCCATCGACAACGCGCCTCCTTCGTCGTACGCGCGATCGAACTCCGGACCCAATTCCTGCTTGCTCGCGACAATCACCTGTTCGCGCTTGTCGTGCTCGATGGACGGCGTCGCCATTCCGGCCCGCCGCCGCAGCTGGTCCACCGCACCCATCAAGCGCACGGCATCGAAGGGCCGGCCGCGCGCGGCGATGAGGAACACCATGCAGTCGAAATCGATTGCGAGGCCCCACACGTCGCCCATGTCGACGTGGACCCGAATTGCCTCGCGCAGATGCCCGAACGCCTCCTCGGGTTTCCCTTCGAGGAGCATCAACCGGCCGCGCTGAGTGCTCGCGTGCGCGAAGATCGTTCGGTGTTGGAGCGTTCGGCCAAGCTCCACACAGTGGTCGATCATCGCGCGTGCGAGCTCGAGATCGCCGGAATCCATGGCGGCGCACCCGCGCCAAAATCCGACAAACGACGACACCATTTGCGGCGGAAAGTGCTGTGATAACTCGTACCCTTCACCGAGCAACTCCATCGCCTTGGCCTGGTTTCCAAGCATCAGATACGTTCCGCCAAGCTTCGCCAGAACGTACGCGCGCAGTACATCGTCACCGTGTTCTCGGGCAATGGAGAGACTCGTGGTGAGCTCGTCGCGCGCGTGCTCGTTGTCGCCCTCGGCAATGGCGATGAGGCCGGACGCCAACAGCGCACGCGCCACCAGCAGCGGCTGATCGGCCTGCACTTCCGACGCGCGGGACAGCGCGGCCGTGACGTACTGGCGACCTTCCCGGAGCTGGCCCGACTTCAGCCAGAATCCCATGCAGTACCAATACCAGAACAGCCCATCGGCGAATCGCAGCGCCTCGGCCGCGCGGTTTGGCTCATTGAGCGCCCACGCCGATGCGGCGCGCATGTTGTCGAAATCCGGACTGACCCGCGCCACCAACCCGGGCTCATGCTCTCCGCCGATCAACAGCGGCGTGATCCGCTCGGCGAAATTGAGAAAATACTCAGCATGCCGGACGCGGTACTCCGGCAACTCACGCGACTCCGTCAGGAGCTCGACGCCGTACTGTCGCACGGTCTCGAGCAGGTGATAGCGCGCCTCGGCGTCGCCGGATTCCATGACCACGAGCGATTTGTCCACCAGCGCCGCAACGCCGTCCAAAATGTCTTCGACGTCGAGCGGAGCACCGGAGCACACCGCTTCCGCCGCCGCGAGACCGAACGTCCCGGCAAACACGGAGAGCCGGCGCAGCAGCCTTTGCTCGCGATCGTCGAGCAAGCCGTAGCTCCAGTCCATTGTCCCGCGGAGCGTGCGGTGGCGCGGCAGCGCGGTGCGGCTTCCGGTTGTGAGAAGCTTAAAGGCGTCGCCGAGGCGATCGGCGATCTGCTCCGGCGACAGCACACGGATGCGTGCCGCGGCCAGCTCGATGGCGAGCGGAATGCCGTCGAGGCGGCGGCAAATCTCGCTCAGGGCCGCAATGTTTCCCTCAGTCGCGGTGAACGACGGAAGCGCCGCCTGCGCGCGTTCAACGAAGAGCAGCACCGCATCGCCGCCGGCCAGCTCCGGAACCAGCCACGCGGTTTCGCCCGAGATCCCCAACGCCTCGCGACTCGTCGCGAGCACGCAAAGCCGCGGACACTCGTGCAACAGCCGCTCCATCAGCGACGCACACGAATCGATCAAATGCTCACAATTGTCCAGCACAATGAGAACGTGCCCGTCCCCGATACACGTGACGAGCGATTCGACCACCGTCGCCGACAGTCGGTCCGGGAAACGCAGCGCCGTGATGACTTGCTGTGCAACGAGCGTCGGATCGGTGATCGGAGCGAGATCCACCCACCCAACCGAGGCAAACTCGGCGCCGAGACACGCGGCCGCCTCGCGCGCGAGGCGACTCTTTCCGCTCCCACCGGCGCCCGTGAGCGTGAGCAATCGCGTCGTCGCCAACATGCGCGCGATTTCTCTGAGCTCGCCGGCGCGCCCGATGAAGCGCGTGAGGTACGCCGGCAGCCCCCACGGCGCCGACACGTCCGACGGAAAGACAGCAGTTTGCGGCGTAACGGTCATGAAGATGGCATAGCGTCAAGCAACAAAATCAGTCACCACGTCCAAGGCCTCCGTCGCGGACGATTCCCGGCGCAGCAACAGTACGGGAGTTTCCTCTTTCGTGTCGGCGATGTCGGCATCGATAGCGCACCGACGAGACCGGTGGTTGCCCGAAGCTGCCCGGCCCGATGAGCGTCGCCTCTGACAGGCCCAAGCCGTCGATAAAGCTACGCATGCGAGCAATGAACGACTCCCCCGCGTCGGGAAGACCGGGAAGGTATACCCTTCTCTCACTCGGTGAGCGACTCGAAAAGCTCCGGCCAAATATTCGCCTCGATCGTCGCCGGAACAAGGATGATCACCGGCGTTCCCCGCGTTGGGCCGAACCGCATCTAGCGCGTGAAATGATCGGCGACCCGGACGTCAGCTCAACCGCCGAGCGAGTTGGCTGCGACCGCAGCGACGTCGAGGATGGTTGTCATGCGTCGAAGATGCATGCGTCCGCTTACGGCGCACTTACGGCGGCGGGCTCACCAGTGAGGTAAGCCCGCGGTAATTGTCGCCGTTTAACCTTGGCGCCAATCGCTTCATCTGCTCCATGCGGGAGCACGCGACGGCGATTGTCAACGACTGACGCCAAGAATGGCAGAGGCACGATTCAAATGTTCAAACCTTCGCTCACACATCCCCGTACGCGACGCGCACCGATCAGCGCAATCGCCGCGGCCGGGTTCACGGTTGCAGCACTCGCGATTGCCACCGTTGTGGCCTGCTCAGACTCGAATACGGAGCCGGCGAGCCCGCACCTCGCGTACGGCCCCGCGCAGGCGTTGGGACAAGGGACCGCGCGCGCGTATGTCACGCTCGACGACGCGGGTAAGCCAACGTCCTTGGGCGTTGCCCTATCAGAGAACTTGATGAATGGACTTCCGCAGACCCCGCTGCCGGGCGGCGGAATGTCCGCGGCCGATCTGATTCTCACGCTTCCGGCGGAAGGCAACGTGACGGGGTTCAATCATGTGATGCTCGATTGGAATCCGATGGGGCACGAGCCGGCCGGAGTGTACACAATCCCGCACTTCGATTTTCATTTTTACACGATCGCGACCGCGGACCAAATGGCGATTGTGCCCACCGATCCGCAGTTCAACACGAAGATGGAGAGCATGCCGGCGGAGACATACCGACCCGTGGGAATGATCAAGCGGCCGGGCGGTGTGCCGATGATGGGAGCACACTGGGCCGACCCGACGTCGCCCGAGCTTCTCCCGCCGCCACAAAGCCAGCCGTTCACCCGCACTTTTCTCTACGGCTCGTACGACGGGCATTTCATTTTCTACGAGCCGATGATCACGAAGGCACACATCGAGTCGCTGAAATCCGTCGCGGGAAACACGATCAAAAGCTCGATCAAGCTTCCGTCGAGCTACGAACATCCAGGCTACTATCCAACGACGTACACCATGACGTGGAACGCCACGGCGAAAGAATACCGAATTGCGCTCGACAACCTGGTGCAGAAGAACTGAGTGAACGTCCGTGTGGCAGCACAATACCGTTTCTTGGAGGGGTGGGAACAGGACACATTCGTGACGTAGGCACCCGCGGGTATATTGTTCTCCCGACAAACCCCGGTGCCGAACACGGCCAGCGGGCGGTCCGAGAATCCGACAGAGCCCACGGATGCCGCATTCTGAATCGGTCGTCATCGCGATAGCCGTCATCGCCCTCGTCGTGGCGTTGACGGCTCTTGCGCGCCGGCTACCCGTGCCGACCCCGATCCTTCAAGTGATAGCCGGCCTCCTGGTTGCGAGGATTCCGCACGTCACCATCCCGGACCTCGATCCGGATCTCGTGTTCTTTGTGTTCTTGCCGCCGATTCTCTGGTCGGCGGCAATGTTCACATCGGTGCGCGACTTCAGGCGAAATATCAGACCGATCACGACGCTCGCGGTCGGGCTCGTGCTCGTGACAGCGGCGGCCGTAGCTGTGGCCGCGCACATGCTCTTCCCCGGCCTTCCCTGGCCGGTGGCCATCGCACTCGGCGCGATCGTTTCGCCGCCTGATGCCGTCGCGGCGACGGCAATCGTCTCTCGACTTCCGGTGCCACGGCGCGTCATCACAGTTCTTGAAGGCGAGAGTTTGGTCAACGATGCGTCGGCACTCGTTTTGTACCGCACGGCAGTCGCCGCCGCGGTCACCGGCTCGTTCAGCTGGGGCGAGTCCATCGTCCGATTCTTCATCGACGCCGGCGTCGGAAGCCTGGTCGGACTCCTCGTATCATGGCTGATCATTCGAGCAGCGCGCTCGACAAAAGATCCGCTGGCCGAGGCGCTTCTGACGCTCGCGGGTCCGTACATCGCGTGGATCTCGGCCGAGTCGCTGCACGTGTCCGCCGTGCTCTCGTGCGTGGCCGGCGGCGTGTACCTGCAACAGCGTCTCTCCAGCGCGGTGAGTCCAACGTCTCGCTTGCAGACACGAACGGTGTGGGATCTCGCCGTGTTTCTCCTCAACGCGATGATCTTCCTTCTGCTCGGCGCACAGATCGGCGCGCTGGTCGGCCTGGTACCTCGCGGCTCGCTCGCCGGTGTCCTTCGCAACGGCGCGATCATTACGATTGTCGCAATCGGAATGCGCTTGATCTGGGTGCCGCTCGCGACCGTCATCCCGCGGATCAGTGCCGAAACCCGGCGCCGCGAACCGAAGCCACGATGGAAGGCGCTCTTTCTCGTGTCGTGGACGAGCATGCGCGGCGTCGTCACGCTGGCGACGGCTCTCGCGCTGCCACGTGTGACCGCGAGCGGCGCGGCCTTCCCGTATCGCACCGAAATGATTCTCGTCGCGATGAGCGTGATCGCCCTGACACTTCTGGTGCAGGGACTCTCGCTGCAGCCAATCGTCCGCGGCCTTCGTTTTGAACCAGAGCAGACGCATCACGTCGAGGAGCGGTTGGCGCGCCGTGAAGCGACGCGCCGAGGTGCCGAGGCTCTGGAGGATCTGTCGCACGAAGACTGGGTGGACCAGCGCGACGTCCAGGCGCTTCGTGCCGAGCTCCGCGAGCGTGTTCAGATGAACGACCAGCACGGCGGAAGTTTTGCCGGTCGGCGCCGACTGCGACTCGGAATGATCAGCGCCGAGCGCCGGATGTTGATTCGTCTGCGAAATGAAGATGCCATCTCAGACGACGTACTTCGCGCGCTGGAGCAGGAGCTCGATCTCGAAGCCATCCGCGCCGGCGCCGGCGACACTCGCAGCGACGTACGGTAGCCGACCCGGTCAGCGCGAAGGAGCGGGACCTCGTTCGATCGCGGCCGGCGTTGCGGTCGCCCCGTCGTCGAGGCGCTCGGTGCGGCTCAGCCGTTCGACGTCGATCGCGATCACACCGTCGGGGCCGTGAGCAAAGATGCTGGCGAACTTCACGTCCCACCGGATCTCGTCCCACAGATATGAGCTGCGCGTTGAGACGCGCGTCGAGAACGTCTCTTCCAGCGCGGTGACGAAGACGAGAAACTCGGCCTGCGACGCGGCGAGATTCTCGGGCGTGATGCCCGCCAACGGACTGTCGGCAGTGATCGGGTGCACGACGGTCCAATGCAACGTGAAGAACTCAACAGAATGACGCTCGAGCGCCAGCTCGTGGAAATTCCGCTCACGTACGCCGCCAATGTCCTCGTACCAGATGAGATTCACGCGGGCTTGCACGTCGCTCAGATCGCCGGGCTTCAGGCTCACGATGCGAAACATGAGTCCGCGCCCGCCTTCGTACGGCGCGATGATCGCCGAGTCGCTGAAGCCAATGCGCATCCGCGGCCGGGTCAGCCGGGCGATCAGCAGACCAAAGGCGACGACGAGCGTGATCGGACCGACGAACGACTCGAGGTTGGCCAGCCAATTCGCCGTGGGTCCAAACGCGTGCATCGCGCCGGTACCGGTGGTCGTGAATATTCCGATGCTGAACGTGAACGCGCGAAGGAACGGGTCGTCGAGACCCAACCCTTCGGTCCCGCGCAACGCCGTGTCGCCGAGTGCGAGATAGGCAAGCGCGAACGTGCCGTTCACGAGCAGGAGGATGCCCATCATCCAGCCGATGAACGCGGGCCAGCTCGCGTCGAGCGACGTGAGATAGAAGCGTGCGGCTCGCTGCGCGCCCAGGCCGTACTTCTTGCTATTGGGCTTGCCGTCGCGATTGAGAAATCGCCCGCGAACAGCTTGCGCAACGACTCGGCCGAAGCCGAGGTCGGAAGGCTCGTGCGCGGGCGTGTGCGAAGTCGGGTCGACGTTCGGCGTGTGGGGCGCGGTCACGTTGGGCTTGTCCTCGTTCAGCGGCAGGCCGGGATCAGAATCATTGGGAATGATCCGGGCGTCGCGGGGAAGATGCAAGCCACGCGTCGCCCGGCGTTGTCAGGCCGCGACCTCAGGCATTTCGGCCCGGTGGACCCACCTCCCTTGACATATCTATGGGTCGACCGCATTCGTTCCCTAGATCCGTCAAGTGAGAACGCACGCATGCCCCGGCCCATCGAGTTCCGCCAAGGCGCCATCGAGCTCCTCATCCTCAAAACGCTGTCGTGGGGGCCGCAGCATGGATTCTCCATCGCGCGCTGGATTCAGACCACCACCAACGACGTCCTCCGTCTCGAGGAAGGATCGCTCTACCCCACGCTCCATCGCCTCGAAGACAAAAGCTGGGTCGAGGCACGCTGGGGCCTGTCGGAAAACAATCGGCGCGCGAAGTTCTACGAGCTCACCGCACTCGGCCGCAAACAGCTCGCCGCTGAAGCGAAAGACTGGTGGAAGTACGCCGAGGCGATCGGCAAAGTGCTGACGTCGACCACGAAACCTGTCGAAGCGTAGACGAACCCGGAGACCCGCACATGGCCGACGACGGCAATCCGCTCTGGACCCGATATCGCAATCTGCTCCGCCGGCGAACCAGGGAGGACGTTCAGGATGAACTTCACTTTCACGTCGACATGCGAATCGAAGAGGCAAAGGGCGCCGGTCTCGGCGATTCGGAAGCGCGCGCCGCCGCATACGAGCGCTTCGGACGTTACGCCGATGTCGAGAATGAAGTGATCGGCATCGATCGCGCGCGCGAGCGGCGCCGGCGCCGCGCCGAATGGGTCGACGACCTTCGTCAGGATATCGCGTTTGCATTTCGAGCGCTGGCACACGCACCGTCGTTCGCCGTCGCGGCCGTCGCCACACTCGCCATCGCGATCGGAGCCAACACCGTCATCTTCTCACTCGTCAACGCGCTCCTGCTGCAACCCCTTCCGTACGGCGCACCCGAACAGCTCGTGAGTCTTTGGGGCTACTCGACCGGCGAACTGTTGCAGCTTCGCGAGCATCTCCGCTCGGAGTCCGATATTGCAGCCTATCAGACGACAAGCGCCAACCTCGATGACGAAACGACCGCCGAGCGCCTCGACGGGGCCACTGTTTCCGCGAACTTCTTCGCGGTGCTCCGCACATCGGCCCGCATCGGACGTACGTTCGGCGGCGACGAAGGCGACCGCGGCAAGACCAGCGTCGTCATCCTGGGCCACGGGCTGTGGCAAAGGCGTTTCGGCGGCGACTCGTCGGTGATCGGGCGTCGCGTGATCATTGACGGCGTTCCGACCACCGTGATCGGTGTGATGCCGGCGACATTCGTGTTCCCGACAGCGACGACCGATTTTTGGAAGCCGTTGTTGATCGACCGCGGCGACATCGTTTCACTCTGGGCGGGCGGCGCCAGCCACTTCATCGGGCGGTTGCGTGCAGGAATACCGCTCGCCGCGGCGCAGCGCGAAATGCAACAGGTGGCGCCTTCGCTTCGCCATGCGAATCCCATGTGGGATCCCGGCGCCGCCTACGGACAGCGCGCCACAGTGCGCAGCCTGCAGGACGCCATGCTCGGCGGCACGCGTCCCGTGCTTCTGTTGCTGCTCGGATGTGTCGTCGTCGTGCTCGTCATCGCGTGCGTGAACGTCGCCAACCTTCTGCTCGCGCGAGCCTCGGCGCGCGAGCGTGAGCTCGCCCTGCGCGCGGCGCTCGGTGGCGGTCGCGGGCGTCTCATTCGCCAATTGCTCACCGAAAGTCTGGTGCTTGCGAGTATCGGTGGAACGATCGGCATCATCGTTTCCGCCGCCGGAATTCGTTGGCTCGTCGCGTTCATTCCTGCCGATGTTCCGCGCACGACCGAGATCACGTTGAGCGGCACGACGGTGGCCTTCACGGTCGCGCTGACGATGCTCACGGGCATTGCCTTTGGTTTGCTCCCGGCGCTTAGAGCGACGAGTGGACGCGGCACGGCTGAATCAGTTCGGTCCGGGCGCTCGGGACGCGGCGTGGGCCACCATCGCCTTTCTGGAATGCTCATCGTTGGCGAGGTCGCGCTCGCTGTGCTGCTCGTCATCGGCGCCCAGTTGCTCGTGCGCAGTTTTGCCGAACTGCGCCGACTCGACCCGGGCTTTCGTGCGGATCACCTGGTGACGGCGCGCGTGACTCCGGCGCCGTCGATGTATTCCGACGTCGCGAAGGCGAACGAGTTGTATGGCGCCGTGTTGTCGCGCGCCGCCGCCCTTCCTGGTGTGGAGCGTGTCGCCGGCGTGAGCGACCTCCCGATTGCCCGCCCGGTCTACGGCGCCGCCATGCGAATAGAAGGGCAGTTCGAGGACATCAAGCATGGCTTGCCGACGGAAGATCACGCGCAGATCGTGACGCCCGACTATTTCGCGGCCATGCGCATCCCGATCGTTCGCGGGCGCGCCTTTGGCGACGACGACCGTTCCGGCGCGCAGCCCGTGGCAATCGTGAGTCAATCGATGGCGCGACATTTCTGGCCGAACGGAGACGCGATCGGCAAACGCATCGGCTATCCGTGGGCGAGTCCGTGGATGACGATCGTCGGCGTCGTCGCGGACGTGCGGTCGGACAGCTTGCGCGACACGTCGGCGATGTCCGTCTACTTCCCCTTCATGCAGCGCGCAAAATCCGGACGCCCGGAATTCACGATCGTCCTTCGCACCGCCGGCGATCCATCGACTATCGAACGTGCGCTTCGCGCAGTTGTCAGGGACATCGATCGATCGGTCCCGCTGAGCGAGATGAGGACAATGGACGATGTCATTAGGCAATCGCTCGCCAAGCCGCGGTTCGTCATGTCCCTCGTCGGTGCGTTCGCCATCGTCGCGCTGCTGCTCGGCGCCGTGGGCATCTATGGAGTCATGTCGTATCTGGTGAGCCAGCGGCTGCCGGAGATGGGAATCCGCATGGCACTTGGCGCGACAGCGCCGGCGCTCCTGACCATGATCGTGCGGCGCGCTGCCGGACTTGCCGGCGCCGGCGCGATCATCGGCGTGGCCGCGGCATTCCTTGCCGCTCGGCCGCTGCGTACGTTGCTGTTTGGTGTCTCGGTCGGCGATCCGGTGACGTTCCTGAGCGTTCCCGCGTTGTTCGTGATCGTCGCGTTGGTCGCGAGCTTCGTTCCGGCCCTGCGTGCCACGAGAGTGAGCCCGGTGAGCGTGTTGCGCGCAGACTAGCGCCGCCGCTCCGCAGTCGGGGGCGTCGCTGATGGCGTTGGTGCGCAGTTGAGATCGCCAGTCGCGCCAGTCTGCTATCTCGGGAGCTAGTCAGGCCGTGTGACGGCGTGAATCTTCCTACGCTTGGCTACACTGCGGAAATCGCGGACCCGTACACGGAGGCACGATGCACGACGGAAAGAGCCACATCGACTTTCTGGGCGAGCCTGCTGACAAGACACCGAGCAACGACGCTGGACCACTATCACTGCTGCCTGAATACCGCGGCGCCGAGACGGTCTTGCTCGTGGATGACAACGCGATGTTTCGAGAATTTGGAGCGCTCGCGTTGCGAAGCTACGGATACACGGTGATAGAGGCGGAAGACGGAGAAGAAGCGATCGCCGCGATCGCCCGGTTTCTCGCGCCGGTTCATCTCGTGGTAACGGACGTCATCATGCCTAACCTCGACGGCCATGATCTCGTGAAGACACTCCGCGGCTGGTATCCGAATATTCGCGTCTTGTTCATGTCCGGGTACGCGCGCGGCGAGGCCGGGGTGCGGGATCAGGCGGACGACGCCACCGGATTTCTCGCGAAACCGTTTCAGGTGAACCAGCTCGCGGCCGCCATGCGTGGGCTTCTCGACACACCCCCAGGAGTCCGACCGTAGCGCGTAAACCAGCGCAACCGCTTCACCTGCATGGCGTGCTCTCCATCAGTTGATCCTCGGCGGGGCCTCATGGGGTGACGGGGCGACGCCCTCGACCGCCCAATGGGCCGTCGGCAATCCATTGGAAGTAATTGTTTCTTGCCGCGCGGCTCGGGACCACGCGCGGGCGGCCCCGCGGGAGGCCGTGACGGCCCGTGTCACAGCCTAAATCGGCGGCGTAAAGTCTTCGATGAGGCCGTCGATACTGACCATCAGGTATTCCCTTACGCCGCATCGGGCTTTCCCCGACTCACCCGCAACGCGTTCCCCCATGAATGGCACGCACGAATCGCCGCTAGTCGCGCTTTCCGTTCTGATCGCGATGTGCGCGTCATACACCGCCTTGGCGCTTGCCGGCCGGGTCGCCGTCGCGAGAGGGCGAACGCAACTGGCGTGGCTCCTGGGCGGAAGCGTCGCCATGGGGAGCGGCATTTGGAGCATGCACTTCGTCGCGATGCTTGCGTTCCACCTGCCGGTTCCGATCGCCTACAGCGTGCCGTTCGTTGCCCTCTCATATCTCGCCGCTGTTGGCGCGTCACTGTTCGCGCTCTTCGTCGCCAGCCGTTCCGCCGTGGGGACCGCGCGATTGCTCGGAGCGGGATTGTGCCTTGGTATAGCCATTGTCACGATGCACTACACCGGCATGGCCGCGGTCCGCGTCGCAGGTGCTCAATTCGGTTACGACCCCGTTCTCGTCGGCGCATCCGTGCTCATCGCGGTGACCGCGGCGACTGTCGCGCTGTGCCTTTTCCTGTGGCTCCGCAACGACAACACGCAGCGCGGGCGCCTGCTGCGCGTCGCCGCGGCGGTGGTCATGGGTCTCGCCATCTCGGGAATGCACTACACCGCCATGGCCGCCGTTCGTTTCACGAATGTGAATGCGATGGCGCCGATGGATCACGGACTCCAGATCGGGACGACCGGACTCGCGGTGCCCGTGGTCATGGGAGCGTTCGTCATTCTGATTCTCACGGTGGCGGGATCGATCACCGACCATTGGGTGCGAGTCAAATTGGCCGGCGCCGAAGCGCTGCAGGAAAGCGAGGAGAGATATCGCTCCGTTGTGAGCGAGATCGACGAAGTGATCTTTCGGACCGACGCGTGGGGCCGTTGGACGTTCCTCAATGACGCATGGACGCGGATCACCGGCTACTCGGTCGTCGAAACCCTTGGACACTCCGTCGACGATTCAGTGCACGACGACGATCGCGCCGAGTCAATCGAGAAAAACCGGACAATCATCGAAGGGACAACCGACTATTGCCGGCACGAGGTGCGCTACCGCACCAAGGAGAACGGCGACCGGTGGGTGGAAGTTCACGCGCGCGCAACCCGTAACGCGACGGGGATGCTCGTGGGAACCGCCGGAGTCATTCGCGACGTGACCGAACGCCGCCGCACCGAGGGTGTCCTGCGCGCCGCTCGCGAAGCCGCCGAGGCAGCGAGTCGCGCGAAAAGCGAATTCCTGTCCCGCATGAGCCACGAGCTCCGCACGCCATTGAATGCGATTCTCGGTTTCGGCCAACTGATCGAGCTCGACGCGACGACGCCCGGCATGCGGGAAAGCGGGGACCAGATTCTCAAAGCCGGCCGGCATCTGCTCGCCTTGATCAACGAAGTCCTGGACATCACGCGCATCGAGTCTGGTCGTCTGCACATGTCGGCCGAGCCCGTACGCGTCGGTGAGGTCGTGCGCGAGATCATCGATCTCGTGAGTCCGCTCACGACGTCGGGGAACATCGAGATCTGCGTCGATGCACCGAGTGTTGACGAACACTATGTGCAAGCGGATCGGCAGCGATTGAAGCAGGTGCTGTTGAACCTCGTGGCCAATGCGGTCAAGTACAATCGCGCGAACGGCCGCGTGCGACTGCTCTGCGAAGCGTCCGCAATGGACCGGCTCCGCATCATCGTCGAGGACAACGGACAGGGTATCGCTCCGGCAAAGGTGGCGCGTCTGTTCACACCGTTCGATCGTTTGGGTGCGGAGCAATCGTCGGTCGAAGGGACCGGACTCGGGCTCGCACTTTCCAAGCGGCTGGCGGATGCCATGGGCGGCGAGATCGGCTTGACGACGGAGCTTGGTGTGGGCACGCGCTTTTGGATCGAGCTCCCGATCGCGGAGAGCCAGCTGTCGCGACTCGGACGGTTGGAATTGGACTCGCACCCCGCGCGGGCGACCGATGCTCCAGGAGTCCGGATCCGGAAGATTCTCTACGTCGAAGACAATCTCTCAAACCTGACGCTGGTCCAGCGGATCCTGGGACGACGCACGGACATCGAGTTGATTCCCTCGATGCAAGGCGGAATGGCGCTCGAGCTTGCGCGCCTGCATCGCCCCGACCTCATTCTGCTCGACCTTCACCTCCCCGACATCCCCGGCGACCAGGTCTTCGCGCAACTGCGCCAAGCCCCGGATTGTCGTGACATTCCCGTCGTCGTGCTCAGCGCCGACGCCACGCGTGGCCAGATCGATCGCCTGATCGCCGCCGGCGTGCATGCGTACATCACCAAACCGCTCGACGTGAAACCGTTCATCGATATCCTCGACGAAGTCCTCGACGGGAAGCGTGCCGCATGATGATCAGCGATGAGTTGTTGTCGCGCGCGCGCATTCTGATCATCGATGACGAGCAGGCCAACGTTCGCCTGCTCGAGCGTCTGCTGCTCACGGGCGGCTTCACCGAGATGCGCGGCGTGACCGACGCGCGCAATGCGTTACAGGTGTTCGACGAGATGCGTCCCGACCTCGTCATGCTCGACCTCCACATGCCGCACCTCGATGGATACGCCGTGCTCGAACAGCTCCGGGCTCGATGCGGCTTCAATGAGTATCTGCCAATTCTGGTGCTCACGGCCGACACGACACGCGAAGCGCGAGAACGGGCGCTGTCGAGCGGCGCGCGCGATTTCCTGACGAAGCCTCTCGAGCGGACCGAGGTCCTGCTGCGCACTCGCAACCTCCTGGAGACACGATACCTGCATCTCGCGCTCAAAGACGAAAACAGATCGCTCGAAGCCAAGTTGGTGCATCAGGCCTTCCATGATTCCCTCACCGGTCTGGCCAACCGCGCGCTCTTTCGCGACCGCGCGCAACACGCGTTGGCGCGGAGCGGACGCGGCGAGCGAGTCGCGATCCTGCTCCTCGATCTCGATGATTTCAAATCAGTAAATGATACGCTCGGCCATGGCGAGGGTGATCGCCTGCTCGAGACGATCGCCGAACGCTTGCTCAAGGCCACACGCGGCTGCGACACGGTCGCGCGGATCGGAGGGGATGAATTCGCCGTCCTGCTGGAAGGGCTGCAGCAGGACGACGACGTGATGTTCGTCGTGAACCGCATCACCGAGTCGCTTCGCACGCCGGTCGCGCTCCAAGGGCGGGAGGTGTGCGTCGCCGCCAGCATCGGCATTGCGCACGCAACGGGCGCCGAGCGCGTCGATGAGCTGCTTCGCAATGCCGACGTCGCGATGTATCGCGCCAAAGACGACGGCAAGGGACGTCACGCCATCTTTGAGCCGGAGATGTACACCGAGCTGCTCCAGCGACTGGAGCTCGAAGCGGATTTGCGTCTCGCGGTGGACCGCGGCGAGTTTCGCGTTGTCTACCAACCGATCGTCGAGCTCGAGACCGGCACGATCACCGGCGTGGAAGCGTTGGTGCGCTGGCTTCAACCGGGCGAGGACGCACCGTCGTCAGCGTCCTTCATCCCCATTGCCGAGGAAACGGGACTCATCGTTCCGATAGGACGGTGGGTGTTGAGAGAGGCATGCCGACAGGGACGAGAGTGGCAGCTGGCATCGCCGGATCTCGTTGCCCCCACCGTGAGCGTGAACGTCTCAGCGCGTCAATTGGCCGATGCGAACTTCACCGAAGACGTTGCATCGATTCTCACCGACACACAATTCCCGCCCGAGCGCCTGATCCTCGAGATCACCGAGAGCGTGCTCATGTCCAACGCAAAGGCCGCGATCGACCGTCTGCACGAGCTCAAGGCACTCGGCGTGCGTTTGGCAATCGATGACTTCGGAACCGGATATTCCAACCTCAGCTACCTGCAGCGTTTTCCGATCGACATCCTCAAGATCGACAAGTCGTTCATCACCAACGTGGCGAAGAACGGCGGTGACGCCGCGCTCGCGAGCTCGATCGTCGGGTTGGCGACAACGCTGCAGCTTCACACGGTGGCTGAAGGCGTCGAGCACGCGGACCAGCGCAACCAACTCATTGCACTCGGCTGCGGTTACGGGCAGGGCTTTCTGTTCGCGAAGCCCGTGGGCCCCGAGGTCATCGGTGCGTTGATTCGCGGCGGCTCCGCGGAGATGGGCGCGATGCGGAGCCTTGAATCCCTCACCGTCGCTGTATGAACAGAGCCGCGCGACGAACTACGGCGCCTTCACGAATTTGAGCGAGATCGAATCGATACAGTAGCGTAGACCCGTCGGCTTGGGACCGTCATCGAAGATGTCGCCCAAGTGCGCGTCGCACCGGTGGCATGTCACTTCAGTCGAGTCGGCACCTGGGCTCTGCGCCCGCGGTCCTACGACGTTCTCCGGTGCGATCGGCTGCCAGAAGCTCGGCCATCCCGTTCCCGAATCGAACTTCACTGACGAGTTGAATAGCGCGTTGTCGCAGCACACACAGCGGAACAGACCCTTCTCGTGCAGGTTCCAGTAGGCGCCGGTGAATGGACGCTCCGTCCCGGCTCGCCGCGCAACGGAAAATGCGAGCGGCGACAACTGCTTCCGCCATTCTGCTTCCGACTTGACGACTTTTGGAACTCGGACCGTGGCCTCGCGCACGCCCGCATCCGAGAACTGCACGATCGTCACGTCGTCCAACGCGCCGACGACAGGCGACCCGAACGACGCCATCAACCGGCCGGCGGGAAAGAGCGCCGGCGCGCCCACCGCCGCCGCCGCCAAAGACAGAAAACCGCGGCGCGTCACACTCTGAGATTCTGGTTTGTTCATCTCGCGCTTCCTCTCCTGGGCACGTTCGTGACGGTTCTTCACCCGCGGCGTGATCTCTAGACGGACACGGTGGCGCCGGCCACAACATACCGCATGCGCACGAACTGGTACGCAGCAATACACACCAACAGCCAAACAGCGCCGGCTGCGTACCCCGTGACCACGTCGGATAGAAAATGCACGCCCAGGTAGATCCGTGTAAACCCGACCAGCACAATCAATCCGCCGGCCGCGATCCCGATCGACGACCGTGCGGACGACCGGCTGAGTCCCGCAATCATCAGATAGGCGAGAACGCCGTAACACACCAACGCATTCATCGCATGGCCGCTCGGAAAATTCCACGACTGCGCGGCGGTCACAAACGCGGTCGCGTCGAGCGGATGTGCGCGGCGGAATGTCTCACGCAGCACGGCGTTCAAGAGCAGACCGCCGCCGCACGTCACCGCGACGAGCGCGAAGCGCCGCCAGTCGCGACGCGTTGCAAACGTTCCGGCCACGGTCGCGACGATCACGACCAACAGCGGTCCGCCGAGAAGGCTGATCGCGGAAAACATCGAGTCGCCGCCATCCGACCCATGCTGTGTCATCCAGTTGGTGACGGCGTCGTCGATCTCGGCGATCAGCGATTTGTCGGGCACCATGTTCGCGACTCCGACAATCAGCCAGGCAATTGCCCCCGCCGCGACGAAGCCAACGAGATAGTGAATCGCGAGATACACTCTCGGATGCAACGACGCGAAACGCGAGTTCCACGGCTTCCTGCTGGAATGGTGCGCCCCTGCGACGAATTGCATTCTTGTAAAGGCTGGGGTCGGACTGCGCGAGCGCCACGAATCTCCACACTCGACGACTCGTTTTGGCCAGTTGTGTGCCGCTAGCCCCCGTGACGCCGTTGTTTCGGACTGGAGCGGCGACCTCTGCCGATACGTCCGATACGTCGACAATGCGCACGGGTAGCCCGCCCCCGGGCCGGGCTCACCGGAGCTTCAGCTCTCCCTCGAGAAATCCGAGCACCGCCAATGACAGCGGAATGATCGCGAGGACAGCAGCGGCGCAGAGCACGAACAGTCGAACGTGCAGCCTCGCCGAGACCGCCGGGACGACCGCACCTAACAACAACGCGACGCCAATGAGCGTCGCGTCGATGAAAAGTCCGAGAATCACGCCCGACGCCGTGCTCCAAAGCAGAATGGAACCGCGCACGTGCAGGTGCGGCTCGGGTGGGGCGACTACGGCTTGATCTGAATGGGCGCCCCGTTGGGGACCGCGCGCCAAATCTCTTCGATCTCCGCGTTGGTCACCGCGATGCAGCCCTCGGTCCAGTCATACGTCCGATGTATCGCTCCAAGGTTGGCGTACGCCGGAGGCAGGCCGTGGATCATAACGTCGCCGCCAGCCCGTACTCCCATTGCCTTGGCTCGCTCCTGATGCGCGGCATCCGGATACGAGATGTGGAGCGACATGTGGTACTTGCTTTCCGGATTTCGAAAGTCGATGCGGTACAGGCCCTCGGGCGTGCGTCCGTCGCCAATCCGCAGCTTGTCGCCCGTTGGCTGCTTGCCGAGCGCGACCTGATAGCTGCGCACCACCACGCCGCTCTGGAAGAGCGTCAGCGTGTGCTTCTGCTTCTCTACAACGATGCTATCGGCCTGCAGCACGCCCTTGATACCGACCACGGGCGTTCGGCTGATCGTCGGCGTTGCAACGGTGCCCGCAGCCGCGACGGTGTCCCGCGCGGAAACAGGGCCGGTCAGGAGGGCGACGGCGCCCAAAAGCGTCAACAGCATAGTGAAGCTCGGGACTAAGGCCGGAGAACGGGCTCGCCGGGAAGAGTCGAACGATGACCGTCCACGTGCACGACGCTCAATATACGGAGCGTGCAACGGATATTGCCAGAAAACTTCCGCAAACCGACCGCGGCGGGGTCGCGCGACGCCGCGCCCTTCCCAGCAACCGATATTCCGAGCATGTCACTCCTCTACAAATACCTGCGCGGGTACCTGCCGTTGGTCGCACTCGCCCTGGTTCTTGCGGCGATCAATCAGGTCTTCTCACTGCTCGACCCGCTGATCTTTCGCCACGTCATCGACGACTACGCGACGAAATACTCCACGTTCACCAACGCACAATTCTTTCGCGGCGTCACGCTCCTGCTCAGCATGGCGGTCGGCGTTGCCTTCGTCTCCCGCGTCGCGAAGAATTTCCAGGACTATTTCGTCAACGTCATTACGCAACGTTTGGGCGCGCAGCTCTACTCGGATGGGATTCGCCACTCGCTCTCCCTTCCCTTCCAGGTGTTCGAAGACCAGCGAAGCGGCGAGACGCTCGGCAAGCTCCAGAAGGTTCGCGCCGACACCGAGAAGTTCATCGCCGCATTCGTGAACGTCGTCTTCACGAGCCTCGTCGGCGTGGTCTTCGTCATGATCTACGCGTACAGGGTCCACTGGTCCATCGCGCCCGCGTTCCTGCTCACGGTACCCGTGCTCGGTGGCCTGAGTTCCGTCCTCAGTCGGCGGATCAAGACGATCCAGAAAGTCATCGTCGCCGAGACCAACGCGCTCGCCGGCGCCACCACCGAGTCGCTTCGCAACATCGAGCTCGTCAAAAGCCTCGGCCTCGCCGATCAGGAAGTTCTCCGGCTCAACGCGACCACCCAGAAGATCCTTACGCTGGAGCTCAAGAAGGTCAAATACATCCGGAGCCTCAGCTTCATCCAGGGCACGTGCGTCAACCTCATCCGCACGGGCATTCTGTTCCTGATGCTCTATCTAATCTTCGCCCGGCAAATCAGTGTCGGGCAATTCTTCTCGCTGCTCATCTACTCGTTCTTCATCTTTGGACCGCTGCAAGAGATCGGGAACGTCATCAACATCTTTCGCGAAACTGAAGCATCGCTCGAGACCTTCCAAAAGATTCTCGACATGCCGATCGATCCGAAGCCGGCCAACCCTGTCGCCGTCGAAGATCTTCGCCTCTTGGATTTCAGAGACGTGACGTTCACGCATCAAACGGCGAGCAGTGCCGCGTTGTCCGATATCACATTTCAAGTAGAGCGCGGCGAAACGGTCGCGTTCGTGGGGCCGTCGGGCTCCGGCAAAACCACGCTCGTCAAGCTGCTCGTCGGTCTCTATCAGCCGCGCGCCGGTCAGGTGATGTACAACGACATCGACAGCGGCCGCGTCGACCTCGACAAGTTCCGCGAGCGCATTGGCCTCGTGACGCAGGACGCCCAGCTCTTCTCCGGATCCATTCGCGAGAATCTGCTCTTCGTGCGACCCGATGCGACCGACGCCGAGTGCATCCAGGTGCTCCGGCAGGCGGCCGCCAACAACCTGCTGACTCGCGCCGACAAAGGGCTCGACACGGTCATTGGTGAAGGCGGAATGAAAATCTCCGGCGGCGAAAAGCAGCGGCTGTCCATCGCACGCGCGCTGCTTCGCCATCCGCACCTGCTCGTCTTCGACGAAGCGACCTCGGCGCTCGACTCGCTCACCGAAGAGGAGATCAGCAGCACCATGCGCGACATCTCCGCCTCGGCAGACGTCATCACCGTGCTCATTGCGCATCGACTGTCCACGGTCATGCACGCCGATCGCATTCACGTACTCGAACGCGGGCGCATTGTCGAAGTCGGCCGGCACGAAGAGCTCATCGAGCTCAAAGGCCTGTACTACGCGATGTGGCGCCAGCAGGTAGGCGAGCGCCGGCCAGTTCGATTGGAAAAGGGCGCACCGCAACTCGGCATCGCCGTCGGGGCGTAGTCAGCAAAACGCCAGTCGCGCGAAGAGCGCGACTGGCGTTTGCCCAACGTTCAGCGCGTTGGTTACGCGGCCATTCCGTCGCGCAACACGTCGGCGGTGTCGCTTTCGCGCAGCCGCTTGAGCGCGCGGTCGCGCAGTTGACGCACACGCTCCCGCGTCACGCCGAGCTCGCGCGCGATTTCCTGAAGCGTCATCGGCCGACTGCCTTCGAGCCCGAAGTACAATGTCAATACGCGGCGGTCACGCGGCTGCAAGACCTCGAGTGCGCGCGCAATCGCTTCACGACGTGAATCGCTCTCCACGCCGCCCGGCAGTACGTCCTCGTCTTCACCGCGGTCGAGCACCAGCGTCTCACCAAGTGTCCGGCCCTGGTCGCCCGAGACGGCCGGCTCGTCGAATGAACGAACAGGCTGCAGCAACGCGACGAGGCCGCGCGTCACGTCCAACGAGAGGTCCGCCACCTTGGCGATCTCGTCCTCGTACGGCTCGCGCGACAATTTTTGGCGCAAGACTTCCTGCGCTCGCGACACACGGCTCAAGTCGGCAGCGCGATTCAACGGCACCTGAACGGTGCGACCTTGCCGCTGCACGGCTGAGTGCAACGCCTGGCGAATCCACCACACGGCGTAGCTGATGAAGTTCACGCCGACGTCGGGATCGTATTTGTCGGCGGCGCGCACGAGCCCGGCGTTCGCCTCGCTCACGAGGTCGCCGAGCGGCACGCCGCGATTCTGATACTGCTTGGCGACAGAAAATGCGAAACGCAAATTCGCCCGAATCAGCTCGGAACGCGCGCGCTCGCGCACATCGTCATTGGTCGCGCCGCGCATCGTGCGCGCGAGATCCTTCTGCTGCGGGGCCGTAAGCACCGGCTCACCGCGTAGCTCTTCGATGTAGAGGTCCAACAGATCGCGATCTTCGTTCGTCGTGTACATCACTCACTCCCGGAGCCCAGTGGCGCCAGACCTGATGTTCATTTGCCAATACCGTCACCTACCACCGAGCGTGTCAGCGCGGTCCGCTGTGCCGCACGATCACGCCCGTCGTTCAACCACACTCTTCTCACGCGACACCCTCGCGCTCGGCGCTCGCACGCTTGGCGCATTCACATTTGGCGCTTTCGTGCTCGCAACCGGAACGGACGGCTGAACCGCCATTCGCCGGCGGAGCTCGCTCATATACATCTCGAGCACCGCCGGCCGCGTTTTGTAGTACACGAATTGCCCGTCGCGCCGCGACTCAACGAGACCGGCGCTGGCCAATTCCTTTAGATGGTGCGAGATCGTTGCCTGGCGCACCGGAAAGCAGCCGCAAAGCCGGCGACAACCGACCTCCGACTGCTTGGCGATGTGCTCCAGGATCTCAAACCGTCGAGGATCCGCGAGCGCCTTTGCAACTCGTTGGAACTGCTCTGCGTCCACGGGCCATCCGTTATTCACTGTACGATACATAGATAATCATCTAATTGTACGGCGCAAGCCCCACCAAGTTCCACCCTATTCCACCCTGTTCCACCGTCGGCGTAGCCCCGCGCACTGGGTAACTTTGGGAACGGTATGCGCGTCTTCGCGTTGCGACCTACGGACTCAGCTGAATGACCAGCATAAACGCACTTCCCACGACTCCCTCGACGAATCCGGCCCCGGACCTCGTTCCGACGCACCGGCTCACCGACCTGCCCATCTACGTCTTCGCCTGGCTCGACGAGCTCAAGGCCGAAGCACGGGCCAATGGCGCCCAGCTCATCGACCTCGGCATGGGTAATCCAGACCAGCCCACCCCGCAGCCGATCATTGGCGCCATCGCCGCCGCGTACGCCGATCCGCAAACCCACGGGTATCCACCCTTTCGCGGAACCGAGCCCTTCCGACAAGCGGTCGCACGGTTCATGGACGCACGCTTCGGCGTGACGGTCGACGCAGACCGCGAGGTGCTATGCCTGAGCGGCGCCAAGGAAGGCATCGCCCAAGCGACGATCGCGTTTGCGGACGAGACGACCACATCGATCGTTCCCGACATCTACTACCCCGTACACGGTCGAGCGAGCGGGCTTGTCGGAAGCCGGACGCACTTCATCCCCCTCCGCGCTGACCGCGGCTTTTTGCCGGACCTGGCAGCCATCCCCAAAAACGTTCTCCACCGCGCGCGTCTGTTGGTGCTCAACTACCCGCACAATCCCACCGGCACGGTTGCTCCGCTCGAGCTCTACGAGGAAGCGGTCGCGCTATGCCGTAAATACGACATGCTGTTCATTTCGGATCTCGCGTATAGCGAGCTCACGTTTGATGGTCTCGTCGCGCCGAGCGCCCTCCAGATTCGCGGCGCAAAAGACGTCGTCATCGAGTTCCACTCGTTCTCGAAGACGTTCAACATGGCGGGATCGCGCATTGGCTTTGCCGTTGGCGGAGAACCGCTCATCGACGCGCTGTACGCAGTGCGAACCAACATGGGATACGGAACTCCGGTTCCGATCCAAGCCGGCGCCACCTACGCCCTCGATCACTATCGCGAGCTGGAACACCCAGTCGTCGCCCGCTATCAGGAACGCCGCGACGCGATGCTGCGCGGCTTCCGTTCGCTCGGCTGGACCTCAGCGCCTCCACGTGGATCGATGTTCGTTTGGCTCCCGATCCCAAGCGGCTTCACGGCGCAGGGGTGGACGAAGCACCTGATCGACGCCGCGGGCGTCGTCGTCACCCCAGGCAACGCCTTCGGGCCGGGAGGCGAAGGCTTCTTCCGCGTCTCGCTCATTGGCGACCCGCCACTGCTTGCCGGCGCGATCGACCGCCTCCGCCACGCAGGCATCTCGTATCGCATGACGGCGTCCTGATCGGGGTCGGAATGCAATTTCAAGTTGGCGCGACATCTGCACCGCGCTCAGGCAACCAAGGAGACTGAGCATGCCAAGCGATCGCGAGCGCAAGCACGCCGATGCGTTGCTGGATTCGACCGCATCGAAGACGACCAGCGTCACGCAGGGCGACGGAACCACCGATTCGCCTGACGACATTCCGGTCGACCCGAACGACGAGATTCCGGTGCCCATCGCCATGGCTCCCGCCGAGATCGACGAGCGCGCTCAGGTCGTCGAAGCACTGCGCGGCAATGGCCCAGCACCGCGCACGGATACGCAGATCGACCCCTAACCGTTTCGAAGGGCCTCCGTTGGACTCACCGTGGTCGCGCGTCGCGCTCGGCCGCGGCGCTGACGATCAGATCGGGGAGCAGCCGACCCAGAGTCGCGCAACGCTCGGCCGCGACGTCCCGTCGCGCGCGTTCTCTTGATTCGACTCACGCGGGACGTGGCGCGATCACACGGCGCTCCTCACCGAGGCGAACGAGCGCGCGAAGCCGCTCCAACTCGGCGGCAAGCACACGACGGCCGAATGGCGTCAGCCGGTAGTACCGGCGGCGCTCATCGTCACCCTCGAAGGGTTGGAAAGGAAGAAGAATCTTCGGCGCGAGGGCCCGATCGCGCACTTCCGGCCTTGCTAGTTCGCCGCGCACCGGCAATCTTTGCCGCCGGATAACGGTTCCGTTCGCCCGTCCGTCACCCGCTGGAGGGTCGGAGATGGTTCCTCAACAGTCCGCATTCGCGAGAGACTCCGAGATCGCGTTCGTTCCGTCCGATGTTGCGGACGCCGCGACACGATATCAGAACTTCCGCGAAATCGAAGCACAGTATCTCGCGCACATGGCGCGGCACAATCTCTCGCTCGAGTGGAGCGCGGAGGTTCGGGCGACCGTGATCGAGGCGCGTGACCATGTGCGGGCGGCGCGCGAGGCGCGCGTCAAGTTCCGCGAGCAGATTCGACGGTTCGTGGTTGGCTTGCGGGTCGCGAAGGAGCCGTTATCGGCCGTGCTCCGCCACATGCGCACCATGATCGAAGCGCTCGAACGGTCCGGCGCGATTCACAGCGACGGCGGACGGTTCGAAGCTGAGGTGCTCGAGTGGGCGATCGAAGAATACGAAAGCGCCGCGTAATTGCGGCGCTTTTTTCTTGCCCGATTCTACGGTGGGAGGCTCGATGACTGCAGGCCGAGCTAGACGCGCGCCCGCCACTCCGCGGTGGCCTCGGGAACGAGCCGCGCGCCCCACTGACCCACTTCGAGAATGTAGTAGTCGCGTTTCGTTGGATCGCGCGGATCAACCACTTCGTAGTAGGTCGGTTGCGGCTCGACCTTTACGGTCAGGCCGTTGCATTCGCCGCCCACGCATTTTACCTGGATCATGAGCGCATCCCCCTGGCGAGCATCTAGCTCGCGTGTTGAACGGCGGATCGCGATCCGCCCGTGAGAAAACGTGGACCCGTCGTGCAGGCGCGCTCGACCGTTTCGGCGATGCTTTCAGGCAAGCGCACCGCTCCTCGGTCATGCGCCTCGAGCACCAACCGTAGCGCTCGCCTCTGTCGATCGAACGCCGACAGCAACTGCGCGCCACCGTCCGGCGACGAGAAAACGCCGTGCACGAGCCGTTGGAGCGAGACCTGTTCGCTGTCTGACGCCTCGGCCAAACAGGCCTCGAGGTTCCAGCGAGCACGATGGTCGTCGCACAGCCCCGCACGCGCGGAACGGGAGTCATCCTGGGTACACGCCACACAGAGTGCGATGTCGCGAAGCAGGTCCGCACTCGGAACAAAAGACATCGGATCTTCCTCTAGTACCTGTCTCAAGTCCTTCAATAACTCGGGATCACGGGTTGTCTTGCATACCAACTGCAAGCGCCGCCTCGCGTTCGGCTCGATGCTCATCAGTTGTCCCCGCACGCGCGACGCTCGTCGCGGGCTGTCGGGCCTGAACGTCGCGGGACGGCCGGGTTCCGGGTACCCGAATACGCCGCCGCGAACGTTCGTGCCGACCTTCGTCGATTTAGTCGCAACTTGTTACTCGTCCACGACAAGCCCGTCAAAGTGGTATGTACGGGTGGCGCCGTATTGCCACTGCTGATCGTTTCGACCTTGTCATGACCACTCCGTCCACCACACCACCGGTCAACGCGCTCGACACTCTCGACCGTCATTGGGCGGTGAGAGTCGTCACGCCCGAAGACCGCGCGGCAGCCATCCATTACGGGATGGGGGTGTTGTCGCGGCTGTGTGGAGGCGAGTCCAGCGAAGCCGCGGACAATCCGCCGGAATTTGTCGTCCCGCTCGCCGGCGCCTACGTCATCGCGACCGCCGAATGGCTCGACTTCGAGGGTGCGGCGTCTCCGTCCGCGCTGCTCTCCATCGAGCAGGAATCCCAGCGCGCGGCGCACGTCGAGAGTGGCGCTGATCGCGCGTTCATTCTCACCGCAGCGTTGCCCATCGAGCGCGACGAGCGAGTTGCTGCGCTCTATCGCACCATGTTGCTCGCCGGCCTGGCGGAGTTGGGGCACAAACAGCTCGAATTTCGCCACTGGTTGCGCGCACACGACGGCGTCCTGTTTCCGCCGGCCGAAGACGAGGCACGCTGGGACCTCGTGCTGCTGCGCCGCGTGGTGGATCTGTGGACGCATGTATTGCGTGGCGCGGGGCCGTCGGGCCTCGAGCACGCCATGGAGATCATTGCTTCGATCCGCGAGGAGCGCCCGATTCGCGAGCCGGCGTTCTTCGAGACTGTAGATGCGGTGGACGAGACGCGTATGCGCTTCTTCGCATTCACGCTTTTTCATCTCACGGAAGCCGCCACGGAACTGCTGCTCTTCCGACTCCACGGCGAACCCGAGCGCGTTGAGACGCATCTCTACAGTCACTTCTCGCTTGCTCGTGACGCTGCCGGCGGCGACCCGCGGCTGGACGCGAGCTTTGACTGGCTGTACGAAGCGTCTCGGCGAATCGTCGGCCAACGCACCGCCCAACTCGAGCTGCTTCCCGAAAGCGGTCGTTGACCAAAGGCTCATGGCCGAGTGGTCCGTCGCGCGCTACCGACGAGCATGCGCCGGCCATCGGGTGATTGAGCAACAACGACCGATACGCGTGACTGCGACCGCGTTTTCGGACGAAGCGTCAGAACACGAGGCTCGGCGCCAACTGCCTCGGTCGCTTCATCGTCGGCCAGCTTGAACCACTCCGTGGTCCCGCTTTGCCGCGTGCACCGCACGAAATAGGCGTCCGACTCCGACGACCAGAAGCCGTCCCACTGTTCTCCTTCGGTCCGGTCCGCCACAAGCCCAGAGCGCGGCGCAGTTTCGAGCGGTTCCGGGGGACTGTCGCAGCTGACGAGATGCATGGTCCGTGGAGAGCAGTTGTCGCGAAGCACTGGCGACGTCGCCATACGTGGGGACGGCAACCTAGAAAAACGTGATTCAAAGCGCAATAGTGAAGTTTTCCATAAGTCGTTGCCATTACTGTGGATAGCGCGTGTGGAGTACTGTCGATAACGCGCTAACTCCGCGCGCAGACAGGCCTAAGCCCTACCCCATGTCTGTGGAAAACAACTGTGGACAGATGTGCACGAAAACAAACGACGTCGGTTTTTAAACATCCGTTCACCCCTCGAAACGACGTCCGTTTTTTGCGCCATTTTCCGGCCGGAAAATCGCCCGTTTTTTCGCGAAAACAGTAACCCAAACCAGCCCGCTTTGGCCGCCGATTGATTGTCGACAACTACACACTTTCCACAGACCGTGTGGACAGGGTGTTGATAGCATCGCAGTTGCATTCCAGACCCATGTAGTCGAGTCGGCAATGCTCCTCCGTTCACCGCGACCGGGAGTCTGTGATGCGTCCACTGTGGTCTGGGGCCCTGACCTTTGGGCTCGTGAATATCCCTGTGAAGCTGCACAGCGCGATCAAATCAAAAGAGCGCGTCAGCTTCCGACTCTTACATAAGAAGGATTTGGCACCGATTCGTTACGAACGAGTCAACGAGAAGAGCGGACGCAAGGTCGAGTGGGACGACATCGTCAAAGGCTACGAATACGGCAAAGGCAAGTTCGTCGCGGTCACCGACGAGGACTTCAAGGCCGCGGCCATTGAGTCATCAAAGACGATCGAGATTCTCGACTTCGCGAGCAGCGACGAGATCGATCCTCGCTACTTCGACACGCCCTACTACCTTCTCCCAGCGAAAGGCGGCGAAAAGGCGTACGCGCTGTTGCGTGAAGCCATCGCGCTCTCGTCATCGGTGGGCATCGGCAAGATCTCGATGCGGACCAACACCGTTCACCTTGCCGGAGTGAAGGCGGTCGGCGAGGCCTTGATCCTCGAAACCATGCGCTTCGAGCACGAGCTGGTTGCGCCGAGCGAGTTCACCTTTCCGTCCAAGGCGAACGTGCGTCCTCAAGAGTTGAAGATGGCGCAACTGCTCGTGGACAATCTGTCCCAGCCATTCGATCCATCGAAGTACACCGACGAGTATCACGCGAACCTGATGAAAATCATTCGCGCGAAAATGAAGGGAAAAACGATTGAGATCGCCGAGCCTGAAGAGCGCGAGAGCACGGAGGTCGTTGATCTCATGGCGCGACTGCAGGAGAGTCTGGAGTTGGGTAAGAAACGCGGTGCGAAGGCTTCGGCGCGGAAGACGAGCCGCGGCGGCCGCGCGGCACCGCGACGCAAATCCGCATGACGGCAGAGGCGGCAAAGACGGCCCTCACGCCAATGCTCGCGACCGTCGGAACCGAGGTGCCGACGGGCGACGGGTGGGTGTTTGAACCGAAGTACGACGGTATTCGCATTCTCGCATTCGCCGACCAATCGAACGCGAGCGGCGTGTCGCTCGTCAGTCGCAATGGTCTCGACAAAACGCGGCAGTTTCCCGAGGTCGCCGACGCTGTGCGCGCGCTTCGCCAAAAGACCAAGCGTGCATTCGTGATCGACGGAGAGATCGTGGCAATGCGAGACGACGAGCCTGGTCGGTTTCAAGAGTTGCAGGGGCGAATGCATGTGCTCGATCGCGACTCCATCGACGCACACCGAGCCGACGCACCGGCGGCACTGATCGCCTTCGACATGCTGGTCGACGGTGCAACGTCGTTGGTGACCGAGCCGTGGCGCGCCAGGCGCGAACATCTCGCCGGTCTGTTCGGGCGGCGCACGGGTATGGCGGCGCTGAGCCTCAGCGACATCGGCGACGACGGCGCATCGATGCTGCGACAGGCGCACCAGCGCGGATGGGAAGGAATCATCGCCAAACGTGCCGACGCACCGTACGAACCAGGCCGCCGCTCGCGCGCATGGCTCAAGCTCAAGATCGAACGGCGGCAGGAGTTCGTGGTCTGCGGATGGACGGAGCCGCGAAAGTCGCGCGAGCACATCGGCGCAATCCTGCTCGGTGTGTACGACAACGGCGGAACGCTCGTATACGCTGGACACACCGGCACGGGCTTTACGCGTCAGGCGCTCGCCGATCTCCACAAGCGCCTGCTACAAATCGAACGGAAGCAGTCACCGTTTTCCAAGGCGCCGCGGACCAACGAGCCGGCGCACTGGACGAGCCCATCGGTGGTCGTCGAGATCAAGTTCAACGAATGGACCACGGAGGGAAAGTTGCGCCAACCGGTCTTCGTCGGCGTTCGCGACGACAAGTCACCGCGAGAGGTCGTGCGCGAAGCGGCGTCAGTGGCCACGTCAGGGGCCAAGGCACGCACGGCAAAAAAACGCGGCGTGAAATCCCGACCCGAAAAAACGCGCGATGCGAAATCGCGCGGCCGCTCCGCAGCGACGACATCACCCGACGCCATCGCGGACCGGTTGCGGGAGATCGAAGACAATCGCGAGTCCGGGACCTTGGACCTTTCAACGGGCTCGCTCGAGGTCTCGAACCTCCACAAGGTCTTCTTTCCGGCGACCAAGCACACGAAAGGCGACGTGATGCGCTTTTACGCGCTCGTGTCCAAGTACCTGTTGCCCGCCATCGCCGACCGGCCCCTCGTCATGCGGCGTTTTCCAAACGGCGTTCGCGGCAAAGCGTTCTATCAGCAGCGGGCGCCGGCGGATCCGCCGTCATCGGTGCGCGTCGAGTCGGTGTCGGATGAAGGGCTCACGACGCTCGACCGTCTCATCGGCGGCGATCTGGCAACGCTGCTTTACGCCGCGCAACTCGCCGCCATCTCGATTGATCCGTGGCACTCACGCGTTCAGTCGGTGAAGTTCGCCGACTACGCCATCATCGATCTCGATCCCGGTCCGACGGCCAAGTTCGCGCGCGTGGTCGAAGTTGCGCTGGCGGTGAAGGACGTGTTGGACTCGCTCGGGCTTCACGCGGTTCCGAAGACCTCCGGCGCGAGCGGACTTCACATTGTCCTGCCACTTCCGCCACGCGTTCCCAACGACGCGGCGCGAATGATCGCCGAGCTCGTCGCCACGACTGTCGCCGGCCAGTACCCGAAAGTCGCGACGGTGGAACGATCGGTGAAGGCGCGGCAGAAAGGGGCGATCTACGTGGACTACCTCCAGAACATTCGCGGAAAGACCGTTGCCGGTGTCTATTCCGTGCGAGCACAACCGCAGCCAACGGTATCAACGCCGCTGCTATGGAGTGAAGTGAAAGCCAAACTGGATCCGACGGATTTTACGATCGACACGGTCGTCGATCGCCTTCGCAAGAAGGGCGATCTTTGGGCCGATGGGATGAAGCGGCCGAACTCGCTCAAGGGAGTCACGGGCCGTGGGTGACGTGCCGACACGCCGGCGGCCCACGCTTCGCCGCGCCGACGCGCTGACAAATTTTCTCCGCTATCTGGAGGATGTCGCGCGCGCCGTGCTCGGGCGAGATGCACTCGGTATTACCGCGCTACTGCGAAAGCGGACCGCGACGCATCTGCCGCGCGAGGTGCGCGAGGAGCTGCTGATGCTCTCGCGCGCACCACGCGACAGCTTGCGGGCGCCAGTACAATTTTTTCGATTCCAACATCGAATGACGCAGCTGGCCGTTGGCGGCGAGCGCCTTCCCACCGCTCAGACCGAGCTGCAACTCGACCCTCTCGCGCCGGCCGGAGTGGTGCGACTTCCATTGGACGGCGATCGGCGAATAGCCGCCTTGAATCCGGCCGGCAACACGCGCGAGGACGCGGCTACTGATTCGTCGTTGCGTCCACCGAAGCGGCGAGGTCGGCGCTGAGCGAGGCGTCGCCGCCGATGATCGCGCGCCATGAAAGCTCTGGACCGTTACGTCGGCCCTTCTCCGTGACCTTGATCCCCTCGGGAGCGATGGCGATGGTGTACACCTTCCCGTCCAGCGTCAACTCACGTTTGATCGTCTTGTCGAGCTTCGCCGTCATGTGGCAATCCTCCAGTAGTCAGGTCACAGTCGCGCGGAACGCAGTTCAAAGTAGCACGGGCCGGGCCGCGTCGCCCCTCCCCGCCTCAAGTTCCATGTAGACGGATCGTGTCGGCGCGTCCGTGGAAAACCCGTGCTTCTCGTAGAGGCGGCGGGCATTCCGCGTAAAGAGCGCGAACCGCCGCAGTCCCTGGAGGTCCGGATGCGCAACGAGCTCTTCCACCATCCAATCTCCAATGCCCCGACCGCGCGAGTCTTCGGCGACAATCACGTCGGTGAGATACGCGTAGGTTGCGAGATCGCTCACGGCGCGGGCAAAGGCGAGCTGGAGATTGTTCTGGTCGTACACGCCGACGCAGATGGAGTTCTCGATGGCGCGCTCGAGCATTGGCCGGGTCGTACTCGCTCCCCAATGCGACCCGTGCAGCATGTCGAGCACTCGCTCCAGATCGACGCGCGATCGATCGGTCGAGAGGACAAGGGCGCCGCGCGCCACGTTGATTGTGCGGTCGTTCATGCCTCGAAATATATCGAAGGCTGTGGCGCACCCATTCGCGACGAAGCGTACGGCAGTCGCCCTACTCGTCGAGCTCAGGGATGAGATCGCGCGCGCGCTCGAGCGCGCTCTCCGGCACGAGGATCTTCGCGCCCTCGTTGATCGGTCCCTGAAACCCGCTCCCCCACATCCCAACCTGATAGCCGCGCACGAGCACCGGGATGCCTTCCGCCTCCAACGTCGCACGGACCGTATCGGCGTCGAGTCCGGTGTAGACGGTTGTGAGCAAACTCCATTGTTCGCTCATGCAGCGGCCGCCTTGTTCGCTCGCACCGCCAGAGCACGCTCAGCGATGCCGACCGCGGAATTCGTGATCGAATAAAGGGCGAGCCCGGCCGAGAGATGCGAGAGGATCAAGACCGTGATCGCAACAGAGACGATCACAGGAACGACAGCCGACGGACCCTTCGCGCCCGATCCCGCGGTCGCGATCCACGCAGCACCGCCGGCAACGACACTCGCCGTGGCAGTGAGCAGACGATCGGGCCGTGCGAGATCTGAAATCCACAAAAAGCCACCGGCGCCCGTGGCAACGCCGCGAATGGCACCGTAGAGCGCGGCCGCCGGCGGCCATTGAATGAGCGATCCCGTAATCGTTCGCGAGTCAAAGAGCGAAACGCCATTGGCGGCGTGCACCTCGCGCGTTTTCGCGAAGACCACCTCCGGCTGCTTGGCATGCGCCCGCTTGATCTGCTCGAGCGCCGGCGCAAGGTCGCGAAGCTTCTGCTCCTGGAGAAGTCGGCGGCGGGTCGCGCGGAACGTCACGGGAAGCAGCGCGAGGCGTGTTCCCGCCGAGGCGAGAAGTATTGCCGCGCCAAGGCTCCCGCCACACCAGTGTGCGAGCACGAACAACGAACCGCGAAGCACATCGATCAGGGTCGACCACAGCATTGGATGAGGTCCGTGTCAGTCGGGGAGAACCGCGTGAGCGTTCGTTCCAGCAACCGTCCAACCATACGTTCGACGCCGCAGCGAAGTTGCGCGCAACGGGCCAGGCGAGGAACCGGTTGCGCGACCCCGCTCACGAGGCCGAGCGTGCCAGCACTTGTTCCGACGTCAAACCGTAAATTGGCGGCGTAGCGACACCACGAAGTCCAAGGATGAAGTACAGCTGTCCGCGGTGATGCGATTCGTGTTCGATCATCGCGCGAAGCCACTTCCCGACGGAGATGGGCGCACCGGCCGGCGTCTCGCATTTCTCGGCAAGGCGCGCATCGGTGAGCTCGGCAAATAGTGCGCGCGATTCGGCATGGAGCCGATCGTAGTACGCGTTCGTGGCCTGCAAGCCGTCGGCAAGATCGCGCGCATGACCGGGATAGCGCACGGGCCGATCATGGACCGTCTCCGCATACATGAATCGTTCGATGCCCGCGAGGTGGCGGATCATATCGCCGGCGGTGAAGCGGCCGGGGCCGGCGGACCATTCGAGATCTTCGTCGCGCACACACTCGACGATGCGTCGCGTCCGTTCGTGCACGCGATCGAGATATTGAAGGAACGGGGTGATGTGAGTCACTTCCATGATCGCTGACCTCGTGCAACCAGTAGGTTCACGTTGGGTACTGAATTGGGTCTCAATTGGTACGCAATGAAACGCTTTCGTCTCTCAACGTATTTATTGCGCTTGGTCAGGCCTGGCAACGATGCCGGGCCTCGCGGAAAGCACCGACGCGCGTATCATTAGGTTCGTGCCGGGCGCACCGCGCGCGCCCCTTCACCACCGTGTTCCGAGGCTTGCTATGCAACGTTCCATTCGCAGTGCTATTATCGCGACGTTCGCCGTCGCCGCAACCGCCAGCGCGCAGGCGCCTGCCGGTCAACCAAGCGCCGCACCGGCTCCCGCGACTCCCGCCGCTGGAGAAGCCGCACCCGATTTCAGCGCGATGGCCACTGACTCGACCGGCCGCGCGATTCCAGTGTCGTTGTCTGGACTCAAGGGCAAGGTCGTGGTGTTGGCGTTCTATCCGCTCGACCGCTCGGGCGGTTGCACGGCCGAGCTGACCAAGTTCCGCGACGAGTACAAGACGCTGTTCGGCGACGGCGTTGTGGTGTTGCCGACGTCGGTCGATAGTCTCGGATCGCACGCGAGCTGGGCCAAGGAAGCGCATTTCCCATTCGCGATGATCGCCGACACGAAGAGCGAGCTCGCCACGAAGTACGGATCACAGGGCGGTGCACGGCCCTACTTCAAGCGGACCGTCTTTGTGATCGGGAAGGATGGCAAGATTGTGTACGCCAGCCCGGCGTTTAACGCGCTCGCGCAGGATGGCTATGACAAGCTCGCCGCCGCCATCAAGACCGCGAAAGCGAGTTGATTAGAACCATGGGTGTGTCGATGCGCGCCGGCATGATTGCCGGCGCGCTCGTCATATCCGCGGGTGTCTCGCTTGCCGCGCAGCGGCAGGCGGCGCCGGTGCCGGGAGCGCCGACGCTGATCGTGTTCATCACGGTCGACCAGATGCGCGCCGACTACTTCGAGCGCTTTTCGACGCAGCTCCCTGGCGGACTTGGGCGGTTGTACCGCGGCGGTGCCGTGTTCACGAACGCGTTTCAGGATCACGCGATCACCGAAACGGCGCCCGGGCACTCCGTGACCATGTCCGGCCGGTTTCCCGCCCATACAGGAATTGTAACAAACACGCTCGGCGTCCCCGATCCGCAGGCGCCGTTGATCGGAGGCGGTGGCGCGGGCGCGTCGCCGTTTCGGTTTCGCGGAACCGCGTTGATCGACTGGATGCGGATGAAGGATCCGCGGTCGCGCGCCCTCTCCGTGTCGCGCAAGGATCGCGGCGCAATTCTGCCGCTGGGTCGCGCGCATCAAGCCGTGTTCTGGTATGCGAGCGACGGGCGGTTCACGACCAGCAGTTATTACGCCGACACGCTCCCAGCGTGGGTGCAGCGGTTCAACGGTCGAAAAATTCCGCAGTCATACGCGGGTAAGTCGTGGGATCTACTGCTGCCGGCGAATGCGTATCCCGAACAGGATAGTATGCCCTACGAGAACGCCGGGCGCGGTTCGATCTTCCCGCACGGTTTTCCCGACGATCCCGCTCAGGCCGCGCGTCTATTCAGCGAATTCCCGGTCATGGATTCGGTGACCGCGCAACTGGCCATCGACGGCGTGACGGCCATGGGCATCGGCCGCGGGCCCCAGACCGATTTGTTGGCGATCTCGTTCTCGACGACGGATGCCGTTGGTCACCGCTTCGGTCCGGACTCGCGGGAGTTGCACGATCAGATCGTTCGGCTCGACAAGTACCTCGGAATTTTTATCGATTCGCTGTACAAGATCCGTGATTCGTCCCGAATCGCGTTCGCGCTGACTGCCGACCATGGCGTTGCACCCATCCCCGAGTTGCGCGCGCTTCGCGAGCACACGCCGGCGGAACGGGCCGACATCGCCTCAGTGTTTGCTCCGGCCCTGGCGCGGCTGCGCGCTGCAGGGGTGGACAGCAACTCGCTCAGATTCGAGGAAGGGATCGTTACGCTGAACCGCGCCGCGGTGATGCGCGCCGGTCTCAAGCCCGACTCAGTCCTCGAGGCGCTCGCCGCTGCACTTCGAAAACTGTCCGGCGTCGGCCGCGTGGATTGGGTCAAGAACCTGGCGCGGGCAGACACGTCGCGCGACGCGGTCGCGCGGCGGTGGCTGCACATGTTGCCGGCAGACTTTCCTGCCGAGCTGGTCGTGTCGCTCGCGCCATACGCGTATTACTCGACGGCGGAGTCGGCGACGCACGGAACGCCCAACGACCACGATGCCCACGTTCCAGAGATTTTCTACGGACCGTGGTTCGTGACAGGCAAGTATCCGCAGACCGCCCTCGTCGCCGACATGGCGCCGACGCTCGCCGCGATCGCCGGCGTCACACCGTCGGAACCGCTCGACGGTCGTGCGCGAGGAGAAGCCATCAAAAAGCCAACGCCGTAGTCGTCACTCCGGCGCGCGGTCGCGGCGCGCCATGACACGCTTGCCGCGAATGGTCGTGTTCTTGAGTGCGGTGATGATGTCGTCCGCCGCGAGATCAGGAACTTCCACGAGAGAGAACCGATCCGCGATCTCGATTGCGCCAATATCGCGCGAGTCGATCCCCGCCTCATTGGCGATCGCGCCCACGAGATCGCCCGGGCGAACGCCGGCCTTCTTTCCGAGTGCGACGTAGACGCGAGCGACCGGCCCGCCGGCCTGCCGCGGCCGCTGCTCGACCTTTGCCTTTCGCGGACGCTCCCCTCGACTCGAAAACTTGCTCGCCGATTCGCGATTCGGACGTTCGTCGCGGCGTGGAACCACCGCATTTGGAATTTCTTCCTCGACCGCCGCAGCGCCATCGCCGGCGTCGTCGGCCAGCTTAACGGCCGCGGCGGCGATATCGAGAACGTCGTACTCCTCAGCGAGCGATTCGACGATCACGCGATAGTGTTCGAGCTCGCCCGACGTCAGCAATTCTTCGAGGGACGAACGCGTGAGCTCGAGACGGCGCGCGCGAAGGTCGACGACGGTGGGCACTGACTCGATCGAGATCTTTCGCTTGGTCGCCGCTTCGATGTTGCGCACCAGGCGGTGCTCGCGTGCTTCGGCGAGCGTGATCGCAACGCCCTCTCTTCCCGCGCGGCCCGTTCGACCAACGCGGTGCACGTAGGCGTCGGGCGACGACGGCACGTCGAAGTTGACGACGTGTGAGACGTGATCGATGTCGAGACCGCGCGCCGCGACGTCTGTGGCGACGAGAATCTCCGACAGCCCTTCGCGGAAGCGACGCATCACGCGATCGCGCTGCTCCTGCGACAGTCCGCCGTGCAGCGCCTCGGCACGATATCCGCGCGCGCCGAGCGTTTCGGTCAGCTCGTCGACTTCGGTGCGCGTGCGACAGAAGACGATCGTGGACGTGGGCGACTCCATGTCGAGCACGCGGGCGAGCGCGGCGACTTTGTGCCGGCGTTGCACAACGAACGCGACTTCACGCAGACGCGGCGTCTCACCGGGCGCGACACGCTCGCGCGCGATTTGAACGAGCACGGGGTCGTTCAGATGCCGGTTGGCAATGGCTCGAATCGCGTGCGGAATGGTGGCCGAGAAGAGCGCCGTCTGCCGAACGTCGGGAACCGCTTCGAGGATGGCTTCGAGATCGTCGGCAAAGCCCATGTCGAGCATTTCGTCGGCTTCGTCGAGCACGACCATCTGCACGGCATCGAGCTCCAAAGTGCGCCGCCGAATGTGATCCAGCGCGCGACCGGGCGTGGCGACAACGACGTCCACACCGCGACGCAGTGCGCGAAGCTGCTGCTGCATGGCCTGGCCGCCGTAGATGGGAAGGACTCGGACGCCGAGCTGCCGCCCGTATTTGTGGACGGCCTCCGCGACCTGCATGGCCAGCTCGCGGGTGGGAACAAGAATGAGTCCTTTGACAACGCGTTGGTCGTCAGCCGAAGCGCCGATCCGGTGGAGCATGGGCAGGGCGAAGGCGGCGGTCTTTCCGGTGCCCGTGGCGGCTTGGCCCAAGACGTCACGTCCCGCGATGAGGGGAGGAATGGCCTCGCGCTGAATATCGGTTGGCTCTTCATAGCCGAGCGCGACGATGGCGACAACGAGGGCTGGGTCGAGTCCGAGTGCTAGAAAGGCGCTATCCGCAGCCGAGGGAGTGGGAGGCGCAGAGTCTGGTAAGGCGTGGTCGGTCATCAGTTGGACGCTTATGAAGGTGCGAATTGGGTATCCTTCATCTTAGCGGGTTCGAGGGTCCGAACCCCAGTTGCCGCCGGATGGTGTCGTTCGTCACACTCTCCCCAACCTGCGTCAGCGAGTGGCGGAGACAAACGTGTCGCAAACGTCGCAAGAGACATCCACGATCTGCACCCACGAGCGCCGTCCAGGAACGACGGTGTGCTTGCGCTGTCGCCATGACGCACTCGTCGCGGCACGCGATCGGATGCAGCGGCTGACGTTGCGGGGCGGTGCGCTGATCATCATCGTAGCGACCGTCATTACAGCCGTCCTTCTTGGGAGAGCGGCCCTCCGCGACCGTCCGGACAAAGGGCGCGGGTCGGCAGCACCGACGCAGACTGCGCCGGGCTTCGCCGCGGTCACGGATTCGCTCGCCGCCGATTCGGCGGCCCAGGTGGCGCAGGTCGCCGGCGATTCCACCATGGTGGTACCGCAGGGCATCGCGCAGGCTCCGCCGCAGACTCCTCAGCCGAAGATGGTCATGGCGAGCGAGGCTCGCCCTGGTGCACCAAGCGCGCAGCCAACTCGAAATGCTCCGCCGGCCGCGGCGCTGGCGCACGCGCCGATCAGTCCGCTCGTGCCCATTGGACAGTCGTCGCTGCGAGACGGCGTGACGGCCAATCGGGGAGATAGCATCGTGGTGGTGTTGTTCGATACGCCGAACAGCCGCACGAGAATTCCGGAGAAGTTCGAGCGGGTCCTTCGCACGACCCTCCCGGCGATCTACGGTCCTGCCGCCGATTCGGCGTTGGCGCGGATTCCCAGCGGCGGCATCGCGCGACAGGGCGATTTGCTTTCGGTGCTCACCGCGCGCGGTGTGAGGATTCCGTTGGTCGCCCCGTGGGAGATCCGGGTGTACCCCGAGACGCGTTCGGGTCAGGGGGGTCCGCTGGTCATTCGTTATCGCGCGTCGGTGGTTACCGCCGGCGAGTAGCGTTGCCGCCCGAGCCATACGGCGGGCGAGCACAGAGCGAGGACCTCGGGGACCAACGTTGGCCGTACGCGGACGAAGCCCCACAACTTTGGTCTGGCCTGGTGTAGTCCGGCCTAGCGGCGCGACCGATCTACTAACATAGTAGTTGACAGGGCGGCCGGTCCGCCGTATATAACTACTACCATCATAGTAGAGAGACGCACATGGACGACTTTGTGCTGGGCGACCGCGAGCTGGACGTCATGGGTGTGCTGTGGGAGCTCGGATCGGGAACGGTGTCCGAGGTACGGGAACGACTTCCCGCCGATCTCGCGTACACGACCGTGCTGACCATTCTCCGGAATCTCGAAGCCAAAGAGCTCTTGCGGCACACCGCCGAGGGGAAGGCGCATCGCTACTACCCGCGCGTGGCGCAGCGCGTGGCGCGGCGAAACGCGCTGAGTCGCATCGTCGACAAACTGTTTCATGGCTCGCCCGAGCAACTCATCGCGCAACTCGTCGAGGACGAAGAGCTGTCGGCGGCCGACTTGCGCCGATTGCGCGCGCTGCTCACGGCATCAGCGAAGAAGACCGGCGGAGGCAAGAAATGATCGCGTCATGGATGTCATATGCGTTGCTCGTCGGGGTGTTGGTGAGCATCGCGGCGGCTGCGCTGGAGCGCGTCACGGCCGCACGTCGCCTGCCGGCGCGCTATGTGTGGTTCACGGCGTTGGTGCTCTCCATGGCGTGGCCAATCGGCAGCGCAGTGCGAAGTCTCGCGCCGAAGCCGATGGGACCGGTGACCGTACTGCCGTTCGTCATCACGGTGCGGCCGATGACGATCACCGGCGCCGGCCCCGATCGCGCGGCGCTCTTCGATCGCGGGTTGATCGTTCTCTGGTGCGCCTTCAGCGCGCTGCTGGCCATTCGTCTCTGGCGCGGAATCGTCGTGTTGGGACGCGCACGCCGCGAGTGGACTCGGCGCGACCTCGACGGAACGGCTGTGCAGTTGTCGTCCAATGTCGGACCGGCAGTGGTTGGGCTCCGGTCGATGGACGTAGTGCTGCCCGAGTGGATTCTGTCTCTCGACGCCCCGCTCCGCGCGATCGTGCTGCGGCACGAGGAAGAGCATCGATTGGCGCGCGATCCCTACCTGCTGTTCACCGCCGCGGTCGCCGTCGCGCTCATGCCGTGGAATCTCGCGCTGTGGCTTCAGGCGCGGCGATTGAGACTCGCGATCGAAATGGACTGCGACGCGCGCGTGCTGCGCTCCCATCCGTCGCCGGAACGATACGGGTTGCTGATGCTCACGATCGCGCAGCGGCGCTCGGTCGCGCCATCGCACTTTGCCCCCATGCTCTCCGAACCAACGACTCAACTCGAACGGAGGATCCTCGCGATGCGCACCACGACTCATCGACTGGCACGACTCACGGTCCTTGGTGGCACGCTGGTCGCGATGGGCGTGCTGGCGTTCGCCTGCTCATTGCAGTCGGACAATCCCACTTCGCCCAGGCCTTCGGCGTCCCGATCCGCGTCGGCGAGCGGAGATCCGGCGTATCGCGAGTTCAAAGTGAGCAACCCGGTCCAGGTAGCCGACGGGAATCCCTCGCCGCGGTACCCGGACATGCTGCGAAGCGCGCACGTCGAGGGCGAGGTGTTGGCGCAGTTCGTCATCGACACGCTTGGTCGCGCCGAGCTGTCGACGTTCAAAGTATTGAAATCGTCGCACGATCTGTTCACCGAGGCGGTCCGCACGAATCTCGCGCAAATGCGCTTCGTCGCCGCCGTGGTCGGCACTCGAAAGGTGAAGCAACTGGTGCAAATGCCATTCACCTTCAACCTGAGCCGGACAACAACGCCGGCGGCGGGCGGACCGGTGTCCAGGTCGGGCGTGCGCGTACTCGACGGCGTGAACGTGGTTGGCGCGACGCAACAGCGCGGAAGCGCCGTTGTGCGACCGGGAAGGCCGCCAGTCCGCGACGAGCCAACGCCGTCCGTGGTCATTCCTCCGGGCGTGTACCTGGAGTACCAAGTGTCCAAGGCGGCGGCTCCGCAACCCGGCAATTCGGCGCCGCGCTACCCGGACATGCTTCGGTCGGCCAACGTCGAGGGTGAGGTGCTCGCGCAATTCGTGGTGAACGAGGACGGCCATCCGGATCCCGCGACGTTCACAGTTGTCAAATCGACGCACGAGCTGTTCACGACCGCCGTGCGCTCCGCTCTGTCGATGTTCAAGTTCTTCCCCGCGGAGCGTACTCCGGGGCAGCGTGTCAAGCAGCTCGTGCAGATGCCGTTTCAGTTCACCCTGTCGAAGGATTAGCCGAGGCGCGGGCGGCCAATGCGTCGAGCAACGCGGAAGGATCAGTCGCCACCGCGAGCATGTCGCGCTGTGCCGCCCGGATGAATCCTTCATTCCGGGCGTGGTCGAGAAACTCGATCAGCGGCGCGTAGTACCCGTCGACATCGAGTAGCGCGTACGGCTTGGTGTGCAAGCCGAGGTAGCCCCACGTCCAGACCTCGAACAGCTCCTCGAATGTGCCGAGCCCGCCGGGCAGCGCAACGAAGGCGTCGGCGAGGTCGGCCATCATTGCTTTGCGTTCGTGCATGGTCTCGACGACGTGCAGGTCGGTGAGTCCGCGATGCGCGATCTCGCGATCCACGAGGGTGCGAGGGATAACGCCGACAACTTCGCCGCCTGCCGCGAGCGCGCAGTCGGCGAGGGCGCCCATGAGGCCGACGGATGCGCCGCCATACACAATGCGTATGCCGCGCCGAGCCGCCTCGAGCGCCAACGCGCGGGTGGCGGCGAGATAGGCGCCGGACGAGCCGTTGGACGAACCGCAGAAGACACAAATTGATCGAAGCATTCGGCTCACAAGACTAGGCGACCGTGTCATACCGATCCAGGGGTCTCGGTCGGGTGAGGCGCGAAACCAACCTTCGGGGTGACTCGCCCGTATTCCACTCATATCCCCTCGTCCAGCCCCACCCTGACTTTCGCCGTCCGAGTCATGGCCAAACCGATCGCCCGCCAGCCGCAGTCGCACACGATCCCCCTCGCTCTCCCACCGACGCAGCGTTTTCTGCCGTTGCTGTTGCTGTTGTTTGCTGGAAGCGGATGCGCCGCGCTGATCTACGAAATCGTCTGGTTCCAGCTCATCCAGCTCGTGATCGGGTCGTCGGCCGTATCGCTGGGAGTTTTGCTCGGCACGTTCATGGGGGGAATGTGTCTGGGCAGCCTGCTGCTTCCGCGGTTCGTGTCGCCAGAGCAGCACCCGCTGCGGATCTACGCGCTGCTCGAGGGCGGCATTGGTGTGCTCGGGTTGATCGTGCTGGTGGCGGTGCCGCTGGTTGGCGGAGCATACACGGCGACGGCGATGCATGGCGTAGCCGGTATTCTGCTTCGCGGTGTGGTGTGCGCGGTGTGTCTTCTCCCGCCAACGCTGCTGATGGGGGCCACGTTGCCGGCGATCGCGCGGTGGGTCGAGACGACGCCGACCGGCGTTTCGTGGCTCGGCTTCTTTTACGGAAGCAATATTGCCGGCGCGGTCTTCGGATGCCTGCTGGCCGGCTTCTACCTGCTCCGCGTTCACGACATGGCGACGACGACGTTCGTCGCGGTGGTGATCAATTTCGGCGTGGCCGTCGCTGGTTTCATGTTGTCGAAGCGCGCCCCGCATCGCCCCGCGGTACGCGCGGCGCGTGACGGCGGCGTGGACGCGCCGCCAATTCCGCAATCGAACGCCATCTACGTCGCCATCGGTCTGTCTGGACTGACCGCCCTCGGCGCCGAAGTTGTTTGGACGCGACTCCTGTCGCTGATGCTGGGAGCGTCGGTCTACACGTTCTCGATCATCCTGGCGGTTTTTCTCATCGGGCTCGGATTTGGAAGCAGCGCGGGATCGTTCCTGTCGCGCGGAACGAAACCACGCGCGGCGCTCGCGTGGAGCCAACTCGCGTTGGTGGCCGGCATTGCGTGGGGAGCGTACTTGATGGCGGATTCCCTTCCCTACTGGCCGATCAATCCGTCGCTGTCGCCGAGTCCGTGGATCACCTTTCAGGTGGACCTGGTTCGAGCGCTCGTCGCCGTCTTTCCGGCCGCGGTTCTTTGGGGGGCAAGCTTTCCTCTGGCAATCGCCGCGGTCGTCGGACCAGGCCAGGATGCCGGGCGACTGGTGGGTCGCGTCTACGCGGCAAATACGGTCGGAGCGATCGTTGGGTCGGTGCTGTTCAGCGTGATCGCCATTCCGCAGATGGGAACGCGGCAATCGGAGCAACTGCTCATCGCGATCGCCATCGTGTCGGCGATCATCGTGTTTGCTTCCATGTTGCACGCTGCCGGCGCCGACGTCGTCAGCAAGCGCGATGCACGCCAGTCCACCGCGATCGGCCGTTCGGGGTTCAGCGCGATTGGCGCGGGACTGATCATCGCCGTCGTGCTGTTGGCGAAGGTGCCGAAGGTGCCGGATGGACTCATCGCGTACGGCCGGTTTCTGCCGACGTACTCGACCCAGCCCAAGTATCTGTATGTGGGCGAGGGGATGAATTCATCGATCGCTGTTTCGGAGGAAGCGAGCGGCGCGCGGAACTTTCACGTCGCGGGAAAGGTCGAGGCGTCGAGTCTGCCGCAAGACATGCGGCTTCAACGAATGCTCGGTCATATGTCGGCGCTCCTCGACCACGATCCGAAATCGGTCTTGATCGTTGGGTTCGGCGCCGGCGTGACCGCGGGCTCGTTCGTCCTCCACCCCGGCATCAAGCGCATCGTGATCTGTGAGATCGAGCCGTTGATCCCGAAGGTCGTGTCGACGTATTTCACGAAGGAGAACTACAACGTCGCCAACGATCCGCGCGTGCAAATCGTGTACGACGACGCGCGTCATTTCATTCTGACGACGAAGGAGACGTTCGACGTCATCACGTCGGATCCGATTCATCCATGGGTCAAGGGCGCGGCCACGCTGTACACCAAGGAGTATTTCGAGCTCGTCAAGCAACACCTGAACCCCGGCGGCGTGGTGACACAGTGGGTGCCGCTGTATGAGAGCTCGACGGATGTGGTCCGCAGCGAGGTCGCGACGTTCTTCAACGTGTTCCCCGACGGAACGGTCTGGAGCAACGACATCCAGGGACGCGGCTACGACATTGTTCTTGCCGGGCACGCGACGCCGCAAGTCATCAACGTGGACTCCATGCAGGCGCGCATGTCGGCTCCGGAAAACGCGCGCGTGGCGCGGTCGCTGCAAGAAGTCGGGTTCTCGACGGCGCTGTCGCTCCTCGGAACGTATGGCGGCCAAGCACGTGACTTGGCGCCTTGGCTCGTGGGCGCCGAGATCAATCGCGATTCCAACCTGCGGCTGCAATATCTCGCCGGCCTCGGCTTGAACAGTTATCAGAACGCCAGCATCTATGACGAGATGTTGACATACCGGAGGTTCCCGGAGAACCTGTTCATGGGATCGGACAGCGGAAAGGAATTTCTTCGCGAGCAGTTGGCTGCGCGGCCGTCAACTCCGTGAGCGAATCGGCAAGGGAACCGGCAAAGCGGTTGACGGCGCTCACGCATGTGCCGTCTCCAAATATGCAGCAGTACGAGCGAAAGTTCGTTGGCGACCAGTGGATCGACTACGAGCTCGCCCTCGCGCAGCACGCGTCGTACGAGGAGACGCTTCGGCAATGCGGCGCCGAGGTTGTGACGCTCGACGTCAATCGATCGATGGCCGACTGCGTGTTCATCGAAGACACGGCGATCGTGCTCGACGAAGTGGCCGTGATGATGTCGCCCGGCGCCGCGTCGCGCCGGAACGAGCCGCGTGGCATCGAGCCGGTGCTTCGCCGATTTCGTGAGATCGAGCGCGTGTCGTTACCCGCGACGATCGACGGCGGCGACGTGGTTCGCGCGGGACGGTCGTTGTATGTCGGCGCGTCGCCACGAACGAATGCCGCTGGTATCGATGCGCTCCGAGAGTTGCTGCGTTCGTACGGATACACCGTGACAGCCGTACCGGTACGGAGTTGCCTGCATTTGAAGACCGCGTGCAGCAGCCTTCCTGATGGACGCTTTCTGGTCAACGCCGATTGGATCGACGCGTCTCCGCTGCCAGCGTCGAGGCTCCTTCAGGTTCCGCGTGACGAGCCGTGGGCGGGTGATGTCTTGGTCGCCGGCGACGCGATCGTCTATTCCAACGCGTTTCCCCAGACGGGAGCGCTGATGCAGGCCGCAGGATATGCGACGGTGGGTGTGTTCGTATCAGAGTTCGCGAAAGCCGAGGGCGGGGTGACTTGTTTGAGTCTGGTGTTTCGCGACTGAGACTCGCGCGACTGTTGGTCGTTGCGCTACCGGCGCCTGCCGAGGTCCGGCGGTCGGGTCGCCTTTTCGCCAAGGAGACCGAGGGCGATCCCGAGCGGGATGTTGAGCGCGGCCATCAACACTGCCAGCGCGACCGAGGCGAGTGACCACGGCTCCGGCGCACGCCAGAGGTTGAGTGCGATCGCCGCAACGGCGGCGACGCAGCCGAGGACGAAGCCGAAGCGGCCGGCCGCGTTCTGGCGAGCTTTGATCTCGGCGTCGCGTTTCTTGTCGTGCGGTGATGCCATGCGATGTGGGTGGGCAGGGACAAAGCAAGTTAATCGGGCGCCTGCATGTGCGACCGGCGCCGATCAACGGTGATCGGCGCCGGTCAAGCCTTGAGGTCCTTCGTCGCCGGCGCTCCTTTGGGTGACTCAGCGCGCCTTGAACCACTTGTCTTCGAGGACCTCGACCGGCTTGGTGTACGACTGCCCGTTGACGGTGAGCTTGACCATGTACGCGCCCGGTTGGACGCCAGCGCCAGCGCCACCGCCACCGCCACCTCCGCCACCGCCGCCTCGACCACCGCCGCCGCCGGCGCATCCGTTTTCAGGGGCGGCCGCCTGTCCACCACCGCCACCTCCTCCGCCACCGCCACCGCCACCGAGCATTGGAGCGACGAGTCCCCATTCAATGCGGTGAATGCCGGCG